>DHWX01000112.1 GCA_002413395.1 Polaromonas sp. UBA5171 | reverse complement strand
CCGGATAAGCACGCTTTATTTTTTGATATCGGAGTCTCATGTTTAGATTTAAAGGCCTGTTTGCGTGGTTGGTTACGTTGACATTGTTTGTATTTTCTGCCGCAGTGCAAGCCAGGAGCATGGTGAGCGTTGACAGGCACGAGGTCAACATGCGAGCGGGTGCCAGCACCAAACATTCCATCCTCTGGGCACTGAGCAAAGGCTATCCACTGGAGGTGACTGGTCGCAAAGGAAAATGGCTGAAGGTGCTCGACTTTGAAAATGATACGGGCTGGGTGTATCGCCCGTTGATGACCAAGACGCCCCATGTGATTGTGAAAACGGGCGTTGCAAATGTTCGCAGTGCGCCTAGCACCCATAGCCGGATCCTCGGCAAGGCCGAGTACGGGGAAGTGATGCGCACACTGGGGCACCGCAACGCCTGGGTCAAGGTTCAACGTGAGGGCGGGTTGAAAGGCTGGATATTGAGCCGCCTGGTCTGGGGCTGGTGAGGACAGATGGCAACAAGCAGCGGGGTTCCCGTGCACGACTGATCTCGTCGTTGTGGGGTGGTTGGCCTACTTTGAAGTTTTCGTGCCGCCACACGACCACCCGGCACCGGGTGAAGAAGTATTTGTGGATGGCATTACGCTGACGCTGGGTGGCGCGCTCAACACCGCAACGGTGGCTGCGGCACTTGGTTTGCAGGTGTCGCTTTGCATCCCGATGGGGCAAGGTCTGGTGGATCAGGCGGTGGCATTGTTGGCGCAGCGCTTGGGCATCACACTGGTGCCGCTGGCTGCGCCTGACAACCCAGCCATCTCGCTGGTCTTCTCAGAAGCCCATGATCGTGCGTTCGTGAGTTCAGCCTCTAGCCATTGTGCACTATGCGCAAGCAGCTACTGTTTGTATAGCGGCTCAACACCTGTTTTAATGTGTACTTGATTGCATCTTGACCGACCTGCGCGTCACCCATCCAATTGACAGCCCCTGCGCCAAAATTGAGAACACCACCACGTAGTAGGTCAGTGCCACCATCGTATTGCGTTCAGGCGTGACCGGTAGTGAAAGGGCCAGCGCCACCGAAATGCCGCCGCGCAGACCGCCCCAGGTCAGCACCTTCCAGGAGCCTGCCGGCAGGTTGAACGCGCGCGAATTGAGCCGCACCGGCAAGCCGACGGTGAGCAAGCGCACCAGCAGCGTTACCACCACGGCCACCGCAGCGGCGACCAATTCGTTTAGCGAAAACGTCACCAGCAGCACTTCCATTCCCATGAGCACAAACAGCGTGGCGTTGAGTATTTCGTCGATCAGTTCCCAGAACATGTCAACGTAGCGCCGCGTGGTGTCCGACATGGCCAGTGCACGCCCATGGTTGCCGATGATGAGCCCGACCACCACCATGGCTAGCGGGCCTGATACATGCAACCGGGCCGCCAGAGCGTAACCGCCGATGACCGCCGCCAGTGTCAGCAGTACTTCGACCTGGTAGTTGTCCACGCTCTTTAGCATGAGAAACGTCACGTAGCCCAGTGCCAAACCCAGCAACAGGCCACCGCCGGCCTCGTGCAGCAGCAGCGTGACACCCTGGCCCAGGTTGGGTGCAATGCCACTTGCGAGCATGCCCAACAGCAGCGAAAAAATCACCACGCCGACACCATCGTTAAACAGAGATTCGCCCGCAATCACCAACTCCAGCTCTCTGGGTGCAGCGGCGGATTTGAGGATGCCCATGACGGCAATCGGATCGGTAGGCGAGATCAGCGCGCCAAACAGCAGGCAATAGATCAGCGGTAAAGGCAAACCCACCCACGGCAGCGTCCACCACATGCCAAAACCAATCGCCAAAGTAGACAGCAGCGTGCCCAGCACCGCCAGTATGCCGACTTGCCACCGGTAGGCCTTGAGCTCGGTCAGGTCAATGTGCAGGGCACCGGCAAATAGTAGCAAGGAGAGCATACCCTGCATCAGCAATTCAGAAAAGTCGATCGAGCGCAATAGCGAGGTCTCATACTCGCGTAGCGCATGGGCCATACCCAGCGCATCAAGTCCGACCAGCGCCAGAGAAATCACCAGCGCCGCCGCCATCACGCCAATCGTGGTGGGCATCTTGATGAAACTGTAATTCAGGTAAGCCAGCAATGCGGTGATGACGAGGCAGATGGCGGCGATATTGAGCATAGGGGTATGGTATTTGGCGATCAATCAGAACGCCTGGTCCCAGCGAATCGAGAGCCGAATTGCCGCGTTGATCAAGCCCACCATGCTATAGGTTTGCACAAAGTTGCCCCACAGCTCGCCGCTTGCCGGGTCGATGTGCTCGGCCAGCAGGCCATGACGGTTGCGGCAGGCCAATAATTTCTCGAACAGGGCCCGCGCCTCATCGCGCCGCTCCAGCGTGGTTAAGGCCTTGACGTACCAGAACGTACAGACCAGAAAAGCGTTTTCGGGCGCGCCAAAGTCGTCAGTTTCGATGTAACGGAAAATGAAGTCACCGCGCCGCAAATCCTGCTCCACCGCAGCGACGGTGCTGGCAAAACGCGGGTCGGCAGCCTCCAGAAAGCCGACCTCGGCCAGCAGCAGCAGACTGGCATCCATTGCAGCACCGTCGAAAGTGGAGACAAAAGCGTTGCGCTCCTTGTTCCAGGCACGTTGGCTGATCGTGGCGTGTATTTGCTGCGACTGCTCCAGCCAGTAGGCCGCGCGCTCGGCCAGCCCCAACTGCGTGGCGATGCGCGCCAGGCGGTCGCAAGCAACCCAGCACATCACAGCCGAGAAGGTGTGCACGCGCGCGCTGCCGCGCAGTTCCCACAGCCCGGCATCGGGCTGGTCGTGGCAGCGCCGGGCCTGTTCGCCCAGGGATTCGAGACGCCGGAACAAGGCTTCATCGCCACGCCGGGTCAGGCGCTGGTCAAAGAAAATGTGGGTCGCGGCCAGAATCGCCGAGCCATAAACGTCGTGTTGCACTTGTCGGAAGGCCTGATTGCCAATACGTACCGGCCCCATGCCGCGGTAGCCTGACAAGGCCGGAACTTCCGATTCTTCGAGCTCGGCGCGGCCATCAATGCCATAGACCGGTTGCAGCGGGCCATCCCCGGCATCGGCCGCAATGTTGATGATATAGGCCAGGTAGCGTTCCATGGTGCGCGTGGCGCCCAGGCGGTTCAGGGCATTGACCACAAAGTAGCCGTCGCGCAGCCAGCAGTAACGGTAATCCCAGTTGCGGCCGCTACCAGATGCCTCGGGGATCGAGCTTGTCATGGCGGCTATGATGGCGCCGGTGTCATCAAAGGCGTTGAGCTTGAGGGTAATGGCGGCGCGAATCACGGCCGCCTGCCACTCAAAAGGAATGGCCAGGTTGCGCACCCACTCGCGCCAATATTGGGTCGTCTCTTCAAGGAAGCGGCGTCCGATCTCGTCGGCAGACTCGTTGACAGTTTCGTCGGCGCCCAGCAGCAGCGTGACACTGTCCTCCAAAAAGAACGAGGTTTCCTGCATGATCGCCGTCAGCGAGGCATCGGTGGTCAGGCGCAAGGTGAGCGTGGGAGTCACATAGCGGATGTGGTTGCTGCCCCAGGTCACGCCGGGGCGGGCGGCGCCATTGTCGCAAGCCGGGCGCAGGCGCAGCGTTAAACGCGGGCTGCCGGCCAGTCGGCGAATACAACGCACCAGCATCATGGGGCGGAAAATGCGGCCGTGCTGGCCAAAGCGGGGCGCGAAATCCGTGATTTCAACGACCCCCCCCTGCCGGTCATACAGCCGCGTCAAAACAATCGCCGTGTTCTCCAGGTAGTGCTGTTCGGTGCGTTCGCAGTCGGTCAGTTCAATCGCGAAAAAACCATAGTCGTCGGTCTCTTTCAGCAGCGCGCAAAACATCGGGTCAGCATCGAAACGCGGGAAGCAAGCCCAGGTGATGGTGGCTCGCGCATCGAGCAGGGCACCAATGCTGCAATTGCCGATCAGCGCCAGGTCAAGATTTTTCATGCCACTCTTTGTTTTCATTTTCACCTTTGAGAGCTAGTACTCAGACACAGAGGTATCGGAATAAAATGAAAGTGATGGATTCGCGCTCAGGCCTAGGCGCAAACCGCAGACATAGCTGTGGCTATGGCGAGGATTTGCAACGACGGCATGGGTGTGAAGACGCGCTTTCATGTTTCGATATTTCTGTGTCTGAGTACTAGGCCCAGCCAATGATGTACTGCTGCCACATCGGGCAGTCGATAGCGTGCGCAACTGGGGCCAGGGCCGACCTTGATGGAGACGCCACCCAGTCGGTTGACCTCGGCAAAGCCGCGCTCGTCGTTGAGGTCGTCACCGATGAATACAGCCCGACGTCCCTTGAAGGGAAATTCTGCCAGATACTCGGCCACCGCTGTGCCCTTGTCGATGCCGGTGGGTTTGATTTCAACCACAAACTTGCCGCGCTGCAACTCCAGGCCCGGCCCATGCAAACTGGCGAGTTGACCCATCAGGCGGTGGACGTAGGCGGCCAGCGTCGGGGCCTTGCGGTAGTGCAGCGCCAGCGTCAGGCCTTTGTCTTCGAGCAGCAGGCCGGGATAAGACCCAACCACCGGTTCCAGTGCGGCTTTGATCGCGCTCTTGGCCGCCGGTGGCGCTGCATGCGTCCACAAGCGTCCCGTGCTGTCGCGCCGCTCCAGCCCGTGCAAGCCAGCCAGCGGAAGTTGCGCCAGCCCAATGCGGTTTTGCAGGTCCGAGATCATGCGGCCACTGATCAGAGCCAGCGCACCGCCATTGCAGCGGTGCAGATTGGCAATCAACTGGAGCAATGTTTGATCAACCACCACCGCATCGGGCGTGTCGGCGATATTGATCAGGGTGCCATCGACATCGAGAAAAAAGGCCCACTCCAGGTTGGGGTCAGGCGGGCTGTTGGCGCGGGTTCTTTTCATCAGGCCAGGGTGTCTGGTTTATCGGTCAGGTGACTGCGCCGGCGTTTGGTGGCGGCATCGAGCAGCATGCGCCCGGCCCAGCGGAACACATTGAATTCGGCCACCAGGCCGCGCATCAAGCGCATGCGGTCACGCTGCTCGATGTCAGGCATGCTCAAAGCCAGATGCAGGGCGGCAGCGCACTGGTCGGCATCGTACGGGTTGACGATCAAGGCCTCGGGCAATTCACGCGCGGCACCGGTGAACTCGGAAAGAATGAGCACGCCGCGCTCGTCGTCCCGGGCGGCGACAAATTCTTTCGCCACCAGGTTCATGCCGTCGTGCAAGCTGCTGACAAAACACAGATCGGCGGCGCGGAAATATTCGTACACCTGGGGTGGTGCATGTTGCTCAATTTTTAGAATGATGGGCGCTGGTCCCTGCCGGGCAAAGCGTGCATTGATGCGTGTCGCCAGAGTTCGGACCTGCGCCTCGTGGTGCTGGTATTCATCGATGCCCGAGCGTGTCGGCGCGGCAATCTGGACAAAGGTGAAGCGGCCGATCCAGTCCGGGTTCAACTCCAGCAGCCGCTCAATGGCACGAAAGCGCTCCAGAATGCCTTTGGTGTAATCGAGCCGGTCAACGCCGATGCCGAGCTTGTGTTCGGGCGGCAAATCGTTGAGCTTGCGGATATCGCGGCGACAGTCCGGTACGATCTTTTGCAGCAGCTCTGCATCCGGTGGCCAGGCGATCGAAATCGGGTAGCGCCGCACTGCCGTGAGCTTGCCGCCAAAGGAGACGTTGAAGGATTCACGATCCACCCGTGCTTCCAGAAACCGGTCCACCGTGTCAACAAAATTGTTGCAGTGGGACTGGGTGTGAAACCCCATGATGCTGCTGCCCAGCATGCCGGCCAATATTTCTTCGCGCCAGGGGCAAATTGCAAACGATTCGGGGTTGGGCCACGGGATGTGCCAGAAACTGATGATGGTGGCCTCGGGCAGCTCATCGCGGATCATCTTGGGCAGCAGCGCAAAGTGGTAGTCCTGCACCAGCACGATCGGGTTTTTGGTTTTGGCCTCGCTCACCACCGCTTTGGCAAACTTGCGGTTGACGGCAATGTACTGGACCCAGTCGCTGGAGCGAAAGATCGGCCGCACGTGGGCGATGTGGCACAGCGGCCAAAGCCCCTCGTTGGAAAAACCGTAGTAATAGCCCGCTTCCTCCTCGGCTGTCAGCCAGACGCGGCGAATCTGGTAGGCCGGTTTTTCGGGCGGCACCGCCACGTGGTCATTTTTGTCCACCATTTCGCGGTCGGCCGAACCGCTGCCGTGCGCAATCCAGGTGCCCGAACAGGCGCGCATGATCGGCTCCAGCGCCGTCACCAGACCGCTGGCCGGGCGTTGCACCTCGATGCGTTCGCCGTGGCGCTGGTGAATGTAGGGCTCGCGGTTGGAGACCACAATCACATCCTCGCCGCGCAACTCACCGTGCAAAATGGTACGCAGCGTCTCCGCGGACCAGGTCAACTGGCTTTCGTCGCGGGCACGGTTTTCGGATTCGAGCTCGCTGATGAGGCGCTGCAGGTCGCGCGCGATGGGTTTGAAGCCGGGCAAACTCGGTTGGGCGTTGATCCCGGGCTGGCGCAGCAGCCCCTCGCCACGCAGCAGGGCGCGTACCCCGGCCATCCAGCCGCGCCAGGAAAGCTGGGCCACGATAACCGTGATCAGCGAGACCGCGGCACCCAGCGCCATGAACAGGTAGAAGACGTAGCGCTTGGTTTCCTCGCTGCGGCGGGTGACGAAACTCATGTCGTGCACCAATACCAGGCGGCCGCTCGGCGCCGCCTCGGTGGGCATCGTCTGCACCGTCACGTGCAAGAGCCCTTTGGCGCTCTCCAACAGGTGGTCGGGTCCCTCCCAGCGGTGGAGCTCGGCACAGCGGATCTCCGGTGGGAGCGAGTGGGTGGCCAACGCCTTGCTCGTCGGTGTGGCGCAGTACCCGACGGCAAACAGGCGCTCATCCTGGGTGATGCGGTTGAAGAATTCCAGGATCTTGATCCTCTTGCCGGCCACCAACTGTTCCAGCAGCGGCTCCTGAATGGTATTGGCAATCAGCGCTGAACGGCTGTCGAGATCGTGCACGAACCAGCTCAGCGTCAATCGATCAACCAGGGGCGTCACGGCGTAGGCGATAGCCGCCAACACCAGTAACAAAGGCAAAACGAAGCGTAGTGAGAGTCTCATGTGGGTTCCTGAATGTGCTGGTTCATGGGTGTTCGTCTTGTCCTGAAAGCTGTGCCAAAGGGATGCCAGCGGCTTGCTGGTCGGCTTTAAGCAATAGTATCAACTGGCCCAAATCCTGTTCGAGCCGCAGCAAAGTCGCCGCCGGAAGCCGCTCAAGCGCGTCCGGAAGCACGCCTTCAAAAGGCCCTGGAACCCGGTTCAGCACCGTCAGTCCAGATGGCAATACCTGGAGCTCGACATGACGCCGGTCCTGGCTTGCCTTGGTCATGCTGATCAACTCTTTGCGCAGCAGAAGCCTGACCAGGTTACTGGCGGTGGACTGATGAATGTCCATGCTCTTTGCCAGAGCGCCGATTCCGATGCCAGGATGATCCCTGATCACGTTCAAGGCCCAGACCTGTGCGCCACCCAGACCAACCCGTCTTTCGATTTCCTGAAAATGGCCTCGCACGGCGTTAAATACCACGCGAAAGCGGCGCAGAACTTGCACCGCGCTGGTCGGATTGTCAATAGTGTGAATGGCTTACGGATAGGCATTTCAACCACATGAGGCCAAGTATCGCACCTTGGAGCAGCCCTCGATCCGCGTAAAATCACTCGATTTGGCGCCTGCCCTGCCAGCTCCATCACCAGGTGTTCTGTCTAGCAGCCTGTCGGACTCTGGACTCCTGAATTTCTTTTTTTATATTGCTACCAAAAGCATAGCAACATGTTAAAATTGCACATGT
>DHWX01000056.1 GCA_002413395.1 Polaromonas sp. UBA5171 | reverse complement strand
ATATTAAATCTTCATTATTATTTGTGTACCGAACATAATAAAGTGATTCAATGGATTTAATGTTTTTCTCAATGATATAACCAAGAATATTTGCAGCCTCAATAAATGTGCACTCATCATTATTTGTGATGACTTCAATTAACCCTTTAATGCTAATAAAAGGTCTGTTTTTTTCCTGGATTTGTGCTTTTAGTGCAGCCCGAATTTTTGACATGAAAACGCCTCCTCGTAATTCGAAAAAACAATCGTCAGTCGCTGCGAAAAAACGGACACACGATGAAGCGGTGCTCCACCCCATTGCCTAGCAATTGGGACTCACTAAGTCGAATTATCGGCGTGGTTCACAACACGTCTATTTCGGATACCTGAAACATGCTTTGCGTGTAACCAAGGAATCCTCGAAATTAGCTGCCAAACGCGAACGGTATTAGGAACTAGGACTTTGGTGAACGTTCAAGGTTAGCCAAACCAGGGCTGAAGTGAAAATCTTCATACTTGACCAGTCAGTCCAAAGTCAGCACGTGGGTCAAATTAGTGTCGGCACCAACTCTCCTGTATTTTGACGGAGGTAGACTTGGAAGCAGCGGCGCTCCCTCGCCTTCCAGCAAGGTTGCGCAAGAGCGCGCGACCATTGATCCAAAACGCCTCCACATCCGCCCCATCTTTCAGGGCCAGCGATGCGGCCTTGGGGTATCCCTCGGCGAGGGCCTTGGCCAGCGCCAGAGTCGCCGACTCTTTCGCGGTTGCTTTGCTCGTCATCACCATGCCATGGCCTCCTTTGTTGATTTGATTGAAATGAGTCGTTCAGGAACGGGGAATCTCGACTAGGCCTGCCGGCCCCATCGTGAAGATCGATTGGTGCGGGAACGTCGATAAAACCTCGTCCAGTTCTATGGAAGTGGCCGCAACCTCTGTGAACTCGTGGCCGTCTAGGGTGAGCACGACTTTCTTCTTAACTTCGATGTTCAAAGGGTCTGCGACGAAGATGCCTACGACCTCCGCGCCGCGCACGCGCCACTCGTTGTAGTTCCAGAGCCAGACATTGAAGGTCGCGGCCAAGGTTTCATGGGTCAGTGGCAGTCCAAGCGACCCGTCGGTGCCATCGGGCAGAGTCGTCGAGCCGGAGTCGCTGGCAGCAGCCGAGACCACGTTCGCGCATGTTGGCTTGAAGATCACTCCCACCGACCCTGGCAACGGCATCCCATGGCCAGGCCAGACCACCACGCACGAGAGATTGAACTCGTCGTTCTTGGCGATGGCTCTCTGCATATCTTCGGGGAAGATGGGTCGCGTCGGGTCCATGACGGCGTGATGCGAGAGATGGACCACTGCTGCGCCCTTGGTAGCCAGGTAGTCGGAAAGGTCTTGGTCAATCATCAGCATCCCTTGAATCGTTTACGCGACTTGTCCTCAAGGCTTTGCCTCGCCCGATGACGTTGGGGTCGGAGTGGCATACGTCCGCTTGATGAACTCGGCCACCTTGTCGATCTCTGGAAAGATTGACGCCTGCGTGAGCCCCAGCGACTCCAACTGTTTTCGGATGAAGACCTTCTTGCCCGGCTCCACGAGCAATCGCTTAGATGCCGCCGCCGCGAGAAAGCCGGCCGGCACCGTCGCCGGTTCGGTCTTTCTGCCATTCATGCCGAAGAGGAGGAACGCGCCGTCCTGTTTGATGACGCGGGCGTTGTCGAGCTTGGGCTTGACGCACAGCACCGACTCCAAGTGATGCCGGAGGATGAACGGCTCGAAGTAAGGCTTCTCCCTCTTCACCTCATGCAGCAGGTAATGGATTTGGGGGTCCTCGTTGAATGCCAAGCGCTCGAGATCCTCATCTGGCAGCTTGAATGTTGAAGGCCGCCTGCTGATGTTGGCGATGACACTGACCGTGTCGCTGTCGAAGTATTTGATTTCAGCGGTGGGGATTCGGAAGACCACCACTTCGCCGCTCTCGCGCTGCGGCCCCTCATGCTCGCAAGCGAAGTAGAGGGCGACCAAGGGATTGGCAGTGATGTCGAGCAGGCGGGTCGGCAGCGAGTAGTGCTGCATCTTCACGAGCGACTGGAATGTCGATTCCTGGCCCGAGAAATCATTGGGGCAGCGCAGCACCAACTCCTTGAAGAGCACGTCCTCATTGGCGATCCAGCCGGGATCGCGGTAGATGCTCGGAACCAAGCGATGGCTGAACCGCGAGTGCCCACGGAAGAAATATGTGAAGCTCTTCTCCGGCTCGAAGCGTTCCATCTCAGTCAAGAAGGTCCGAACGCTCCCGACGCGGATCGAGCCATCGGGCTCCAACTTCACTCGCTCCTTGCGTTCGGCCATGGTCGATCTCGTGGTTGTTTATGTTGGGAAGAGATCGCGCACGCGCGCGAACGGGAGGCCGGTCTCGGCGGCCCGGCGCACCTTGCTTTCGAGAACATGATTGAGCGGCAGCTCGCGGCTCAGCGTGTCGAAGAGGTCTAGGCCATCCATGCAGATCACGCGCTTGCCCCGGCCGAAAGCGGCAAGGCCGTCTTCGGTGAAGCCGCTGTTGCTGACGAACAGGCCTCGCGTCCACGCGGCCTTTTGTTCAAGCTTTCCGTGGAAGGTGTGCAGGTCCGCCACGCCCGTCTGAGCGGCCTGCCACTTGGCTTCGATCAGGTAGGTTTCGCCTTGGAGCACGAAGCTCCCGTCGATCTGCTCGCCTTTGAGTCGGAATGGCTCGCGGGCTTGCAGCCCGAAGACATTGAAGAGCTCGCGCAGCAGCGTCTCAAAAGCGTAGCCCCTCGCCTGCGGCGCGAGTTGGGCGAAGCCGATCAGGTCGTTGCGCAATGCCAGAAGCTTGGGCCGGTCATATGCGGCCTTGGGTTCCTCCGCAGGCTGGGCGTCGGGCTTGCCTTCAAGGCGATTGATCAGAGACAGGAGACGGCCTTGCGCGTTCTCGACATCCTCGGCCTTCCCGTCGCGCATCCTGATGGCTTCACGGTATTCCCATAGGGCCTTGAGCGTCTTGACCACGGACGGAATTTCGACTTTTTGCAGGAAGCACCGCAGCCGCTTGCCCTTGGAGCCGCCGTGCTCGGCATACGCGGGATCGTCGATATCGACATTGAGCTCTTCGGCAAAGAACCGAGACATGGTCCTGTCGGAGAAATTCAGGACATAACCGCCGCCCATCTCGAAGAGCTGGTCGAGAAAAAGCATGTCGATGGAGCGGATGTTCGGCATCTTGCAGCTTTTATCGATCGGCCCGCTGTCAGCGGACTTTCCCGCCGGCCTTCACCGCCGCCAGCCAGTCCACCAAATCCTGCTTGCGGTATTGAATCGCGCCATTTGAACCAGCGGCTTTGACATAGGCCGGTCCAATGCCGTCCTTGCGCATCCTGGCCAGCGTGCTTTCGGAATTCATGAGAAAGACGGCCGCATCGGATGCGGTGAACATCGAATCCAGCGGCAATTCGTGCAGGGCGATCAACGCCTGTGCTGTTGGTGGGTTGCTGGCCATTGCCTCATTTCCTTTCAGACATCGCATTGCATCCGGCTACGCAAGCTCAACCCAACCGACGAGGCTTGCCTCATACGTTTGGCCCTCTCGAACGAACCCACGATGGATCAGGTCCCGGTGGAGCATGGGCTCGACCGCATCAATCAGAAGACTGGATGCCTGATCGCGCGACAACGCTGCCGACGCGGGCTGGCGATGTCCTGCCGAATCGACTGCGAGAGCGATGACCTTGGCGACCTGATGGCGCTTTTCGTTGGTCGCCACAACCTGCCAGAGCGCAACCGCGCCGGATTTGCCGTCGCGTGAGCACCACGGCCCTGTTCGAGCCGGGACCGGCCGCCTTGATCGTCTTGATCAAATCGACTGACGGATATGTGATGCGAAGGAAGGCCTGAGCCCCCATGTCCAACGCGCCGGTCTTGGCCTCGTTGGTGAAGTCGATCGTCGTGCCTCGGAGCCTCGCTCCCCGAAACTCCTCGCGCAATTGCAGTCCGAGCATTTATTGCCTCCCTTTCTTTTGTTGGTCCATTGTCGTTTCCGCCTCAGATGTAGTAGCGGAACGGCAGGGGCGGCAGCTCGTTCTTGCGAGGCGCCGCCGTCAAAATTTCACCCACGGCATCGGCGAAGCGCAGCGTCACCGGGACGCCGTCTCCAAAGATGCACGCGTTGTAGTTGAGCTTGGTCAGGGCGAGCACGTCGGCCATGACTTGCTTGATGTCCGCGACGCCCCGGCATATCTCGATCGAGAGCGGGTTGGGCACCTCGCGGCCGGCATACGTCTGCAACCTTGGCACGAAGCCCTTGGTCCAGAGATACGCCATCCACTGCGACTTCACCCAGCCCACGCCACGGGCGATGTTCATCGTCCCGTGCCGATAGAGCTTCATGCCAGCGTCTTGGCGGATGCGCACGCAGACCACATTGGTTTCCGGCGGCACGGTCTCCTTGAAACCTTCCCACTCCTCGGCCGAGAAGCGCGTCTTGCCGTGGATGAAGAGCTCCTCGGGGGCAAGGCCGCCATGGTTCTTGCGATAGGCATCCACGACCATCGCCATCAATGACTTGGCCTTCTCCTTGGGGAGATGGAAATCGTCCTTGGTCGAGGTGATCCATGGGCCAACCGCGCCGCGAAACACGACGCCGTCGCCGGAGTCGAGAAACATCTGAGCGCCGCAGCAGGCGTTGCCCGGCTCGGCCGAAGACGAATCCTTCTTGAAGACGATGCCGACATAGCAGACGCCGGGACGCGAGGCCGCAAGCTGCCAAGGTTTGCCGCCGGCCTTGAAGAAGCAGGTCGTGGCGAGGTTCCACGCCAGCGTCGCGGGGTCTTGAAGGCCGCGGCCCGGCATGCCGTTGTCGCGGACGAATTCCTCGGGGGCGAGCGTGGTCTCACGGACCACTTGCACCGCCGCCTTGTGCTCCAACAGCCGGGCCTTGAGCTGGTTGTGGAAGTCGAGCTCGTAGAGGTAAATCTCCGCCGACGCGTTGTCCTCTTCAAACAGGCCCGGAGCCTTAAGCAAGCGGGTGGCCGCCGCCTTGTCCATCAGCACGCCGGAGCGCTGCTTCTGGCTGGCCTCGACCTTCGACTGCGGGCGGCAATACTTGTGGACCTCCTCAGGCACCACGGCCATCCACAGGTCGATGGTCGATTCGCTGCCGTCGCGCAAGTGGCCGGCGATGGCGTCCGAGTAGAGCGAAACAGCCTTGTGGATCGCTTGATGCCGATCGGAGATGCGGATCGCGTTGGCAAGCTCGGCAGCATCGATTTCCAGCCATGTCGCGGGCTGCGCGGGCCACTCCACGCCGAACAGGGCTTGGAAGCCCGGAAACAAGGTGTGGTTGGGGTTGTCTGCCAGCGCCGGGGCGATGGGCTTGCCCAGGCGGGCGACGCATGCCGAATAGCGGCGCAGGCCTTCTTTGGTGGACACGACGCCGATGCGCAGCTTGGAGCCGGCCTGCGGGCTCTCTTTGGGGCCATACAGCAGCAATCCGTCCTTGGGGTGCTCCATCGACTGCCCATAGCCGAACAGCAGCTCGGGCTCGGGGATTTCGATCAGATTGAGTTCGAGGCTCATGCTGGAACCTCCTCGTCATCGAAGTCATCGACCTCGCCCAAGTCGTCGTCGGGTTCATCGACCGGATCGTCATCAATCGACGGCGCCAAGTCGGAGAGGCCCACGGGCGAGCTAAACATGATCGGCGTGGCCGACACAACGACCTCGCGCCCCGAACCCACCGGCAGCTTGATCTCGGCTTGACCGTCGGCAACCAAGGCGAGGAACGCCCGCAGGAAGCCGCGCCAGCGGTCGTTCCACCAACTGCGGCAGAAGCTCATGCGCAGGCGGTGCGCCCTTGCCGGCGTGTCCAGCGGCTTGCCGTCGTCGTCGGTGAAGACGATGGTGGAGCGCAGCTCAATGCGCCACGGCTGGTCGAACTGGGGCACCATGCCCACGGCATAGCACCAGTTGGCCTTCTTGGCCTCGCTGCGGCCGTTGAGCCCCTTGCGGCGCTTGCGCCCATCGACATCGAGGAAGGCCGCCTTTTCGCCGCGCCCCTTGGTGAGCTCGGGGGTGACGTAGAAGACCTTGCGCCCGCCGGACTGCTCGTGGACGCCGAGGCCCTTGGCCTCCATCGCGAGCTCCCATGCCTGTCGGACGAGGTTGGCGACGCGCTTGCGGGCCTCCCGCGCATCGACGTGCTTGTCGCCGACGGTGGCGCCGCTCTGGATGAACATGGTCGAGTCCACGCCAGTGGAGGCTTTGAGCATGACCGACTTGGACATGTTGGAGACGAGGTCGGCCGCCTTGGCGAAGCCGACGATGCGGTCCTCATGCTCGAACCAAGGGATGGCCCGGTTGATGTCGGTGACCTTGATCTCGCGCTTGCTTCCCAAGATGCGGGCGGTCTCGATCGGCGGCAGCGAGACGACGCTGAGCCATGTCGAATCGAGAGACTCCTTGGACTCGGTGCGCAGGATCGCTCCCTCCTTCATCTCGGCGAGCCAGTGCCTGGCGGAGCGCGGATCGGGGGCCGCGACCTTGGGCGCATTGGCCTCGGTCAAGGTGTCCAGCAGCGCGGCCAAGCCCGTGTGCCAGCCGTTGGCGAAGTCGATCACGTTCTTGCGATGAATGCCGATGGGCAGCAGCGAGAAATCGTATTTGTCCAATCGCAGCGGGATCACGAAGCCTGGCATCGACCTCTCGATGGTCTGGGCCAGCGCCCATTCGTCCTTGACGCCCTGCTTGTCCACCGCGACCGTGGACACCACGGCCAAGAAGCGGAAGGACTCGTTGCGGATGGCCCCTTCGATCTTGTCCCAAAAGTGGTCGCCGCCCTTGAGGCGGCCAAGGTCGTGCCAGACGGAGAAGCCCGCGAGCTCCAAGCGGGCGCCGAGCCAACGGACGAAGCCGTTGTCCTCCGGCGTGGCGTGGCTGATGAAGATCGATTCGCGCGTCATTGCCGGCCCTTCTGGACAGCGTCGCGGCCTGGGGCCAGCGAAGCGCTTTCGACGCCATAGAGCGTCTGTGGATTGCGGAGCCAAAGGTGGTGCGAGGCGTGATCGAGCCGGTGGTCGTCGGTCGAGTCGATGCCCCAGCGGCGCAGGACGTAACCGGCCAATGCCGCCCGCGTCTTAATCCGCAGTGAACCGTCCACCATGGCGTAGTCGGCCTCGACCGCCTTGGGCCATTTGATGCCGGGATGCGGGACGATCTCCATGTCCACCATCCGCGCCCACTGTTCGTCTGCGGACAGCAACTCGCTCTCGGCCACTTCGCCGTCGATCTCCTGCGCCTTGGCGATGCGGGTCAGGACGAAGTCGCTGAACCGCCCGCGCTCGCGGTCGTAGGAACGCACATGCCAGCCCAAGCCGTTGTCGGCCAACGCGACGGGCACGATCTCGCGCTTCTTCGACCCCGAGGACAGCGACAGGTAGTTGATGCGAAGCGCGCGCTTGGCGCACATGGACCTGGTGACCGTCCCCAAAACGCCCAAATCCGGCTTGACCAGATTGCCCGGCCCATCGCAGGGCGCGACCTGCCTCTGGCGCACGTCGAGCCCATCACCAAACCCTTGCAGCAGCCACGCGAGCACGCGCTCCGACTGGAAGGCGAACAGCGGCTTGAACGCCTCGGAAGGCCGATAGCAGCGGGCAACGCTGTCGTAATCGAGGTTTTCCGGTGCGATTTCCCGATACGCGCCGATATCGCGCGACGACGCGGCCGGCTTAATGCCGAACCGAGCCTCGATGTCGGCGCGGCGCAGCTCCCCGGTGAAGTAGGCGCGCATCTCCAAGAACGCGAGTCTTTCGCGCTGCGTTTGGGACAGTTCGACAGGATTCATCGTGGATTTTCGGCCCGGCTTAGCCACCGGATGTCAAAATAGCCCATAGATCAAGAAGAATACCATGCGCGAATCATTATGATGACCACATCGCCCCAAGCACGAGACAGTCGCCAAGGCGGAATCCGGCTGATGTTGGCCGACACAAAGGGAGGCAACCACGATGACGAACGATCCAGCAGGTTCGACTTGGAAAAAATGGGACTTACACGTCCACACGCCGTCATCGGTCGTCAACAACTACAAGGGGACAGCCGAAGAAGCCTGGGAGGCTTTCCTGCTCGACCTCGAGGCCCTGCCGCCTGAATTCAAAGTCATCGGGATCAACGACTACATCTTCATCGATGGCTACGAGCGGGTCCGCAAAGCCAAGATGGAGCAAGGCAGGCTGGCAAACATCGATCTGATCCTTCCGGTGATCGAGCTCCGGTTGGACAAATTCGCCGGCGTCGTCAAGAAGGCCAAGGACGGCAGTTATTCCCAATCAGACTGGAATCGCATCAATCTGCATGTCATCTTCGACGCGCTGGACCCCGAAATCATCCGCCAACAGTTCTTGGGTTCATTGTTCGCCAGCTACGACTTGATCCCCGACTCCACCAACCTGAAAGGCCAATGGAAGGGCGCCATCACCCGAGACAGCCTCACGGAGCTTGGGCAAATGATCATCGACGCTGCGCCAGCAGACAAGAAGGCCGACTACGCTTCGCCACTCGAGGAGGGGTTCAACAATTTGTGCGTGAGCTTGGAGAAAGTCACCGACGCCCTCGACAAGCACTACTTGGCGGGGAAGCATTTGATCGCCGTCGGTAAAACCGAATGGGCCAACCTCAAATGGGAGGGGCAGTCGATCGCTGAGAAACGCAACATCATCAACAAGGCCGACCTGGTCTTCACCGCCTCGACCAACCCCGCAGAATACGCCGCCGCAAGAAAGTCGCTCACCGATTCCAACGTCAAGGACACCCTTCTCGACTGCTCCGACGCACATGCCCTTAGCAGCTCGCCCGACAAGGACCGGATTGGCAACTGCTTCACCTGGATCAAGGCCGACGCCACATTTTCCGGCTTGCTGCAGGCCCTCACCGAATTCGAAGATCGGGTCTTCATTGGTGACACTCCGCCCAAGCGTCTGCTGGTCGAGGGCAATCGCACGAAATACGTGTCGAAGATTCGGATCAACCGCAAGCCCGGCTCCACGCTGGCTGAGCCGTGGTTCAACGTGGACATGCCGTTAAGCCACGACTTGGTCGCCATCATCGGCAACAAGGGCAGCGGAAAGAGCGCCATGGCTGACATCGCTGCGCTCGCTGGCGACACCAAGAATTTCAAGAGCTTCTCGTTTCTTAAGGACACGCGCTTCCGCAATCCGAGGAACAAGCTCGCGCAGCACTTTCTCGGCGCGCTTGGCTGGCACGACGGCACGGAATCCGAGCGCCAGCTCGACCAAGACCCGTCGGAGACCAGCGTGGAGCGGGTGAAGTATTTGCCGCAAAGCTACCTCGAGACGCTTTGCAACGAACTCGGCGACGGCGGCTCGGCGACGTTTGACACCGAGCTGCGCAAGATCATCTACACACACGTCCCGGAAGAGGCGCGGCTGGGCTACACCTCCATGGACGACCTGCTCGACTTCAAGGTCGCTGAAATCGACAGCGCGCGAGAGCAGGTCATTAAGGAAATATCAAAGGCGAACGCCGAGATTTTGCAGACGGAGCGCCGCCTCACTCCGGAGTTCAAGCAGTCGCTGCAAGAGCAGCTCGACGCCAAAGTCGCCGAGCTGACCTCTCTTGAAGGATCGAAGCCCGCCCAGGTCGAAGACCCGACAGCATCGGATGCAGCCCAAGAAGAGTCGAAAGCCGCCACCGAGAAAATTCAAGCGCTGGAAGACGAACTCAAGAAACTGCGAGACGAGGAAAAGCAACTCCGAGACAAGAAGGCAGCAGAGGCCAAACGCCAAGCCGTCCTGAGCCGGATCGCCCAAGCCATCGCGAACCACAAGAAGGCTCACGACCAGTTCCTCGTCGAGTTGGCCCCCATGCTGGCCGAGGCGGGCGCGGACTTGAAGGCGTCCGAGCTGGTCGAGTTGAAGATCGACGCCACAAAGATCGATGCGCTCGGCAAAGGCGCGAAGGAGTCGATCGCGGCCGTTGACGCGACCCTCGCCAACCAAGAGCCAACGGGCATCAACAAGAGGCGCGAGGTGGCCGAGGCCGCCATGGCTGACATCAAGAGCAAGCTCGGTGAGAAGCAGCGCCTGTTCATCATTTTCAAAGACCAGGTCGCCAAGTGGGAGCGCGCTAAAGAAGAGCTCGTCGGCAGCAAAGACAAGGCCCAGTCCATTGAATGGTTCAAGGCAGAGATCGAGTCGCTGGGCACCCTGCCTGCCAAGCTGGCGGAAATGCGTGCCGGTCGCGTGGAGCTTGCCAAGACCGTCCATGAGCAGCTCGGCAAGACGGTCGAGGAATACCGCCGCCTATATGAGCCAGTGCAGGATTTCGTCAAGTCCGCCGCCCAGATGGACATGCATCTGCCCTTGGACTTTGACGTGCGTATCGAAGAGTCGAACTTCCAAGAGCAGCTCTTCCCCCGCATCAATCGCCAGTCGCGAGGGAGTTTTTCCGGCGTGGACGAAAGCAACCAGCTCATGCGCGGTCTGTTGAAGGAGGTCANNTCCTCGAGACCATCGACGACATGCTGCACTTCGACCGGCGCGAGTCCGGCGCTGGCCGCGAGACCAGGATCGTCGATCAGCTTCGGAAAGGCGGAGACCCTCAGGACATCTTCGACTACCTCTACGGCATGAGCTATCTCGCGCCGAGGTATTCGCTCACGTTCGACCAGCAGGAGATCAGCCAGCTCTCGCCGGGTGAGCGTGGCCTGCTCCTGCTCGTCTTCTACCTGCTGGTGGACAAGGACGACATCCCGATCATCATCGACCAGCCCGAAGAGAACCTAGACAACCAGACCATCTTCAAGGTGCTGGTCAAGTGCATCAAGGCGGCCAAGCAGCGACGCCAGGTCATCATGGTCACCCACAACCCCAACTTGGCGGTGGTGTGCGATGCCGAGCAAATCATCTGCGCGACATGCGACAAGGCTACGAACACCTTCAACTACATCTCGGGAGGCATTGAATCACCCTTTATCAAGGCCAAGGTCGTCGAAATTCTCGAAGGCACTGAGCCGGCCTTCAAGAACCGAAAGCAAAAATACGGTCTTTGACCGATGACGCAGTGAGCTGAAAGCGGACTAAGTCGAACAGCTCAGTTTGCTTGCGATCCCACCGGCATTAGAAATGCAGGTGACTTGGGGCCGCTCTACCTCAAGGCTTACGACAGTGTGAGAGCCGCGCGCGCCGATATTGCCGACTATTTTGCTTGGTACAANNAGCGACGCTCGCCGCCGTGGACCATTCTGCATCGTTTTTGAACCGCCCGCAGTCCACATATAAATCGGGGGAAGTTGTTCAAACAAGCGGAGCCACTTCTCTGGGCAACTTGTCACCCAATGCTTTCGAGCGTGAATCGGCAATTCAACAACCTATTGATGTGTCCGAAATAACTTGACCACCACATTTTTAATGCGCAGACGATTAATGGCTCCTTCTCCTCGTCACTGCCGCTGTCAAAACACCATCCTTAAATCCCATTCGAACCGAATCTCCAAGTTTCGGACTCTGCTCTTCGGTCACAGCCATCGCACCGAACGGCAACTCAAGCATTTGTGTGTTCGCTATCTTCACGATGGCCACATGATGCTCCAGTGCCACCACCAGACCGAAATACTGCCCACGCATCCGATCCGGCTCCATCATTTCCCAGCCGTACCGCTTCGCCAGCTCAATTGCTGCCATCCCATTTCCATAGGTGTCTTTGGTTCCAACGATTTCGTTGATGCCGTCGATTTCGTCCAGAATTTCCTTGCGCTCAAGATCCCAGATTTCTCTCCAAAGTACCTCTTTTGCAGCCAAGCCGATCATCATCATCGTCAAGTTTTCTACCTTCGCGCGCATATCCTGCATTGACAGTTCCATTGAAAAGCTCATTTCAAAATGTAGACGGCAAGAATGCCAACGACCAACCCGCAAGAGATGCATGCGCAGAGCATTGACAAATACTGTCCCTTCCAGCGTTCTGCACGGATTTCATCGATCTTGTTTTTTAGACCTTGGCTAAGACCTTTCAGCGTCTCGGTGGCCCTACCTTCAGCCACCTTGGCGCTCTCGGTCACTGCGGTGTCGAATTTTTTGGCAACTGCGCCAAACGATTGCTCGCATTTGTATTGCGCCCAATCCAGGTTCTTTCTCACCGCGCAAGAAATGTCCGCGTCGAGTGAACTAATCGCAGACTCCTGCGCTTCTTTGACCGCGACTTTGATGCCTTTCATTTCCTGTCTGATGAAACTTTGAATGGCTCTTTGGGTCGGTTCTTGTAGTACGTCGGCTTTGGCCGCTTGTGCTGCGATCACGGCCTGCATTTGATTCAGAATTTTCGGCAATTCCACTTTCAAATCAGCCACCTGATCGTGCAATTTACCGATGTCGCCGAGCATTTCCGCGACCAGTATGTCGAGTGTTTGGTTTGACATGGTGATCCTTACTTCAAGAGAGCTTTAAAAACAGCGTCCAACTCTTCGGTGACACCAACCGCCAGGCGCTTGACGGACAGCATCTGTGCAAATTTCAGCTTCTCTTGATCAGACTGGGCAGTTTTAATTTTTTCTTTGAAATCCGAGGGATCGGCTAGCACTTCGGCAATGCTTTGTAGAGCACCATTGAGCTTGCCGTAAATGTCATTGACGTGGATGACTGAGTCAGGTTTCAGTGCGAAGCGCTTTGCGCTGGCGTGATAGTCGAACAGGCCGCCAAACACCTGCTCAGCTTGTTCATCCATTTCAACCATGTTGAACACCAGTCGTATTTTCTTGGCCGGGATGCCGATATCGGCCAAGGCTTCGATGGTGGAGATCGTGTCGCGTTGCTGTTTGGCTTTGGACACGGTGGGCACGACAAAAAAATCAAAATCTTCGTGGCTGCCCTTGTACTGAGTCATCAGATTGATGAAGTCCTCAACATTGGAGGCGCCGACATCAACAACCGCATCCTCCATGAGGGCCAATGCCTCTTGTAATTGTCCGAATTGCTTGCCGCGTATGGCTTCATCCTGGGAGCCATCAGAGTTGATGCTCTCGATGGCAATTAATTGCGCGTTGCGCAGCCGGGGGACTAGAAGGTGACGAGCTACGGTCGATTTTCCGACGTTGCCCGAGAAGTTGATGACTGCGATCTTCATGGATCCTTCTTCTTCACTAATTTATTGAGAACCGTGTTCTCTGATTTGATGAACTCGTCGGCACGCTTTTCGCGCCGTTGCTTGGGACTTAACCCGGCTGCCGCAGCGCCTGGTTCATCCGTGTCGCTATCACCACTCCTAAGGGGTGGGGTAGCAACCAGCCCTTGACTGGTTCCTTGATCGCTCTGTTTGACGACAACTGCCTTTTCTTTATGGGCCGGTTGCGCACTTGCACTCTCCCTCGTCACTACGAATTTGCGAACCGATTCTTGCGTCACCTCAATTCCATTCGTGGCCAACCAATCGCGAATCTGCCCATTGGCATAGCCCAACTCCCGGAGCTCAAAAATCTGAGACTTGAACGGGTCAAGTTGCGAGCGCTTTGCTCGGGGTTTGACTTGCTTAATAAATTCGTTGATGTCCATTGCCTGGCCTTTCTCGGTGTCAGACAGGATCATATCTGTCGGCCACCCTAAACCATTCAATGACAACTATAAGAAACGATTACAACGTATGATACAACCATATAAAGTTAAATACAATCGAAAAATATTTAAACAACCAACAACAACGATAAACAATCATAATTTGACGAAAGCAATCAGATGTACAGGGACAGCAACGCAATGAGACAAACACAGGCACGACAGCCATGTTTGCAAAAACTATTGCCGTCGGCAAAGTTTTCTGCAACCACGGCACGTGCCAAGGGGGATTCCCCCTTGACCCCCTGCGCTGCACGCCTGCCTGCGCAGGCGCTTGGCCAGAGACCAGCCGCTGGCTGGACGCGGGCGATGCCCACTCGAAATCACTGAGAAAGAACGCATGGCAAGACCGGTCAAATCTGAGGACGAGAAGTTGAACCACACGGTGGCCTTCCGCCTGACGGATGGGGATTTCCTCAGATATAGGCGGAAGTTTTCTGCCTCTGGTTTCAAACAGTCGGAATTTTTCCGGGAACACGTTCTGTGCAACACCACACAAGTCGTGGCAAGGCCGGTGGCGTCGGTCGATACCAAGCGTGCAGTCTTCCTGCTGCAAAAGGCATCCAACAACCTGAATCAACTCGCGCACCGTGCGAACAGTGAATACCTGACGGGTCAAGTTTCAGAACACACCTATGTGGCCATCCTTGACCAACTCCAGCAGCTCAACAACTTCATGTTGGAGCAAACGCCAGGGGTCAAACCATGATCGTTGAGATCAGCAGTGGCAAAGGGGGCTTCAAACTCTACCTGGAACATGGGCAAAAGAAAGGCCGTGATCAGCACCGTGACCAATTGGATCAGCGCATTGCCTTGGCAGGTGATCTCGATGTGTTTGAGGTGGCTACCTCGGTAGGGGATGGCGACGGCTACAAATATGACCACATCACGCTCTCGTTTTCTGAGGATCACGTGTCAGATGAGGTTCTTCAGTTGGCGGTGGCGGAGTTCCGTGAGCACGCTTTGGCGGCATGGCCACAAGAAGACCGACACCGGATCGCGTTTTACGCCGAGGCACACCGTCCACGCATGACGAGCTATACGAATTCGGAAACAGGGGTCAAGGTGGAACGCTTGACGCACATTCATATCGGCCTTGGCAAGCATGACCTGCTCACTGGTAAACCCATCGCACCACTAGGCTTCCTCGGTCACCCGTCAGATAACCTCAAATACATTGATGCTTGGCAGGAATCGTTCAATGCCCGCCAGGGTCTGTCCAGCCCAAAGGACAACCCCAAAATTGCACCCGAAGATGCTGTGGATATTTTGGCGCGGTATACCGGGCATCGGCCCGATGCACTGGGCACCTTCAATCAACAGAAATCCGCTTTTGAATTGACGCTGCAAAAAGAGATCATTGCTCAAAACGTCACCACTTGGGAGGGTTTGGGTAAGTTGCTTTCTGCTTACGGCACCGTGTCAAAAATGCGGGCTGAGCAATTCAATGAGTGCTACCGAATCAAGCTCAGTGGCGCGCACCGGGCAATGCGCCTGCAGGGGGTCTTCTTTCAGCGCCAGTTCATTGAGCGCCCGACGGTTGAAAAAATTGAAATTCTGACCAGGAAGGCCAAAGCGGCCTATCTGGAACAAATGCAGCCGCGCAAAGCGCCGTTGTACCTCGCCAAGACGCTGACGCAATGGCACAGCACCAAAGCCCGGGAGCTGCGCTATTTGCACACCGGCAGCGCGTTCTTCAGAGATGTGTACCTACCGGCTGACATACCAACGCGTATTGAAATTCTCAACAAGCTCGAAAGGCAAGCCCATGGCGTCCCCCGTTCTACACATCACCCCAACAGAGCACTTACCCCCACCAGAAATCGCGTGCCGGGAATGCCCATACGCGACATGGATGCAATTCAAGGCAGGAGTGAAATGCTACTGCGCGACAACACATGCGTGGATGTACGAACCTCTGCTGGCAGAGAATCAATGGGTGTTGGCCTGCGACCGGCAGATGCAGGACGTGGGGGAAGAATTGGCGCCAACCGCCATGGCGTCAATCTCACAGACCACACTGGTGGACTGACCCAGCCTTCCAGCGTGCTTGCCCGAGTGCAAGCCGACCTGCGCGAGCGATACGCGCAAGCCGCAGACAAAGAAAAGTACGCCGAGATTCGTAAAACCATCGACTGCACCCAGCTCCTGAACCGCCTCAGCCATTCTCACGGGATCGATACGGCACTCTACCAGGTGGCGACCGCCAAAGACGGAACGCCGCGCATCCAATGCGGATCACGCGCCCTGAGCCCGAGTGACTTCCTGCTCAAAGAGCTGGGTTTGCCCTGGCGGGAGGCAGCGCCAATCTTGCGAACGACCTACGAGCACCAAATTGGCAAGCTGGTGACGCCCGCCCGGGCGGCATCCACCACAAACTCACTTTGGCTGGAATTCAAAGCGGCCCGACTGGCCGACAAACCCGCCATTGCAGCGCGCTTGCAGGCGTTCGACGCCGAGACAGGCGCGTTGCGCAATGCGCTGGCGGTCCGTCTCAAACAAGACAGTACCAAGGCGCTGACGGGGTTGTCGGGTGCCAGTCGAAAGGCCACTCAATCACTCCAAAAGCTGGCCGTGGCCACGGTCAAAGCCGAGTTCAACGACGAGCGACGAGCACGCCGAAAAACCATCCAGCCGCTCCAGGCGCAGGCATGGAGACTGTTCTTGCACGCACTTGCCCAGGCAGGCCATGAGGAAGCGTTGGACGCATTGCGAAAACTCGATGACACGGCACGTGCAGCGCCTGCGCAGTCGATCACGGGCACGATCCATCTTGACGACGAGGATGACAAAAAACGCCGCCGAGCCCGAAAGGCCGATTCGGCGCTCGTACTCAAAGCGCTCATGTATGTCATTGCCACCAATGGTGACATTACCTACAGCCGACACGGCCATGCCGTGCTCAGGGATGAGGGAGGACGTTTGGCGGTACTCGATCCGAATGACAAGGAGGCTATCGAGGCCGCGTTGCTGCTGGGACATGAAAAATTCGGTGCCACGCTCGCGCTGACGGGATCACCTGAATTTCAGCAGCGGGTCGTGACCGTTGCCGTCGCCAAAGGAATCCCCGTCAAGTTTGTCGATCCGCAGCTTGAGGCGTTGCGCCTGCGCTTTGTCGATGAGATGCGCCAGGCACGTGCCATTCAACATCCACCCGCGCTACGAGAAAAACCCGTCCCAGTAGCACCTGAATTGCCAGCACAACCCACCGCCGTCGAGTGGATCGCTTCGCAGTCCAAAACAGCCGTGCTGCCATACGCCAAAGACGGATCTCTTGCGCAGTACATCGTCCTGTACGTTACCGTCGATGGTGTTGTAGTTGACCACGGCAGGGGCCACCTAGCGATATACCCCTTGCCGGACGGAATTTCGATGCAAGCTGGGGATCGGGTGATTATTGGACGGGATGGCCGACTTGGCCTGCCAGCAACGCCTGATCCGAGCGAAAAAAGAGCGGTTGAGCGCTAAAAAAATTTGGATTGTGTTTTTCCTCTTTCCATGTAGGCACGGATTCCGTGCTATATTAGGGGTGAGGAAATCCACTTCAAATTCATGAAAGAGCTTCGTGTTCAAAAAAGCCAGTCCAACCCAGCAAGAAATTCGAGATGCGCGTGCTATTTCGGGCTTGTCTCAGGCGGGCGCCGCCGCGTTGATTTATTCAACGCGGCGTACTTGGCAGGACTGGGAGGCGGGGGTGGCGAGCATGCACCCCGGACTTTGGGAACTGTTTGAGCTGAAACGGCCAAGACCAGAGGCCAAAGTCAAAGTGAAGCAGTTGTGGTGAGTATTCGGGCACGAGCGGGGTTGCACCCCCGCTCGTGCTCTGGCCAAAAAAAAACCTGTCTAGGAGTTCATCATGGTTAAGAAGAATTTTAACGAGGTCACTGGTTTCTCGCTTTATAGCGGTGATGACGCCAGTCTTTTTCTGCCAACTGCAATCATGGAAGAGTTGGAGGAGCAAGCGAAAGCGGCCATGATTGCTAGATTTGAGGAAGAAGCAAAAAGAAAACAAGCCGTTGCCGACGAAGCCGAAATGAAGAAGCAGATGCAACAGGCCAGCCCAGTGGAAAAACTGGCCAAGTTTGAGCCTGGGGCGCGGGATATTGAAATCCTGACCCCACCTGCGATGTCGGATTTGCTGGACAACGTATTTCGGATGGATTCCGTTCAGAGGCAAACCGCCAAACGAATCAACGACAAATTCGATAACACCGGAAATCGGTACCGCACTATTCCTGCCATCAAATCCGCTGACATTTTGGCCTTGACCGCGCAATTCGAGAACATGGCCGAACCGATCAAACAGTTGGCGGGCGAGGTGGAGCTGATGAACCGACTGCCCGCCAAGGACTTTCAGATCACGCCGATCCTGCTGTTGGGCGGGCCCGGAATTGGGAAAACCGCGTTCGCCATGGCGCTCTCAAAAACTCTTGGCGTGCCATTCAAAAAGATCAACGGTGCGGAACCGTCATTCGCATTGAGTGGGTCACACCCGACGTGGACAAAATCTGCGCCGGGTATCGTGATGGAGCAGTTGGCCTTGCACGACTGTGCCGCACCTTTGTTTTTGGTGGATGAGGTGGACAAGCCAAGCGGCGACCGTTACCCGCTCTCGAGCGCCCTGTTAAACCTGCTCGAACCAGAAAATGCGACGGCCTTCCAAGATGAATTTTTTCAGGTGAATCTCAATGCACGGCACGCCATCTGGATACTCACTGCAAACACGACTGAAAGCGTGAGCGCACCATTGCTGTCGAGGATGAATGTGTTCAATATTCCGTCGCCTGGCATTCAACAGCGCAGCCGGATCATTGAGGCTGAGTTGGAAAAACTGCGCACACGCACGGGTGCAGACGTAAAGGCGGCAGGGGGTGAAGTAATGCTTCTGGCTGGACTTGCCAATTTGGATCTACGTCAGATTACACGGATCGTTCGGGACGGTTTCATTGCGGCCCTGGGGCAAGAGCAACGTCACTTGATTTTTGATGTTCTGGGACACATACAGTGGGAGCCTTCGGGCGCGGGCAATGTCACACTTCATTGATTCGGCATAAGGCAAGCTCCCGGCTCGTCATCTTTGTTGTATCGGATGTAGATAAAGCGTACTGGCAGACTTGGTGACAGGAAGGTTCGCATCATTTTTTGCCCCTTTGATTTAATTTCAATGAATGATGGCTAAGTTCTAATGAATTAGTGGAATGCTAAATGTCATACGGTCTGCAGCCTGAAGCTGACGGTATTGCTGTGAGGTGACGTGCACCAGCTGACCTTACGGGTTAGCTGGTGTAGTACTTCACTTTTGAATCCGCCCCCTCGGGATGTGAACTAAATGAATGCTGCCGCTATAAACGTCGCGTTTTTATTGCAGGAGCACTCGCCAGTGATTTTGCAGAGGTCATGGCGTCCTTTCCCCCGCTGACGCGGGGGGCATAATTCGTCACGGTTTCCAAGGGGGGAGCTGACACTGCACAAACCCAAAAGCGACTCCATGACCGCCAACGCTTTCCACAACATTTCTCAGATCGAATCCAGCCTGTGGGAAGCCGCCGACCAGCTGCGCGCCAATTCCAAACTGACGTCCAGCGAGTACTGCATGCCGGTGCTGGGCGTCATCTTCTTGCGCCATGCCACCAACCGCTACCAATCTGCTTTACAAGCGATTCAGGCCGATCAGGCCGCTGGCAAAATGCCCCCCCGCCCCCTGGGTAAAGCTGATTTCATCAAGCGCCGTGCGCTGATGCTGCCCGAAGCGGCCCGGTACGACACCCTGCTCAAGCTGCCCTCAGGCGCCAATCTCGGCACCGCGCTGGCCGACGCCATGAATGCCATTGAGGCCGACTTCCCGCCACTGGCCGGTCAACTGCCCAAGGATTACGACCGGTTTGAGAACAAGCTGCTTGAAGACCTGCTGCGCAGCTTTGATTCCGAAGCGCTGCGCAATGCCACCGGCGACGTGTTTGGCCGCATCTATGAATACTTCCTGATGAAGTTCGCCATGCAGGGAGCGCAGGACAACGGTGAATTCTTCACCCCGCCGTCGCTGGTACAGACCTTGGTCAACGTGATTGAGCCCAATCATGGCGTAGTAGCCGATCTGGCTTGCGGCTCAGGGGGCATGTTTGTGCAATCGAGTCACTTCATTGAGCATGAAGGCCTCGACACCATGAAACGTGTCACCTTCTACGGGCAGGAAAAGACCGCCACCACCATCCGCTTGGCCAAAATGAACCTGGCTGTGCATGGACTTGAAGGCGACATCTTGGAAGGCAACACCTTTTACGACGACTTGCACCGCCTGCAAGATGGCCGCCCGCTGTGGGGTAATTGCGATTTCATGATGGCCAATCCACCGTTCAACGTGGACATGGTTGATGCCGAACGCGTCAAAGATGACCGCCGCCTGCCGTTTGGCCTGCCCGGTGTCAACAAAGACAAGCGCGTCTCCAATGGCAATTACCTGTGGATCTCTTATTTTCACAGCTACCTGTCACCCACGGGGCGGGCAGGCTTCGTCATGTCATCCCAGGCCAGCAGCGCTGGCCATGGTGAAAAAGAGGTCCGGCGCAAGCTGGTGGAAACTGGCGATGTCGATGTGATGGTCGCTATCCGCTCCAACTTCTTCTACACCCGCACCGTGCCGTGTGAGTTGTGGCACTTTGACCGGTCCAAACCGGCCGAGCGCAAAGATCAGGTGTTGATGCTGGATGCCCGGGCCGTTTACCGCAAGGTCACGCGCAAGATTTATGACTTTTCTCCAGAGCAGCAAGCCAATCTGGCGGCCATCGTCTGGTTGTACCGTGGGCAGCAAAAACGTTTTCTCAATCTGGTGCAAGACTATGTGGCCCGGCTGGCCAGCGAAGCCACTGACATTGATCCGGCGCTCACCCGTTTTGAATCAGCCTTGACGGCCAGCCGCACACCCCTGGCCGCCTTTGTGGACAGTGTGCGCGATCTGGATGCGTTGCCTTTGGATAAATGTCAGGCCGTTGCCGATGCGTTGACCGAATGGACGGCGGCAGCCACTGCCTATGCCACTGACCGCGCCACGTTGGTAACCGGACTGGCCGCGTTCTGCAAGCCGCTGGTCAAAGCGCCACCGCAAACCAACAATGACCAGCGCAAAGCCCGGCAAGCCTTCGACCCACTGGCCGAAGCCGCACGCGGCCTGATCAAGCAGATTGACCTGCTCTACAAGCTCGCTGCGCGCACGGCACAACTGGCTCAAGAGCTGGCCACGGTTGAAGCCGCCACGGAATTCTTTGACCGCCGCGCAGTCAGCAAGCTCATCAAGCTGCTCGATGACGAGCGCAAAACCGCTGTTGAACAACTTAGGGCAGCCGCCTACCTGCACCGCCAGATCGTCTGGCTGCAGGACCGCTTCCCCAAAGCGGAAATGCAGGATGTGCTGGGCCTGTGCAAGGTCGTCAGCCGCGCAGAGATCGAAGCGGCTGACTGGAGTTTGACCCCCGGCCGCTTTGTCGGCGTAGCCCCGGCGGAAGTTGATGAAGACTTTGATTTCGAGCAGACGCTGCGTGATATCCATGTGGAGCTGGCTGATCTGAACCGTGAGTCGGTGGAACTTGCCGCCAAGATTCAGGAGAATTTTGAGGAGTTGGGGGTATGACATCGAGGTGGCCTCGTGTCACACTTGCCGATCTAACGGAGAGCGAGAGATCTATCACCTATGGTGTTGTCAAACCCGGAGATGAAGTAGACGGTGGAGTTTCTTTTGTACGAGGGGGGGATATTGTCCAAGGACGTATTTTGGTTGATACGTTGCGTACCATTAGTCCCCAGCTGTCTCAAATTTATAAACGTACCTTACTAAAGGGTGGAGAGTTGCTGATCTCTTTGGTTGGAAATCCCGGTGAAGTGGCAATTGCGCCTTCAACATTGGAGGGCGCAAACATAGCTCGCCAAGTTGGTTTAATTGCGCTTCGTCCGGAGTTTGACACCAAGTTTTATATGTATTACTTGATGTCCCCCGAGGGGCGAGCAGAACTATTCACTCGAACTGGTGGCGCAGTTCAACAGGTGATCAATCTCGCAGACTTGAAAACAATTGCAGTACCTTTGCCCAGCCTGTCAGAACAAACTGCGATTTCTTCAATCCTATCCGCCTACGACGACCTGATCGAAAACAACCGCCGCCGCATGGCCTTGCTGGAAGATTCCGCCCGGCTGCTCTACCGAGAATGGTTCGTCCGCCTGCGCTTTCCTGGCTATGAACACACCCGCGTCGTTGATGGCGTGCCGCAGGGGTGGGCGCGAAAAACGCTTGGTGAAAGCGTCACACTCAACTACGGCAAAGCCTTGAAAGCAGAGATCCGAGTCGAAGGCGAGTATCCGGTCTATGGCTCAAGCGGTATCGTTGGCAGCCATGAAAAACCGCTAGTAAAAGGGCCTGCAATCATTCTGGGCCGAAAAGGAAATGTCGGAAGTGTTTTTTGGTCAAGCAAAAGTTTCTTTCCTATCGATACGGTGTACTTCATCGACCCAGAAAGTAGCAGCCTGTACCTTTACTATGCGCTGAAGAACATGCACTTCATCAGCACGGACGTAGCCGTCCCGGGCTTGAATCGTAATTTCGCATACAGCCGACCGTTGTTACATCCACCAGCCACCTTGCTGCGCACGTTTCTCGAAACCGTTACGCCGATTCATGGGCAGTTGGATAAGCTAGATGAAACGAACCGGAAACTGCGAGCCGCGCGCGACCTGCTGCTTCCGCGCTTGATGAGTGGAGAACTCGCGGTATGACGTATCACTCAAGAATTAGCAGCTTGGCGTTTTGCCTTTACGTTGACTGCCCCCAGTCACAGGTTGAAGGCGTCAATCCATGAATAGCCCCCTGTCACCGTGCTGCGTTTCCGATCTTCAAGATGCGACATGCAAGCGGCCCCCGGCCGCCTTGCTCCGCGCCGCACAACGGGCTCGCGAGATGGCAATCCGCACCGGCACCCCCTTGATCATCGTTAGGGATGGCCAATTGATCGAGGAACTGGTCGCATCTGAAGTTTCTATAGCTACGGGTAGTTTCCTGCCCACAACTTATTCCGCCTGAACATCGTATGACCATCGAAGACCAGCACACCGACCTCAAATCCCTGCGCACTGTCACCGGCAAGACGGCCGACTGGGAATCGCTGGCAAAAGACTGCGTGTGCTTCGCCAATGGTGCTGGTGGTCGTTTGTTGATCGGCATTGAGGACGGCGAGACATTGCCGCCGACCGGGCAGGTGGTGCCAGCGGAAGTATTGGACCGACTGCGCAAACGCATTGGCGAGTTGACCGTGAATGTGCAGGCGCTGCCGAGCTTGCAACAGGCCACCAACGGTGGCGAATTCATCGAGTTGGTCATTGAACGCTCCCCCAGTGTGGCATCCACCCGCGATGGCCGTTACTTTCTGCGTGTCGGTGACAGTTGTCAGCCGGTACTGGGTGACGACGTGCTGCGGCTAGCCAATGAGCGGCCGGGGCGCCCTTGGGAAGTTATGGACAGTGGTGTGCTTCGTGCTGCGATCGATACCGACAAGCTGGGCCAATTCGTTCAAGGTATCCGGGCCTCTGGCCGGGTAAAGGATTCCGTCAAGGAAAAAAGTGCTGATGAACTGCTGACCCATTACGGTCTGGCTCAAGGTCGCACCTTGACCCGCTTGGGCATCCTGCTGCTGGGCACCACGGCTGACCGCCGCGCCTTGGGTACGGCGCCACTGGTACAGGCGATCAAATACGACGAGCAAGGACAAAAAATCAACAAGTGGGTCTGGGATGACTGCGCACTGTCACCGGTTGAACTGGTCGACGCAATCTGGCGCGAAGTGCCGGATTTTCGGGAGAGCTACGAGGTGGCCGAAGGTTTGTACCGGCGCAGCGTACCCGCCTATGACGAAAAAGTGGTTCGCGAGTTGCTGGTCAATTCACTGGTACATCGCCCATACACCCAACAGGGCGACATTTACCTCAATCTGCACCCTGGACGATTAGAGGTCGTCAACCCCGGCCGCCTGCCGTTGGGCGTGACGCCGCGCAACATCCTTCATGCCAGCCGCCGCCGTAACGAAGGCCTGGCGCGCGTGTTTCACGACTTGGGTCTGATGGAACGCGAAGGCAGCGGCTTTGATTTGATCTATGACCGGCTGCTGTCGCAAGGTCGCCCGGCACCCCTGCCTGAAGAGGGCGTGGACTGGTTTAAGGTCACGATTCAGCGGCGCATTGTCAAGCCGGAGGTCATGAGGCTATTGACAGAGGCCGATGCTCGTTTTCAACTGACCCAGCGCGAACGCATTGCGCTGGGCATATTGGCCCAAACCGAAGGCATGACAGCGCGGGAGTTGGGCGCACTGTTGGAGACCGACGGCGCCGATGAACTTGCTGGCTGGTTAGGTCGTTTGCAGACCTTTGCATTGGTGCAAAGTACCGGCCGCACTCAGGGGACGCGCTACTTTGTCGACCCGGCCTTGCTGTTGGGTGCCGAGCTCAAGATCCCAACCACCCTGCTTCGTATCGAGCCGCATCGGTTGCTGGAGCTCATTCGAGAAGACTTGCGGCGCTACCCACGCTCAAAAATTGGCGAGATCAGCGGCCGTATTGGCGCTGAAGTCAACCGCTCGCAATTGAAACGGGCCTTGGCGGAATTGGTCAGCCTTGGGGCGGTAGCCATGGAAGGCGAACGTAATGGTGCGCGCTATCGGCTGGCGGTTGAAAAATGACGTTCTCTTCATTGGCTCAAATGCGCTCGAATCGAACCAAATTTCAGTGCCGTTTGAGCCAAATGCCCCCCCTTCGTGGGGTGAAGTGCCCTCTTTTCCCCACGTGCAGCCACCTTTCGCAGTTTGGCGAATGAGCCAAATTTGAACCAATAGACGGACCCATCAAACTTATGGCCTACACCGACATCAACAGCGAAGACCGTTTGGTACAGGCCACCTTTGCCGAACATCTGCAAAACAAGCTCGGTTGGGACAGCATCTGCGCCTGGAATCAGGAAACCTTTGGCCCCGAGGGAACGCTGGGCCGCTCCAGCGAACGCGACGTGGTGTTGGTCCGTGACTTGCGGGTCGCACTGGTCAAGCTCAATCCACTACTGCCGCCGAGCGCGATTGCAGAAGCCGTCACCAAGCTGACGCACCACGACTTCTCCCGCACGCTGCTGCAACACAATCAGGCGTTTTACAAGCTCATCCGCGACGGCGTGCCAGTGAGTTACCGAGACGCCCAAGGGCAGCTGCGCCACGCGCAGGCCGCCGTGATCGACTTCCGCACCCCCGACAACAACCGCTTTCTGGCGGTGCGCGAGCTCAAGCTGACCGGGCTGCGCACGCCTAACTACAACCGCCGCGCCGATCTAGTGTGCTTCGTCAATGGCCTGCCGCTGGTGTTTATCGAACTCAAGGCGGTCTACAAGAACATCCGCGCAGGCTTCGACGGCAATCTGCGGGATTACCTGGACGAAAACGTCATCGCCCACGCGTTTCACCACAATGCGTTCCTGATCGTCAGCAACGGCGACAACGCGCGCTTTGGCTCCATCACCAGCGCCTGGGAGCATTTTGGTGAATGGAAGCGGCTGGACGAGCTAGACAAAGGCAGTGTTGCCACCGAGGTATTGCTCAATGGAATGCTGGCCAAGGACCGGTTGCTGGACATTGTGGAGAATTTCATTTTGTTCGATGCAAGCAAAGCGGGTGCGATGCGCAAGGTCGTGGCGCGCAACCACCAGTTGCTGGGTGTCAATCAGGCGGTGGCCGCGGTGGTACGGCAAGAAGCGCTCAAACGCCAGTTCCCTACCGCTGAGCGGCTGAAGCATCGCGTGGTTGAGTTGCCCCGGCAAAGCTATGACCTCGCCGCCAATGAACCCTTGGCGTCCTACCCGCTGGCGGCTGAGCCCGTGCCGCAATACCTGCAAATTATTGAACGCGCCCATCCTGATCTCGGTCGCTTGGGCGTGGTCTGGCATACGCAAGGCAGTGGCAAATCCTATTCCATGGCGTTCTTCGCTGAAAAGGTGCGGCGCACCGTGCCGGGCAACTTCACCTTTGTCTTGATGACGGACCGTGATGACCTGGACAGCCAGATTTACAAGACCTTTGTCGGCTGTGGCGTCGCCGATGACCAGACGCCACGGGCCGGGTCCGGCAAGGATCTGGAACAACTGCTCAAGCAAAACCACCGTTATGTGTTCAGCCTGATTCACAAGTTCAATCAGGAAGTCAAACCGGGTGCGCCCTACAGTGAGCGTGATGACATCATCGTGGTCTCGGATGAAGCGCACCGCACCCAGTCAGGCCGATTGGCGCGCAACATGCGCCTGGCCCTGCCCAACGCGGCCTTCATCGGCTTCACCGGCACGCCGCTGTTCAAGCATGACGAGTTGACCAAACGCATCTTTGGCGATTACATCTCGCGTTACGACTTCAAGCGCAGCGAAGAAGATGGCGCCACCGTCAAACTGGTCTATGAAAACCGGGGTGAAAAGCTGGGCCTGGCCCGGCTGGATCTGAATGACAAAATCGCAGCCGCCGTGGACGCTGCCGATCTGGACCCCGACCAAACCGCCCTGCTGGAAAAGTTACTTGGCAAGGATTACGAGGTCATCACCGCCGACGAGCGATTGGGCAAAATCGCCACCGATTTTGTGGAGCATTGCAGCACACGCTGGGAAGCTGGCAAGACCTTGCTGGTCTGCATCGATAAGGTCACCTGCGCCCGCATGCTGATGCAGATTGAGCCCAAGTGGAAAGCCAAAGCCGCCTCGGTTCGGCTGGAGGCCGAAGCCAAGCTGGCCGACATTGCCATCGCCACCGATGATGAAACCCGGCAAGTCCTGCATGCGCAGCGCGATCGCCTGCTGGCCAAGGCCACCTGGCTGGATGAAACGATCATCGAGATTATTCTGAGCGAAGCCCAAAACGAGGTCGCGGACTTCAAAAAGTGGGGTTTTGACATCATCCCGCACCGTGCCCGCATGAAGCAGGGTTTTGAAACGTCGGACGGCAAGCGTGTCGACGTGGAATCGGCCTTCAAGAATCCCAAGCACCCGTTTCGGGTGGCGATTGTGTGCGCCATGTGGCTCACCGGCTTTGATGTCGAGTGCCTGTCTTCGCTCTACATCGACAAGCCGATGCGCGCCCACACCCTGATGCAGGCCATTGCCCGGGCCAACCGGCGCTATCCCGGCAAAGACTTCGGCCTGATCGTGGATTACAACGGCATGCTCAAAAGCCTGCGTGAAGCACTGGCCCAATATGCCTTGGGCGACGACGCCGGTGGCGAGGAGATCGTGGCGCCGCTGGAAGAGCGCGTAGCGGCCTTAATGGATGCCATTGAGGTCACCGAAGCGCACTTGGTCGGCCTGGGATTCGATCCGCTGGGCTTGCTTGGCACCAAGGGCTTCACACGGGTCCAGGGGTTGGCGGATGCCGTCAATGCGGTCTACACCGATGACGAGTCCAAGCGCCGCTATGAAATTCTGGCCCGGGTGGTCTTTGCCCGCTTCAAGGCGCTGTTGATTGAGCCGTCGGCGCTGACCTACGCGGAACGCCATGACAACATCGAGGCCATCTACAAGAAATTAAGCGAACGCCGCGATACCGCCGATGTCAGCGCGCTGCTCGTGGTGCTGCACCGCATCGTCAATCAGGCCATCGCCACGCAAGCGCCGGGTGATGATCAAGCCAAAGGTCTGACGGTGGATCTGTCTCAGATCGATATGGAAAAGCTGCGCGACGAGTTCAGTAAAAAGGTCAAGCGCAAGGCGACCGTGATTGAAGACATTCGCCAGATCGTGGAAGACAAGCTGGCGCAGATGCTGGCCCACAACCCACTGCGCATGAACTACGAGAAGAAGTATCAGGAGATCATTGCCGCCTATAACCAGGACAAGGACCGGGCCACGGTCGAGGACACGTTTATCAAGCTGATGATGCACGTGAACAGCCTGGATGCCGAGCAACGCCGCGCGGTGGAAGAAGGTCTGAGTGAAGACCAGCTGGCCTTGTTCGACCTGCTGCAACGCAGTGATCTCAGCAAGGTAGACCGGGAACGCATCAAGCAGGCCAGCCGTGAATTGTTGGCAGGTGTTTTAGAGGTTATCGCGCCATTGGATCGCTGGACTGAAAAAGAGCAGACCCAGGCGGAAGTGGAAACCTTCATCCTTGACCATGTCTATCAGGTGCTGCCAGAGCCGCCCTACACCGCTGACGACAAGCTGCAGGTGGCGGCGCTGGTGTACCGGCATATCTGGCAGCAGAGTGTGAGTGAGCATCTGTCGCCACGGGGCGATCACTGATCCTTAGTGAACTTCATATCACCTACCCCTTTCAATGACCATGCCAGCACCGTCCGCAGTTCAATACAAAGACAAATTTGTCGCTTTCATTGACATCCTTGGATTTACACAATTCGTCGAGCAATCTGCCGCTGGAAATGGGATGGTTCTTGACGAAATTCTCGTATTACTTGAAGCCTTTGGGAAACCCCATGAGCGCAAACTTTTTAACCAATACGGTCCTACCATTTGCCCAGAGTCCAAATATATTGACCGAAATTTAGACTTTCAGCTGACACAGATCTCGGATTGCGTAATCGTTTCAGCCGAGGTAAACCACTCAGAGCCTGCATAACAATGCAATTCATCAAGAACGGACCCGATATTCCAGAACACCTGCTACAGGCGCACGAGGACGGGCGGGTCGTTTTCTTTTGCGGAGCGGGAATCTCGCGTCCGGCGGGATTGCCGACATTCGATGGATTGGTTGAACGGCTCTACGCCGATCTCGGTGAGCAGCCGAGCGCTGTCCAACAGATTGCAATCAAAGCAGGACAGTACGACACGGCCATCGGACTGTTGGAGGGGAATGACGGAGTTGTTGGTGGTCGCGAGAAGGTTCGCCAACAGTTAGCCAAAATCCTCTCGCCTGATTTTTCAGCCCTTAACGCTACAACTACCCATGAAGCACTGCTGACCTTGGCGCGACAGCGTGAAGGCCGCTATCGGCTGATTACCACCAACTTTGATCGACTCTTTGAAGAAGTGATCGGCGCGAAAGGTCTGTCGCTGGCCACGTACCAAGCGCCCTTGTTGCCTGTACCCAAGAACCGTTGGGACGGACTGGTGTATCTGCACGGACTGCTGGCTGCCACGCCGACGGCCAGCGATCTCGACCGTCTGGTGCTATCTAGCGGCGACTTCGGTCTCGCTTACTTGACCGAGCGTTGGGCCGCACGCTTCGTTAGCGAATTGTTCCGCAATTTCACGGTTTGCTTTGTCGGATACAGCATCAACGACCCGGTGTTGCGTTACATGATGGACGCACTGGCCGCTGACCGCCTGCTCGGCGAATCGTCCCCGGAGATGTTCGCCTTCGGCAGCTTTTCGAAAGGTAAGGAGGAGCTTCGTGCCAATGAGTGGCGGGCGAAAAATGTGACTCCCATTCTCTCCCGCGAACACTCCCGCCACACCTATCTGCACAAAACCCTGCGCAACTGGGCCGAGACCTATCGAGACGGTGCGCTTGGCAAGCGAACGCATCGTCGTGGAGTACGCGATGGCGAAACCGCTGGTCAGCACACGCCAGGATGACTTTGTTGGGCGAATGCTCTGGGCCTTGAGTGACAAACGTGCGCTGTCTGCCAAACGTTTTGCCGACCACACCCCGCCTCCACCGCTGGAATGGCTCGAACCTCTGACCGATTTTCGGTTCACGCACAGCGACCTGCCACGCTTCGGAATCACGCCAGAGGCCAAGGTGGACGACAAGCTGGCCTTCAGTTTGGTGCAGCGCCCCGCACCATATAGCCGCGCACCGTTGATGGCAATGGTCGAAAGCCACTGTCTCGGCAGCGAATGGGACGAGGTGATGGAGGAGATCGCCCGCTGGCTTTCACGACATGTCCATGACCCCAAACTTGTCCTGTGGGTGGCCAAGCATGGAGGGCGACTGCATCACCAGTTTGCACGGCGGATCAATCAGGAACTTGAGAAAAATCCACCGCCACCGATGATGCAGACGCTATGGCGCGTGGTGCTCTCGGGGCGGGTGAAGTCCCGCTACGAACAATTCGATCTTTACGATTGGCGTGCGCGGTTCAAGCGTGATGACATGACATCAACCCTGCGTTTGCAACTGCGTGAAATACTCGGTCCGCGTGTGCAGTTGCGCGAACCTTTTCGTGGGTGGGAAGGCGCGGAAGACGGTGAGCTAAAGGAACCCACCCAGATCAAGGACATGGTGGATTGGGAAATCGAACTTGGTGCCGACCACGTGCATTCGGCGCTGGAAGATATCTCGAAAAATCCACGTTGGCGCGCAGCATTGTCAGATTTGCTTGCTGACGCCACCACCTTGCTGCGCGACACGCTAGACCTGATGCGTGAGCTAGGCGGTGCCGATGATCACCATGACGGATCGTACGTCCATCAACCATCGATTAGCGATCACCCGCAGAACCGGAATTTTCACGACTGGACCGCATTGATCATTCTGGTACGCGATAGCTGGCTTGCCATGGCTGAACGATTCCCCAACCGTGCAGCTTTGGAGGCCGAACGGTGGTTGAGCATTCCATATCCTCTGTTTAGACGCCTGGCGTTCTTTGCAGCTGCGCACGTCGATCTGGTCGCATCGGAGCATGGGCTTGGTTGGCTGCTTTCTGAAGACTGCTGGTGGCTTTGGTCGGCCGAGACCGAACGTGAAGCGTTTCGCTTGCTGGTTTCGCTTGCGCCGAGGCTGGATTCTCAGGGACTCGCAACTTTGGAACGCGCGATCCTGAAAGGTCCGCCGCGCGAGATGTTCAACGACGATATGGAACCGGAACGCTTGCAGCGGAGAGTGGACCGCGAGACGTGGCTACGTCTTGCCAAAGCCAGCGATGCGGGTGTGGCGTTCAACGCCGCAGCAGACGCCAGACTGCAGGCGCTCTCGAAGCAGTATCCCCGTTTGAAACTGGCGACCGATGAGAGTGATGAATTTCCGTTTTGGATGGGTAACGGCAACGATGTGCGAACGTTTGTGACCACACCCAAACGAAGGCGTGAACTGGTGGCGTGGCTCAAGCAGCCCCCAAGTATTGACCATTGGCAGGAAGACGATTGGCGACAGCGTTGCCGCGATAATTTTCCACCTACCGCGTGCGCGTTGGCGGTGCTGGCGGGCAATGGAGAGTGGCCCGTGGCGAGATGGAGGGAGGCGTTGCAAGCCTGGGCCGAAGAAAGCCTCCTGAAACGCTCGTGGCGTTATATGAACTCATTGGTCAATAGCGCGCCAGATGCCGTTCTCAAAGAACTTACCCACCCGCTCAGCTGGTGGCTTCAATCCATCGCCAAGACGTTCGAGGGACGCGAGCCCGTTTTCTTCAAACTCATTCGACGCCTCCTGGTACTCGAACGTGACGAAGGCGTTGAGGCTGACGATGACCCGGTATCCCGGGCCATCAATCATCCCGTCGGCCATGTCACCGAGGCAGCCCTGCGTTGGTGGTACCAGCGACCACTGGAAGATGGGCAAGGCTTGCCGGATGCAATCAAACCGTTGTTTAGCGAACTTTGCAATACACAGATCATCAGCTTCCGGCACGGTCGGGTGGTACTGGCTACCCACGTCATCGCGCTATTTCGCGTGGACCCGAATTGGGCCACACAACATTTGCTGCCGCTTTTCGATTGGAAAAAGTCGAGTGGCGAAGCTCGGGCGGCGTGGCAAGGATTCCTCGGGTCACCGCGCCTGTATTGGCCACTGTTGGAGGCGATCAAACAGCCATTCCTGGGCACAGCAGAGCGCTACGCGCAACTGGGCAGGCGTAACGACCAATATGCGGCCTTTCTGACGTTCGCCGCATTGGAACCCGGTGGCATTTTTTCAAAATTTGAGCTTGCCACAGCCACCCGATCACTCCCCTCCGATGGATTGCACGCCGCAGCGCAAGCACTCGTTCGCGCCCTGGAGGGCACTGGCGAGCAACGCGGTGAATACTGGCGCAATCGCGTGTTGCCCTATTTCAAATCCATCTGGCCCAAGTCCCGCAGCGCCATGACACCCGTGATCTCAGAAAGCCTCGCCCGACTCTGCGTTGCAGCCCAGGACGCATTCCCGGAAGCTTTGGTGGAATTGACGCACTGGTTGCAGCCGGTTGAGTATCCAGACCACGTCGTGCATTTGCTGCATGACGCGAAAATTCCTGAAAGATTTCCCGAGGCGGCGTTGGCGTTCTTGAGTATCGTGATTGGAGACGACGCCCAATGGCCGCCAAGCGACCTCGGTGATTGCCTGCAGGCGATTCGACATGCTTCTCCGGCTCTTGAAGCCGACCCTCGATTCCAGCGGCTGACGGAATATCTTCGACGGCACGGGAATGAGCAATAGATGCAGGCGACAAGCGCCCCTCATTGCAGCTGATCGGCAAAAATCTGGGCTATTTGTCGCCTATTGAATTCACTCGTTGAGTGAAAATCGAACGACCGCTTTTCACGAAGCCATCAGACTGCTACGGGCACGATGCCGAACGCCATGATCGGCTTCTCACCGGAGTCGAACTGGGCAACCAGTAAGCTGCCTGTCGTGAACGGCGGCAATGGGTCTGTTGAAGTCTGTGGCCAAGGAAATCGGCATTTCTTCGCTCGGTGACTCCAAGAGACACGAAGCCGACTTTCGCGCCGCCCTTAAGCGGTCGTTAACGTTAAATTGAGGGGCAGCCCGCTTCTGGGCTGTCCCTCTCGAATGATGGGTTGGACGAAGCCGCTACG
>DHWX01000084.1 GCA_002413395.1 Polaromonas sp. UBA5171 | reverse complement strand
CATTGGGACTGGTGTAGCTCAAGGGGCAGCAATTGACCCAGCGAGTCGTAGACGCCCGTTGTGGCAAGAACTCGGCGAAGAAAGTCAGTTGGGCATTCGGTGTGGCGCTGGCGCCGTGATCCCACTGCACGTGAATTCGACCGCCCGGGGTGTCCACTGCGATGGCCTCAAGGGCCTGCGTTTGAACCGCCAGTTGGCGCCTTTTTGCTTCACCCATATGGTGACCTCGCTAAGTCAGTTGAAACTGGCGCCCAGTCTAGCTTGTGGCCGGTTTATGCCATGTCAACTGCCGGAAATAGGATTATTCAACAACGCCCTTTCAAAGCCAGTGATCCCAAGACCTTTTCCGAAATGGCGAATGTGCCGCGCCACCCCGGGTTCTACACGCGCTACGGCAACCCCACGCATGAGCGCGTGGCGGCCATTCTGGCGAAACTGGCCGCCTCGCTGGCGAGTAAATTAAACCAGCTGCACTCGCGCACAAACCGCGCCGGCCCCAAGTAAGGAGTCAATCACCCATTGACCTTGGGCCAGATATCGGCAACAGTGCCGCGCGCAGCCCGATGCCAGCCAGAAGTTGATGCAGCAACTCGGGGTAGGATCACCATGATCCTTGCTTTGATGCCAGCACCGGTTGCAAGCGTTTGATTGAAAAGAATGGTCGGCCAAGGTCGGCGTAGAAAGAGGAGTGCCAATATGATCGTGCGCGATCGTCCGTCCGGGCTGGGTCTGTTTTTTGTGCTGAAGGGATCGGTTCTATCGAGGATTTGGAAAGTCTTGCTTGTGAATACCGCGCTCGCCATTGTGGTGACGGTTGTTCATGGCACTCTGTTCAAGTTCAAGATTACCCTGACCGCAATTCCGTTCACCCTGATCGGCCTGCCATTGGCAATTTTTTTGGGTTTTCGCAATAACGCCGCCTATGACCGATATTGGGAAGGCCGTAAGCTTTGGGGCCAGTTGGTAGCGGATACCCAAAATTTCACTCGGCAATGCCAGAGTCTGATTCAGCAGCCCAAGCCCTTTAGTGCAAGTCTTGGCTTAACCGACGTCCGCGTCAGGATGATTTACCGTGCCATCGCTTATGCGCACGCGCTGCGGCATCGCTTGCGCGATACCCGGGAAGCCGGCGAATTGAACGGGCTCCTTCGGGAGGAAGAAGGGAGACAGATGGGACAGACGATGAATAGTCCGAACTTTCTGATGCTCCAGATGGGAGTAGATCTGGGTCAATGCGTCAAGGAAGGCCGGATCGACGGATGTTTGGCTGCAGTCATCGACACGACCTTGTCCTCCATGGTGGCAGTAGGTATCGGTTGCGAGCGCATTAAAACGACCCCAATCCCGTTTTCTTACACCCTGCTGTTGCATCGCACGGCATATCTTTATTGTTTCCTCCTGCCTTTTGGCCTGGTCGACTCCATCGGATTCATGACGCCAGGCGTGGTGGCGATCGTCGCCTACACCTTTTTTGGCTTGGATGCGCTGGGCGACGAGATCGAAGAGCCCTTTGGCCTGAACGAGAACGATTTGCCGCTTGACACCCTGTGTCGGACGATAGAGATCAACCTGCGGGAATCCATCGGCGAGACGGTGATACCACCGGCGCTGACGCCAGTCAATTATTGTCTGATGTGAAGGCTGGCGAACCCGCCGTGTCCGGCGACAGCCGGCCGCGCTTCACCACGATGGCCCCGTTTTTGCCGCCATCAACAGTTGGGTGATTTCCGCCGCCGAATGCACGCCCAGCTTTTCCATCGTGTTATGGCGGTGCACCTGGACGGTCTTGTCGCTGATGGCCAACTCGCGGGCGATGATTTTGTTGGGCTTGCCGGCGGCCATCAACTCCGCCACCTCGCGCTCGCGCGCGGTCAACGCCGCCAGCGCGCTTTGCGCGGCGTGGGATTGCGTACTTATCCGGCAGTCCTTGATGCTGCGCTGCACCGCGCGCGTCACCGCATCAAGCAATACCTGATCCTTGCACGGTTTTTCGAGAAAGTCGCAGGCGCCGGTTTTCATCGCCTGTACCGCCATGGCCAAATCACCGTGGCCGGTCAGAAAGATGATGGGCAGGTGGACACCATGATCCTTGAGCGTTTGTTGCAGTTCCAATCCGCTCATCAGGGGCATGCGCACGTCGAGCACCAGGCAGCCCGGCACAGACCCGTCGTAACGGTCGAGAAAGTCATGCGCCGACTCGAAAGACGCCACGCGCCAGCCCGCCGAGTCGAACAGGTAGGCGAGCGAGCGGCGCATCGCCGCATCATCGTCAACCACAAAAAGCACGGCATCGCGTTCGTTCATATTTCTTCCTGTGATTCTTCCCTCGGCAGGCTGAACCATACCGCCAGCCCTGCATTGTCGGCATTTGCCACTGCCGACAGCGTTCCCCCAAGCGATTCGATAATGCCTTTACTAAGCGACAAGCCCAGGCCGAGGCCCTCGGGTTTGGTCGTGTAGAACGGTTCGAACAAGCGTGCGAACTGTTCAGGCTTAAGGCCGCAACCGGAATCGCGCACGGTGATGAGATAGGCGCGGGCTTCCACCCGGAACTGCACCTCGATCGGCTCCTGTGCATGGCCGGCAGTCTGCTGCGCATCCAGTGCATTTTTCAGTAGATTGAGCATGACCTGCTGGATCTGCAGGGGATCGGCCATCACCTTGGCCGACTCCTGAATGGCGGTGGGCCGCCAAATAACATGTGCTTCTGGATGAGTGCCGGCAAACAGGGCGATGGCTTCGCCCAGGACAGCTATCAGATCGACCGACTTCTGTTCGGATACCCTTTTTTGGGCGAAAGCGCGGATGTTGCGAATGATGCTTGCCGCCCGCTCGCTCTGCGTGACAATTTCGCTGGTTCCTTCCAGCAGAGGCCCCTGTTCCAATCGGCCTGCCGTAATGCGCCGTGCCATGCCGCGGGCGAAATTGCGGATCGCCGCCAGCGGCTGATTCAACTCGTGCGCGATCGCGCTTGCCATTTCACCAAGGATGGCGAGCCGCGCGGCATGGTCGAGCATGGTTTGGCGCAAGCCCGCCTCTTCTGCCATGCGGCGCTGCTCCTCCTGCGCGTCGCGTAGCGCGCGGGTGCGCTGGCTCACCAGGTATTCGACCCGCACGGTATGCACCGCCCAAACGACCAACAGAGCCAGAATCAGTAGCAGCCAGCCCCAGTAGAGCCGCAGCAAGCCCTCGAAGGTCCATTGACGAAAATAGGCATAGGGGCCGATTTTCAGTTCACGGGACAGCTCGTCGACAACCTGATAATCGGCGGGTACGGCCCAACTATAGCCATCCGCGGTACGCGGCATGCGCAACAAGGCGATGGCCACTTGCTTGGACAGTTCCGCCGGGGTATGAGGCAAGGCGGCAATCGGCCAGTCCGGGTATAAGCGTGACGATGTTTGGCACTGGAAGCCCTTGGTGGCGATCGGCGCCAGCACACGCAACTCTCCGGCGGCGATCTCGCCGCTGCGGATCATCTGCTCAAGCAGGCAGGTGGGAATAATGCCGGCGTCGGCTCGGCCTGCGCGAACTGCCTGCACGATTTTTTGAATCGGGAAACCCGTAAACTGCAGATTGGAGAGATCACGCTCAGGATCGACACCGGCCTCCAGCAATTCGCGTGCAGCGATCTGGTAACCGCCGAACGCATCCGGGCCGACCGCCAGCACATGCTTGCCGGCCAAATCGGCCAATGTATGCAAGTGCGCATCGTCGCGCACCACGATGGCCGATCCTATCGATTGCCTTGGCGACAGGGCCCAAGGCGACTCGATGGTCGCGATGCGACTGGCGCCTACGCTATGTTCGAGGGCGACATAATGGCCGCTGCCGGTGATGACGAAATCAATGGTCCGTTCATGCGCCGCACGCGTCAGCCCGGCTTGGTCGAAATCAAGCAGAACGAAACGATGGCCCGGAATGCTGGCTTCAAGCCAATTCCTGACGTAGGACCAATCATCCTGTACCGCCTCGGCGCCTTTATAGGCCAGCACGCCGATCCGTACTGTGGCTGTATTGCTAGCGACGACAAGGGATGGATGAAGCAGCAAGCCCACGCCCATCAACAAGGCCCCAAGCCGGAGAACTTGGCGAAACAAAAACATGTGTTTTATTTCCTACCCAAAAAATCGCGTAGCCATGGCTATCAGGAAAGTAGCAAAACGAAATCGTAAAAAAATGGAAAAAGACTCTACTGGAACGCCACTTCCGAAAAACTGCGCAGCTTGCGGCTGTGCAACTGGCTGAGGCCCTCGGCGCGCAGCAGTTCAATCGCGCGAATGCCGATGCGCAAGTGCTGGTCCACTCGCTCGCGGTAAAAGTGGTTGGCCATGCCCGGCAGCTTGATCTCGCCGTGCAGCGGCTTGTCGCTCACGCACAGCAGGGTGCCATAAGGCACGCGAAAGCGGAATCCGTTGGCGGCAATGGTGGCGCTCTCCATGTCGAGTGCGATCGCTCGGCTCTGGCTGAATCGTCGCTGTGGCTGATTGGCGGGCAGCAACTCCCAATTGCGGTTGTCGGTCGAAGCCACCGTGCCGGTCCGCATGATGCGCTTGAGATCAGGGCCGACAGCCTGCGTCACGTCTTGCACCGCCTGCTCCAGCGCTTTCTGGATTTCAGCCAGCGCCGGAATCGGCACCCACAGCGGCAGCTCTTCGTCGAGCACGTGGTCCTCGCGCACATAGCCGTGGGCCAGCACATAGTCGCCGAGTTGCTGGCTGTTGCGCAGGCCGGCGCAATGGCCGAGCATGATCCAGGCATGCGGCCGCAGCACGGCGATGTGGTCGGTGATGTTTTTTGCATTGGCCGGGCCGACGCCAATGTTGACCATGGTGATGCCGCTGCGATCGGTACGCAGCAGATGGTAGGCCGGCATCTGTGGCAGGCGCGGCGGCACCGTGCCCATTTCATCGCCGGGCTGCAGCGGCAGGCCGGTGCGGTGCGTCACCACATTGCCGGGCTCCACAAAGGCGATGTACTCGCTGTTCGGGTTGGCCATGGCCTCGTGACCCAGGCGCACGAACTCGTCGATGTAAAACTGGTAGTTGGTAAACAGCACGAAGTTCTGGAACCAGTGCGGCGAGGTGCCGGTGTAGTGGCGCAGGCGCTGCAACGAATAATCAACCCGCGCCGCTGTGAACAGAGACAGCGGTTGGGGCTCGCCGGGCCGTGGTTCGTAGGTGCCGTTGGCGATGCCATCGTCCATGGCGGCCAGATCGGGCAAATCAAACACATCGCGCATCAACATGCGGCGAGCGGCATTCATCGTGCCTTCTATGTGGTCGTTCTCCGCAAACGAAAAATGAATCGGAATGGGCTGCGTGCTGCTGCCTACCTCCAGCGCCACCTCATGGTTTTGCAGCAACAGCCGGAATTGCTCCAGGTAATAGTGCTCATACAGGTCGGGCTGCGTCAGCGTGGTTTCAAAGTGACCCGGGCCGGCCACAAAGCCATAACTGAGCTGTGAAATATCTGGTGTTTCAAGAACCGCACGCGCCACCGTTTTGGTGTGAATCCGCACGAACGGGTAGCAGGCACGCACATGGCCGGGCAGCGTTTCACCGGCCACGTAGCGCTGCATGGCATCGCGCAAATGGGCGATCTGCTGGTCATAGATCAGCCGCACCTGCGCCAGCGCGGCGGCCGGGTCGGTGTAGCGGGTGGGGGCAATGAAGGGTGGCAGGTAGGGCATGGCCGGGCTTATCCTTTGAAGGGCTCGCGCATCGTCACAAATTCTTCAGCGGCTGTGGGGTGGATACCGATGGTGCTGTCAAATACTGCCTTGGTGGCCCCGGCCTTCATCGCCACGGCAAATCCCTGCACGATTTCGCCAGCGTCCTGCCCCACCATGTGCAGGCCCACCACGCGGTCGGTCGCATCCTCGACCACCAGTTTCATGAGCGTGCGCTCACTACTGCCGCTGAGTGTGTGCCTGAGCGGTTTGAACTCGCTGCGATACACGGTGATGGGGCCGAATTTCTCACGGGCGCCGGTTTCCGTGTAGCCCACGGTGCCGATATTGGGATGGGTGAACACTGCTGTGGGAATGAACTCATAGCTCATGTTGCGCGGCTTCTTGCCTGCCGTCGGGCCAAACAGGTGGTCCACCAACGCCATCGCCTCGCCCAGCGCCACGGGCGTGAGTTGCACGCGCGACGTCACGTCGCCGAGCGCATAGATGGAGGGTGCCGAGCTTTGGTATTGCCCGTTCACCTGAATCGCACCTTCGTCGTTTTGCCGGACTCCAACGGCATCCAGGCCCAGGCCCTGGATGTTGGGCACCCGGCCGGTCGCATACAGCACCGCATCGACGGTGACGCTGCTGCCACCCGCCAGTTGCACCTGCAGCCCGCCCGCTGTGCGCTCGATCGCCGCCACGTCGGCGTTGAGCCGCAGGTCAACACCGGTCTTGATCATTTCGCCGGCAATGAAGGTGCGCACATCGTCGTCAAAACCGCGCAGCACTTGCGCCCTCCTGTAAAGCTGTACCACTTTCGAACCGAGTCCATTGAAAATGGAGGCGAATTCGCAGGCGATGTAGCCGCCGCCCACGACCAGCAGGCGCTTGGGGAATGGCGACAGGTCAAAGATCTCATTGGAGGTGATGACGTGCTCGCGGCCCGTCACTTCGGGCACGCTGGGCTTGCCGCCGGTGGCGATCAGGATGGTTTTGGCACGGTACTGTTTGCCGCCGACATCCACCGTGTGTGCATCCACCAGCGTCGCCCGGCCTTCGATGATCTGCACGCCCGCACCCTTGAGCAGCGCGAGATAGATGCCATTGAGGTGCGAAATTTCGCGGGCGCGATTGGTTTTCAGAAGCTCCCAGTCCAGCCGCGGTGCTTCGCCGACCCAGCCGAACCCGTGCGATTCCTCAAAGCTCTCAGCGTAATGGGCGGCGTAGCTGTAAAGTTTTTTCGGGATGCAGCCGACGTTGACACAGGTGCCGCCCATTTGAGCCATTTCGGCCAATGCCACCCGGGCACCGCGCTGAGCCGCCTGCCGCGCGGCGCGCACGCCGCCACTGCCGCCACCAATCACGAAAAGATCAATGTCAAAAATTTGCATGCGTTTTCCTTTGCGTCTAACCCTGATTGTGCTGTTTTTGAATGACGCATGGTCAGCGGCAGCGTGATGCATGGACGAATGCCCTGTTTTCGGCGGGATTGACGCCGCCGCCGATAATCCGGGCATGACCTCTTCCTCCTCTGATTTCGCCTCCTTGTCCCTGCCGGCCCATGTGCTAGCCAACCTGCAGCAGCTCGGCTATCTGAGCATGACGCCGATCCAGGCCGCCAGCCTGCCAGTGGCCCTGCTCGGCAAGGACCTGATTGCCCAGGCCAAAACCGGCAGCGGCAAGACTGCGGCGTTTGCGTTGGCGCTGCTGTCCAACCTGAACGCGCGCCGTTTCGCGGTGCAGGCCATGGTGCTATGCCCGACGCGCGAGCTGGCCGACCAGGTCACCACCGAAATCCGCCGCCTGGCGCGAGCCGAAGAAAACATCAAGGTCGTTACCTTGTGCGGTGGCGTGGCCTTGCGCGGGCAGATTGCCAGCCTGGAGCACGGCGCTCACATTGTGGTGGGAACGCCGGGCCGCATCATGGACCACCTGGCGCGTGGCAATCTCAACCTGGAGGCCCTGAACACGCTGGTGCTGGACGAGGCCGACCGCATGCTC
>DHWX01000135.1 GCA_002413395.1 Polaromonas sp. UBA5171 | reverse complement strand
TAGCGTGTTGATGTACTAGTGAGGCGTCAACGCGGTTCTGGACTTTGCATAAGAACTGGCGTCTCCTGTGGTGGCAACCCCACTTCAGGAGATCATCATGGATGCATACGATTCTATTCACCCGTTGCCAGCGCAGTGGCTGCGCGACAGTGCCCTGGCGCAGTTCGTGCCGGCCTATTGGTGCCGCTTTGTCGAGCGGCAATACGCCCCGAATACTGCGCGCACGTATCTCTGCGCCGTCGCGCACTTCGCATTGTGGTCACGAAGTCGCCGACTTGACTTTGGCGCTCTTGAACAGGACGCGCAATGCTTCGTGCTGGAGCATCTGCCGCGCTGCGCCTGCCCTTATCCAGTGCAGCGCAGCCGTCACCAGGTCCGGGCCGCACTGCAGCATTTACAGGTTGTTCTGTCAGACGCTGGTATTCAGGCTGACCGGCGGGTCAATTCGTTGGATGGCGAGCTGCGCCGCTTTGACGTACACATGCGGGACGTCAAGGGTCTGGCCGAGAGCACGCGGCATCGCAGGCTGGTCATCGTACGCGGACTGATCGGTCATACGGCCTCAGTCACGCCGACCGCTGACGAGCTACGGCACTTCATCGCCCAGGAGATCTCTCGGGTTAGCCCGGCCAGCGCAGGCGCGTTGGCCACAGCATTGCGTGGCTACCTGCGCTTCCGAGCTTTCGAAGGTGCTCGTGTCGAGCATCTGCTGCCGGTCATCGCGTCACCTGCATGCTGGCGCCTGGCGCCGCTTCCGCAGACGCTGTCACGCGCGGAGGTCGAACAGCTGCTCGACGCCTTCCCGCCCGACCTGCCATCCCGTCTTCGCTCCTACGCCATCGTGCGTTGCCTGGTTGATTTGGGCTTGCGCAGCCGCGAGGTCATCAGCCTGAACCTGGATGACATTGACTGGGTGGCCGGCACCCTACGTATCGTGAAGTGCAAGTCGCGCCGCGTGGACGTGATGCCCTACCGCAAACCACCGGCAGTGCTATTGCCGCATACCTGCGTGCAGAACGACCACAGACTACCAACCGACGTGTCTTCGTTCGCCATGTGGCACCTGTGGATGAACCAGTCGGACCTGACGTGGTTCGCCGTGCGGTACGAGAAGCATATCAACGCTGCGGCTTATCCTACACCCGAGTGCACATCCTGCGCCACTATCCCGTGTCCCGGAATATGCCGACCGATTTTGAGCGGGGATCCCGTGCTGCAGGAGCAATCTGAAGCATCGAGCAGGGTTGTGCAGTCGGCATATTCCATGGCTTCAGAGTGCGTTGAAGAAGGCGAGTAACTGGTCATCGGGTCGAAAGCGGCCCACCGGCCCGGGCTGCGGTTCAACTTTATCCAGGGCTTTCTGCTTCATCTCCAGATTTGCATCGAGATAGATTTGCGTCGTCTCAATTGACTCATGTCCGAGCCACAGGGCAATCACGCTACGCTCCACCCCAGCCTGTAGCAAATCCATCGCAGTCGTGTGCCTCAAAACGTGCGCAGTCACATGTTTCTGCCCCAATGACGTACAAGTTTGACAGGCCTGTGCAACGTGCTTTGCCAGCAGATACTGCACACCATCAGCGCTCAGACGAGTTCCTCGCGCACTGGGAAAGACAATGGCATCATCGACGGCTTCAATCTCACGCAACCAGGTTCGCAGGACGTCAGCTGTGGCTTTGGTCAGCGGCGTTGATCGTTCCTTGCGCCCCTTTCCGACGACGCGCACGTGTGCTCCCGTGGCCAGACAAAGGTTACGGCGACACAAGCCAGTGATCTCCGACAGTCGCAACCCAGTCTGAACTGCAAGCAGCATGAGTGCGTGGTCACGCCTTCCCGATTGATTGCTCAGGTCCGGGGCGCGCAAAAGTGCGTCCGTCTCCTCTCGCGTGAGAAACCCGATCTGCGCCCGTGTGCAGCGCTTGTTCGGTATCGCCAATACCCGCTGAATTTGCGCCGCATGGGTTGGCATCTCGAAAGACGCATACCGAAAGAATGAGCGAATCGCGGTCAGTCGCAGGTTGCGGCTGCCGGCGCTGATGCCGCGGCTGGTCTGCATGTCTTCAAGGAAGGCGGCTATCAGCGGTGCATCAATTTGCTCGAAGGTCAACTTCTGCGGCGCAGTACCAATCCGCTTTTGCGCGAACTGCAAGAGCAGCCGAAAGCTGTCCCGGTATGAGGCGATGGTGTGTGGACTGGCCTGGCGTTGCTGCATCAACCGGTTTGTGAAGAAGCCTTGCAGGAGGGAGTGAAAGCTGGGCGTAGTCATTGCCGGCCCTCCCAGCGCTGCTCCAGACTGGTCATCGCCAGTTTCATAAGTTCCGGGTGTGCGCTGAGGTACCAATAAGTGTCGCTGACGTGCACATGACCGAGGTAGGTCGAAAGCACCGGCAAGCGGCGCTCAACATCCTGACCCGACCGATACCAACCCAGCAAGGTCTCGACGGCGAATCGATGGCGAAAGTCGTGCAGGCGCGGTCCATGGCTGTCATTCATCCCGCGCAATCCGACTTGGCGCGACAAGTGGTAAAAAGTGCGACGTACGTCACCGCCGTCGAGTTGATGGCCGGTTCCGGTCACAAAAAAATGAACGGCAGCGCAGTCATCCAGCAGGTGGGCACGGCGCGTCCGGTAGTTTGCCAGGACATCCTGGGTTGAGGCGTGAATCGGCACCAACCGGGATTTGCCGAACTTGGTGCCGCGCACCGTGAGCACACCGTTGTCCAGATCAACATCGTCGAGCCTCAAACGCAGCGCCTCACCCACGCGCAGACCTGTCACGCTCAACAGACCCAGCAGCACGTGAAATGTCCATCGTCTCAATTCCATGCTGGGCGAGAGTTGCAGCGCAGCCTCAAGCAGGCGCTTGATCTCCTCGATTGAATAGAGGTAAGGGTGGGCACGTGCGGCACGAAATGGCAGTAAGCCGGGCGGCGGGATCTCGGTCTTTGGATCACTTGCAATGTGATGGCGCGCGAAACAACGCACGTAGCTCAGGCGTTGTGCCCAAAGCGCTGGTTGTACATTGCTTGGCAGTTGAGCCCAGTCCATCGCCAGTTGCGTGGTGATGCACTCAGCGTTGCGCTGTTCCATGAACGATGCGAACTTGGCGAGCACCATCCCTGCGTCACGAAGCTTGAACCCCAGGTTTCGTCGCAACGCCAGATAATCTTGGATTGCTTTGGTAAGTGGCTTCATTGCACACCTCCTGGCCAAGGAAGTGCCAATGTATGCAAGGACACCAAATCGACCTTTGCGTAGATCATGGTAGTTTGCGGGTTGCGATGACGCAGGATCTCTGCAATCTCGCCGAGCGAGGCTCCACCACCGAGCATCTGAGTCGCCAGCGAATGGCGTAACAGGTGCGCTCCTTTGGTGGGTGAATCAACGCCGGAACGTTTAAGGTGATGTTGCCCCTAAAAAACGTACTCCATAGCTG
>DHWX01000091.1 GCA_002413395.1 Polaromonas sp. UBA5171 | reverse complement strand
GCACGTCCAGGGATTAGGCCCCCACGCTTGTCGCTTCGCGTGCCTTCGGCGGTGCGCTGCCCCTTTCATCACTGAGAGGGACTGTGCTTGCTTGGGGCGGCCCTGCGCTGCGCACTTCTTGTTGGGCTGGCCATGACTGACCAGGAAGTTCTGGATCAGACCCGGTTCTGGCTTGAAAAAGCCGTGATCGGGCTGAACCTGTGCCCGTTTGCCAAAGCGGTGTACATCAAGAATCAGGTGCGGCTGGTGGTCAGCCACGCCCGCCATGCCGACGACCTGCTCGAAGAGCTGGATAGCGAGCTTGATCGGCTGGTGGACACGGCGACTGAAGAGGTTGACACCACGCTGCTGATTCATCCGACGCTGTTTGATGATTTCCTCGACTTCAATGATTTTCTGGAAGTTGCCGAAAGCGTGGTGGTCGAACACGGCCTCGAAGGCGTGGTCCAACTGGCGAGTTTCCATCCAAAATTCCAGTTTGATGGCACCGAACCGGATGACATCGGCAATTACACCAACCGCGCGCCGTTTGCCATATTGCATTTGCTGCGCGAGGAAAGCGTGGAACGAGCGGTGGCAGCTTTTCCGGAGGCGGATGCCATTTTTGAGGAAAACATCAAGACGCTGGAACAATTGGGGCATGCGGGCTGGAAGGCGCTGGGCCTGAAGCCATAAGCTGCGAAGCAGGGGGCCGGCCTTCCATGGTGCGGATTGTTTGGTAATCCCGGCGTGGGCATCATCCTGATCAGTCTTTTCATCCAGGGCTTTTGTCACAATCAAGAGAAATCATGGCCACCAGCCTGCTTGCATTAATTGATGACATTGCCTCCGTGCTCGATGATGTGGCGCTGCTTTCCAAGGTTGCGGCCAAGAAAACAGTCAGTGTGCTGGGGGATGATCTGGCGCTTAATGCCCAGCAGGTTTCGGGAGTGAAGGGTGATCGGGAACTGCCCGTGGTCTGGGCTGTGGCCAAAGGCTCGTTCATTAACAAAGCAATTCTGGTGCCTGCCGCTCTTGCCATCAGTACTTTTGTGCCTTGGGCCGTGACGCCGCTGCTGATGGCGGGTGGGGCCTACCTCTGCTTTGAAGGTTTTGAAAAACTGGCCCGAACGTTTCTGCAAAGCGCTGCCGAGCAGGCTGACCAGCGCGACGCCCTGGTGGCCGCACTGACCGACCCGGCGATTGATTTTTTGGTGGTTGAAAAAAACAAAATCAAGGGCGCTGTGCGCACCGACTTCATTTTATCGGCCGAAATCGTGACCATCACCTTAGGCACGGTTCAGGGGAGCCCGTTCGTCACGCAGCTGACGGTGCTGAGCGCTATCGCCGTGGTGATGACCGCAGGCGTCTATGGCTTGGTGGCAGGCATCGTCAAAATTGATGATGGTGGGCTTTACCTCAGCCAGCGCGCCGGTGTCAACGCCGTGCGACGTTTCCAGCGAAGCCTGGGACGAGCTATTTTGGGTGCGGCTCCCTGGCTCATGAAAGGTCTCTCCGTGGCGGGTATGGCGGCCATGTTTCTGGTTGGGGGTGGCATCCTGACGCATGGCATCATCCCATTGCGCCACGCCATTGAAGCGCTGGCGCGGCAGGCCGGTGCCGTGAACGGCGTGGGTGCCTTGCTGACCATGGTGACGCCATGGACCATGAATATCGGCGTGGGGCTACTGGCGGGCGCTCTGGTCTTGCTGGCCATCACTTTGGTCAAGCGAGCTAAATCCGGCGCTTGACTCTCAAGAAGGGCGTACAGACCGGTTTGCGTCGTGGGCAGGCTTGGTGGCAGACGTGCCTGCCACGAGAAACGGCCAGTTTGTTTTTTTCGCATGTGCGGCGGGCAGTCCGGCTTCCCGGGCTCGCTGCTCAAGGGTTTTTTGACTGTTGCCGTTAAGCGCGCGTAGGGTGAATTTTGGCATTGATGTCTCCGGAACTTGAAACCCGACGTTAACTGCCTGGTACGGTGCCGCCTGTAGGCTTGGGGCGATGCCGGGCGTAGGCAATCCTGCCGATCTGTTAAAACAGGTCCAATCTTTCTTGCAGCTTCCCAACCATGCCTACTTCCTCCTCCGTTTACAGCGCAGAACCCATGACCAGCCCGCCGTCCGTCATTCTTTGGTCGGAAGCGGGCGAAGCGCGCTCAGCGCGCTGGCGCTCGGAACGTGATGCACCGCCCCCTAAACGGGTGGTGCTGGCTGATGACACCATGACGGCTGATACCGCCTACCGGCTGGCCTGCGAAGGCACGGCCTTGCTTTGGCGAGGGGATTTCCAAAATGCCAGGCAGTTGCTGCAGGCGCTGGCGCGGCGGCTCGATAAACCGGCCAAAGCTCCTAAAAATTCGCGAAAAAACCTCGCTGAAATGGCCACTCGCGCGCCATCGCCTGCGGAAACGTTTCACCTGCATCGCCAGGCTCAAGCGCAGCGGGCCCGTGTGCTGGGCATGGTGTTGGTGCCGTTCAGTGCTGATTACAGCATCCCGCTGCGCCGGGCACCGGATGCATGCCAAGCCTGTGTCGAAGCTTGGGGAATGGCCGATGACGCTATGGGCCCCTCGGTGGCTTCACTGCGCGATCTGCTGGGCCTGATTAGCGCGCATGAATGGCGCAAAAAGGGCGTTGAAATTGCAGCGCTTGGTGCGCCGCCCCACAACCGTATTCATCCGCATTACGGCGTGTTTTCTCCGGTGCGTGGCGAGTATGTGGCCCTGGTGGCGACGGCGCCTCTGCCTAGCGGGGCAGAGCCGATCGTGGCTTTTGATATTGGCACCGGCACGGGTGTGCTGGCCGCCGTGCTGGCACGGCGCGGCATCCGTCAGGTGGTGGCGACCGACCGGGACCCGCGTGCGCTGGCTTGCGCCCGTGACAACCTGGCGCGACTGGGCGTGTCCGGGCAGGCGGGGGTGAGCGTGCAAGTGGTACAGGCCGATTTGTTTCCCGAAGGCCGCGCGTCCCTGATCGTGTGCAACCCCCCCTGGCTGCCTGCGCGGCCCAGCTCGCCCCTTGAGGGCGCGGTGTATGACGAGGGTAGTCGTATGTTACTGGGTTTTCTCAAGGGGCTGGCGTCACACTTGGCGCCTGGCGGCGAGGGCTGGCTGATCCTGTCTGATTTTGCCGAGCATCTGGGGCTGCGCTCGCGTGCTGAACTGCTGGCGGCCATTGAGGGCGCGGGCTTGAAGGTGCAGGGTCGGCTCGATGTCAGACCGCAACACCCCAAGGCCGCTGACGCTGCCGATCTGCTGCATGCGGCGCGGGCGCTTGAGGTGACCTCGCTTTGGCGGCTGGCCGTTGCTTAGCTCTTCGCTGGGCTGATATCACCACAGCCATGACCCTGCTGCTCGCGCCCATGGAAGGCCTGCTCGACTTTGTGCTGCGCGATATCCTCACGCGGGTGGGTGGCATTGACGGTTGCGTGTCTGAATTCATTCGCATCACCGACCAGTTGCTGCCCGAGCGCGTGTTTACGCGCATCGTGCCCGAACTGCACACCGGTGGCCGCACCCTCGCGGGCGTTCCGGTGCGCGCCCAATTGCTGGGCGCCGACCCGGTCTGTCTTGCCGAAAACGCTGCCCTGCTCGCGGGTCTGGGGCCCGCCGGGATTGACCTGAATTTCGGTTGTCCAGCCAAGGTGGTGAATCGTCATGGTGGCGGTGCCGCATTGCTCGACGAGCCTGAAACCATTGCGGCCATTGTCAGCGCCGTGCGCCGCGCCGTTCCTGCGCACATTCCGGTATCGGCCAAGATGCGGCTGGGTTATAGCGATGATTTGCGCGCAGTAGAGTGCGCGCTGGCCATTGCGGGCGGCGGCGCCGACGAGCTGGTGGTGCATGCCCGCACCAAGGCGCAGGCTTACCGGCCGCCTGCCTACTGGGAGCGCATTGCAGACATTCGTGCCGTGGTAAGCATTCCCGTCGTGGCCAATGGTGAAATCTGGACGGTGCAGGATGCGCGCCGTTGCCGCGAAATGTCGGGCTGCGACCGGCTGATGCTGGGCCGTGGCGCCGTGGCTGATCCGGGCCTTGCCCTGGCCATCAAGGCAGACATGGCGGACGCTGCGGCCGAAGCGGTGTCAGCAGGCATTGGCTGGCCAGCGCTGCTGCATTTTCTTGCGGACTTCTGGCACGTTGTGTGCACTTGGCTGGATGCACGCTCGCGTGTCGGCCGTCTCAAACAGTGGCTCAACTTTTTACGTCGCAGTTTCCCCGAGGCTGAAACTGCTTACCAGCAACTCAAGACCGTCAATGACCCGATACTGGTTGAGGCCTGGCTGGCCGGTGTGTTACCAGAGCACAAGGACACCCAGGCTCGACACCCTGATCGATGATGCCTGGCAAACCAGCCTCACCTTGGCCTCGACCCAAGCTACTTTCGTCAAGCACAGGAAATTTATTCAGCGTAGTCTGGATCAACGCATTATTCTCAGGTCGATTCTGCAACGCAGCGCCGCATCCTGTTTGGGTTCATTGGTGGCAATAGTTTTTCGGGGGGTGGCGGCCCATACCGAACGATCAGGTCGCTGCGGGTAGGAGCAGGTGTCGCCCCGACTTCCAGTTGCCACAAGATGCCGTAAAGCCACTGCGACGCACGCGGCTCAAAGCGTGTGATGTCGAGCGTCAGTGATTTCTGGAAGGCGACGGTATAGGTCAGCAAACGCAGGCCCCAGTGCTTCATGGCCAGCCGCACATACCTGCCTTCGCCACGGCTGTGGCTGGAGACCAGCAGCATCTGGCACTCCAGCCAGGGGGCCGGAATGCCGTGCCGTCGCATGGCATTGGGAGAACCATCAATAATGGTTGACGGGCCTTCGGCGAAAATCCATCATGTCCCGGTCCGAGTCAAGCGACTTTTTGCACGGACATGGGTAAATTTTCCCAAAAACCGGACCAGCAGCTTGCCGCCAACGACCGTTTAAAAGAAGTTTCTTGTACTCTGCCGGGTGACCGTCCAGCGCCACGATGAGATCAACACGCGGGGGCCGCGACTAAAATCAGCCGTTGATCCCGCCGCTGCCGAGCTTGTTTGGTAGCTCCATTCCTCTTATTCCACCCACCTCTGTATTGGGTAAGCCTATGTCCCTTGAAGTGATTGAAGTCCAAACCGGCAGCAACCCCGTCGCCACCATCCTCATCATGCACGGCCTTGGGGCTGACGGGCGGGACTTCGTGCCGATTGCCGAGCAGTTCGATCTATCCAGCATTGGCCCGGTACGGTTTCTGTTTCCCAGTGCCCCCAGCATTCCTGTCACCATCAATGGCGGTCACGTCATGCCCGCCTGGTATGACATTCTGGGTGCCGATTTGGCCAAGCGCGAAGACGAGGCGGGGTTGCGCCATTCGCAGGCGTCGATTGAAGCGCTGATCGCACATGAAAAATCGCGCGGCATAGCGGCCAGCCGCATCGTGGTGGCCGGTTTTTCGCAGGGCGCCGCCCTGGCGCTCATGACGGGCCTGCGCCACAGTGAGCGGCTGGCCGGCATTGTGGGCCTGTCGGGCTACCTGCCGCTGGCTGACAAGACCGCGGCCGAGTGCAGTGCCGCCAACCGGGATGTACCGATCTTTCTGGCTCATGGCTTGCGTGACGGCGTGGTGGCGCTGCCGCGCGCCAGCGCCTCGCGCGATGCGCTCGTAGCGCTGGGTTATGCGGTGGAATGGCACGAGTACCTGATGGAGCACTCGGTTTGCCCGCAGGAAATTACCGACTTGCAGCGCTGGTTGCTGCGCGCGCTCGCCTGATCCGGGCCAGTATTGATGGCGAAAATGGTCATCTGACCTTGCAAGAAGGGCTCAAACTGCTATCAGGACTAGAGCAAGAGTGGTCTGTAGTGGGTTAATTTGAAACGATCCGCCAACAGTTGTGTCCGGATTGTTCAAGAGAAAAACGTTGTAGATTCTCCCCGCATTGCTAACGGATGGTCAGGCCGCCGTCGACACCGAGTATTTGCCCAGTCACGTAGCTGGCCCAGTCGGAGGCGAGAAACACGAAAGCCGGCGCGACTTCACTGGGCTCGGCCCAGCGCCCAAGCGGAAGGCGCGCCAGGTAAGCGTCCTTGAAGCGCTCGTCGGTACGAATGATCTCGGTCATGGGGGTTGCAGCACCTGGCGCGATCGCGTTGACGGTGATGTTGGACTTGCCAAGCTCCTTGGCTGCCGACATGGTCATGCCAACGATACCGGCCTTGGCTGTGCTGTAGTTGATCTGGCCGAAGGTGCCGAGCAGGCTGGCGGTGGATGTCACATTGATGATGCGGCCATAACGCGATTCCATCATATTGGGAACCACCGCTTGCAGGCAGTGAAAGCTGCCTTTGAGATGAACATCGAGTACGGCGTTCCAGTCCTCTTCGCTCATCTTGTGCAGCATTGCGGGACGGATGATGCCGGCATTGTTGACCAGGATGTCGATCTTGCCCAGGTCAATCTGGATCTGCGCTGCCATCAGGTTGACCTGCGCGCGGTCAGCAACGTTGCAGGCGAAGCCACGAGCGGTGCCGCCTGTGGCCTTGATTTTCGCGGCGATGCTGTCGGCTGCAACCGCGTTCAGGTCAGCCACGGCGACCCGTGCGCCTTGCTCGGCAAAGGCTTGCGCGATGGCAGCGCCCAAGCCCTGGCCTGCACCAGTGACCAGGGCAACTTTATCTTTCAGCAACATGAACGCTCCTTGTTGGCAGCCCGGGATCACTGCCGGATCATCCCGATGAGTTGGCAGAGTGCGCTGGACACGCACTCTGCGCGACTTGTAGAACTGCAGCGCTTCTAAGCTCTGCAAGAGCCTGCAGTCCTGTTGTGCTGACGACGTTCAGGGATTATTCCTTGGGTTTTCCCAACACCGCGCTAGCCAGTGCATCATCCATTGGCGCACCCTCTGCCATCATTTGGCGGTATCTGATGAAATCGATCAGATCCTTGCCGGTCAATTTTTTGGTGCTGAACGCGTTGAAGCCGAGATAGGCTTCAAAATTCATATTGGCAGCGAGCCAATGACGGTTTGGCAATTTCATCTGGTCCCAGAAGAATTTTTTCTTGCCACGAATCCCGTCGATCGATTTCATCAGGCAATGCGGGAACAAATTGGAAAATCTCCAGATCAGCGCATTGACTTCCTTGTCGAGGAGTTCGAAGTCTATCGTGGCCGATGCGACCACTTCCTTTGCTTTTGCAGCCTCTGCCGCCGCTACCGGCTCGCCATAGACAATTTCACCATCCTCAACATAGTCGGCGGTTTTTACTTGCGGATTGCGGATGAATTGGCCGTCTTTTTTCAATACCCGAACGACCTTGGTGATCAAGCCCTTGGCTTTCATCTTGTAGGCGCTCCAGGTCTCGCACGACACGCAGTTGTACAACGCATCTTCTATCGACAGGAACCATGGCAGGAAATCGGTGGAGCCGCCGTCCGGCGCGGAGCCGTGCTTGGGACCAGCCTGGCCGTAGATAGCGAGGTCGGATGACACGGTGAGATCGCATGCCATGCCGATTTCCTGGCCGCCGCCGACCCGCATGCCATTGACGCGGCAGATCACCGGCTTCTTGCAGTTGAGGATGCCATCAACCATGGCGTTGAATAGATCCATGTATTCGCCATATTCGTTGGGGCGCTTACTGTAGTAGCTGGCGTATTCCACCGTGTTGCCGCCGGTGCAAAACGCCTTGTCGCCGACTGCCGTAAACACCACCGCCACGACCGAGCGGTCGCTTGACGCCTTCTGGAAACCGGCGATCACCGCTTTCACCATTGCCGTCGTGTAGGAGTTGTATTGCGACGGATTGTTGAGCCAGATCCATGCGGAATACAATCCATCCACCGGCTTGCCGCTGGCGTCGAGTACTGGACGTGCCTCATAGATCACGCCCGGCGCACTGTCAGAAAAAAGCTGATTATCGAATAGCTGATGGTCCTTGAGATCATTCTCCCGTGGCAACCAGCTCAGTGACATATCGGTCATCGCAATACTCCTTTAATTAAAATTAGGGACAAGAATGACGCGCTTTTTCAGCTCGCCGTGATGTGCTGCTTCGAATACCCGTTGGATTTCGCTCATCGGGCGTGTTTCGACAAATGCGTCGAGTTTGATGCGGCCGTCCAGGCACATTTCCAGTACTTTCGGATAGGCATGCGGCGGGCAACCCCAGGTACCGATCAGTTCGGCATCGAAGGCCATCAACCGCGACAGCATGTAGGAAGTCTCATCGGTGCCGTATCCGACCACCACCAGGGTGCCGACGAAGGAGAGCAGGGAGAGCGCCAGCTCCTGGCCGGCCTTGACGCCGGTGACCTCAAAAATTTTCCAGCCGTAATTCGACGGAATATTCTTTTCCTTGCAGTAGGTCTTGATGGCATCCTTGACCTCCTTGTTGCTTTTGCCGCGCGAGTTGATGGTGAAGTCGGCGCCGTAGTTCCGCATCATCTTTAATTTGTCTTCGTTGATGTCGATGCCGATCACGGTGCCCGCGCCCATGCCTTTCGCCACTTGCGTCATGAAGCTGCCGACACCGCCCGCCGCGCCGATCACGACCACGCGGTCGCCCGGGGCGATACGCCCGCGCATGCCAGCCTGATACGGTGTAGTCACGGCATCGGCCACCACCGATAGATGCTCCAGCGGTATGCTGCCGCGCTTCCCCACCACGCACAGGTCCGCCGCCGGGACCGGAATGTGACTTGCAAATCCACCATAGATGCCCAACGAGTTGCCTGGCATCTTTTGGGAAAGACAGCGATTGGCACGCCCGGATTTGCAGATGTCGCATTCATTGCACGGCATGACCGCCGGTACGATCACTTCCTTGCCGACCAGATCGGGAGGGCCGGCCACCACCACGCCGCTGATCTCGTGTCCGAGTGTCAGCGGCGGTTTTTGTTCGGTCGGCACGCCCATGTAAAAATAGGAGATATCGGTGTGACATACGCCGCATCCCTTGACCTCGATCAAGGCGTGGCCAGGCTCCAATGGGGGCATCGTGATTCTGGTTTGAACCAGACTGCCAGGCTCTGTCATCTGCCAGCAGTCAATGTGGTCTGGTATCAAAATTGTTTTCCTTTCTTTGGGTACTTATTTGTGCTGCCAGACGGGCAGGCGTTTTTCCATGAAGGAATTGAGTCCTTCGCTAGCGTCCGCAGTGGGCATTAGCTCCTGCAGATAAATCGACTCGGCCGCGGCAAGAGCCTCGTTGAATGGTTTTCCTGCGGCCGTGCGAATCGCTTTTTTTGTATACATGAGAGCGGAACGGCTCAAGCCTAGAAACTGGTTCACGAACTCGACACTACCGTTGGCAAAATCTTCTTTTGCGATAACCTTGTTGACGAGGCCGAGCCGATGGGCCTCGATCGCGTCGATGTTGGCACCGCCCAGCAGCAGTTCATAAGCCTTGGCTGGCGGCAGCATGCGCGGCAACAGGATGGCGGCGATCGGCGGGAACACGCCCAGCCTGATCTCGGGTTGCCCGAGTTTGGCGTTGCTCGCGGCAACAATCATGTCGCAGCCCAGTGCAAGCTCGCATCCGCCGCCCAATGCGACACCATTCAGGGCTGCGATCACCGGTACCGCCACCAATTCCAGCCGCCTGAAAATTCCGTGGAAGACCTCAATCATGCGATCCACCTTGTCCGCCGTATGGTCAGCGACATCTACTCCGGCCGAAAAGGCTTTTTCCCCGTTGCCGGTGATAAGCAGCAGGCGAACGGTGGTGTCAGCCAGGACCAGGTCAAGCGCTGCGTTGATCTCCGTCATCATCTCGATATTCAGCACATTGAACGGCGGCTGGTTAAGGGTCAGCGTAGTGAGTCCGTCGACAGTGCTGCAGTTGATGGTCTTGAAATCGCTCATTGTGGTGCTCTCGTGTGGGATGTGATGTGGAAGGGGCAGGTATTGTTGCGTTCAGAACAGATCGTCAAGCTCATCCGACCCGCCGCCTGGCATCTTGCCGTGCTGCTGCAGGTACGCTTGCATGAACTGGCTTTCGCGCTGGGTGTACATTGGCGCTTCCTCAAAGATGAAATACTTTGCCGCTTCGTTGCGGCCAATCTGTTCGGTCAGACCTTGCCGGAGGTTCTCCACGCCCTTGATCGTCAAGACGTTCTTGTCGGCGTCGAGCAACTGGAATACACCAGCCTCCTCGGTGGTCGCCGCGACCACGCTTTCCGAAAAATCCAGCCAGGCTTCCGGCGGCAACACCATGCCTTCGAGGTTGGCCGCCAGGTTACATTTCAGACAGCGCAGCGCTTCCGCCTGGGCGCTGGCCGCATCGAAGCCGAGTTCGACTTCGTTCCAGTTATTGCGCTGGTTGTTGGCGATGAAGATCGGGTGGAAACGTTTTTTCTGATTAAAACCGTCTTCGCGTCCGATGTGCGGATCGGTATCCCAATCTTCGGGCAGCAGTTTTTCCTCAATGTTGCCGTCGCCGCCGAGGAAGGCGTCGATAGCGGCAGCAGCCTTGCGCCCCTGCGCAACCGCTTCAATCAGACTGGCGGGCCCGAGCACCACGTCGCCGCCGGCGAATACGCCGGGGCGGCTGGTCAGCATTGAATCCTCGCGCACCTGGATGCGTCCGCCCTTGCCGGTCTGCACGCCAAAACCATCGAAGGTTTGCGCATGCTGGCCGATGGCGGCGATGACCAGATCGACGTCTTCCTGGAATTCGCTGCCGACAAGCTCTACCGGACGGCGGCGTCCACTGGCGTCGGGTTCGCCCAATTCCATTTTTGCGTAAGTGACCTTGAGTCGGCTGGTGCCGCTGGCATTCAACTCGATTTTCTTTGGCGCGGTCAGATAGCGCAGGCTCACGCCTTCGTCCACGCAGCCCTGGATTTCGTCTTCGCGTGCCGGCATCTCTTCGCGGGTGCGGCGATAGACCATATCGACCAGTTTGCCGCCGAGCCGCCGTGAAGATCGGCAATTGTCGGTGGCGACGTTGCCGCCGCCGATGACCGCTACATGCTTGCCGATCATGATGTCGGAGTCCGGCGTGCCGACCTTGCCCTGTGCGGCAGCGCGCAGGAAGGTTGGACTGTCGACCACGTTCGGCAAGTCGTCGCCGGGAATGTCCAGCTTGTCGCCGCCTTGTGTACCGATGCCAATGAAGACCGATTCAAAGTCTTGTTTCATCAGTTCGTCGATGCTCTCGACGCGGGTGTTGAAGCGGAACTCGACGCCCAGTTTTTCAACCTCGGCTACTTCCTGGTCGATGATATGAAGTGGTACGCGGTAGGACGGTATGCCATAGCGCACCATGCCGCCAGCTGCAGGCAGGGCTTCGAACACGCTGACTGCGTGGCCCTTCTTGGCTAGATAATAGGCTGCGGTCAGGCCAGCGGGGCCGGCGCCGATCACGGCCACCTTGTGTCCACTAGGTGGCAGTTGGGTGGATTGCGCGCGCCACAGGCCAGTGTCGTTGTCGGCGGCGATGCGCTTCAGGCTACGGATCGACAACGGGTCGTCCAGGTGCTTGCGGCGGCAGGCCGACTCGCAGGGGCTGAAGCAGGCGCGTCCGAGGATGCCGGGAAATGGCAATTTTTCGCGCACCACCGCGGTTGCTTCGCTGTATTTGCCGAGTCCGACCAGTTGCACATAGCGCGGCACATCGATGCCGGCCGGACAGGTCGCCTTGCACGGCACTTGCGTCTCAACTTTGTGTGAAACATCCAGCGTGCGATCCATCAGCGCGCCGGTCGGGCATACCTCGACGCAGGCGCTGCAGAATTTGCAGCCCGATTCAAGGAGTGTTGGCGCAATGGTGCCAACCCATTTCCGGCCATTGGTTTCCTTGATTTCAAGGCACCCGACGCCGCGCACATCGTTGCATGCCACCAGGCAGCGCCGACAGTCGATGCACAGGTTGTAATCGCGATCATAAAACGGCTCGTCGAGCACGACTGGCAAACGGATCGGCTTGTATGGCGGAGTGGTTTTTGGGATGCCCACGAAATCAGCCACTTTGCGAAGTTCGCAACTATTGAAGATTGAGCAGCAGCGTGTCTCCACCGGGTTGCCATACGAGCAGGTGGTGCGGCTGCAGCCGTCCCGCTGCGGGCAGGTAAGGCAGACATGCGGATGCGTGCCCAGCGTCCTGGAAATGTTATCTTGACGCAGACGCTGGATTTCCGGCGTCATGCTGGTAATCACCTGACCGGCTTCGACTGACAAAGAGCAGGAATTTTGCAGCCCGGGGGTTCCGGTCACTTCGACCATGCACAATCCGCAAGCTCCATCGCCATTGCCGCGCTGGCAGGAAGGCGGAAGGCCCGGGTGCGCGCACAGCGCCGGGATATAAATGCTGGCCGCCGTGGCGGCCGAGAGCACTGAACTGCCCATTGGTGCCGAAACCGTTTTGCCGTCAATGATGATCTCAACCATTGGGCCGTAAGACAATGCGGCCGTCGGCTTGCCTGATTTCCACCAAGTGATTGGTCTGGCTATTGTGTCCATAAGCTTTGCCTGTTGCCTGTTGCCTGTTGCAGCCTGCACGTCAAGCAGGGCGACAATGTGAACCATGATTTATCGTGTAAGCTCCATAACATGTATCATAATACATTTTTAAGTTAGAGACATGATTTATCATGCACTTTTAATGAAATTTATTACAAATATTCATCAGGAAAATGAAGGTGAGATCGTTTTGTGGTAATTTTTTTAGAAAATTTAGACACTATCTTGTGATAAAAATGAATTATAGTTCTGATTTATAGGTGGAAGTGTGGAAGAGGAAACGGGAGGACGTTTGATGACGTATACGTTTCAGGACATAGGCAGTCTCTTGCGATCTTGGGCTTTATCAGCAAGCGGATGGATTGTTTCGTCTGGTTGTCCGAAAGGGAGGTCAGAATGCGTTGCTTGTATAGCTTGACCCTGCGGCTGTGGCCAACCGCGGCGCGCTCTTGGTTGGGATAACCGGATGATTGTTGCGTTGATGATCGTCGAAGGTGTTACCGGAGAGCAGTTAAGAGTTGTCGAGTCCGATCACAACCAGGCGTTGGGTCTGGGCCGGACTGTTGTGATGGCCGCGAATTTTCATGGTGTCGAATTTGACCTGGCCTGCGAAGGTACAAGCAGAAGCGTTCGTGCTGGATGGAGCGAATTGAGAGAGGGAGGCATTCACATCATCAGTAGATCATCCTGATCACGTCGAAATGCATTTTCGACAAGCATTTCAGGCACCGAAAAATACGAAGCTTCAAGCCGCCAGACGTTTCAGCAAGAATTTGAAAAGCCGATCCTATTAATTTGACATCAAACAATTTATGCCTATTATGGCGAACATGTGACAAAGCGTTCGAAGTGAATAAGTGGCGTTTTCAGTGGGTGATGAATCGCATTTCAATGACACGAAGACTATCTTGATATGTCACACTGGAATTTCGGATGGTAGGTGATGAATGATCTGGCGCTGGCTCGCTCTCATCCTTGCCGATTCAATCCAAGGTTGACGGCGCGCGCAGAAAGGGGAAGAAAAGTGCATACCGAGGCCTGTCAAGCAGGCGCGAACAGCTGTAGAAGTAACAAAGCAGCGGAAAAATACAGTAATCAAACCACAGGAGAAGACAAATGAAACGATCGATAGGTAAATCATTATTGCAAGTGGCAACTGTTGCCGCGCTGCTTTGCAGCGGCAGTACATGGGCCCAAATCAAGGTTGGCGTGGTGGTAAGCGCCACCGGACCGGCGGCATCGCTTGGGATTCCCGAGAAAAATACGTTTGCGTTGATGCCTAGGGAAATTGGCGGCAAGACAGTCGAATACATCGTGCTCGATGATGCATCCGACACCACTACCGCCGTCAAGGATACCCGCAAGCTGATTTATGAAGATAAGGTGGACATTGTCATCGGATCCACCATCACGCCCAACTCACTGGCAATGATTGATGTGGCAGCGGAGTCGGAGACGCCGATGATTTCCATGGCGGCTTCTTCTTCCATTGTCGAGCCGGTCGATGCCAGGCGCCGCTGGGTCTTCAAGACGCCACAAAATGACGGACAAATGAGTGCCGCGATTACCGCTCACATGGCCGATGCCGGGATCAAGACGGTGGGGTTCATCGGTTTCTCTGATGCCTATGGTGAGGGCTGGTTTCATGAGTTTTCAAAATTCGCGGACATACGCAAGCTTCGCCTTGTCGCCAATGAACGGTTCGCCCGCAGCGATACGTCGGTTACCGGCCAGGTCCTGAAGATCATGGCGGCCAATCCGGACGCCGTCCTGATTGCTGGCTCAGGCACCCCTGCGGCCCTGCCGCAAAAGGCGCTGAAGGAGCGCGGCTACAAAGGCAAGATTTACCAGACGCACGGCGTGGCCAACAACGATTTCCTGCGTGTGTGCGGCAAGGATTGCGAAGGCACCTGGCTACCAGCTGGCCCGCTTCTTGTCGCGGATCAACTGCCGGAAACAAACATGATCAAAAAATCGGCGCTGCGCTACAAACTCGCTTATGAAAAGGCGTATGGCGCGGGCTCGATCTCGACCTTCGGTGGCCATGCCTGGGATGCCGGTTTGCTGCTGGCTGCAGCCGTGCCGACGGCCCTGAAAAAGGGCCAGCCCGGCACCAAGGAATTCAAGCAGGCATTGCGGGATGCACTTGAAAATACAAGGGAGATGGTCGGCTCGCAGGGCATCTTCAACATGAGTAAGACTGATCATCTTGGCTTGGACCAGCGTTCACGCGTCATGGTGCAGGTGGTCGATGGCAAGTGGAAGATGGCACGATAGCGGCGTCAACAATCGTTGCCAGTGTTTCGGTCCGGAATCCCGAGAACCGGAGCACCGGGTATTCAACTGACCGCGCAACAGGGTTTCGCAGGGTCGCGGGCCAGACTCTGTCCGGCGTGCAGCCTCAATTTTTTACTGATACTTTTCGTCTGTCGGCCAGTTGCTTTGCCTTCCGACAGCGCAAGACGTTGGCGAGAGGTATCGCCTGCCTGTCTGTTCTACGCTTTCGGTTGCTTGTTCCAGTCAGCATTAAAACGGGGAAATCATGGACTTTTCAATAGCCGCCATTCTGGCTCAGGATGGTGTCTCAACCGGTGCAATTTATGCACTGCTGGCCCTTGCAACGGTATTGGTGTTTTCGGTCACCCGGGTGATTTTCATTCCACAAGGAGAGTTCGTTGCCTTTGGTGCATTGACCATGGCTGCCATGCAAACCGGAAAGTTCGCCGCAACCGCGAGTTTGTTGCTGGCGTTCGGCATAGTTGCATTCCTGATGGAACTGTACGATGCTGCCAGACAGTTTCGTCTGATCGGAGACGCGAGCGGACTGTCGAAAGCATTGGCAATTGCAGCGAGTAAATATCTGGTGTTTCCGCTCGTCATTTTCATTCTCGCCAGGACGTTGGCGACCGCCCGCATGCCCATGTTGCTGCAAGCCGCGTTGACGCTCGCCATTGTGGTGCCGATGGGCCCCCTGTTGTATCGGGTTGCCTTTCAGTCGCTGGCGGAAGCCAGCGTTCTGGTTCTGCTGATCGTTTCGGTCGGCGTCCATTTCGCGCTGGTGGGCCTCGGGCTGGTGATTTTCGGTGCCGAGGGTTCCCGCACCACACCCTTTTCAGATGCCAGTTATCAGCTTGGAACGGTGACCGTAACCGGCCAGAGCGCCGCGATTGTCTTGGTCTCGCTGATCTTGATAGGCACCTTGTATATGTTCTTTGAACGCACCTTGGTCGGAAAGTCGCTGCGCGCCACGGCGGTAAATCGTGTCGGCGCCCGACTCATGGGTATCGGTACCGCGCAGGCGGGGCGTCTGGCCTTTACGCTGGCAGCGGGCATGGGCACCCTGTCCGGTATCCTGATTGCGCCGATGACCACTGTTTACTACGACACTGGATTCCTGATCGGACTAAAGGGCTTTGTTGGCGCGATTATCGGCGGGCTGGCAAGCTATCCGATCGCGGCGGTGGGGGCGCTCCTGGTGGGCCTGCTGGAGTCCTACTCAAGTTTTTGGGCCAGCGCATTCAAGGAAGTGATTGTGTTTACCCTGGTTATTCCAGTGCTGCTGTGGCGCTCGTTTTCATCTGGACATCCGGATGAGGAGGAATAAGCCATGAAGAATCCATTTTTTATTTTGTTTGCTGCACTGGTGGTCCTGCTCCCAGTATTTTCCTCCGAATTCTGGATCACGCTGGCCAACTACATTGGTCTGTACAGCATTGTCGCAGTCGGCCTGGTGCTACTGACCGGCGTGGCGGGGGTGACCTCGTTCGGCCAGGCCGCGTTCGTCGGTATCGGGGCCTACACCACCGCATATTTGACCACCGCCTATGGTTTGAATCCGTGGCTGACACTGTTGATCGGCATCGCGCTGACCGCAGTCGCCGCCTACGCGCTGGGAGCCGTCACGATGCGTCTGTCCGGACATTACCTGCCGCTCGGAACGATCGCCTGGGGCCTGTCCATTTTCTATCTGTTCGGCAATCTGGAGTTTCTTGGCAAGTATGACGGCATTAGCGGCATTGAACCGATCAGCCTGTTTGGCACCTCGTTGAGCAGTGGGCGTCAAATGTATTACCTGATTTGGGCCGCGCTGATTGTCGTCGTTGTCGCCTCGCGCAACCTGTTGAACTCACGGCCTGGTCGTGCTATTCGTGCGCTCAAGGGCGGCGGGGTGATGGCCGAGGCAATGGGTATCAACACTGCATCGATGAAGATCGTGGTGTTTGTTTATGCGGCTGTGGCTGCCGCCATGTCGGGCTGGCTATATGCTCATCTGCAGCGCACCGTCAATCCCAGTCCGTTCAGTCTGAATGCGGGTATCGAATACCTGTTCATGGTGGTAGTTGGTGGTGCTGGTTTTATTTGGGGCGCGGTACTCGGATCAGCGCTGCTGACCATCCTGAAAGATCAGTTGCAGGGAATCTTGCCGGTGCTTTTCGGCGGCACCGGCAACTATGAAATGATCGTGTTTGGTATTTTGCTGGTGGTATTGCTGCAGCGCGCGCCGGATGGTTTGTGGCCCTTTGTGCGCCGGTGGTTCCCGAGACGACGAAGTGTGAACGCACCGGCCAGTGCGGCGTTGCTGGCGCGTCGCGACAAACCGCAGATGGGTACGACGATTCTTGAAGTCAGGGAGGTATGCAAGCGGTTCGGCGGACTGCTTGCGATCAATAAATTGGTATTCACCGTCAACGCAGGGGAGATCATGGGTTTGATCGGGCCGAACGGCGCGGGCAAATCCACGATGTTCAATTTGGTGACTGGCGTGCTGCCCATCACGTCCGGCAAGATACTGTTCCGCGACCAGTCGATCGGCAATATGCCTTCACGCGATATCGCCAGGCTGGGCATTGCGCGCACCTTTCAGCATGTGAGGTTGCTGCCGACCATGACGGTGCTGGAGAATGTGGCGATCGGTGGGCACTTGCGTGGCCGGGCCGGCGTTGCGCGCAGCCTGGTATGCGCCAACCGGGACGATGAAGCGGCGCTGCTTCACGAAGCGGCATGCCAGCTGGAACGGGTCGGCCTGAAGGACTGCATGTACGAAGAGGCTGGAAGCCTGGCCTTGGGCCAGCAGCGCATACTGGAAATCGCGCGCGCGCTGTGCTGTGATCCGGTATTGCTGCTGCTGGACGAACCGGCTGCCGGTTTGCGTTACATGGAAAAACAGGCGTTGGCCGAGTTGCTCAAAAGACTTCGGGCGGAAGGGATGAGTATCCTGATCGTGGAGCACGACATGGACTTTGTCATGAACCTGACGGATCGGCTGGTGGTCATGGAGTTCGGCACCAAGATCGCTGAGGGCCTGCCGGCCGAGATACAGCAAGATCCGGCCGTTCTGGAAGCCTACCTGGGAGGCGTCGATGAGTGATTTAATTCTTGAGGTCCGCGACTTGCATGTTGGTTACGGAAAGGTTGAAGCACTGCATGGCGCGAGTATTCGCATTCAGTCCGGTCAGATCGTGACAGTGATCGGGCCCAACGGTGCCGGCAAATCGACCATGCTCAACGCGATCATGGGTTGCCTTCCAGGACGCGGCGAGGTGAAGTTTCTTGGACAAAATCTCGCCAACCTCGACGTCGAACAGCGTGTCTCGCGCGGCATGAGTCTGGTGCCGGAGACCCGCGAGTTGTTCAACAGCATGAGCGTGAATGACAATTTGCTGCTGGGTAGCTATCGTCGTTACCGTGCCCGGGAGCCGCGCTATGACGATCAGATGGACTATGTATTCCAGCTGTTCCCGCGCTTGATGGAACGCTGCAAGCAGCAAGCGGGAACGCTTTCCGGCGGCGAGCGGCAGATGCTCGCGGTCGGACGCGCCTTGATGGCCAAGCCGACACTGCTGATGCTTGACGAGCCTAGTCTTGGCCTGGCGCCGCTGATCGTCAAGGACATCTTTCGCATCATCGACCGCTTGCGCGAAACCGGCGTCGCCACGCTGCTCATTGAGCAGAATGCGCGGGCCGCATTGGACGTGGCGGACTATGGGTATGTCCTGGAAACCGGTGACATGGTGCTCGAAGGACAGGCCTCAGATCTCGCGAAAAACCCGAAAGTCATCGAAACTTATCTCGGCTTGGCAAAGAAACAAAACGCCTGATATGACATGATACATTTTTAGTGTATATGGCTTTTATACTGTATGATGTTTTCTGGTGACAACAGATCCTAAGGCCTTGGCGAAGGAGTTTTTATGAGCAGCAAGGAATCCGTCAGTACGCGGAACATCCCGACGTATTGTTATAACTGTGTGTCTGGTCCCGACTTGCTGTCGGTCAAGGTCACGGACGGTATTGCCACTGAGATCGGGCCGAACTTTGCTGGCATCGGCATGCATCCGGCCGACGGCAAGCCCTGCGTCAAGGCATACGGCTTAATCCAGAAGACCTATAACCCGAACCGCGTCCTGACGCCGATGAAGCGCACCAATCCAAAAAAGGGCAGAAACGAGGAACCGGGCTTTGTGCCCATCAGTTGGGACGAGGCGCTTGATCTTGTCTCGGCCAAGCTCAACGATATCCGTGTCAGGGGGCTCATTGACGAGCAAGGCTTGCCGCGTGTTGCGGCCACCTTTGGCCACGGCGGCACCCCGGCCAGCTATATGGGGTCGTTTCCTGCCTACCTCTCGGCATGGGGCATGATCGACTATAGTTTTGGCTCCGGCCAGGGAGTCAAGTGCGTGCACTCGGAGCATCTCTACGGCGAATACTGGCACCGCGCTTTCACGGTATCGGCCGATACGCCACACGCCAATTACATCGTCTCATTTGGTGCCAACGTAGAGATCACTGGCGGGCCGTGCGCAGCGGCGCGGCATGCCGCCGCGCGGGTACGTGGCGCGCGACGGGTGCAGGTCGAACCACACCTGTCGATCACCGCCGGAGCCTCGGCGGAATGGGTGCCGATCAAACCGAAAACCGATCCGGCCTTCATGTTCGCCATGATCCATGTGCTGCTGCATGAGAACCGGCGCGAACGGCTCGACCTTCCATTCCTGCGCGACACCACCTCGTCGCCCTACCTGGTTGGACCGCACGGCTACTTTCTGCGCGATCCAGAAAGCCTCAAACCGCTCCTGTGGGACAGCCGCCGCAATACCGCGGTGACCCACGATACACCCGACATCGAGCCATTGCTCGAAGGCCGCGTCCTGGTGGCGGAAGCGATCGAAGTGGGTGCCGACGCCGAGCGCTGGCACCATCTCGGTATCGATGCCGAGACCTCGTTTTCGATGCTGGTGTCGCACATGCACCAGTACAGTCCCGAATGGGCCGCTGCGATTTGCGATGTGCCTGCGGCGAAGATCCGCCGTATTGCCAACGAATTTCTCGATCAGGCCTGTGTTGGTCAGACCATGGAAGTTGACGGGGAGATGCTGCCATACCGCCCGGTCGCGGTCACCTTGGGAAAAACCGTCAACAATGGTTGGGGTGCCTACGAATGCTGCTGGTCGCGCACCCTGCTGGCGGTATTGGTGGGGGCGCTGGAAGTGCCGGGCGGCACGCTGGGTACTACGGTGCGGCTCAACAAGCCGCATGACGACCGGCACCAGAGCGTCGCGCCTGGCCCTGACGGTTTTATGCTCAACAAGCTCAATCCGACCGAGAAGGCAACTTGGCTGAACAAGCCAAGCGGACGCAATGCCCATCGCACGCTGGTCCCGCTGGTCGGCAATAACGGCCCGTGGAGTCAGGCGCTCGGACCGACGCACCTGGCTTGGATGTTCCAGAAAGAGCTGCCACCCAACTGGTTTGCTACAAGCAAACCGGAGATCTGGTTTGCCTATCGTACCAATCCGGCAATTTCGTTCTGGGACACGGATGCCGTGGCTGAGACAATCGCGTCTTTTCCGTTCACCGTGTGCTTTGTTTATACGCGGGATGAAACCAACCACATGGCCGACATTTTGCTGCCGGAGGCGAGCGACCTGGAAAGCACGCAGTTGATCCGGCTCGGCAAAACCAAGTTCATGGAGCAGTACTGGCAGCATCAGGGGTTCATTCTGCGCCAGGCCGCAGTGGCACCGCAGGGCGAGGCGCGCGACTTTACCTGGATCGCGACCGAGCTGGCACGCCGCACCAACCTGCTTGAAGCGTACAACGAGGCGATTAACAAAGGTGCCTGCGGGGTGCCGCTACGGACCGGGCAGCGCGATTTTTCAATCGACCCGATGCTGGCCCATCCGGTCGATACCATCTGGGATGCCGTGTGTCGCGCCGCCAGCCATGAGCTGACTCAGGGCGAGGAGGTGCACGATCTTGACTGGTTCAAGATCAACGGCCTGATGACCAGGCCCTATCCGCATGCCGGGTGGTACCTGTATCCAACGATCAAGAAGCACAATCTGCGCTTCGAGTTGCCTTATCAGGAACGCCTGATGCGCTCTGGGCGCGAACTGGGTAACCGACTCCACGAAGGTGAAGTGCGCTGGTGGGATGAACAGCTTGAGGAATACCAGCCGCTGCCGGTATGGCACGATTTTCCCGAACTGTGGGAGCGCGAATTGATACGCAAGGGCCACAAGCCCGAGGACTTTCCATTTTGGCTGATCGCCACCAAAAGCATGCAGTATCACGCTGGTGGCAACGTTGGCATCCAGCTCATGGATGAACTCTCGCGGAACGTGCGAGGTCATGGTGGTGTCATGATCAACACTGCCACTGCCGCAAAGATTGGTATTGACGACGGCGATATGCTGGAGATCACGTCGGTGCTCGGCAGCACGCAGGGCGCGGCGATCGTGGTGCAGGGCATCCGGCCCGATACGTTGGTCATTGTCGGCCAGTTCGGCCATTGGGCGACGCCTTACGCAAAGGATCTCAAGGCTCCCACCCTGAATTCGATTACGCCAATGTCGATCGAGCTGACCGACGCTACCGGTTCCGGCGCCGATATCGTGCGTGTCAGCATCCAGCGAATGGCCGTCGCGGCTCACGCCTGAGGTTGGCCCAGTCATGCGCCGCGATGAACTGACCAGCATGCCGCAAAGCGGCGGCATGTGCCGGGTGACCTCGCATCGGTTTCCGGGCGCGGGCCATTCGGTGATGGCGGAAGACTGCTGGGTGGTTGAAGAACGGGCGTTGTTCGTTCAGGTCGCCGAGGTGGGTTTGTACACCATGATGTGGACCCGTACCGATGCAGCTGGTGCTGCGGGTTTTTTGCCGCAAGACGGGGTGCTGGGTGAGGCGCCGGAAGCACTGGCGCTGTGCGCTGGTTTCTTGTTCACGGAAAGCATGATCGACACGATCGCCGATATTGCGTCGCTGGCGATCTGCCCGGATGATCCTGACGTGGTGAAAGTGCAACTGGTCGATCCATCGCGCGTGCGCAACAATCGGCGCAGCGGAATCGTCGCCAGTTCCTGCGGTATCTGTGGCGAGGTTGGGCAACGCGGTGGTCTGTATGCCGGATTGCCGCGCGTCACCGATACGCTGCGCATCGACCCGGCACGCTTTGCGCCGTTAATGGAGGCAATGCGAAGCCGACAGGCTGTCTTCAATAGCACCGGCGGCACCCATGCCGCGGCATTGTTTTCGCATGATGTCGCGTTGCTCGCCAGCGCAGAGGATCTGGGGCGGCACAATGCGCTGGACAAGGTGATCGGCCAGCGCCTGTTGCGTCGCCTGTCCGCGGCCGGTTGTGGCGTGACGCTGTCGGGCCGCGTCAGTCTGGAGCTGATCATCAAAGCGGCGCGCGCCGGCATCGAAATCATTGGTGCCGTGTCGGCGCCGTCGTCCCTCGCCATCGAGGCGGCGGAGCAGCTTGGCATCACTCTTTGCGGCTTCGTTCGGAACGGTCGGCTCACTGCGTTTACCCATCCACATCGGCTGGCATGAGCATGGCGGTGAGGTCTCTGGCTTGTTGGAACTCCCGGCTGAGCAATCCGGAACCATCAGTTACGATCAACGGAATATCCAGATAAATGAGGGGCAATCATGGCAATGGTCGAAACCGCGCGTGGGACGGTACATGAATGGCAGCGTGACCACATGGGTCACATCAATGTGCGTGCCTACATGGAGTTCTTCGAGGAAGCCTGCTGGCAGTTTTATGCGATGCTTGGCCTGACCGCGTCGCGCTTGCGCAGCGGCGAGGTTCATCTGGCGGCAGTGCAGCAAAACATCAGTTATCAGAAAGAGCTTTATCCCGGGGACACTATTGCGGTGCGCACAGGTGTGCTGGAAATGCGCGAAAAAGTGGTGCGTTTTCGCCATGAATTGTTCAATACAGAGTCCGGCGATGTCTGTTCAACCTGTGATTTCACGGTTGTCTGCCTCGATCCGAAAGAACGCAGGTCGCGCGCCTTTCCGGCCGACACAACACTGCGGGCGAACGAACTCAAGCTGCCGTCGTCGCAATAAGGCACGCGCGCACGCTGGTTCACACGCGGGCGCTGAACTCCTGGCGACGGGAAATTGGAGCGAGTTGGGAAGTCATATTTCCGAAATTCCGCTGAGATTTGCACAGCCTAACACGCGATGGCTTGCCGGGGCCCTTCCTGCAACCATTTGCAGGCCCGCTGCCAGTCAAGGCTGCTTCCTTGCGCCCGGATCAACCCGGATCAATTATTTTTTTCTAGATTTGGATAAAATTGTTTTATATAAAACAAT
>DHWX01000023.1 GCA_002413395.1 Polaromonas sp. UBA5171 | reverse complement strand
AGCCCGACAGGCTGCTAGGCATCCAGGAGTTGCGTGCTGACCGGCAGTTTGCCGTTGCGTATCTGAAGGCCGCGCTGGAGGAACTTGACGATCCCGACAACCTTGCGGCGGCCCTTCTGGCATTACGTGACGTGGCCGAAGCCGGCGCTGGTTTGGGGATGGTTGCGGCGCAGGCCGGCATCAGCCGGGAGGCGCTTTACCGCTCGTTGTCTCCAAAGGGCAACCCGACATTGAAGACGCTGCTGGCGGTGCTGAAGACTGTGGGGATGCGACTGTCATGCGATCTTGCAACGTCAGTGTGAGAACGCTCTCAATGAACGTGTAGCTTTTCCTGGAGCCAAACCTTGATCAGTGATTGGTAGGGTACGTCGCGGGCGTTTGCGGCGGATTTGATGGAGTCCAGCAGGTGCTGCGGCAGTCGCAGCGAAATTGTCTTGGTCGTGGGCTTCAAGTTCGGCAAGGTAACCTTCTGAGCCTTCGTCCAGTCGAGGTGGTCGGTGGAGCTATGCGTTTCCCAGAAAGCGCGCTCTTGCGCTTCGCTGGCAAATTTTGGGATGGTCTTAGGTTGCTTGTTCATAAATGGTTCGCTCCTTTCGGTGCATGTCTCTGGCTGAAATAACCCGGATCAACTTATCCGACTGGCGAAGGGTGAACGTGATATGCAGTGCACGTCCCTCGTCAGTTTTTCCCAAAGCGTGAAGCCGAGGTTCTTTTTGGCTGTGCACGGCATCTTCCAAAAGCAACAACGGTGCGTTGAAGAAAACTTGCTCTGCTTCGGCCATGGTCACGCCATGCTTTTCATTCTTTCGGGCATTGCCGTCATCCCAGTTGAACCCGGAAATCTGGCTTGGATTAATCATCAGTGTATATTACCATCATGTACATTAGCGGCGCTAGACGGTCGAAAATCAGCCAGATCATTGGCGCGACTATCCTCGGCAAGACGTTCAAATGCATCTTTGTCGATGGCAGAGGTGAGGAAGATGCTGGCGCACATTGGGCGATGACGCCCCTGGCAACTCTTGAAAGCGCAGGCATCGCCCATAATTGACTGATTTCAATTGTTACCGACCTTCAAAACCACAATGAGCAAGCAAACCCTTTCCTTTCAAGCCGAAGTCGCCCAGCTGCTCAAGCTGGTCACGCATTCGCTCTACTCCAACCCCGACATCTTTTTGCGCGAGCTGATCTCCAACGCCTCGGACGCCTGCGACAAGCTGCGTTTTGAGGGGCTCAATGACGCGGCGCTGTACGAAAACGCGCCCGATCTGCAGGTGCGTGTGAGCTTTGACAAGACCGCCAGGACCCTGACCATCACCGACAACGGCATTGGCCTGTCGCAGCAGGAGGCGATCGAGCACCTGGGCACGATTGCCAAGAGCGGCACGCGCGACTTCATGGCCAAGCTCTCGGGCGACCAGAAAAACGACGCGCAACTGATCGGCCAGTTCGGCGTGGGCTTTTATTCCGGTTTCATCGTGGCCGACCGCATCACGGTGGAAAGCCGCCGCGCTGGTCTGCCCGCAGCCCAGGGCGTGCGCTGGGCTAGCTCGGGCACGGGCGAGTTCGAGGTCAGCGAGATCGAGCGCGCCGAGCGCGGCACCAGCGTCATCCTGCACCTGAAAGACGACGCCAGCGAGTACCTGAACGCCTGGAAGCTCAAGGCCATCATCAACAAATATTCGGACCACATTTCGCTGCCCATCCTGATGCCCAAAGAGGAATGGAAGGAAGGCGAAAAAGACCAGCCCGGCGAGATGGTGGCCACCGGCGAATGGGAAACCGTGAACCAGGCGGCGGCGCTCTGGACGCGCCCGAAAAAAGACATCACGCAGGAACACTACGACGAGTTCTACAAGCAGATCAGCTACGACCAGGCGCCGCCGCTGGCGACCACGCACAACCGCGTGGAAGGCGCCACCGAATACACCCAGCTGCTGTTCATCCCGGCCAAGGCGCCCATGGACATGTTCAACCGCGACAAGGCGGCGGGCGTCAAGCTGTATGTCAAGCGCGTGTTCATCATGGACGACGCGCAGGCGCTGCTGCCGACCTATCTGCGCTTTGTCAAGGGCGTGGTCGATTCGGCTGACTTGCCGCTGAATGTGTCGCGCGAGCTGCTGCAGGAAAGCCGCGCCGTCAAGGCAATTCGCGAAGGCAACACGCGCCGTGTGCTGAGCATGATCGAAGACCTGGCCGCCAATGAGCCGGACAAGTTCAAGACGTTTTATGCCGAGTTTGGCGCGGTGCTCAAGGAAGGCCTGGGCGAAGACTTTGCCAACCGCGAGCGCCTGGCCAAGCTGCTGCGCTTTGCCAGCTCCACGACCGACATGGTCAGCGTCAGCTTTGCCGACTACAAGGCCCGCATGAAGGAAGGCCAGGACGCGATTTACTACATCACCGCCGAGACGCTGGCCGCCGCCAAGAGCAGCCCGCAGCTGGAGATATTCCGCAAGAAGGGCATTGAAGTGCTCTTGATGGCCGACCGCGTGGACGAGTGGGCGCTGAACTACCTGCACGAGTTTGACGGCACGCCGCTGCAGTCCGTGGCCAAGGGCGCTGTGGACCTGGGCAAGCTGCAGGACGAAGATGAGAAGAAAGCCGCTGAAGAAGCGCAGACCCAGTTCAAGCCGATCCTGGACAAACTCAAGGAAGCGCTGAAAGACCAGGCCAGCGATGTGCGCGTCACGTCGCGCCTGGTTGATTCACCGGCCTGCCTGGTGGTGCAGGACGGCGACATGTCCACCCAGCTCGCCCGCATGCTCAAGCAGGCCGGGCAGGCCGTGCCGCAGGTCAAGCCCATTCTGGAAGTCAACGCCCAGCACCCGCTGGTGAAAAAGCTGGAAAGCTCGCTGGACACCGCCAACTTCGATGACCTGGCCCACATCCTGTTTGACCAGGCCCTGCTGGCTGAGGGCGGTTTGCCGGAAGACCCGGCCGCTTACGTCAAGCGTGTGAACGCCTTGCTGGTTTGATGCTGCGCTTGCTGACCTGAACGGGTCGGCGTGTGAGCGGGGAGCGCCGTAACCCGGCATTGATAATGGCGGGATGACAATGGCAACGGTCGTTTCACGATTCATGCGCGGTGCTGCCTTCGCGCTGTGGCTAGGCTGCGGCAGTTCCATGGCGGCCGATGCGCTGCCCTGGTTCGACGGCGCAAGGCCCGCGCCCCAAGCCCTTCAGGCCGTCGAGTTGCTCGCTGCTGCAGCGAGCCAAGGTCTGGAGCCGCCGGACTACAACGCCAGCGCGCTCCGGCAGGGCATCATGAATGCGGCACAAGGCGCGACGCTGGAGGCCGCCGAGATTGCGCCTCTTGAGCAGGCGCTGACCACGGCGATGGAGCGCTACCTGTCGGACCTGCACCAGGGCCGCATCGATCCGCAAAAGATTCATTACAACTTCAACCTGCGGCAGCGCGAGGTCTTTGATGCTGCCGCCTATCTGCAGACGGCGCTGGCGGCTCGGCGCCTTCCTGAGGCCGCCGCCGAGGCCGCGCCGCGCTTGCCCCTTTACGCGCATCTGCGCGAGGCGCTGGCTCGCTACCGCGAGCTGGTGGATCATCCGGCCTGGCGCCAGCCGCTACCGCTCTTGCCGGGCGGTGCCCGAGGCAAGGCGGGCAAGCTGGAGCCGGGTCAGGACTATGCGGGGCTGGCCATGCTGGCAGAGCGACTGGTCGCCTTCCGTGACCTTGCCTCGACCGCGCCTGAGGAGTTGCCGCCGCGTTATGAGGGGGCGCTGGTGGCAGCGGTCCAGACCTTCCAGTTGCGGCATGGGTTTGGCGCCGNNGGTGTGATCGGCCAAACCACGCTGACGCAACTGCAGGTGACACCCGCTGCCCGCGTGCGGCAGATCGAGCTGGCGCTTGAGCGCCTGCGCTGGACCCCACTGATGGAGGGGCCGCGCATGATTGTCATCAACATCCCGGAGTTCATGCTCCGCGCCTACGAAGTGCAGGACGGCCGCATCACGGTCCAGGAAGAGATGAAAGTCGTCGTCGGCAAGGCGCTGGACAAGCGTACCCCGCTGTTCGATGAAAACATGCGTTTCATCGAGTTCAGCCCCTACTGGAACGTGCCGCTTTCCATCGCCCGCGCCGAAACCGTGCCCCGGCTGCGGCGTGACCCAGGCTATTTCGAGCGGGAGGGTCTGGAATTCGTGTCCGCCGACGGCCGCGTGGACCGGCTGCTCACGGCGGCGCGGCTGGACGCTGTGCTGGCCGGTCAATGGCGCATCCGCCAGCGGCCGGGGCCCAAAAACGCACTGGGCAACATCAAATTCGTGTTTCCCAACCACGACAACATCTACCTGCACCACACGCCGGCCACCCAGCTGTTCGAGCGCGACCGGCGCGACTTCAGCCACGGCTGCATCCGCGTCGAGCAGCCGGTGGCGCTGGCAAAATTCGTGCTCAAGGGCATGCCGGAGTGGACCGAAGACCGCATCCGCCAGGCCATGAGCCGGGGTGAATCCGCCACGCTGCGGCTGGCCGAACCGGTGCCCGTGCTGATCGCTTACGGAACTGCGCTGGTAAAAGAGGGTCGAACCTACTTTTTTGAAGACATCTATGGGCTCGACCGCCTGCTGGACGCCGCCTTGCGCCAGCACTCACGAAATCCGCCTTCCATCAAGGGATAAACCATGATCGACCCTTTCACCCTGGCCCGCCGCCGCTTTCTGCACCACACGGCACGACTCGCGGTGGCCACCGCCGTACCGGCACTGGCGGCGCCAGCCGCCCTGGCCTCGGTGCCGGACGCACGCGCACTGGCGATGGTCAATACCCATACCCACGAGAAAATCGACCTTGTGTATGCCAACGGCGAGCGCTACGTTCCCGAGGCGCTGGGCTGGCTGAACCATTTCCTGCGCGACCACTACACCGGCGACATCGGGGTAATTGACCCGCAGGTATTCGATTTGCTGCACCGCGTGCAGCAGGTGCTTGGCAGCCAGGGCTCGTTTGAGGTGATCTCGGGTTACCGTTGCCCCGCCACCAACAGCTACCTGCGCCAGACCCGCAGCGGTGGCGTGGCCAAGCACAGCCTGCACATGGAAGGCCGCGCGATCGACGTGCGCCTGCCCGGTGTGCCGCTGGCCGACCTGCATGAAGCGGCGCTGTCGCTGCGCGCGGGCGGTGTGGGTTTTTACCCGCGCGAACAGTTTGTGCATATTGATACGGGCCGCGTGCGCAATTGGTGAGCGGGTGGACGCGGCAGGGGTGGAACTGTCTGACGCTAGCGAAGCGAGCGACCGCTTTCGGCTTTTTAACCGCCCATCAACGCGCCGGCTTGCCCGTTGGCGTGATCACCGGCGTATTTTTAGCCGCATAGGCCAGGCCCGCTGTGAGTAGCGCCATGGCGGTGCAAAAACTGACGATGGCAGTGGTCAGGCCGACGTGATCAGCCAGCCAGCCGACGCCCAGAATCGGCACGATGGTGCCCACATAACCCACGATCATGTAGGACGACAGCAGACCCGCACGCTGCTCATGGGTGGCGACTTTATTTACGATGGACATGCCCGCCATGCTCATCACGCCGTGGCCAAAGCCCGTGACCAGGACGCTCAGCACAAACAGTGTCACCGCACCGGTATAGCTGGTCAGAATCAGCAGCAGGTTGCAGGCCGATAAACCCAGCAGGCCCATCACCATGCTGGTCTTGGTGCTGAAGCGGCGCGCCAGCAACTGGAAGGCCGTCGATAAAAACAGGATCACCCCAATCGAGAACCCGCTGATGGCCGGGCCATGCCAGGGCACGATGTGTTGCATGAACGTGGGCGCCAGCGCGGCATACAAACTGAAGACGCCAAAAGCGCTAAAAGCGCCCATGCAGCCGATCCAGAATGGCCGGCGCAGCGCCCGGGGCGGCAGCGTGATACGCGGCAGCAAACTGATGTCCGCCGGGGTACGCACCCGGGTTTCGCTGTGCTGGACGGCACGGGGCGGGACATTGACTTGAAATAGCGCGTAAATGGCCAGCAGGCTCATGAACAGGGTAGGCAGGTAGGCACTGAGCAGCGGCGCCGGCGCAAATTGCGCGACCAGGCCTCCCACCACAGGTCCCAGGCCAAAGCCCAGGGACATCACGCAGGTCGTGATCAGGGAAGTCCGTCGGGGATCTGCGCCACGGTTCAACTGCGTCAGCCCGATCGTGGACGAGGTGGTGATCAGGCCCGAGGCCACTCCTATGGCAATGCGGCTCAGCACAAACGAGGCCACATTCCAGGCCAGCGCCGAGAGCAGGACGCCCAGGGTCACGAGGATCAGCCCGCTGCGCAGGACGGGCAAGAAGCCAAAACGGTTGGTCAGCCGGCCCAAAAACAGCAGGCTGGCCAATACCCCCAGCATGTAGGCCACAAAAATCGCCGTGATGCTGCTGGACTGAAGCTGCCAGAGCGCCTGATAGAGCGGGTAGAGCGGGCTGGCCAGGGCGGTGCCCATGACGCCGACACACATTGCATAACAAACCCAGGCAAAGGGTGGCCAATGACGTTGCATAAGTGGATGGCGGCTCGGTCACCGCAGGAGCGCGGAGAACCGGCCGGGTGAGAAAAATGGATGCTTTTCAGGGTTGAGGACGCTGCAAACTGTGGCCTGGTTTGCACTGGCAGCTATAGATTCAATGGCGTTTGACAGGCTAGCACATCAGCGGCGCGGCCTGCATCGCCTCGGTCTGCTCCACCAGCATATCGACCTGGCCTTTCCAGTAGTCGCTTGACCCAAACCACGGGAAGTTGATCGGAAAAATCGGGTCGTGCCAGCGCTGTGCCAGCCAGGCGCTGTAGTGCACCAGACGCAGCGTGCGCAGCGGCTCAATCAGCGTCAGCTCGCGCCGGTCAAACTCCCGAAATTCCTCGTAGCCATCAACCAGCGCGCCCAGTTGACGGGTGCACTGCGCGCGTTCGCCAGACAGCAGCATCCACAAGTCCTGCATTGCCGGGCCGCTTCTCGCGTCATCCAGGTCCACAAAATGCGGCCCTGCCAGCGGCAAGCCCTCGGGCGTCCACAAAATATTGCCTGGGTGGCAGTCGCCATGCAGCCGAAGCTGCCGGACATCGCCGACGCTTTCAAACACGGCTTGCGCCACCGCCATCGCTTCTTCAAAAGCCTTGCACCAACGCGATTCCATGTCCAGCGGCAAATAGTCACCCGCCAGCAGGACGTCGCGTGAAGCCAAGCCAAAGGTTTTCAGGTTGAGCGCCGGGCGGTGGGTAAAGGGCCGGGCACTGCCCACGGTGTGGATGCGCGCCAGGAAGCGGCCTATCCACTCCAGTACGCCGGGGTCGTCCAGCTCGGGCCGCCGCCCGCCGCGGCTGGGCGAGACGCTGAAACTGAAGCCGCTGAAATGATTCAGGGTCGAGCCATTGAGCTCCAGCGCACCCACCACCGGGATTTCGGCCGCCATCAGCTCGGCGGTAAAGGTGTGTTCTTCAATAATCTGGGCATCGCTCCAGCGCCCCGGCCGGTAAAACTTGGCAACTACCACGTCGCCAGCCAGCTCCTCGCTGCCCACGGGGCTTTCCAGATGGACCTGGTACACCCGGTTTTCGTAGCTTGACAGCGCCATCAGGCGGCCATCACCCGTCAGGCCTACGCTGGCCAGCGCATCAAGCACCACATCAGGGGTGAGTTTTTCGTAGGCATGCACCGCATCGGGGGCCGCTGCGGCCGGGCGTTTGTCAGTCATGCCCTATTGTCGTGGCAATCCGGGGGGAACTTCAAATACTAAACGAAAAGTGCTGTTGGCCTACAAAAACAGGGCTTAAGAGGCTATTTAAAATATAGCATTCAAGGTAATGCATGCAAAGCGCCGGGAGCGGCCCGGCACGCGGATCATCCCTTCAGTGTGATCGTCACCTCAATATTGCCGCCGGGCGAACTCAGGGTGACGCTGAGGCGGCCGTCATCGGTTTTGGACTGGCCATCGCGGCCACCGGTGGTGTGGGCGTGGGCGGTGTAAAGCACTTTGTCGAGTTTGGTGGTCATGGTGTTGCCTTTGAAGAATGCCCCGGCACTGAAGCGGAGTAGCACAATTAAATTGTGCACAATATGAATCAAGCACCGACATGGTCAGGCCTTTGTAATGCCGCAACTTCAAAAAGGTGGCATAACGCTAGACTGGAGGGTCATGCAAAACCTTCATCCACCACGCGCCGTCAGGCCATCGCGCAAAGCCGCTGCCACAGCCACCCAGGTCATCGAAGAGATTCGGCCGGGTCAATCCATGGAGCTGCTCAAGGAGCTGCATATCCTCACGCGCGAGGGCAGGCTCAACCAGGACACTCGCCGCAAGCTCAAGCAGGTCTATCACCTCTACCAGTTCATCGCGCCACTGCTTGAGGAAGTGTCCGCCAATGATCGGAGTTTCACCCTGGCCGACCACGGCGCCGGCAAGTCCTACCTGGGCTTCATTCTTTACGATCTGTTTTTCAATGTGGCGCACCACGGACAAAAAGCCGCAGGGCATGTTTACGGCATCGAGACCCGGGCCGAACTGGTGGAAAAGTCGCGCATGCTGGCCGCGCACCTGGGCTTTGCGCGCATGTCGTTCCTGAATCTGTCGGTGCAGCAGGCCACCGCCTCGGCAGATCTGCCGCCCACCATGGACATCGTGACGGCCCTGCATGCCTGCGACACCGCCACCGATGACGCCATTGCCTTTGGTCTGGCCAAACGGGCTCGCCACATGGTGCTGGTGCCCTGCTGCCAGGCCGAGGTGGCTGGCGTGTTGAAAAGAAACAAGGTCTTTTCAAGCGCCAAAACCCCGCTGGCCGAACTGTGGCGGCACCCGCTGCACGCGCGCGAGTTTGGCAGCCAGATCACCAACGTGCTGCGCTGTCTGCAACTGGAGGCCAGCGGCTACCAGGTGACGGTCACAGAACTGGTGGGTTGGGAGCATTCAATGAAGAACGAACTCATTCTGGCCAGCCGCGCGGCAACGCCGAACCCGGCCAAAGAACGCGCTGCGCAGGAGCGTCTGCGGCAGGTGTTGGCGGAACTGGGCCTGGACGAATTGACCGCGCGGTTTGCGCTGCATGAAAAGCAGTCGCTCACCACCAGTCCGGCAAACTTCATAAACTAGCGGCATCGCCACTTCCCTGCGGAGACATTGATGAAAGCAGATTTTCCAGCCGGCACTGTGACGCTTGCCCCGCGCGACTGGAGCAGCCAGCCACCTCTTGTGTCTCCGGGCTATAAATCGACGCTGCTGCGTGGCCCGAGGCACGCGCTGGTGCCCATGGCGCAGGCGCTGGCGCGGCGTCATGCCCCGGTGTACGGTGCCGACCAACTCGGCTCGCTCGATCACGACCTGACAAGAAACGCCATCAAAAACGGCGAGCCGCTGGGTGAACGCATCATCGTGACCGGCCGTGTCACCGACGCAGACGGCAAGCCGGTGCGCCATACGCTGGTCGAGGTGTGGCAGGCCAATGCCGCCGGCCGTTATGTGCACAAGGCCGATCAGCACCACGCGCCGCTGGACCCCAACTTTTCGGGCGCCGGCCGTTGCCTGACCGACGGGCAGGGCCGCTACAGCTTCAAGAGCGTCAAGCCCGGTGCCTACCCGTGGGGCAACCACCCGAATGCCTGGCGGCCCAACCATATTCACTTTTCACTGTTTGGTGACTACTTTGCCAGCCGCCTGGTGACGCAGATGTATTTCCCCGGCGATCCGCTGCTGGCGTATGACCCGATTTACCAAGGCGTGCCGGAAGACGCGCGCGAACTGATGGTGTCCAGGTTCAGCCTGGAGGTGACCGAGCCCGACTTTGCGCTGGGCTATGTGTTTGACATTGTGTTGCGCGGCCCGCTGGGCACGCGATTTGAATAGGCAAGGCCGCGTGTCATGAGCAAACTCAAACAGACCCCTTCGCAAACGGTAGGCCCCTATTTCGCCTACGGTCTCACGCCAACGCAGTACGGCTACGAGCTGAAAAGCCTGTTTAGCCCGGTGCTGGCGCAGCCGCACGCGCAAGGCGAGCACATCCGCATCACCGGGCAGGTGTATGACGGCGCTGGCCAGACCGTGATGGACGCGCTGATCGAGATCAGCCAGCTTGATGCCAGCGGGCAGAGCGTCACGTCAGTGCCTGACGCTGAGGCCAAAGGCTTTAGCGGTTTTGGCCGTTGCGGCACCGGGACCTTGCCGCAAAACCACTATGCGTTCGAAACCGTCAAGCCGGGCACGCCTGCACCCGGCCAGGCGCCTTTTATCGACGTGTGCGTGACCCAGCGTGGCCTGTTGGCGCACGTTTTCACGCGAATTTACTTTGACGACGAAGCTGCCGCCAACAGCCAGGATGCGGTGTTGCACAGCGTGCCCGCCGAGCGGCGCGCCACCCTGGTTGCCAAACGGGAAATGACGGGTGCTGGGCCGCTGTACCGATTCGACATTCACATGCAGGACAGCCCGCACGGGAAAGAAACGGTTTTCTTCGACCTTTGAGGTCATTGCGCATGTTCCTATTGGGCCAATGCATTTTTTTAAGCAAACGACGCTAACGCCAGCCGCTGCCGTCAGTTGCGAAAGCGTTGGCGCGTGAGCACCAGTGCGACCCAGAACCCCAGGACCGCATACGCCACCAGCACCGCCAGATGCTGCGCGGCCTGGTCCGGCCACTGACCGAGAAACAGCGGGCGTATCAATTGCACCGCCGCAGTCAGCGGCAGCAGATCGGAGATCACCCGCAGCACGCCCGGCAACTGGTCGCGCGGGAAAAATACACCACTCAAAAACATGGTGGGTGTGAGGAACAGCGAAAAGTAATAGGTGAAAAAATCATAGCCCTTGGCCAGTGCGTTGAAAATCAGCGCAATGCTGGAAAACACGATGCCCACCAGCCCGAGCAGCGGCAATGCCAGCAACAGCATCGGGCTGTGGCTGATGCCCAGCGCCAGCATCACGCCCAGAATCACCACGCTGGTAAAAAGCGCCTTGAAGGCCGCCCACAGCATTTCGGCAAGCACCACGTCGTCCAGCCGCACCGGTGCGTTCATGATGCCATCCCAGGTGCGCTGCACCTGCATGCGCGAAAACGCCGAGTACAGCGCCTCGAACGAAGCGGCATTCATCGCGCTCATGCAAATTGAGCCACTGGCCAAAAACAGGATATAGGGCATGGTGGTGCCGCCCTGCGTCACCTGCCCGACCAGCGCGCCCAGCCCGTAGCCAAAGGCCACCAGCGTGATCAGCGGCTCGGCGATATTGCCGACCAGGCTGGGGATGGCGAGCTTGCGCCAGACCAGCAGGTTGCGCCGAAAGACGGGCAGCCAGCGCCAGCTCAGTTGCGGTGGCCGAAATAAAGTGATTCGGCTGTCTGTTGTTTTGGATATCCGGGAATTTGGAGAATGTGCCACTATGCGTCCTCCCTGATCTGGCGTCCGGTCAGCTTGAGGAACAGGTCCTCCAGATTGGCCGGGCGGTGCAGCGTGCGCAACTGCGGAGAATCTGCCAGGGCGGTGAGCAGCGGCCTGGCTTCCTGGGTGTAGAAAAACACGGTTTCGCCGCTCACTTCGGTGCGGGCGGCCAGGGCTTTCAAGGGCGAGTCAGCCAGTTCCAGCGCCCCCGCGCCGTAGACCTCCACCACATCGGGCTCCAGGTTTTGCGCAATCAGGTCGCGCGGCGGGCCTTCGGTCATTTTCTTGCCATGGTCCAGCACCAGCAGGCGGTTGCACAGGCGCTCGGCTTCGTCCATGAAGTGGGTGGTCAGCAAAATGGATTTGCCCTGCTGCACCAGCCGCTGCAGGCGCTCCCACATCAGGTGCCGGGCCTGCGGGTCCAGGCCGGTGGTCGGCTCGTCGAGCAGCAGCAATTGCGGGTCATTGACCAGCGCGCGTGCCAGGCTCAGGCGCCGCTTCATGCCGCCAGACAGTTCGCTGAGCTTGGCATCGGCCTTGTGCGTGAGCGCCGCAAACTCCAGCAGATTCGGGATGCGCGCCTTGATCACCGCGTCTTTCAGGCCGAAATAGCGGCCAAACACCAGCAGATTTTCGGCGCATGAAAAATCCGGATCCAGACTGTCAAACTGGCTGACAACGCCCAGCCTCTCCTTGATGGCCAGTGCGTCCTGCGGCATGTGCAGGGCTGCGGTGGCGGCGCCGTTTGGAAAATAGGAAATCGTCCCGGTATCGGGTGATGTCAGCCCCAGGCACATGCGGATAGTGGTGGTTTTGCCGGCACCGTTGGGGCCAATCACGCCCAGGCATTCTCCCGGTGCAATATCGAATGACAGGTCGTTGACGACGGTGCTGCTGCCATAGCGCTTGCTCAAGGCCTGAACGGAAAAAATCGGTGAAGGGGTCTCTGAAATCATGCCTGTATTGTGCTGCCGTGACCGTTCATGGTCATATCCTTGACATCACTTCAACATTAGTTGAATAATAAACATATGGAACAACAAAAAGCCGTCACCATTTTCGAATCCCTTTCTTCCGGCGTGCGCCTGGACGTGTACCGGCTGCTCGTCAAGCAAGGTCCTGAAGGCATGGTCGCGGGAGACATTGCCGCAAAGCTCGAACTGCCGCCCACCAACCTGTCATTTCACCTGAAGGCGCTCACACACGCTCAGCTGGTCAGCGTCGAACAGGAAGGCCGATACCAGCGATACCGGGCGAACATTCCCCTGATGGTGGAGTTGATTGGCTACCTCACCGCGGAGTGTTGCGCAGGCCAGCCCGAGCAGTGCATGGACACCAGCGCCCTGGCCGGTTGCATCGGTTACGTCGAGTCGTCTTCCCCTGTCAAGTCCGCCTGAAAGGGGCTGTTCCCTGATGACCTTTGCAAACCGCATCAACCGCCATGGAGCTTGAAGTGAACGACGAAATTAACCCAGTAATTTTCGCAAGAGACGGGAGCCTGAAGCCATGAGCGCCCAATGTGAAGTAAGCGCCAAACAGGCGGCAGGCGCACCGATGAGCGTGTTCGAGCGCTACCTGACGGTCTGGGTGTTCCTGTGCATCATCGTGGGTATTGCGCTGGGGCAGCTTCTGCCTGATCTATTCCAGGCCATTGGTCGCATGGAAGTCGCCAAGGTGAACCTGCCGGTGGGCTTGTTGATCTGGGCCATGATCATTCCGATGCTGGTCAAGGTCGACTTCGGCGCACTGCACGAGCTGCGTCAGCATGTCAAAGGCATCGGCGTAACGCTGTTCGTCAACTGGCTGGTCAAACCGTTCTCCATGGCCTTCCTGGGCTGGCTGTTCATCCGCCACCTGTTTGCACCGATGTTGCCCACCGACCAGCTCGACAGCTATATCGCCGGCCTGATCCTGCTGGCCGCTGCGCCCTGCACGGCCATGGTGTTCGTCTGGAGCCGGCTCACCGGCGGCGACCCGCTATTCACCTTGTCGCAGGTGGCGCTCAATGACGGCATCATGATTGTGGCCTTCGCGCCATTGGTGGCGTTTTTGCTGGGCATCTCGGCGATCACCGTCCCTTGGGCGACGCTCATCACATCGGTGGTGCTATACATCGTGATTCCGGTGATTTTTGCCCAGCTCCTGCGCAAGTCGTTACTGGTCAAAGGGCCCGCTGCATTTGATGCCGCAATGGCCATGATCGGGCCCTGGTCGATCAGCGCGCTGCTGGCGACTCTCGTCTTGCTGTTTGCTTTTCAGGGCGAGGCGATCCTCAAGCAGCCGCTGGTGATTGCCTTGCTGGCGGTGCCCATCCTGATTCAGGTCTTTTTCAACTCGGCGCTGGCCTACTGGCTCAACCGGGCGGTGGGCGAGAAGCACAACATCGCTTGTCCTTCAGCGCTGATCGGTGCCTCCAACTTCTTCGAGCTGGCCGTCGCCGCGGCCATCAGCCTGTTCGGCTTCAACTCGGGCGCAGCGCTGGCCACGGTGGTCGGTGTGTTGATTGAAGTGCCTGTGATGCTGTTGGTGGTGCGCGTCGTGAACAACTCCAAAGCCTGGTACGAACGGACCTGATTGCCTGAAAGAATTTACCCATGACCAATATCACGATCTATCACAACCCCAAGTGCGGCACGTCCCGTAACACGCTGGCGCTGATCCGCAACACGGGCACCGAGCCCCGCGTCATCCATTACCTGGAAACACCGCCGGGCCGGCCCGAACTGGTGGCGCTGATTGCCGCCATGGGCACGCCGGTGCGCGAGGTGATGCGCAGCAAGGAAGCGAGCTACAAGGAGCTTGACCTGGACAACCCGAAGTGGAGCGACGACGAGCTGATCGACTTCATGCTGGCGCATCCCATCCTCATCAACCGCCCCATCGTGGTGACGCCGCTGGGTACGCGTCTGTGCCGGCCGTCCGAAGCGGTGCTGGACCTGCTGCCGCAGCCGCAGTTGGGTGCCTTCAGCAAGGAAGATGGCGAAGCGGTGATCGATGCGGAGGGGCGGCCTGTCTGACACAAATCGCGGCTGCCGCCTTTGCACCGTGGCTCGATGTTTCCCAGCGTAGCGGCTGTGGGCAGCACAGGCTCACCGCAGACCCAGCAGGGCACAACACCATGTAATTGGCGAGCCACCGTCTTGTATATCTTGTCGCGGGAGTGAGAGAGTTTGCTCATGATGGAATGTTGACTTATCTGGGAAAATTGGCTTGTCGCTGGATTGTTGTTGTCGCCCAGTCAAGCTGCGTTGATCGTCCGCTTCAGACATATAGCCGGCGTTCGGCGGAACCGCATGAAACCCGGCGGAAAGTCGAAAGCTGACATACGATTTCCCCGGAACCAGCCGTTCGCGACCGAGCCCAAAAACTGGGAAGCTGTCATCCAACTTCGGCAATCAATCTTTTCGATTGGTCGTCGGAAGCGCAGCGCTTGCCGACATTCGAAATGAGTTCCCAATTTCTTTGGGTCAGCTTGATTGAAACGTAGAATCGACCGAAACGATCTGCGGGGTTTGCCGGAATTTCGTACCTGTACAGAATCCCAAGAGAATCGCTGAAACAAGGGCTGCAAGCCGTCTTCAGGAGGAGTCGATGTCCAGTTTATCGAGCAGCGCCCAGTATCACGAGCAGGTTTTGCTCTGGACACTACGTTAGGCATCCGAAATGCGGTTCTCTTCTCGACTCGCTGCAAACAAGGCGCCACGCACACTCATCTTCGAGGACGCGCCCCGAAAGACCCGTGTTGGTTACCTCAAATCAGTCTTGCCTGATTTCGTCGGGATAGCTCGTAGAGGCTACGGCCAGCGTGCACAACCACTCGACCCGCAGGAGACACACGAAAAATTCATCGCACTGATCCGGGACGAGTCTGATCCCTGGGACTATGACCACGACAGCTCTTTGGGCGCTCTGAACGAGCACTTGAAGGGATGCGAGTGGCCCGAGTTCTATGACTTCGTAGAACTCATGGGGCAACTCCTGAAGAAGAAGGACGAAGACGTTCCCTTTGGTGATACCGAGTATTTCGAAGCCTATTCCCAAAAGGTCAATGCACTCCTTCAGGAAGACGGCATTGGTTGGGCACTGAACGAGAAGGCAGAACTTACTCGGCAAATGCCTCGCCCCGTCGCCAAGAGAGCCGAGGCAGCGAGTGAGGCTCTGAAGGACAAGTTTGCACCTGCGAGGGTGCATTACCAGAAGGCAACGGACTACCTCTATCGTCACCCGATTGATGAAGCAAACAGCATCAAGGAGATCGTAAGCGCCGTTGAAAGCGTTGCCAGGGTTGTCGAACCAAAGGCGACGACACTCGGCGCTGCTATCAAGTTACTACATAAGGACCCGCACTTCTCACCGTATCTCCTGGACGGCCTAGAGAAGCTGTACGTCTATTCCAACGCGACGCCGCAGGTCCGACATGGGCATCCTGTCATCGGGCAGCCAAGGCTAGAGGAGGCCGAACTTGCCCACGCAGTAGGCGTGGCCTACATCCTGTACCTCATCGCGGTCGCCCGCTTACCTCGATAGGCGTCTATGAGCCAGCGCGTTCCCAGTCCGGAGGATTTTTTCGCATACAACGGTGCGCACACGCGCCGTCTGTGGGCGGAGGTCGGTCCTGATTGGGAGTGTCCGGCGTGTCATCGAACCAAGTTCCAAATCCTCCGATGGACAACTAGGTTTCCCAGATCCCCACACGCGTTTCAAGATTGGATGGCACCACTCCACAGGCACCATGACCATTCGGTTGAACTCCTCTCTAACGGCCAGCCCAGGTTTCCTCAGACAACCATCTGTGACCAATGCAACGTAGCGGATGGTGCTGCCAAGCGAAGAATCAAACTTCCCAAGAACTTCTCGTTTTCGCCCATGGAGATCGCGGCGTTTGTGGTCGCTGTTCCACACGACAAGCACACCATTAATTACGAGATGGCCCACGCAATCTATCTGGCGCTATTGCTGGCACGGAGTGTCCAAGCCCGTGGCTGAGGCTTCACCTAACGACCCCTCGCTCAACCGGACCCGCTACGGCGCCTTCCTCCGCAGTCCGGTTAGCTCGAACGTTGAGCGTCTCCTGTCTGGAAATCTGAATGTCAGCAATGCGTCTTCTGGAGCCAGCGGCATGAAATTTGAAGAAATTCCTGGCCCTGACCAGACAAACTGAGACAGCAGTCACTCGCCAAAGACCGCCCGCGGACAACTCTGTGCCCAAAGCGGACTTGTGCCAACTCAGTATCGACCGCTCAAAGCAGTCATTCAAAGGATGAGGGCTTGACGATCTGCGGTTAATCCTGCCTTAAAACAAAGGGCAAACACAATCGAATTCAACTCGTGGAAGACCTACATCGAACTAGTCCATACCTCACCGTTGCAAGTCTTAGGCGGCAGCCTTGGGGAGATCAACCGGGAAATCCGCTCCTAGTTCCAATTTCGAACTGAAAAACATCACCTCAGAACCGATATAGCGCGACTGCGCCGTGTAATGCAAGTTGTAGTCTCGGGAGCGTACCAAGCGGTACATTTGCCGTATCTCGTCCACTCCGTCATATGAGACGACCCAATGAAAAGGACACTGCGGTCCGCACAGAAGACTTGCCAAACGGTCGTGGTCCTCATGCTCGTAGTAGTTCCGGTACAGCTCTTGGCCCTTCATATAGTAGGGGGGATCGAGGTAAATAAGCGAGTTCGACGGTAGAAAGTTGGTGGCCCGCTTCAGCAGCAAGAAGGCATCTTCGTTGTAGACAGAGACGCGGTCCGCGTGCGCCGCTATCTTTTCAAGTCGCTGAACGAGCTGCCCTTTGTTGTAACGCGCGTCCAAGCGGTACGTCCCGTCCTGTGCTTTGCCGCCGATGACCCCAGCCATGAGGATGCCAGAGCGGTTGGTACGGTTCAAAAACAGCGTTGCAAAGCCCCGCTCCAGTTCTGTCGCAGACTTTTCACCCCTGAGAACACTTCGCCAGTGGTACCACTGCTCCATGGTGACTGGCGTCTCCCTCACCAACTTAATCAGTTCCTGAGAGTGGCGCGTTGCACTAACCCAAAAGGCGTAGATGGCTGGATCGTAGTCGTTGATGTGGATTTGAGAAACCACGCCGTGAAAGAGAAGGTCCAGAGCAACACCCGCCCCGCCAGCGTAAGGCTCAAGGTAATGACCACCCTTCAACCCGTTGTACTCCATCACCGAGGCGATGAATGGAGCGAATCGCGCCTTTCCGCCTGGATAACGCAGTGGTGAGTAGAGACGGTTGGAATACATGTTGGGCCTTGCTATGCCTATAGTGCCTGTTGGGCGGTGGCAACTTTCTGCACGGAAGACCGATTCGCATTGGCCTTTTTCCCAGCTGCTTGCTCGGCTAGGGTCAAAGGATCTGAGGTTGCTGCGATGACAGCGCAGGTGAGATCCTGCATAAACTTCTGCGTACCCGCAGCATTGTCGGCCACCCAACCCTCGATCAAATTCATACCCTTGATGTGCTCAAGACGGTTATTGAACCATGCCTTAGCTACTTCCCGGTCTTCTTCAATTGGCTTGTCCGCAGCTTTCTCGCCTTGCTTGCGGCCCAAGATGAATTGCTGAAGATAAGACTCATCCCCTCCTCGCGAGCGAATCATTTTTTTCGTTGCTGGATATGCAGTCTGATCATCGACCATCTTTTGACACATCTCCCGGAGGATGACTTCCGGCGATTGCTTCTTTGAATTCAACGGGTCCACAGGCAGCCTAACAACATTCAGAGCGTTGCTGCCCTTGACACCATTGGCATCTGCATCGACGGCGATGACGACCGACTTGAAGTGGTCGTCTGCCTTAATCAGGCCGACGAGGTTAGCGCAGCCCACATGCACCGGCACGACGCCAAGTCTGTACCCGGTCGCATCCTTGATAAGTTTTTTTCTCGCTGTCGTCAAGATCGCCAGCAGAAACAGTGCAGCTTCATCATCTTCAACATAGACTTTGACGACCTTCTTCTCGGGCGCCACACGCAAAAGTTGCATATGCATGTCCGCATGAACCGCACTGAAATCCGTGACATCCAGAAGTTCGATCGGATTTCCACCCTTCAGATACACGATTTGGTCTGGAGGAACGCCCATTCGCTTGTCGTTAAAAATGTCTTTGTGCGCATATTGGAGCATGGTGAGCGAATGGGTCGTCGCAATTACTTGGATTTGAAGCTCTCGCGCCTTGCTTTTCAACTGATCCACCAGTTCAGTCTGCGCCCTTGGGTGAAATCCTGCATCAAGTTCGTCAATGACAAGCAAGCCGCCGCGGTATTCACTGCCCATCTCACGCCTAAGCTTGCTGAACGAGGCAAGCGCCGTCGCAATTGCGCTCAGAGAGTCCTGCCCAAGCGACACCGTTGTAGCGTCATATCCCGAATAGTTGGGATACAGTGAATTCTTCTTCGTGCCACTGATGCTTTGGGCGATGACGGTGCCATCTTGCTGCACAACTCCGGGATGTATGACCGCCTCAGAGAACTCCTGGTAAATTCGCAAGTCCTCGGGTTCCATTGAGACCTTGGATGTCTGCAAGAACTCAGGGTCTGTTTCCCCTGTAGGGATGACTCGGGTCATGCCCAAATAGATGGTAGGCACAGGCACTTTGCCGGACTCCTGAATCGTCACCCCTCCAACTATGATCGTCTCTTTAGGCTCGTTTCTGGGAACGACACGAAGCCGCTTTTCATTGCCGGAGACGTTGCCTTTCTTGACGAAGAATTTGTTTCCCAGCTTGTAATTGAGCAAGACGTACGGTCGGTCCGACTCGGCCTTCACATAGTCGCGCGTATAGGAAAGCCTGAGTATCTCTTCCGCATTGACTCGCGGTTCAATGCCGAGGTATGTCTTAAATTTGGTGCGCGCCATGCCCGATGAGCCAGCAATAAGCGCCAAAATGGTTGACTTCCCCACGCCATTGCGTCCGGCAATCAGGGTGATGCGCTCCGAGATTTCAATCTGGATGCCGCCCAACTTTCGAAAGGGGGGTGTATGAAACTCCACCGACCGCAATTTAAGCAGCTCGGAGTCCGGAAGCTTGGCAATCTGCGCAACCTTGGTCGGTTTGCTTGCCTCACGGTCCGCAACCTTTGCAGCGGCATTCTTTGGTGCCGCGCTTGACCTCCGCCTCGGTGAGACCTCCCCATTTACCTCAACGATCTTCTTAGCAGTTGCCATGATTTTGTCGAACCCTGTTGTTGATATTTTCTTCCCTGGTGAACAACCTCAGAACGGGTTATCCACGAGCGCGATGTTAAAGCAGAGGCAGATCCGTCAGCAATCGCTGCAGCACTGTCTTTGAAATTGGCAGATCAACCTAGTGAAAGGTTAAAGCTTTGGCGTCCGTATACCGGTCATTCAGGAGTGACTGCAATTGGTCGTCAAGAGCCATTCGCAGTCGTGACGTGTATGACCGGTTAAGCTGCGCTGCCGACAAACAACGCCGAAAACTGATCGTCACCCTCGAATGACTGGTTCCGAGTTTTGGGGCCGGGAAAATGACGAAATCGGAACCGCGACGGCAATGACCGCTTCGGAGAACTCGACGGAAATTCCTGTCGCACTTCGAACGACGGCTTACGCTGCATTGCAGACGCCGAACCAGGAAGCATCGAACGTCTACTGGGTATGGGGCGGCCTGAAACTGAATGCGGTCGTTCCCGGTCGCGCAGTGAGGCATTCGGTGCCAGCACACCCAAGTAGCGATGCCTGTGGGGCGGCTCAGGCATCAGAGACAGGCTACTTTGTCCGATACCCCAACTGCTGCGCCACAAAACCGTCAAACGCCCTCAGCAAGGGCTGAAACTGCTCGACGCTGCCCTCCAGTTGCATCAGCGCGGCGCAGGTCGCCTCCAGCGTGGAAAGCTGATCGGGGCTATGCGCTTTGCGGATCAGGCGCAATTGCGCGGGATCACGCAACAAGGCTGGCGCCAGAACAGGCGGCGTTGGCAGGCCCAGGCTCGACACAGTCCACATTCACCTGCAGCCACCATTCCAGCAGTGCCAGGTGCCACAGCTTGCTGCCGTTGATGCGCGTGAAGTGCGCCTCTGCCTCCGGCTCGGCCAGCAGCTTGTCGACATAGGCGCGCTGGTACAGTCCGCGCCGGATGCAGGCATCCGACTGCAGGATGCCGCGCATCAATTCCAGAAACGGACCGCGCACATACTTGAGCGCCGGCACCGGGAAGTAGCCCTTGGGCCGGTCGATCACCGCATCGGGGATCAGGCCGCGCGAGATGGCCTTCAGGGGATACTTGCCGCCTTCCTTGAGCTTGAGTTCCGGCGGCATGCTGGCGGCGAGTTCGACCAGCTCATGGTCCACAAAAGGCACCCGCGTTTCCAGGCCCCAGGCCATCGGCATGTTGTCCATGCGCTTGACCGGGTCGTCCACCATCAGCGTGGTGACGTCGAAACGAAATACCTCATCAAGAAAGCTGTCGGCCTGCGGTTTGGCCAGTTCGCGCGCCACCAGTTCGGCGGTAACGTCTGGCACCTGCCAGGCCGGCGCGATCATCTCGAGGTACTCGGCATGGTCACGGTCCACATAGTTCTGGCTAAAGCGCTGCAGCGGCGTGCCCGTGGCGGCGTCCATCCGCGGGTACCAGAAGTAGCCGCCAAACACCTCGTCGGCGCCCTGTCCCGCCAGCGCCACCTTGACTTCTTTGGACACCCGTTCGCTCAACAGGTAGAACGCAATCACATCCTGGCTGACCATGGGTTCGGTCATCGCCACCACCGCTTCGGGCAGCCTTGAGAGCACCTCGCTGTTGGGAATAAGGTACTTGTGGTGGCGCGTCTTGAAGTGTTGCGCGATCAGGTCGGAGTATTCGAATTCGTCAGCCTTCTCCGAATCAGCACCGACGTCCTCAAAGCCCATCGAGAAAGTTTGCAGGTTGTTCACATGATCGGCCAGCAAGGCCACCAGCAGGCTTGAATCGAGTCCACCGGAGAGCAACACGCCCACCGGCACGTCAGCGGCCAGGCGGTGGCGTTCCACCGCGCGGGTCAGTACGCTGCGCGTGGCATCCAGCCATTCGGCCTCAGTCAACGCGGGTGTGGGTCGGGTGGCGTTCAGATGCCAATAGCGGCGCTGTGTGACCTGCCTGTCTGAGTTGATGCGCAGGGTGGTGGCGGGTGCGAGTTTTTTCACGCCGCGCAAAATGGTGCGCGGCGCGGGTACCACGCCATGCAGGCTGAAGTGGTGATGCAGGGCCACCGGATCGAGCTGCATGTCCACGCCGCCCGCCGCCAGCAGTGCCTGCAGGCTGGAGGCAAAGCGCAGCCGGGCAGCGTCTTGCGTGAAGTACAGCGGCTTGATGCCAAAGCGGTCGCGCGCCAGAAACAGGCTGGCATCGCGCTGGTCCCACAGCGCAAAGGCGAACATGCCGAAGAAGCGCTCCACGCAGGCTTCACCCCAGGCATGCCAGGCCTTGAGGATGACTTCGGTGTCGCTCTGGGAAAAGAAGTGGTAGCCCAGCGCCACCAGCTCCTCGCGTAATTCCCTGTAGTTGTAGATCGTGCCGTTGAACACCAGCACCAGCTGCAACTCAGGGTCAGCCATGGGCTGATCGGCGCTGTGCGTCAGGTCGATGATGGCCAGACGGCGGTGGCCGAAAGCCAGTGGACCGTCGGCGAACTGACCTGCATGATCCGGCCCGCGCCGGGCGAGCTTCGCTGACATGCGTTCTATTGCGGCGCTGTCAGCCAGCCAGCCATCGAAACGCAATTCACCGCAGATACCGCACATGATTTGATTGTCACACTACGGTGACACGGTAGCTTGACGAAAATCAACGATAGCGGTGTTTGCGTGCGGTTTACCCAGTGCGCCACCGTTATCTGGGCAAACCCCGAGGGGAAGCGGTCGATCAGTTAACTCAGCGATGCTGCCCGGCAGGGTACCCACCCATGCCATTCAGCCGCTGGTCCGCGATGGTCTTCTGTTCCGGCGTCAGCACCGCGTACAAGTCCTTCACGGCGGCCTCGCGGGCTGCCTGGTTGGCATCGCGCAGTGCCATCATGGCATTGCGCTGAGCGGCAAAGTCGGTGCTGGCCGCACCTGGCTGCTGGTTCTGCATCTGTGCTTGCATCTGGCTGCGCTGCGCCTGCATCGCCGCAGCCTGCTGTTTGGCCAGGTTTTCGAAGGCCAGCCAGGCTGTCTCCTGCGCGGGCGTGATCTTCAGTTCGGTCTTCAGGTCGGCCAGCCGGCTGGTGGCCATCGCTCCGCCGTCGATACCGTGCATGCCGCCGGCCATGCCATAGCCCATGCGGCCGCCCCTCGCGCCCCCCATGCCATAGCCCGGTCCATAGCCCCCCATGCCACCGCCCTGCTGGGCATAGACCGCGCCAACCGCAGCCAGCGACAATGCCGCTGCAACGCCCGTGATGATTTTGTAGGTGAGTTTCATGATAAGTGTCCTGTCAGTAGTTTGCGGATGAGTTGATCGGCTTTCCTGCCGATCCGCTGCCGGGAAGTCCCTTGCAACGCAAACCTATTTCAGCGCCACCATGTAAGCGGGTGATGTCAGCGATCGGTTTTTTTGTCGCCGCTTGCGACAAATCCGCGACCTGACATACTGTGATACATATCCTCCGTTCGCACCGTGCAGGCTGCGATGTAATCATTCTCATGGACCGACCCGACCACATTCTGATCGTTGATGACGATGCTGAAATCCGCCACCTGCTGCGCCTGTACCTTGAGAGAAACGGTTTGCAGGCCACTACGGTGGGGGACGGCCGCGCGATGTGGCGCGCGCTTGACGGCGCCAGCTTCGACCTGATCGTGCTCGACCTGATGCTGCCCGGCGACGACGGGCTCACGCTGTGCCGCACCCTGCGTGCGAAGTCCGACATTCCGATCATCATGTTGACGGCGCGGGGCGATGAGACCGACCGCATCGTGGGTTTGGAGATGGGCGCCGACGACTACCTGCCCAAGCCCTTCAGTGCCCGCGAGCTGCTGGCGCGCATAAAGGTCATCCTGCGGCGCGCCCGCAGCCTGCCGACCAACCTGCGTCCCGATGAAGCAGCCAGACTGCGCTTTGCCGACTGGGTGCTCGACACGGTTCAGCGCAACCTGATCTCTGCCAGTGGCGTGGTCATGCCGATCAGCGGCGCTGAATACCGGCTGCTGCGGGTCTTTCTCGACCATCCCAATCGTGTCCTCAACCGCGATCAGCTGCTGGATCTGAGTCAGGGCAAGGAGGCCGGGCCGCTGGACCGCAGCATCGACGTGCAGGTCAGCCGCCTGCGGCATCGGCTTGGTGACGACCCGCGCGATCCGCTACTGATCAAGACGGTGCGCGGTGAGGGCTATGTGCTCGCGGCCACGGTGAGCAAGGAACCCTGATGCGCTGGTGGCCGCAGTCGCTGTTCGGTCGGCTGATGGGGGTGCTGGCCAGCGGCATGCTGGTCGCCCAGTTGCTGAGCGCGGCTTTCAATCTTGCCGAGCGCGACAGTTTGCTGCAGACCGCCAGTGGCATGCAGCAGGTCCAGCGCATCACTGACGTGGTCAAGCTGCTGGACTCACTGGGTCCGGCCGAGCGCGAGCGTATCGTTGCTGTGCTGAGCGTGCCGCCGCTGGTGCTGTCCTTGCATGATGCAGCCATCGCATCACCCGACGGAGTGGCCGCCGGAGCGCGGACGGCAATGTTTGCGTCGATGTTGCGCGCCGCTCTGGGCGACGCGCGTGATATCCGTGTCGAGCCCGGCGCATCCTTCAACGCGGCGCGTTCGGCGGCCGCGGGCTACGGGCGGCGCCAGTTCATGATGGGTGGCGGCCCGGGCATGGACCGCGCAGACGTGCATGGCGGCCCGCTGTTGCGCACCCAGGTCCAGCTGCGCGATGGACGCTGGGCGCGCTTCGACACCGAACTGCCGCAGGCCGCGGCGACGCTGCCCTGGCGCCTGGCGCTCACGCTGCTGCTCTTGTTGCTTGCGGTGTTGGCGCTGTCGTACGTGGCGGTGCGCTGGATCACCCGCCCGCTGCATGTGCTGGCCACGGCTGCCGAGAGTCTGGGCCGGGATATTAACCGCCCGCCCCTGGATGAAGAAGGGCCACTGGAGGTGCGCCGTGCCGCGCAGGCCTTCAATGCAATGCAAAGGCGACTATCGCACTTTATCCATGACCGCACACGCATCCTGGCAGCGATGTCGCACGACCTGAAAACCCCGATCACGCGCATGCGCCTGCGGGCCGACCTGCTGGATGACGATGAATTGCGCCAACACTTCGAGGCCGACTTGAAGGAAATGGAGGCCATGGTCACGCACACGCTCGAGTTCATGCGCGGCCTGGGTGGCAACGAGCCCCGGCAAGCCGTGGATGTGATGGCGTTGCTTGAGAGTCTGCAGTCCGACAACGAGGCCATGGGCCGCGCAGTGTGCATTGAAGGGCGCGCCCTTCAGCCCTTTGTTGCCGTGGCCTCGCTGCTCAAGCGTTGCCTGGCCAACCTGATCGACAACGCCGTGCTCTATGGCGGGCAGGCCACGGTGATCGTTGAGGACACACCGCTGAATCTGACGCTGCGCGTGCTCGACGACGGCCCGGGGATGGCGGAGACAGAACTGGAAAAGGTCTTTGAGCCGTTTTACCGGCTCGAAGGCTCACGCAGCCGCCAAACCGGCGGCACCGGGCTCGGGCTGACGATTGCCCGCAACATTGCCCAGACGCACGGTGGCGATATCGCGCTGCACAATCGCCCGCAGGGTGGTCTGGAAGTGGTGCTCAGTCTGCCACGAAAAGTGGCCGTGGATTGACAAGTTCATGCAACAAAAAAATAGACATTAGCGTCCCCCATATATTGGGGAAGAAACCATTTAACAGAGAGCGTCATCAGCAGCAACCGTTGCCCGTTCGCAGCCCGCACAACTCGGCATAGACGGGCGACTCCAGTTGCAGCGTGACATGACAAATTTCAAAGTGCTCGTGCAATTCATGCTCAGCCTCGTGCAATACGGCGCTGGTGTCCGCGCCTTGACCGCTCAGCACCACATGTGCCGTTAGCGCAACCTCGGAGGTGCCCATGGCCCAGACGTGCAGGTCGTGCACGTCACTCACTCCTGGCAGGCTCAGCAAGAGCGTTCGCACGGCAGCCAGATCGACGCCCTCGGGCACGCCGTCAAACATCAGGTGCAGCGACTGTTTGAACAGGTTCCAGGTGCCCAGCACGATCACCACTGCAATCGCCAGGCTCATCACCGGATCGATCCACCCCCAGCCCTGCCACAGATACAGCACGCCGCCAATCACCACGCCCAGCGACACCAGCGCGTCGGCCGCCATGTGCAGAAAGGCGCCGCGAATGTTCAGGTCATCCTTGCGCCCGCGCATGAACAGCAGCGCGGTGGTGGTGTTGATGACGATGCCCACGCCCGCCACGGCGATGATGGTCCAGCCTTCGGTGGCTTCAGGCGTACCCAGTCGGCCGATTGCTTCCCAGGCCAGCGAGCCCATGGCCACCAGCAACAGCATGGCGTTAAAGAATGCGGCCAGAATGGACGCCCGCTTCCAGCCATAGGTGTGCTTTGCATCAGACCTGAGCTTGCCGGCCAGCGTGCCGCCCCAGGCCAGCACCAGGCCCGCCACGTCGCTCAGGTTGTGGCCCGCATCGGCCAGCAGCGCCAGCGAATTGACTTTCCAGCCATACCACGCCTCGATGGCCACGAAGGCAATATTCAGCGCGATGCCAATGGCAAAGGCACGGTTGAAGGTTGCAGGGGCATGGCTGTGGTCGTGTCCGGCGCTCATGGCCTTTCTCCTTGTCCGTCGTTTGAATTGCGGCGCAGGCGCGGGCCGAAGCGCCGCACCAGTTCCAACCATGCGCCGCACAACGCCAGCAGGCCGATTCCCACGGCCAGCCCCGGAGCGCCGGGCAGCGTCAGTCCCATGACCTTTTGCAGCCAGGGAACGCCCAGCACCGCCGTGAGCAGCAGCCCCACTGCGGCGGCCATGCGCCACAGCCAGGGATTGGCGTTGATCACACCCATGAACGCTGGCCGTGTCAGGTCGCGGTTGGCCAGGATCAGCAGCAGCACGCAGAGCACCAGCGCGCCAAACACCACGCTGCGGCCTTGCGTCACGCTCCAGCCCTGGCTGACGAGCCAGGCCTGCCCGAGCAAAAGCACTCCCGCGATGCCCAGGCCCTGCAGCACCGCATGACCCACGGGTGCAGCGGCAAACGGCGAGCTTGATGGCGGGCGTGGCGGGCGATCCATCAGGTCACGGTCTTCGGGCTCGGCCTCAAAAACGATGGAGCAGGCGGGGTCAATCAGCAGTTCCAGCAACACGATGTGGACTGGCAGCAGCAGCACCGGCCATTTCAACAGGGCGGGCACCAGTGCCAGGGCGATGATGGGTACGTGCACGGCAAACACGAAGCGGGTGGCCTTGCCGATGTTGTCAAAGATGCGTCTGCCCTGGCGGATCGCGGCCACGATGCGGGAAAAGCTGTCGTCCAGCAGCACCAGCGCGGCAGCTTCCCGCGCCACATCGGTGCCGCGCTCGCCCATGGCGATGCCCACATCGGCGGCCTTCAGCGCCGGCGCGTCATTGACGCCGTCACCGGTCATGGCCACCACCTCGCCGCCAGCGCGCAGCACCTGAACCAGGCGCAGCTTGTGCGCGGGCTGCAGCCGCGCGCACAGGTCCACCTGTTTGAGCCGGTCGCGCAATGCCTGGTCGTCCAGCCCGGCAATCTCGGCTCCGGTGATGACCTCGGGGCGCTCGGACAGACCCACCTGACGCGCGATGGCGCGGGCGGTGGCGGGGTGGTCGCCGGTCATCATGATCACGCGCACGCCGGCGCGGCGGCATTCGGCCAGCGCAGCGGGCACCTCGGGGCGCGGCGGATCCGCCAGTCCGACGAGGCCGAGAAATTCGAAGTCAAAGTCGTGCTGACTTTGCGGCCAGACGGGCGCGGCGTCTGGTGCTGTGGCCGCTCCTGCCCAGCGCCCGCGGGCCACGCCCAGCACGCGCAGGCCGCGCTCGGCCATGGCCTCGACCTGGTGCTGTATTGCTGCGCGCCGCTCCGCACTCAGGTGGCATAGGTCAGCCACTGCCTCGGGTGCGCCCTTGGTCGCCAACAGGTACTGCGCCAGGCTGGCACTGGTAAACACCCGTGTCATCGCCAGAATTTCGCCTGACAGAGCGTATTCATAATCCGGCACGCGGCCCTCATGCAGATGCTCGGTGCCAGCCAGCCAGTGCTGGCCAAACAGTTGAATCGCCTTTTCCATCGGATCGAACGGGTCGCCTGGCGTGGCCAGCATGGCAAACTCGGTCAGCGGGTGAAATTCTTCTGGCAGGCTGTCGGCAGCGTCGGGCGTGAAGTGCGCGTCGATGGTGGTGAGGTCGGCCACGGCCATGCGGTTGACGGTCAGCGTGCCGGTCTTGTCCACCGCCAGCACGGTGATGGCGCCCAGTGCCTCGACCGCCGTGACGCGCCGCGTCAGCACCTGCTGCTTCGAGATGCGCCAGGCCCCCAGCGCCAGGAACACAGTGAGAATGACCGGAATTTCCTCTGGCAGGATGGCCATGGCCAGCGCAATGCCTGACAGCAGACTGTCCAGCAGTGGCCGGCCGTCCCACCCCCAGCCCAGTAGCACCAGGGCAGCGGCCAGCACCAGTGCGCCGACGCCAAGCCGGCGCACCAGCTTGCGCGAGGCTTGTTGCAGCGCCGACGGCGGCTCGGTGGTGGCCGCCAGGTCGGTGCCGATGCGCCCCACTGCCGTGGCGCTGGCGGTGGCGCGCACTTCGGCCAGGCCAAGGCCTTTCGTGACCACGGTGCTGGCAAATAAAAATGCCGTGCCATCGCCACCGGGCTGTTCGAATGCGGCGTCCGCTGCGCCCGGTAACTTCGTCACCGGCACCGCCTCGCCGGTCAGCAGCGATTCATCCACCTCCAGGGGGCCATTGACCAGCAGCGCATCGGCGGCGATGCGGTCGCCTTCGCGCAGCACCAGCAGATCGCCGCACACCACGTCGCGCCCGGCGATGCGCAGCTCCTGGCCATCGCGGATGACCAGCGCACGCGGCGCCGACAGGTCGCGCAGCGACTCCATCGCGCGTTGCGTCTTGCGCTCCTGCGCCAGCGTGATGCCGATGACGACGAACACGAAACCGAGCAGGAAGATCGCCTCGGCCCGGCTGCCCAGCGCCAGGTAGATGCCGCCAGCGGCCAGCAGCATCAGAAACATGGGCTCGGTGAGCACCTCGCGCATGATCGCCAGCGTCGATTTTCGCGCGCTGCCAGGCAGCAGATTCGGGCCCTCGGCGGCCAGCCGGCGCGCCGCCTCGGTGGTGCTCAGGCCTTGCGGCTGCGGCAGCTCAAGTTGCTTGAACTCGCCTTCAGGTGCTGTCGCTGTCATGACGGTGCTTGATAGACCGGCGCGAAGCCGCCGCCAGGCGTTCGGAAGTTGGTGGTTTGTCCTTGGTACAGGCGTGCCGCGACCCATTGCACACGGCCGTCGTAGGCATAGTCGCGCAAGTCGAACTTCAGCACCTGGGCCGGTTGCTGGTCCGAGATGACGCGCTCGCCCGGGCTGACCAGCGCCTGCGCCACATAGTCGCCAGCGAGGATTTCCTGCCAGACGCGCTGGGTCAGTTTGTCGCCGCGGTAGGCGGCGCGACTGCCAAAACCGGCAAATGGCTTGAAGAACAGCCGCTTGCGATCACGCCACAGGCGCTCGGCGTTGGCGGGGTCTACGATTTCCGTGTGCGGGATGCCTGCCAGCAGCACGTCCTGCGCGGCCTGCGGCACGCCCAGGGCCTGGAGCCGAGCCGCGTCACTGAGCAAGGTCAGGTTGCGTTTGTCCGCGTACAGGGCATGGGCCTGTGGGTGCGGCGTGAGTACCACGGCGTTTTGCAGGTAGGCTTCGCGCAGCGTGGCGCTGGCGGGTGCCTCCAGTGAAAAATCCGTCAGGCGGTTATAGGCCAGGTCGATGGCCAGCTTGCCATGCCAGAGCACGCCGTCACGCAAGCTGAATTCCGCGGGGTCAGCGATCACCGCCTGCAGCCCGTGGCGCTGGAACAGTTGCTGAAACAGCACAAATTCGGGGTACAGATACTGTTGCTCGGGGGCCTCGTCAACGATGGCGATGCTGCGCAGCGGCTGGGCATGACCAGATAGCGACCACTCGTGGCGGAACATCGCCACAATGCGCGCTTCCAGCGCATCGGCCGTGGCCTGCGGCGGCACCAGCGACTCCATGGCCGGGCAGCAGGCGCGTTGCGCCCGCGCCAGCACGGCATTGAGCATGGCGCCGCCCGCGTTGGTATTGATCTCGATCAGCCCGAAGCCGCCCTCGGTGACATGAAAGTCGTAGCCAAAAAAAACGCTTTTGGCACCGCCCGGATGATGGCGCGCGATGGCGGGCGAGCGGGCCAATACCTCCTCACGGTAAACCGGCAGCGCGACCACCGACTCGATAGCCTTTATCAGCGTGGCCATGCGTGCCATGTGAGCATGCGACACGAAGACCGGACGCGCCGCGAACAGGTAGGGGCAGCGCTGCTGTACCAGGTCAAACAGCCCCGGTTGGCCGATTCCCGATTCCAGCGCCACGCGCAGCGCGTCGGTGTCCAGGCTGATGCAGAAACAGTCGCTGTTGAGCGTCTCGACCGATACACCGTCGAAAGACACCATGGCGGCAGGCGCTGTTGGGTGAGAGAGCACAAGATGAGTCATGGGGGGTGTTATTGGTTATTTCATACTTCGCACTGAGCCGTGCCAGGGTGCCGTGATGCTGTCAGATTATCATAGCGGGACGCGTCGGCCGTGGTGAAACACCACCACCTCTCCAGGCGGCAGCGCGTGCCAGGCTTCGTTTGTCGTCAGCGGCTGGGTCGCGATCAGGCTGACGTGCTGGCCTCCTTCTTCCTGCGGGTTCAATTCCACGCGCAGCGTGGTGCTGCCGAAGGATTCGCGCGGTGCCGCGCATTGTCTTTCGATGTAGAACAGCCTGGTGGAGCAGTGCGCATAAAGATATTCGCTGTCGGACAACAGAAAGTTGGCGGTTCCGGTTTGCGCGAGTTCGTTGGCCCAGTGCTGGATGACCGGCAGCTTTTTTCCGACATTCAGCACCTCGCCGGGGAGCAGTGCATGGCGCAGGCGGTCCAGCAGGGCGCAGAATGCCCACTCCGAGTCGGTTGCGCCAAGCGGAAAGTTCCACATCGGGATAAAGCGGCTATCGCTCAGGATGCCCGGCATGTCGCCGTTGTGCGCAAACACATGGCAAGCCCCATACAACTCGCGCGCGAACGGATGCGTGTTGGTGTATGAGTCCACCCGCGGCACGCTGGCCAGCCGAATATGCGAGAGCACGATCTCGCTGCGAAATTCCTGCGCTTCAACGAAGCGCAGGCAGGCGCTGCTTGACGCGGGGGCGGCCTCCTTGATCAGGCGAAAGTCGCGCCCTTCCTTGAAGGCGATGCCCCAGCCATCCTTGTGGGGCCCCAGGCTGCCGCCACGCTCGCCGAAGACGCCGAGCGAAAACGTGGCGTTGGTCGGCCGGTCGCTGGAGAGCGCGAAGAGTTCACACATGGTGGACCTGCCTCAAGGAAAGGGGCGTACAGCCAAGGTGGGTGCGGACAAGCGCCGGATTCAGCGTCATGGCTTGTCCATGCGTCTGCGCAGCAGCGCGACAAGCACACCCGCTGACACAACGGTTGCGCCCACCGTCCAGGCCAGCACGGCCCCGAGCTCGCTGCGGTAGTAGTGCCAGGTGGCGATGCTGGCGGCGATAAAGCCGATCTCGGTTGCGCCAAACACCACCGTCAGCCAGAACTGCATTTGCGTCATGCGTTGCTGGTAGCGGGTGGTCAGCGCAAAGCTGACGGTCTCCAGCCGGTCCATCAGTGCGTCGTACAGTTCGACGATGCCGAGCAGCCGCTCGCCGTTTTCTGCCACCGCATCGCCGAAGCGGGTGACCGCCAGGGTGGCACCATAGTATTCCTCCAGCCCGTCAGTGACCTGCTGCTTGAGCTGGAGCAGGCCCTCAATGCTGGCTGGCGTGGATTGGGAGAGCCGCTCGTAGAGCTGCAGCAGCACGGCACGCTCGATCAGCAGCAGCTCCAGCGTAACGAGGAAAGGCACGGCGCTGTGCGGCGGCAAGCCCGTGACAACGGCTGCGGGGGCTGCATCGTCCTCGCTGCCATGAATGTCCAGCGCAGCCCGGCGTCCCAGCAGCGTGATTCCACCCTCGCGGGCGCAATAGTCGCGCTCCAGTTCGGCATTGATCACCTCGGGCTTGAGCGTGCGCGTCGAGCGGTCACGCCACAACAGGCCGACAATATCGGCGGCGTGCCGTTCGGTCAGCGCGGCCAGGGGTTGCGCGAGCAGGCGCACGACGCTGCAGGGCAGGTACTGCAGGTAAGCGTCGGACCCGCCGATGGCCCGATTCAAGGGCTGCAACGCCCGCCAGGCGCGGCACGGCAGGCTGTCGCCGGCCTGATCGTCGAGCCAGCTGACCCAGCGCTGCGCGTCGAAGGCCTGCGGCTGGCCCGGCAGCCAGACCTCCCACAATGCCGCGCCGGATACATGCATGAACAGGTAGACGTCGGCCGCCTGTGGGGCCTGCGGATCGCTGACCGATGGGGCGAGGGCGATGCGTCCCGTCGGCACCTGCATGAGCCGTCCGGTCTTGACGAATGCGCTGCCCAGGACGTGCAGTTCAGTCTCGTCGCGCTGCGCCTGGTAAGCGGCAAGGTTGCTCGCCGAAAATTCCGCCAGGCCCGCCGCCTTTGCCGCGGCAGCAACCTGACCCGGTTGGGCCCGGCGCGCTAGCGACACCGAGAACAGCAGCGCAAAACTGGCGACGGCTGGCAGTGCCGTCGGGGCATCATGCGCGCCGGCTGCGACTGTCATGCTACCCTGGCGTTTGTGCCCGGTACCGGCTGTGCATCACTCTCCTGGCCCGTGCGCTTGCATATCCAGTGTGGAATTTCACGGGTATTCATGGTGTGAGGCTCCAGTGAAAGAAGAGATCAAAAGGCCGACTTGCTTCCCATGCGGCGGTGTCTGGGTGAATGGTACCTTCGTTCGATATGGCCTTCAGGCCTAGGCCGTGAGCCACTGCTCGATCTTGTCACGACTCGGCACGCCGCCAGCATGCACCACCTTGCCGTTGATGACGACGCCAGGCGTGGACATTACGCCATAACTCATGATGTCGCGCAGTTCTTCCACTTTTTCCAGATTCACCGCCACGCCCTTGGCTTTGGCGATCTGCTCAATCAGCGCGACGGTGGCTTTGCAATTGGCACAACCGGTGCCGAGTACTTTGATGTCCATGATGTTTCCTTTCAGGGTTTTGACGGAAGATCGGTGATGCGCCTCAGAGCACGGCGTTGAATACAAAACCCACCAGCAAGATACCGGTCGCGACGACACCCACAAAAGTGGCGATCAGCCGCACCTTGAGCACCTTGCGCAGGATGATCATCTCGGGCAGCGACAGCGCGATCACGCTCATCATGAAGGCCAGCACCGTGCCCAGGGCCGCGCCCTTGGCCAGCAGGGCTTGCACGATGGGGATAACGCCGGCTGCGTTGGAATACAGGGGCACGCCGATGATGACGGCCAGTGGCACTGACCACCACGCTTCCTTGCCCATGAAACTGGCCATGAAGTCTTCCGGAACATAGCTGTGAATGCCCGCACCGACGGCGATGCCAACCAAAATGTACGGCCATACTTTCCCCACAATCTCGCGCACAGCATTGAAGCCACTCTGAATGCGATCTCCCAGCGTCATACTCATGTCTTCAAACTTGGCTGCCGTCCTGGGCATCTCGCGCACCCAGTCTTCCAGCCAGCCTTCCATCTTGAGGCGGCCAATGATCCAGCCCGCGACGATGGCCACAGTCAGGCCCAGTCCCAGATAGAGCAGGGCAACTTTCCAGCCAAACATGCCAAACAGCAGCGTCAGCGCTACTTCATTGACCATCGGGGCAGAAATCAGGAATGAGAACGTCACCCCAAGCGGCACGCCCGCCTGCACAAAGCCGATAAACAGCGGCACCGCCGAGCATGAGCAAAACGGCGTGACGATGCCCAATGAGGCCGCCATCACGTTGGCCACGCCTTCGCTGCGGCCAGCCAGCAGCGCGCGGGTGCGCTCGGGCGTGAAGTAGCTGTTGATCATGCCCATGATGAAGACCACGCCCGTCAGCAGCATTAGCACCTTTGGGGTGTCATAGAAGAAAAACTGCAGCGCCCCACCCAAGTGGCTGGCCGGATCCACTGGCAACGACGCCACCATTGCCTCGGCAGCCGGATTGAGCGTTTGATACAGCGCCAGCCAGATGATGGCGGCCAGGATCAGAAAGACGACGGGCTGGCGCGCGGGCCAGCGCTGAAGGGATGACGTGAGAGTGTTCATACGAGTGAAGACGAATGAGCGGTTGAAAAGACGCAAAAAAGACGCGAATTAACGAAAAACTCTGAAAAAGTCAACTTCGCGGCACAAAATCCGCGACGTGGCCGGTGTCATCCAGTTGCACCTGGCAGGCTTGCGTCATGCGCGCTTTCAGGCGCTGGCGGGCACGCTGCAGGCGTGACTTGGCGGCGCTCAGACTCAACCCGTTCGCGGTGGCGAAATCCGCCTGGGGCACGCCTTGCAGGTCGCATTGGGTAATGGCGTCGCGGTCTTCGTTGCTCAGCTCAGCCAGCACACGCGGCAGACAGGCCGTGAGGCGATCAACCGTGCCGATGTCCTCCTCCGGTGCCGCCAAGTCCTCGGGTACCTCCACCGTTTCCCGTGCCACACGCAAGCGGTCGGCCAGCGTGTTGCGCGCGACTTCAAACAGCCAGGCGCGCGCGTTGTGCACGGAGCAAAAGCGCTCACCCTGGCGCAGCGCCTTGAGGAACAGGTCCTGCAACAGGTCATCGGCTTCCGCCGGGTTGCTCACGTGGCGGCGTGTCCAGTGACGTAATTCGGCTTCGTGAGCGCTCCAGGCAGTGGTCAGGCAGTTCATGGGGAGTCAATGACGTGTGTCTGGTGATCCTGGCAGTTGACTGGCGGCTTCGTGGGTGCTTTTACTCATGCCTGAGTGCCTCAATCGGGTCCATGCGGGCGGCGCGCCTGGCTGGAAAGTAGCCAAACACGACACCGATGGCGGCAGAGAACACCAATGACAACAGATTGATCGTAATGTTAAACAGATAGGGCACGGCCATCACGCTGGCCAGCGCCCAGGACGCGGCGGTGGCAATGACGATGCCCACCAGACCGCCCAGGGCCGACAGCACCACCGCCTCAATCAAAAACTGCAGCAGCACCTCGCGCTCCAGCGCGCCGACGGCCAGGCGCAGACCGATTTCGCGCGTGCGCTCGGTCACGCTGACAAGCATGATATTCATGATGCCGATGCCNNCCAGCAGGCTCACAGCCGCCACCGCTCCAAGCAGTGTGGTCATGACCTTCGTCGTGCCTGACAGGGCATCAGCGATTTGTTGTGTGTCCAGAATGTTGAAGTTGTCATCGTCGCCTTCGGCGAGCTTGCGGCGCTCGCGCAAGAGTTCACGCAGGCTGGCTTTAAGCCGCGTGCTGTCGCTGCCATCCTGCATCGACACCAGCAGGGTGGGCAAGCGCTGGTTGCCAGTGACGCGGCGCTGCAATGTATGCAAGGGGACCACCACCGTGTCGTCCTGGTCGTTGCCCATGCCTCCCTGGCCCTTGGACAGCAGCACGCCCACCACGCTGCAGGAGAACTGTTTGATGCGCAGCAGCTCGCCCAATCCCGTTTGGCCCACCGTGCCGCCGTAAATTTCGCGCCGCACCGTTTCCCCGATGATGCAGACGGCTGCACCAGCGGTTTGCTCGTCGTCTGTAAACATGCGCCCGGAGACCAGTTTCCAGTTGCCGATACCGAACCAGGCGTTGGTGCTGCCGATCACGCTGGTGGCCCAGTTGCGGCCGTTGCCGACCACCGTGACAGCAGCCCGGCCCTCGGGCGCCGCCGCCGCGACACCACCGATCTCGGCCTGAATGGCTGGCGCATCGGCTTCCTTGAATTGCGGCGTGCCTCCCCCGCCTCCCCCGCCGCCGGGCCCGAGGCGCTGGCCGAGCCGCACCATCAGCAGGTTGCTGCCGAGGCTCGATATCTGGGCCTGCACCGCCTGCGTGGCGCCGTTGCCCAGCGTGACCATGGTGATCACCGCACTGACGCCGATCACGATGCCGAGAATGGTCAGGAAAGATCGCAGCAGATTGCGCTGGATCGAGCGCAGTGCCAGCAGGAGGGTGCTTAGCAGCATTAGATGGTCTTCGCAGGGAGGGGTGCTGAAGCAATGGGCGCCGCAGTGACAGGGTGTGGATTCGGCATGTCGCTGGAAATGCTGCCATCGACGAAGTGGATCAGGCGCCGCGCATAGGCCGCCATGTCGGGCTCGTGCGTCACCATCAGCACGGTGATGCCATGGTCCTTGTTCAGGGCCAGCAGCAGACCCATGATCTCGTGGCTGCGCTGGGTGTCAAGGTTGCCGGTAGGCTCGTCGGCCAGCACCACCGCTGGAGCGGTGACGATGGCGCGTGCGATGGCCACTCGCTGCTGCTGCCCGCCAGAGAGCTCGGCAGGCGTGTGGTGCTCCCAGCCCCCAAGTCCTACCGCTTGCAGGGCTTTGGCCGCAGCGTCGCGCCGCACGCTTGGGTTGTCGCCGCGGTATAGAAGTGGCAGTTCCACGTTCTCCTGTGCCGAGGTGCGCGCCAGCAGGTTGAAGCCCTGGAACACGAAGCCCAGGTAGCGCCGGCGCAGCCGCGCCCGCTGGTCACGCGAGAGCGCCTCCACATGCGCTCCCTTGAAAAGGTACTGCCCGGCGCTGGGCGTGTCCAGACAGCCCAGGATGTTCATCGCGGTAGATTTTCCTGAACCGCTGGGCCCCATGATCGCAACGAACTCGCCGGCCGTGATGTCCATATCGATACTTTTTAACGCCATCAACTCGGTCATGCCTGCGCCATACTTTTTGCTAATGCCGCGCAGGCTGATAAGTAGCTCGCTCACTTGGCTGCCGCCGTCTTCTGGTCGGTGATCACTTCCATACCCGCCTGCAGTTCGCCACCCGTGATCTCGGTCATGCGGCCGTCGCTGATACCCGGCGTCACCGCCACGGCGACAGCGTCGCCCTTCCCGCCCTTTGGCAGCACCCACACCTGCTTCGCCGCCGCGGTGCTGGCGCCCGCGGCGGCCGATTTGCGCGTGGTGCTGCGCGGTATGCTGGGCACCAGGCTCGAAGCGAATCCTTTCTTGGCCGTCGGCCCTGCCGCCGTGGTGGGCGTAAAGCGCAGTGCCGCGTTGGGCACCAGCAGCACATCGTTGCGTTGCATGGCGGTGATGGTGGCGGTAGCGGTCATGCCCGGCCTCAGGCTTAGATCGGTGTTGTCCACGTCCAGGTAGGTGAGGTAGGTGACGACGTTGTCCGTGATGGTGGAGCCAAAGCCCACGCGGGTGATGCGTGCCGGAAATTTTCGGGTCGGGTAGGCGCTGACGGTGAAGGTGGCGTCCTGCCCTATCTTGACCGAGCCCACGTCAGCCTCATCCACGTAGACCCACAGGCGCAGCTTGGCCAAATCCTCGGCCACGGTGAAGAGCGTCACCGCCTGCAGCGACGCGGCCACAGCATTGCCCGGGTCCACCGCGCGAGTGAGCACGACGCCGTCGGCAGGCGCTTTGATCGATGATTTCGTCAAGTTGATCTGGTCGGTAGACAGCGCCGCCTGCGCGTCGCTAACGCCAGCGCGAGCGCTGGCATCGTCGGCGATCGCACGGTCGAGCGTGGCGCGGCCAGTGTCGAGTTCGGTCTTGGCTGGCACCTTGCCGCCCGACACGCGTGCCACATCTTCGAGCCGCGCCAGGCTTGCCCGCGCCTCGGTGACGGTGGCCGCAGTCTGGTCGACCTTGGCTTTGGCGGCTGCGAGCGCGGCCTGTGAGCGCAGCACCTGGTCGTTTAACTTGGCGGGGTCCAGTTCGACCAGCACCTGCCCCTTTTTGATCTGGTCGTTGACGTCGACGTTGACCTTGAGCACCGTGCCCGAGAGCTCACTGCCGATGTTGATCGAGCGCGTCGGCTGGATCGTGCCGTTGGCCGTGACGGTGAGCGTGAGGTTGCCGCGCGCCACGGTCTGTGTGATGTAACTGGGCGCTGCATTGGCGGCCTGGCGCGCCAGCCACCACCACAGACCGGCACCAGCCAGCAGCACCAGCACCAAACCGGCCCACAGTGCGCGGCGCCGATACCAGGTTTTCGATGCGGGCTCGGCGAGAAGGGTCGCAAGGTCGGTATGGGCGGAGGCTTCAGCGGCGGCGCCTGCGTTTGGCGTGACCGTGGACGAGTGGGTCGGCACGGCAGGCGGTATCGGTGCAGCGGCAGGGTCGGGTCCATTCATGGCGTTGATATCCTGGTGATTTTTTCGGTGATGGCGGTGTTGGTTGCTGCGTTCGGAATTGACGCGGCGCTGCTGCCGTCGGTGTTCCAGCCGCCACCCAGTGCCTTGTACAGCCGCACATGGTCGGCGCTGACGTCGGCGCTGGTGCTTGCCACGCTGTCTTGCGCCGTCAGCAGCGCGCGCTGGGTTTGCAGCACGATCTGGAAGTCAATCAGGCCACTGCTGTAGCGATTCTGTGCCAGCAGATCAGCATTGCCGGCCGCGATGGCAGCACTTTGCAGGCGGACCAGGCGCGCGCGGTCGCCGCGCAAGGCCACCAGCGCGTCTTCGACATCTTGCAAGGCCGTCAACACCACCGACTGGTAACTGGCGCGGGCTTGCTCCAGCGCTGCTTCCTGTGCCCGCACCTGGGCGCTGGCGGCACCGCCATCAAACAGGGGAACGGAGACGCTGCCCAGCAGGGCGTTGACCACTGAAGCGCCGTTGCCGAGCGCGCCCAGTGTCAGGGCGCTCAGCCCCACCGAGCCGCTGATTGAAAAGCCAGGATAGCGCGCGGCATCCGCCGCTGACACGCGTGCCAGGGCCGCACTGATGCGGTGTTCTGCCGCACGCACATCCGGGCGTTGGCGCAGGGTTTGTGCCGGAATACTCAGCGCCAGGTCTTCCGCCGCCTGCGGTTACCGGCCGGGATGCCGCCAACAGCATTTCCAGCGCCGCCGGTGGCTGGCCCGTCAAGACCGCCAGGCTGTGCCGGGTCTTGGCGATGCTGGCCTCCAGGGTGGGAATCTGGGCGCCGGTTTGCTCGCTGGCGGTGCGTGCCTGTTCCACTTCAAGCGCGGTGATCAGCCCGGCTTGCGCGCGCCAGTCGGTGATTTGCAGGGTTTCATTCTGGCTGGCCAGGTTGTTGCGGGCGATCAGCAGCTGCGCCTGCTGGCCGCGCAGCTGGATGTAGGCCAGCGCCACCTCGGCAGCCATCGACACCTGCACATCGGCTAGCGTTGCCTCTGTCGCCTGGGCGTCGGCCTCGCTGGCGTTCAGTGCGCTGCGTTTGCCACCAAAGACATCCGGTTCCCAGCTGGCATCCAGACCCACCCGGAAACTGTTGCTGGCCTCAAGGTCGCCGGACTTGCTGCGCTGCGCTGACGCGGAGGCCGACACGCCGGGCAGCATGCCTGCAGCCTGGACGTCGCGCAAAGCGCGCGATTGCTGCAGCGCTGCCTGCGCGGACCGGATGCTGGTGTTGGCCTGCAGGGCCTGGGTCACCAGGGTGCTGAGCAAGGGATCGTTGAAATGTTGCCACCACTGAGCCAGCGAAGTGGTTACTGCCGAGGTGGACAGGTCGGAGGGCCAAATAGCCGCGGCGGACCACTCGGCCGGTACCGGTGTTTCGGGTAAAACCGGACCTTGCGGAACCAGCGCGGTGCAGCCCGACAGCGCGGCAGCCAGCGCGCAAACCATTAGCGCCAAGCGACTGGGGCGGGTATGCAGCAAGGGAAAGTCAGGAATTTGAGGTGTCATCAGCGTACATCATAGGATGCTCTCGCAAGGCTTATTGTGATGCAGCCCCTTGTCGCGGGTGTTGATGCAGGTTAAGTCTTGTAAAGCTGCCGCCGCCGCATCGTTTCGCCGACGCGCTATAACGATTTCAAAATTGAAAATTGCTTGCCACAAGATTCAGTTTATGTAAATTGGCGAATTTGTGTAGTCGACCGCAGCAAACACCCAATATCCTCAAGGCGCCTCATCTCCTACCATGCAAATAAGCCATAAGGCTATTAGCAAACAGGAGGATTAATTGATTGAATCCCGACGCAATTTCTTGCGCGCCTTGCCGGCCATCACCGCCGGAGCGGCGTTGGTTCCAGGTCTGGCAATCGCTGCGGGAGCAGGGGGCGATGACGGCAAGCATCGATGGGCGATGGTGGTCGATGTGCGAAAGTGCATCGGCTGTCAAGCCTGCACGGTGTCCTGCATCATGGAAAACGCCGTGCCGGAGAACAGTTTCCGCACCATCGTTTCCACTTACGAGGTGCATGAAGGCACGCATACTGGCACCTACATGCTGCCGCGCCTGTGCAACCACTGCGAAAATCCGCCCTGCATTCCGGTCTGCCCGGTTGGCGCGACCTTCCAACGCAAGGACGGCATCGTGGTGGTTGATGGCGATCGGTGCGTCGGCTGCGCCTACTGTGTGCAGGCCTGCCCTTACGACGCCCGCTTTATCAACCACGAAACCGGCAAAGCGGATAAATGCACTTTTTGCGCACATCGGGTGGATGCCGGGCTGTTGCCGGCCTGTGTTGAAACCTGTGTCGGCGGAGCGCGCATCTTCGGCGATCTCAACGATCCGAACAGCACCGTGCGCCAGCTGGTCGATCAGAACAAGATGAAAGTGCTGAAGCCGGAAATGGGAACGCAACCCCATGTGTTTTATCTGGGCCTGGACAAGCGCTTCCAGGGGCACGTCGAGGGCGAAGGTACTTTATGGCAACCAAGCGGACACGGAGCTTAGATCATGAACAGCCAAATCATCGAGGTGCTCAACGTTACGAGAGAAACCGCCTGGCTGCCGTGGGCAGTGTCGTATTTTTTCCTGATCGGTTTGAGCTACAGCAGCTTTATGCTGACACTGCCGTATTTTGTCTTCGGTCGTGCACAGCACGAAAAGCTTGGCCGTTTGGCGCTGCTCGGTGCGCTGGTCTGCGGACTGACGGCACCCGTCGCCCTGCTGGCCGACCTGCACGGCCCGGGACGCTTCTTGAATTTTTACCTGCATTTCCAGCCGCAATCCTGGATGTCGTGGGGGTCTTTCTTTATCCCGACTTATCTCGGCGGATTGCTGCTCTATGCGTGGCTGGTGTTGCGAGGAGATTTTGCCGCGCTCGGCCAGGGCGGCGACGCATTGCTGACCCGCCTCTATCGCGTTGCCGGACATGGCGGCGCGGCGCCGCGAAGGACGATTGCCGTCGCAGCGTTGGTGAGCTTGGTGGGCGCGGTGCTGGTGGCACTCTATACCGGCATGGAGGTGATGGTGGTTTCCGCCCGCCCGCTGTGGAACACGCCTTTCCTGCCACTGCAATTTGCAGCGACCGCCTTCGCCGGCGCAATCGGTCTATTACTGCTGTTTAACCGGTTTATCGGCGGTCGCGACACTCAATTGGAAATCAGCCTCAACCGCCTGCTGGTGCTCGCTCTGGCGGTTGTGCTGGCGCTGGGCGGAGCTTGGCTTTTCGTCAGCCTGTCTGGGGTCAGCCCCTCGCACAGTATCGCGTTCAGCCAGGTGGCCGGCATGCCGCAATGGCAGCTGACGGCGGTATGGGCGGTGCTGGCGACAATTCTGCCGATGGCGCTCGCCATCTGGCGTCCGGCCTCCAGCGGCCTGATGACCGGACTGATTGCCGTGCACAGCGCATGGATGATGCGCTGGACCATCTTGATCGGCGGCCAGTCCATCCCCAAAACCGGCGCCGGACTTTACGACTACCACCTGCCGCTCGGCAGCAACGGCCTGCTCGGCATCGTTGGCACGCTGGGTTTGTGGATCGCGCTGCTAATACTGATGCTGGAATATCTGCCCTGGGCCGGTCGCGCATTCACCGCCGGCAACAAGAAAGCAAACAATGCACTCGCCGCCAACGCGATTGCGTCGAACTAAGGAGATTATTATGGAAGACAAGCGTCGTTCATTTCTGCGCAAGGCCGCGATAGGCGGTGGCCTCACTGCTTTCGCCGCCGGCTTCTCGACCACAGCTGGACGGATGGTCGACCATGCGCTCGGCAAGGACAAGCCGAAGCAGCGGCTCAACGGTAATTCGCTGGCGCCCGAGTTCAGCGTGAATCCCGCCACCGGCGCACTGAGCATCAATCCGGATCAACAGGTCAGCTACACCATGTGCCTGGGCTGCACTACTTTGTGCGGCGTCCGGGTGCGCATCGACAAGAAATCCGGCAAGGTTTTGCGCGTGGCCGGAAATCCTTACAGTCCGCTGTCTGCCGATCCGCCGCTGCCATTCCAGACACCGATCCGCGAAAGCTTCATATCGCTCACGCGCTACCAGGAAAAAGGCCTGCCAGGCCGTTCGACCGCTTGCGGTCGCGGCAACGGCGTGCTGGAGCAAATCGAATCGCCGTTTCGCGTGCTGGCGCCAATGAAGCGCGTCGGCCCGCGCGGCAGCGGCCGGTGGCAGCCGATTGCCTTCGACCAGTTGATCAAGGAAATCACCGAGGGCGGCAACCTGTTCGGCGAAGGCGAAGTGCAAGGCTTGCGCGCCCTGCGCGACCTGCACACGCCGATCGATCCGCAGCAGCCGGAATTCGGTCCCAAGGTCAATCAGGTCGGCCTCATGTCCAGCGTCCCCGATGGTCGCCTGGCTTTGGTTGAACGCTTCATCAAGCAATCCTATGGCAGCCTCAATATGGTAGGCCATGGCTCCTACTGCGGCAGCGGGTATCGCGCCGGGTCGGGGGCGATGTTCGGCGATATGAAGAAAATGCCGCATGCCAAGCCGGACTTTGATAATGTCGAGTTCTGCCTCTTCGTCGGCACCGCTCCCGGCAATGCCGGCAACCCGTTCAAGCGTCAGGGCACGCTGCTCGCCAAGGCGCGTTCGGGCAACCGTAAGTTCAGCTACGTGGTGGTCGATCCGGTGCTGACCAATGCCGACAGCCTGGCCTCCGGCGACCGCAGCCGCTGGGTGCCGATCAAGCCCGGCACCGACAGCGCCCTGGCGATGGGGATGATACGCTGGATTATCGAGCAGGAGCGATACGACCGGCACTACCTGGTACAGCCTAATCTCAAAGCGGCAGAGGTGGCCGGCGAAGCGAGTTGGAGCAACGCCACCCACCTGGTTATCGTGCAACCGGGCCATCCGCGCGACGGCCGCTATTTGCGCGGCTCCGATTTGGGCATGGTCTTCACCGAAGAGGAGCGCTACAAGGACAAGGATCCCTACGTGGTGTTCGACCCGGCGACGAAGAAACGCATCGTTCACACCGAAGCAAAAGCTGAGGCGGAGCTGTTTTTTGACGGCGAGGCGCAGGTCGGCACGGAAACACTCAAGCTGAAAAGTGCGATGAGCATGCTGCGCGAAGAGGCGTTGAAGCATAGTCTGGCCGATTATTCCGTTGCCTGCGGCATTCCGGTGGAGATCATCGAAGGGCTGGCGCGCGAATTCACCAGCCATGGCAAACGTGCTGCGGTCAACGCACATGGAGGCATGATGTCCGGCAGCGGGTTTTACAACGCCTACTCGCTGGTGATGCTCAACACCCTGATCGGCAACCTGAATCGCCAGGGGGGCACTCTAATCAACGGCGGCGGTTTCAAGGATGTCGGTGAAGGGCCGCGCTACAACCTGGAAAGCTTTGCCGGTGCGGTCAAGCCGAGCGGCATGCCGCTCGGGCGCAACGTGCCCTACGAAAAAACCTCCGAGTTCAAGCGCAAGAAGGCCACTGGCAAGGCCTACCCGGCGCAAGCGCCGTGGTACCCAAACGCCGCGGGTCTGGCGACAGAATGGCTGACCGGTGCCATCAACGGCTATCCCTATCCACTCAAGGCCCTGATCCTGTGGAGTTGCAATCCGCTCTATGGCGTGCCTGGACTGCGCGCGCAAATCGCAAAGGATTTGGCCGATCCAAAGAAGTTACCGCTGATCGTGGCGGTAGATCCGTTTATCAACGAAACCTCGGCCTTTGCCGACTATATCGTGCCGGATTCGCTGCTGTATGAAAGCTGGGGATGGGCCAACGCCTGGGGTTCGGTGCCGGTCAAGATGAGCACGGCGCGCTGGCCGGTGATCGAACCCAAGGCCCAGAAGCTGCCGGATGGCCAAGCGATCGGCATGGAGACCTTTTTTATCGCATTGGCCAAGGCCATGGATTTGCCCGGCTTCGGCCCGACCGGCCTCGCCGACAACGAAGGCCAGCCTTTCCCGCTGGAACGTCCCGAGGACTGGTATCTGCGCGGCGGTGCGAATATCGCGTGGCAGGGCAAGACGCCGGTGCCTGAAGCGAGCGACGAGGATATCGAACTGTCCGGCGTGACGCGCATCCGTCCCCTCCTGGAAAAAACACTCAAACCCGAAGAGTGGCGCAGGGTGGCTTTCATGCTGGCGCGGGGCGGACGCTATCAGAATTACCAGGAAGCGTTTGGCCTGCGGCTGCCGCCGCCGGCCGATGCCAGAGCACATGCCGCACCAGCTGGAGCCGCTTCAAGCAAGACACTCCAAGCCGCCGGCACTAAACCATTGGCGGCAGCGGCAGCGGCAGCGGCGGTGGCGGGCACTGTCGTCCACGGGGCGCATGAGGACGCGTCTTACCCCTCCGACTGGTCCACGCATCGTTTCATCAAGCCCATGATGCTGTACAACGAAAACGTCGGTACCACCAAGAATAGTTTCACCGGCAAGCGTTTTGCCGGCAGCCCGTCGTGGCACGAGGCGGCTTTCGCCGACGGCACGCCGGTACGCACGAAGTACCCCGAGGCGGAATGGCCGCTGCAATTGATCAGCCACAAGTCGCCGCTGCAAAACTCTTACAGCATCGGTGCACGGCGCTTGCGCGGCATCCACCCAGACAACCCGGTGGCGGTGCATCCAGACGATGCCGCGCACCTGGGTTTGCATAGTGGAGACGAGGTCTATCTCGAAACCCCGGGAGGACGCGCCAAAGCGACGGTGATTCTGCGCCACGGCGTGCAGCGCGGCGTGGTAGCGGTTGAGCACGGCTTCGGCCATCGCGAACTCGGCGCGCGGGCACATCGCATCGGTGACAAAGTGCAGCCCCACGAACCCACAATCGGCGCCGGCACTAATCTCAACGATATGGGATTGAGTGATCCAAGCCGCAGCGGACGCAACGTATTCGTCGATCCGGTGGCGGGAACGGCAGTGCGACAGGGCTTACCAGCGCGTCTGGTGCGGGCATGACGGGAGCTGCGTCAAATCCGGCTTTTGGCGCGGTCGGTAGTATTTTTTTGCGTGTTCAATCTTCAACCTCAACCAAGGAATAAAAATGAATCAAATGTCGCACTTCGCACGAAAACTTTTCCTTTCCACTCTCATGGCTAGCGCCATGACCATGCCGGCAATTGCCACACAGGCAGCGCCCGCACCCCAGATCCGGATCGACGTCCCGGTCGCGCTCAAACAGGCGAAGGTCGTTTTCAACATGGACCATGCCGCATTTAGCGGCGACACCCCTGTTGGCCTCAAGCACATGACCTTGATGCTCGAACGGTTCAAGCAGACCGGTACCGAGTCGAGCCTGGTTGCTGTTTTCCATGGGGATGCCGGATACATGCTGCTTAACGACGAGGCTTACAATTCAGCGCGCAAGACCAGAACCGGCAACCCCTACAAGGGTATGGTCGAAGGCCTGATCAAGCAGGGCGCCCAGATCGAGGAATGTGTTAACACCATGAAGGCCAATAAGTGGGTCAATGAGAACCTGCTGCCCGGGGTAAAGGTGAATTCCGGTGCGATTGGACGGATCGTGCAATTGGTGCAGGAAGGTTACGTGATGATCCAGCCGTAGGGAGGCTGGGCATGCTGACAGTGAATCTGGGCCCCGTTCCCGTGCCGGTCACCCTGTTGCTGCTGATGGTGGCTCTGCTTGTTGCGGCGTGGGTAGGCCGCCTGGTTGGACGTGGTCGGCAAACCGGTCTGATCGGGCGGGCGCCCGCATTTCGGCGCATGCTGGCGTTGATCGCCCGCGTCGCGCCGTCCCAAGCCGCGGTGCTTGCTGCTCGGTGAATCGGATACCGGCAAGGAACTGGTGGCCCGCGTGGTGCACGAAGCCAGCGATCGCGCACGGCAGCCATTTGTGACGGTGGACTGTTCCAGCCTGTCTGAAAACCTGTTCGAGTCCGAACTGTTCGGTCATGAGCGCGGCTCCTTCACCGGTGCCGCTTCGGCCAAGGAAGGGCTGGTGGAAGCCGCGAGTGGCGGCACGCTGTTTCTGGACGAGGTGGGCGACATTCCGCTGACCATGCAGGTCAAGCTGCTGCGCCTGGTGGAATCCGGTACCTATCGCCGCGTCGGCAGCACCGAGCTGCGTCATGCCGATATCCGCCTGGTATTGGCCACCCACCGCGATCTGGACCGCATGGTGGCTGAGGGCCATTTTCGCGAAGACCTGTACTACCGCCTGAGCACCTTCCCGATCCACCTGCCCGCGCTGCGCGAGCGCTCTGATTGTTTTAGTCTTACGGGAGTGCGTGCCGCGAATGCGGAACGCCCTCTGCTCTGTTACAGGATATAAACCTAGAAACCGCAGTTGGCCGCTCGCAAACTTCAGGAAAGCCGCATGCACATTGACTTTTTCCCCTTCGATCACGTTCACCTGCTGGGTGACAGCGCTATGCGCCCGATTGCACCATGCTCAGCGCGCCATGCTGCGTTGCTCACCTTGCAGGCCTTGTGGGCAGTAGCCCACTGCGTTGTCACGCCTTGCCTGGCACACCGATCACGGCGCACTCTGGCGCATCCAACTGCGGTTGCTAGCAGCCTGTCGGACTCTGGACTCCTGAATTTCTTTTTTTATATTGCTACCAAAAGCATAGCAACATGTTAAAATTGCACATGT
>DHWX01000041.1 GCA_002413395.1 Polaromonas sp. UBA5171 | reverse complement strand
ATTTTCACGTGACGCCTAAGAACCTATTCGTAAATTATATTGACTGTCAACTTTACCTTGCGGTAACGCGATGATCGCGGCAGCAAGGTGGTTAAGCGCGACGAAGCTGCGCTCAAGCTTCTCATATCGCATCAGCAGTTTGCGAAAGCGGTTGAACCAGTTATGGCAAACCTCGACCACCGACGCGCCCGAAGGTCGTGCGCTGCTCAGGAGCCTGGGTGCGCCGAGCCGGCCACTCCATCTGTTGATGGATCGCGCCTACGAAGACAATGAGACGCGGCAGTTGGCGCTTGACCTGGGTTTCATCCCGATAGTGCCTCCTCTGAGCACGCGCATAGAGCCTTGGGAGTATGACCGCGAGATGTACAAACGGCGCAATCAGGTTAAGCGCTTGTTTCGCCGACTCAAGGGATTTCGTCGCATCTTCTCTCGCTTCGAGAAGCTCGACGTGATATTCATCGGTTTTATCAGCTTCGCGTTGATAGCCGATGGACTCAGATTGTGTTAACAGGCCCTAATGCGACAAAACTACCTGTGAACCATGCGACACACCCATTTACAAATACCAACTACGATACCGATAAAACTTTATCAAGCATTTTTTCATGACTGATCTCATTGATACTGAATTTGGCACGATCACCGATTTAATCAGACAGCACGCACTGCGCGCACCTCAGCAGCGGGCTTTGGTGCAAGGCGAGCGCCATCTGGACTACGAGGCGCTTGACAGGTTATTGGACCGTACTGCCTACGCCCTACAGCGCGATGGATTTCGGCCCGGCGACGCAATCGCCATCTGTGCAGACATGTCCATTGAATATGCTGCAATCTTCTTGGGGGCCTTGCGAGCAGGAGTGGTAGTGGCGCCGCTGGCTCCAGGGTCGGGCTCCACCAGTTTACAGCGCATGGTTCAAGACGCTCACGCCAAGCTGATCTTTGTCGATGCGCATGGTGTCGCGGCGATGGGGCAAGCGAATGTGCATGGGCCCGCACGCATTGCCTTGGACGATCAGACAACCGAGCGCTTGCTTGAAAATTGGCTGGCTGAAACTGGTCAGCAACCCGTGCCAGTGGCCGCCCAGGCGAACTGGCCCTTTAACATCATTTATTCCTCTGGAACAACCGGTGAACCCAAAGGTATCGTGCAGTCGCACGGAATGCGCTGGACCCATGTGCGCCGTGGAGCGGCGTATCACTACGATACCAAGACGGTCACTCTTCTGTCGACGCCGCTGTACTCCAATACGACGCTGGTTGTTTTTTTCCCAACACTCAGCTTTGGCGGTACGGTGGTACTGATGCCAAAATTCGACGCCTTGGGTTACCTGGCACTAGCCCAAACTTATCGGGTAACCCACACCATGCTGGTGCCGGTGCAATACCAGCGACTGATGGCACACCCGGAATTTGATCGTTTCGACTTGTCCAGCTATCAAGTCAAATTTTCTACCAGCGCTCCATTCGATGCGGCCGTCAAGGCGGATGTTCTGAAACGCTGGCCGGGTGGCCTGGTTGAGTTCTACGGCATGACCGAAGGCGGTGGCACCTGCATCCTGGAGGCCCATGCCCACCCCGAAAAATTGCACACCGTGGGACACGCGGCAGAGGGTCACGACATTCGATTGATTGACGATAACGGCATGGAGGTGGGTGTCGGCGAGGCTGGCGAAGTGGTCGGCCACTCGGGCGGCATGATGATCGGATACCACGGTCAGCCCGAAAAAACCCGCGAGGCCGAATGGTTTGACCCACATGGCAAGAGATTCATCCGAACTGGCGACATTGGCCGCTTCGACGCCGATGGTTTTCTAACTCTTTTTGATCGCAAGAAAGACATGCTGATATCGGGTGGATTCAACGTTTACCCGAGTGACCTGGAAGACGTATTGCGGCGACACTCGTCAGTGCTTGAAGCCGCAGTGGTAGGTGTGCCCTCAAAACAGTGGGGTGAGACTCCGGCCGCATTTGTGGTGCTCAAGCCGGGACAAGCGGTGACGACAAAAGAACTGCTCGAATGGAGCAACGGCCAGTTAGGTAAGACCCAGCGTCTTGGCAGCTTGCAGTTTATGGATGAACTGCCGCGCAGCGCAATCGGAAAGGTACTCAAGCGGACACTGCGTGACAATTTTGAGGCAAGAGGCGCGATATCCTAAACGGATCGGGCTTGGAAAACAATCGAGTTCCGGTAAAACAGTCGCCAATTGCCAGATCTGGTTGGCAATACCGCGTTGGAAAAGGCTGGATACAAGTGACCTGAATGACTATTTCAAAGCCCGCTCAGCTTGTTCTCCGTTGGAGCCGTGGTGCTACCATTCACTGAAACTGGTTTCAGTGAAGTATCTTCTCCTTGTGTCGCCCCTTGCTCCCTACTTGGTTCGTTTCGAATGTCTGTAAAAAAACTTAAGCAAGCTGCCTGGCCCGATGCGCGCGCCACCATTGCGGATGTTGCGCGCGAGGCGGGCGTCTCCAAGGCCACGGTTTCCAGATTTCTGAACCACCGCGACAAACTGCTCACGCCTGAAATCGCCACACGCGTGGAAGTCGCGATCACAGCGCTGACTTACAGCCCCAGTCCTATGGCGCAAGCGCTCAAGCGTGGGCGCTCGCGACTGATTGGCCTGGTTGTCGCCGACGTGACCAACCCGTTTTCTGTGGCGGTGCTTCGCGGTGCAGAAAAAGCCTGCCAGGAAGCCGGGTATCTGCTCATGCTGTTCAACCTTGGCAATGACAGCCGGCGTGAGCGTGAAGCCATCGAGGCGCTTACCGCATACCAGGTGGAAGGTTTCATCCTGAACACGCTGGGCCGTGATGCCGGTGCAGCCGCGGACGCCGCGCGCCACGGCAAGCCGGTGGTGCTGGTGGACCGGCGCCACAACGACATGCAGGCCGATTTCGTGTCGCTCGACAAGTGCCGGCGCCGTGCGCCTGGGCGCCCGCCACTTGGTGGAGG
>DHWX01000119.1 GCA_002413395.1 Polaromonas sp. UBA5171 | reverse complement strand
GGTTCTGTCGCAGTAAGCATAAACGACAATCAGCGCCATGCTTGATTTCCGTAAAAGTCTGATAGACAGCGCCTTACGCAAGGTGCTCAAACGCCTTCACTATCCGCTGGAAGTGATGTTGACTTGCGTGAGATGGTACGTGGCCTACCCGTTGAGCTTGCGACACGTGGAGGAGATGATGCAAGAGCGCGGTGTCTTCGTTGACCACTCCACCGTTCATCGCTGGGCGATCAAGATGTTGCCGGTTCTTGCCGCCATTTTTCGCAAGCGCAAGTGCCCTGTGGGTCGGAGCTGGCGAATGGATGAAACCTATATCAAGGTGTCTGGCCAGTGGAAGTATCTTTACCGAGCTGTGGATCGCGCGGGCGATACGGTGGACTTCCTGCTCACCGCCAAGCGAGATCTGGCTGCTGCCCGCCGATTTCTTGAACGTGCCATCAATCTGCACGACTTGCCAGAAAAGATCACCATCGACAAGAGTGGCGCCAACACCGCAGCCATTGAAAGTGTCAAGGCTGGCGCCTGTGTCGACATCCTGATGCGTCAAAACAAATACCTCAACAACATCGTCGAACAGGACCATCGGGCCGTCAAACGAATCACCCGGCCGATGCTCGGATTCAAGTCATTCTGGAGTGCACGAATCGTGATTGCCGGCATTGAGGTCATGCACATGATCCGCAAGGGGCAGCTGGACTGCCCCGGCGGCCAAACCATGTCGGCAGCCAACCAGTTCTACAGCCTTGCTGCTTGATCACAGGTCAACCGAACAAATCATTTCGGGCCGTCCCCACTATCGCGACAGAACCGTTTTTCCCATACCTCTTCCACGATTAGTCAAATGCCCAATGGATCGAAAGTGACAAATCGAAACAAGTGGCATACGATGCAAAACCGATAGGTTTCGCGATGAAGGGGAGCATACCCTCCCATAACGTTTGGGCGCCTGCCCAGGTTGGCAAATTTGGTGAATAAATCTGCGTTTCCTTAGTGTTCATGCGGGTTTATGGGGTTTTTCAGGGCCGGCTAATTGGCCAGCTCATCCGCGATCCGCTGCTGCCTTCGGAAATGACCGCAGCCAAGGCACGACTGTCGTTGACGCAGGAGATGAAAGTCTATCAGCGCAAAGCGCGCGTTCTATGGCGTAAATGGCTCACTTTGCCTTATCGGCGTTTGTGAATCGCATCGAATGTCGAGCCTGTTAAGGCGATGCCCCTGTGGACATTTAACCTGAGCGTTGGTGGTTACAACTTTGGGGTCGTGGCAATGTTGCCGCTACTGTGGCGTCATGGCTTGAATGCCCATTTTGTCTCGACGGTAGGGCGCGGTCTTGAAGGCGTGATCGCCTAGAATTATCGCGATGCACAAAAAGACGCTAAAAATTCATTCGGAGTTTGCCTAATTTTGCGTATGTCAGTCCATGGCCGGGCGGCTGGCGTCGCATATATCGCCTTGTCGGCCGTGGCGTTTGGAGCCATGGCGATCTTCGGCAAGATAGCCTACGCGCAAGGCATCCCTCTGGACACCTTGCTGTTCCTGCGCTTTTCAATTGCCGGTAGTGTCATGGCTGGGTGGATGCTGATGACTGGGCAACCGTGGCCCCGTGGGCGCGCGCTTGGCGGATTGGCATTGATGGGTGGTGTGGGCTACGTCGGCCAGTCGTGGTGCTACTTTTCTTCACTGTCCTATGCGTCGGCCGGATTGACGGCGCTGCTGCTGTATCTGTTCCCGGCAATTGTCACCGTGTTGCACGCCATAATCGCAAAGCGCATGCTCAAGCCGCTGCGCGCCTCTGCCGTCGTGGTCGCACTGGCTGGTACGGCGCTGACGGTCGGGGGCAACGCGGGAGGGCAGACGCTGGGGGTCGTCTTTGGTCTTGCGGCGGCGCTGATTTATGCCCTATATATTCTGGCGGGCGAACGCGTCACGGCGAACATTGGTGCCATTCCAGCTTCGGCGGTCATCATGCTGGCGAGTGCGGCCTCCTCTGCGCTGATCGTCTTTCCTCGAGAGTTTACTCCGCCGGTCACGCTGGCAGGCTGGGGCGCTGTCCTCGCTATTGCGTTGGTTTGCACCGTAGTGGCAATGGTCGCCTTTTTTGCCGGATTGTCGCGGCTGGGGGCACCCGATGCCTCAACGCTCTCGACACTGGAACCGCTGGCGACCATTGTGCTCGCCGCAATTTTTTTGGGCGAGACGATTTCCTACCTGCAAATGCTTGGTGGCGCGATCATTCTTGGTGCCGTGATAGTCCTTGCCCGGTTTGGAGATGAACATTCAGAAGAGCAGTCCACGCGGCTGTAGCGGCCGAAGCCGATTTGACCAGAGGCGCCGGAAATCAGTGATCATCCTGCAGAGAATGAAATTTCAACCTTCATGCGGGTCACAGCACAGTTGCCACTGGTCAGTTGAAACCGGCACACCTGCTCAAACTGGCGTCGGCGACAGCAGAGCAAGAGGTCAAGTACGCTTGGATTGAGGCTAGTGGTGCGGGTCTGATGGTTTTTGCATAGCCTCGGTAGGCCTAATTTCACAATCGTCTGCAACGAGTGACTGACAACTCAAGTGACTGAGGCAACAAAATGATATCTGGGACCCCACTGTTCGAACAGTCTGATTGGTGCTGCAGGTCGTCACCGGGGGCAAAACACAGCAGCTAACCTTGGCAAATCGCGGTCCAGACCGCGCAGGGCAAGCCCTGACAGCAAGTCCTTGAGCACCTTGGCGTTCTCCCTGATGCCAGGAGCGAATCCCAGGACATGCTTGCTGCCTTGAACGTCCACACCCACTGCGGCAATGATGTGGTGCTTGTACGAGGCAGCTACAGTGGCGACTATTCATCGTTGATCTACGGAGGGGCTCGACTTCTTAAGACCATTTTTCCTGCCTTTCCGGCTGAGTTTGAATGCGAGCTCTTAAAGCTGGTACACACCAGAGACTCGGTAAACGTTGAGTTCGTACTTGCCGTACTACGGAGTTACGATGGCCAAGCGTCTCTGGGTCGGATTTGCATGGAGATTGTTGAATCTCTTCCCATTGACGACCCCCTCCTCACCGAGATAGCGATTGTTCTAGAATCAACTGGGGTGGTGGTCGGCGAATACGGTTTTGCAGACGCAATGGAAGCGAAGCAAAAAGAAGCGTCCGCATGGCTCAATTCGTCTTCTGAAAAGGTCGAAAAATTTGCGAAGGACTACACCACCTCGCTTGGAAGGCGCATTGTCGAAGAGCGGGCCAGAGACACGCGAGGCTGAGCGACTGTAAGTAGCTGGGTAAGGTGGGATTTGGGGGGTGACGCACTGCCTGCGTCAAAGTGCGTCTGTCGGCTTCATATTGCGAAATTGCTAATAAACTGCGGTGACCGTAGAGTTAGAACCAATTAGCAATGAGGTATCCCGTTGAATCTGTCTAGCACTGCCACAAAGAAGAGAGTTGCCCTTGCGAGCTTTGAATTCGAAGGAAATGATTTCTCGCCCAAAGTGGCGGGTCGAAAGAATTTTGGTCTGTACGCCGTCGGGAAGGAAATTCTAAAAAGCATTTCTGGACATCCCCTTGCTGTGACGGGCGGCCTGGAAGTACTTCAGGCCGCGCCGGAAATTGAGATTGTTCCAATTCTCGTCGCACATGGTGGATCAGGCGGGACAGTGGAAGAAGATTTTTACCATCGCACAACGAACGCCATTTTGACCGGCATTCGCGCTAAAGGCCCCTTTGATGGAGTATTCCTTGCCCTACATGGAGCCATGATCACAAATCACGCTCGTGATCCTGAGGGCGAATTAATGGCTGCCGTGCGTCAGATTGTGGGTGAAGCTGCTTTCATTGCCGCCAGCCTCGATCTTCACGCTCACGTGACCAAAAGGACGGTCGACGCTGCAGACATCCTGGTGGGCTACGCCAACTATCCCCACGACGATGCATATGGGACGGGCAAGCGTGCCGCTATCTTGCTGCGCGATAGTCTGCTCGGAAGAGTGCTTCCTGTCATGAGTATGAAGCGCCGGAGACTTTTGGTGCCGATACCGGGTAGTTCCACACTCGACCCGGAGGCACCTCTTTACCAAATCAAGGCCGTCTCTCGCAGCCTCGAATTGGGTGCCGTCTTGTCCACAAGTTACTTTACGGTCCAACCGTGGCTAGATGATGACGAAGCGGGGTGCGTCGCACTGGCCATCACTGACAACGCCCCGGCTTTGGCAGACGAGGTTGCCGAAAAGATATCGAGACTGATGTGGGATCTGCGCGAAAAATTCGAATTGCCACTGGTGGCTGTGGATGAGGCCGTTGCCACTGCCATGAAGGCACCAGTCAAGCCGGTCATCTTGGCGGATGCTGCCGACTGCGTTGGCGGCGGCGCGACCGGTGATACCGCATTTGTTCTTGAGGCGCTTCTACGGCTTGCCAGAAACAGTCGGTGTGCGCTTTCACTTGTCGACCCGCTGGTGGCATCGGAGGCGTTCGCCGCTGGAGTCGGCGCGACACTATCATCCACGATCGGGTATCGATTGGACGGACGCCATGGGCAGCCCATTCCGTTCACCGCGGAAGTGGTGAGTTTGCACGATGGAAAATTCGTCTACGCCAGCGGCCCAGCAGGTGGTGTCGAGGCGGACATGGGTCCTACTGCCGTTCTGAAAGCGGGCGAAATACTGATCGTCGTGACCACCAATGGTACTTATGAATACGGTGACGAGCAATTTAGTTCCGTCGGAATCGATGTCAAAAGGTTCGACATCGTTGTCTTGAAGAACGGCATGAATTTTCGTAACATATTACATCACGGCATGACATGGATGCTGGTAGACGGCATTGGTTCGACATCGCCAAAGCTCGCGACGCTTCCATGGAAGAACCGCGCAACACCGTTTTGGCCACGCGATAAGTTGCTCGCCCGGGACGAGCATTAATTCCAGGCTTCGGGTTGCTTCGCGTCCAAGTAGTCGCTATTTCACAGTTTCGTATCACCCTATCACAAAGGACCTTAAATGCTGAACAATCGCAGGCAATTTGTACAAACAGTTGGCGCGGCGGGCCTCATCGCTGCCGTAGGATCGAAATTTGCATTCGCTCAACCCGGAAGTAAAACTGTTCTGAGATACGTCCCGTCTACTAGCTTGACAATACTGGACCCGATTCTGACAACAGCCGCTGTGACGATCGCGCACGGCTATTGTGTGTTCGACACCTTGTACGGCGTCAACTCGAAACTGGAACCTAAGCCCCAGATGGTGGATACCGATCAGGTGTCAGCAGACAACCTCACCTGGACTTTGCGGCTGCGCCCCGGCCTCACGTTTCATGATGGGCATCCAGTACGCTCGCGTGACTGTATTGCCAGCATCGAGCGCTGGTCCAAACGTGACGTATCGGGCCAAGCCCTCGCTGCCAATGTTAGTGCATACGAGGCACCTGATGACCGCACCATCGTGATCAAGCTCAAACGCCCATTTCCACGAATGCGGGATGCCTTGGGCAAGCCGCATTCGTCTCCCGCATTCATGATGCCAGAGCGCGTCGCGAGGACAAGCCCGACAGAGGCGATAAAGGAGATCATCGGCTCAGGTCCATTCAAGTTTGTCGCAGCCGAGTACGTTGTGGGAAGTAAAGTTGTCTACGAAAAATTCGCACAATACAAGCCTCGCGCAGAACCTGCAGACTGGAGCTCCGGTGGCAAGCGGGTCTACTTCGACCGACTGGAATGGGTCATCATTCCCGACGCGGCCACGGCGGTGGCGGCGTTACAGAACGGCGAGGTTGATTGGGTGGAAACTCCCTTGCCAGATTTAATACCGGTTATCAAATCAAACCAGAATATCAGGCTGCGGGCCGCAGATCCGTACGGTTTAATTGGTGTCATTCGATTCAACAGCTCACAGGCCCCGTTCGACAACGTGAACGTTCGTCGTGCAGTTTACGAGGCGGTAAACCAGAACGACTACATGAGTGTAACTGGCGTTGAAAAAGACGCCTACAACGAATGTCTGTCCAACTTTCCTTGCGGCCTGCCAGGCGTCAAGCCGGGGCTTATTGGCAGGCCTGGCGGGTTGGAGAAGGCCAAGAAGCTGCTTCAGGAGAGTGGATACAAAGGCGAAAAGGTCGTCATCATCAATCCCACAGACAACGCCCCCATCGGTTCGTTGGGCCACGTTACATCCGATTTGTTGAAGCAGATTGGTTTCAGCGTCGAATTGCAAGACATGGACTGGGGATCGGTCACGCAGCGCCGCACTTCGCGTCAACCTGCGGACAAAGGTGGTTGGAGCATCTTCCATACCACATGGCCGAGCGTCTCTGTCTCTAATCCGTCACTGAACGCCAATACACGAGGTCTGGGGCAAGCTGGATGGTTCGGTTGGTTCGACGATGCGGAGACCGAGAAGCTCGCCAGCAATTGGCTTTCCGCCGTGTCCTCGGTTGAACAGGAAAACTTGTTCCTCGAAAGTCAGCGCCGTGCCCTGAAAATGATGCCCATCGTGATGCTGGGCCAGTTCAGGCTGCAAACCGCACTGCGCCGAGATCTGACCGGTGATATTCCGGGTTCGTCTTGCTTTTTTTGGAACATTCGACGTGCGTGATTTGTGTATCCAGTGGTCGCGGGGCTGCACATTGGAGGGCCTCCAAAACGTTAGTAGCAAGTAGAGGGGTTTGTCATGATGAGCTTCATCCTCCGGCGGCTTCTGGCGACGGTGCCGATCCTTCTGGTCGTCGCTGTCTTCATTTTCGGCCTTCTGTTCATCACACCAGGCGACCCTGCATCCATCATCGGGGGTGACCAAGCGACGCAGCAGGATTTGGAGCGCATCCGTCAGCAGATGGGATTGGATCGTTCGTTCCTCGTGCAGTTTTTATCGTGGTCCGGCAACCTTTTGCATGGGAACCTTGGGGTGTCGGTGTTCTCGCATCAGCCCGTAGCAGAAATGATCGGTCAGCGGATCGAGCCGACGTTGCTCCTTATGGTAATGACCGTGATGATCGCGGTTGTCGTCGGGATTCCGGCCGGCGTGCTGGCGGCTTGGAAGAACGGCGGCGCCGTCGACAGGACGATCATGTCGTTCTCCGTGTTGGGGTTCTCCATTCCCGTGTTTGTGGTGGGCTACCTGTTAGCCTACGTTTTTTCCAACCAGCTGGGTTGGCTGCCGGTACAAGGTTACACCCCCATCGGGGAAAGTCCATGGGGCGCCGTCCGAGCCTTGCTGCTGCCGGCCCTCACCTTGAGCGGCAGCTACATCGCGCTCATCAGCCGCACTAGCCGAGCGGCCATGCTGGATGTGCTGCAGCAGGACTACATCCGTACGGCGCTCGCAAAGGGGACCTCCAAGCGCGACATCCTGTTCGTTCATGCCCTTCGGAATGCCGGCGTCTCAATTCTTACCGTTGTAGGCCTTGGCATCGCGATGCTGATCGGCGGCGCGGTCGTCACCGAAAGTGTATTTGCCATCCCAGGACTCGGTCGACTGGTGGTTGACGCCATTCTGCGTAGAGACTATCCGGTGATCCAAGGGGTGGTAGTCTTCTTCAGTTTCCTGTACGTGTTTGTCAACCTGGTGATCGACGTGCTGTACGTGTTTATCGATCCACGGATCCGCTACTGAGCCGCAAACAATGATTTCCACGATTTCTTCACAAGGCGATCCAGCCTCTCTTGGCGGGCTGCCAGATATACTGCCGCCGTTCAAGCCCAGAAAGGGTGTCTCTGGTTTCATCGTCCAGCACCCGACAGTCGTTATTGGAGGCACGCTCTTCTTGGTGCTGGTCCTGGCCGGAATCTTCGCGCCGTTCTTGACCAGCGTGGATCCCAATGCATTGGCTGTGTCGCAACGCGCGCGCGCGCCTTCTGCCGAGCATTGGTTTGGCACAGACCTTCTCGGTCGCGACGTCTATTCGAGGGTGATCTACGGCGCCAGGGTGTCTCTGATCGTCGGGTTCGCGGTCGCATTCTTTTCTTCTGCCGGCGGTCTGCTGGTCGGACTGGTGGCGGGTTTCATCCGTTGGACTGACGGCATCATCATGCGGATCATGGATGGTCTCATGGCGATTCCGCCGGTTTTGCTGGCGATTGCGCTGTTGGCTGTTACCCGCGGGAGCATCGGCAACGTGATCATCGCGATCACCATCGCCGAGATTCCAAGGGTCGCGCGACTTGTGCGAGGCATCGTGCTGACCCTTCGAGACCAGCCGTTCATTGATGGGGCGGTTGCGAGCGGCGGACGAACGACGCACATCATCCTGCGGCACATCCTCCCGAATACCTTGGCAGCGATGACGGTGCAGGCAACATACGTCGGCGCAAGCGCGATGGTGCTGGAAGCTGTGCTTTCCTTTATCGGTGCAGGCATCCCGTCGGACATTCCCTCATGGGGGAACATCATGGCGGAAGGCAGAGCGGTCTGGCAGATTAAGCCGCACATCATCTTCTTCCCGGCGCTCTTCCTGTCAATGACGATCCTGTCCGTTAACATCCTGGGAGATGGCTTGAATGACGCCTTTGGTTTTCGCATGAAGAATGTGCTTTAACCATGTCGCTACTCGATGTTGTTAACCTTCAGACGCATTTCAGGACACTGGGCGGCGTCAATCGCGCGGTCGACGGAGTTTCGTTTTGTGTGGAGGAGGGTGAGACGCTCGCCATCGTGGGCGAGTCAGGGTGTGGCAAGTCTGTGACCGCCATGTCTATCCTTCGCCTCATTCCGGCGTCTTCCGGCCGCAGCGCTGGCACAATCCTGTTTCGCGGCATTGATCTGCTGACATTGTCTGAAGAAGAAATGCGCAAGATTCGTGGCAATGCGATCTCGATGATTTTCCAGGAACCGATGACGAGTCTGAATCCGCTGCTGACCATCGGCTACCAGATTGCCGAAAGCTTGGAGCTTCACGAAGGCCTCAAGAAGAACCACGCGCTTACACGGGCCGTCGAGCTGCTTCAACTGGTTGGCATTCCCGAACCTTCGCAGCGAGCTCGCGAGTATCCGCATCAGTTGTCCGGTGGGATGCGCCAGCGCGTNNCGTGATGATCGCGATGGCGCTCGCCTGCAGTCCTCAATTGCTGATCGCCGATGAACCGACGACAGCGTTGGACGTCACCATCCAGGCGCAGATATTGGACCTAATGAAGGAGCTCAAGCGACAGGTAGGGGCCGCCATCTTGCTGATCACACACGACATGGGCGTCGTGGCCGAGGTCGCCGACCGCGTGGTGGTGATGTATGCCGGCGGCAAGGTGGAAGAAGCTCCTGTCGACGAACTGTTCAGAACACCGCGCCATCCGTATACCAAAGGCCTGCTGGGTGCCGTACCGAAGCTTGGTTCGTCGTTGAACGGCGTCGCAACGCGCCTGGCCGAGATCCCCGGCGTCGTTCCAAGTTTGAGAAATCGAATACAGGGTTGCGTTTTCGCGAACCGTTGCCCTCTGGTCCAGGACCTCTGCCGCGTGCAGGCGCCTCCACTCGAGCTGAAGGCCACAAGACACGTTGCCGCGTGTCATTTCGCTGAGCGAGACGACGAAGAGGTGTTGGCATGATGCAGCCCGTACTCCAGGTCATCAATCTCAAAAAGCAGTTCAACGTAGGCGCCGGTTGGTTTGGCAAGGCAGCGCGTCATGTGCATGCAATCGATGGCGTTTCTTTCGAGCTTTACGCTGGCGAGACGCTGTCCATCGTCGGCGAGTCTGGCTGTGGCAAGTCGACGGTCGCGCGCACTATCCTTGGTTTGACGGAGTTGACCGAAGGCGAGGTCCATCTGGATGGCGCGCGGATCGATCAGCTCTCGCGTCGAGCGCTCATCCCGCTGCGCAAGCGCATGCAGGTCGTCTTTCAGGACCCGTTCTCCAGCTTGAATCCGAAAATGCGCGTGCGCGCAATCCTTGCCGAGCCGTTGCGAAATTTCGACTTGGTGAAAAGCGAAGCCGAAATCGATGAGCGCGTCGCCGAACTGATGGATATGGTGCAATTGTCAAGAGATGGGCTGTCGCGATATCCCCATGAGTTCTCGGGAGGCCAGCGGCAGCGCATCGGTATCGCCAGAGCGCTGGCATCCAGGCCGGACGTCATTATTTGCGATGAGGCAGTCTCTGCGCTGGACGTGTCGGTGAAGGCGCAGATCGTGAACCTTCTGCAGGATCTGCAAAGCCGACTCGGGCTCGCTCTGCTGTTCATCAGTCACGACTTGGCGATTGTGGAGCACATGACGCATCGCGTCGCAGTTATGTATCTCGGAAAGTTCGTCGAGATAGGCACAAAGCGCCAGATATTTGGCGCTCCGCAGCATCCTTACACGCAGGCACTTTTATCCTCAGTGCCGGTTCCGGAACCTGGCGCCAAACGTACACGCATCGTGCTACGCGGCGACGTTCCAAGCCCGATCAACCGACCACCCGGATGCCACTTTCACAAGCGGTGCATATACGCCTTCGATCGTTGTTCAACGGAGAGCCCTGTACTACGCAGCAACGACGAAGGCCATTGGCGCGCCTGTCACCTGGATGCCGTGCCGAAAGCGGGCTGAACCCTTTGTGTTGGTGATACCGAAGCACCCAATCCAACCCGTAGCGCTGTCGTAGGAATACGACACGCCAGTGTTCCCGCTATAGTGCAGCAAGGTTGCACCGAGAGCCGGGGCTGCACTTCCTCCGGTGCGCGCCGTACACCGCCGCATGCGGCAGGCGGCGTCCATGGCAATGCTAAACTCAGACGCATTTGCCTGCTACCCACCATACTCTGACTTGGCGGTGCTGACCCCTATCCTAAAATCTGCTTTCTGGGAGACGTCAATTTTTTTGGAACCTTACTTAGTTTTCGACTAACCGGTATAGAGCAGACTTATGATTCGCCAGCAAAGCCTAAAAGGGCTAGCCACAAACTTACTCCTGCTTGCAGAGTCGTTCGACTCAATCTCAGATTTCTGCGTGAAGGTCGGCATCAACCGCCAACAATTCAATAAATATCTAGCCGAGCGGCACTTACCGTCGCAAAAGGTATTGGCCAAAATTGCCAAGTACTTTCATATGGAACCGGGTGACCTGCTTCGGACGCCTGAGCAATTCACAATTTTTTACGACGGCTTGGAACAGGAGTTGCCCGATCTGCATAGATATCCCAATTTGCTTGAGTTATTTAAGGTGGTACGGTCGAATTCCGACAAGATGTCCCCTTATCATGGCGTCTATTATCGATACCACCGTTCATCGATATACAAAGGGAAACTTCTTCGTTCGGTGACATATATATTCGAGCATGAAGACATGACTCAGTACGTTACGGTAGAGCGGTTTCCAATGTTGAATGGAACGGGTGCTATGGCATTTACGTTCGTATTCCGTGGGTTCTGCATGATGCTTGGAGATCGAATCTTCATGATCGACTTTGAAGGCAAGCAACAAAACGAACTGACATTCACTGTCCTGACGCCACAGTACAGGACTCCCGTGCGCTTTCTCTACGGCGTCGTGACGGGTGTGGCTTCGACCTCATACCGCCAGCCGTTTTCAACAAGGGTTGTCTTTGCGCGCGAGGGAACTTCGGCTATCAAACGAAAGCACCTCCGGGCCGCCACTGTGTTGGACTTTGAGTCCTCCGACATTCCTGTGGAAGTCCGCACTTACCTGAGCAGCTCTGAAGCAGCTGTCATCTTCGGCGGCGAGGGTTAGACCGCCTGCAAAGGTATCGCCTTTGTGCAGGCCTCGCGGCACCCGAATGGCGCCGAGCTGCACACCAGCGCGTTGGCCCTATCGATGAAACCTACCGACACGGGTGGATCCACTGGTCGCGATCCTTGACGCGACACCTGCGTCAATGTGCGTCAAGAACACTGAGACTGCGAAATTGAAACGGCGGTTAGTACGGGACAGAATTCAGTTGCCGGCGGTTAAAGCGCCGGCTTCGGCGAAATCCGACAACCCGATACGAAAGCCTCTATGTCCTACGTTCTGAAATCATCGACCGCCAAGCCCACGGGGGAAGCCGACGTTACCCAGGTTAGGGCCACGGTGGAGAACATGATCCGCGACATCTCCACCCGCAAGGCCGAAGCGATCAGGGAATACTCTGGCAAGTTCGACAAGTGGACGCCCGAGCGCTTCCGCCTCTCTCAGAAGCAAATCGACGCCTGCATCGCCGAATTGACGCGGCGGGAAATCGAAGACATCAAATTTGCGCAGCAGCAAGTCCGGAATTTTGCGCAGCATCAGCGCGCATCAATGCATGACATTGAATTCGAAACGCTGCCCGGCGTAGTGCTGGGACACAAGAACATACCGGTGCAGACCGTCGGCTGCTACATCCCGAGCGGAAAGTATCCATTGGTAGCGTCCGCGCATATGGGGATCGTCACTGCCAAAGTTGCGGGCGTGAAGCGTATCGTCGCGGTCTCGCCGCCCTACGACGGTCGTCCAAGTGCTGCCGTGATTGCTGCAATTCATTTCGCGGGAGCGGATGAGATCTACTGCATCGGCGGTGTTCAGGCCATTGCTGCAATGGCGCTTGGCATCGGCGAATTTCCACAGGTTGACATGATCGTTGGGCCTGGAAATGCATATGTGGCGGAAGCGAAGCGCCAGCTATTTGGGCGTATCGGTATCGACCTGGTCGCGGGACCAACCGAAACGTTGATCCTTGCCGACGACAGCGTAGACGGCGAGCTTGTTGCGACCGATTTGCTGGGACAGGCGGAGCACGGTCCAACATCGCCTGCTGTCCTTGTGACAACGTCGGAAGCACTCGCCAAGGATACGCTTGCTCAGATCGAAGTCTTGCTTGCCAAGTTGGACACTGCACCGATTGCCAGAGCCGCCTGGGACAATTATGGTCAGGTCATCGTTTGCGAAAGCGACGATGAGATGGTTCGCGAGGCTGACCAAATCGCATCCGAGCATGTACAGGTGATGACACGCGATCCCGATTTCTTCTTGGAGAGGTTGCAAAACTACGGCGCGTTGTTTCTTGGGGCACGCACGAACGTTGCCTATGGCGATAAGGTCATCGGCACCAATCACACGCTTCCTACTTCGGGCGCTGCCCGCTATACCGGTGGCCTGTGGGTAGGAAAGTTCCTCAAGACCTGCACTTATCAGCGCATTCTCACAGACGAAGCGTCGGCGATGATCGGTGAGTATTGCTCGCGTCTCTGTGCGTTGGAGCATTTCACTGGACATGGCGAGCAGGCCAACATACGTGTACGTCGCTACGGACACAAAGAAGTGCCATACGGCTCGGCGGTTCAATAGCAAATCAGCCCAAGCATATTGTTCTGGACATATGCAACGCCGACCCCAGTCCAAATGACGTCTAAGCACACATCAAATCACTCAAAGGAGTATGTTCATGTCTCAGGTCTCGTCCGATATTCGTAAACTCGTCTGGCCCGCACCAACAATTGGTGTCTCCAATCGCTCGAAAAACGAAATTTTCTCGAAAGGATCAGCCTATGTAGATGGCAAGATTGTGCCCATCGAAGAAGCACGCCTGCCTTTGCTGGATTGGGGATTCTTACGTTCCGATGCTTGCCAAGAGACAATTTCGGCTTGGGACGGGAAATTTTTCCGACTCCAAGACCATTTAGAACGCTTTCAGCGATCAACAACTCGTCTCCGCATGGATACGTCTCCCCTTTCACAGGAAGAAATCCGCCACGTCGTCCACGAATTAGTCTCCGTCTGCGGTTTTAGGAATGCGTACGTGCAGATTATCATGACGCGTGGGCGGCCGCCAGTTGGAAGCCGTGATATTCGTCTATGCGTGAATCGGTTCCAAGCGTTTTGCATGCCTTACATGTGGGTTGCCACACCCGAGACGCAGCAAAAAGGCATGAATCTTCACATTAG
>DHWX01000124.1 GCA_002413395.1 Polaromonas sp. UBA5171 | reverse complement strand
CTCCAGTTCGGCCTGCGTCAATCGCATGGGCTGGTTGCTTTCGCTGACCAGGGAATGAATGCCGCTGTCGTCCATGGGCTCGATCAGGTCACGGTATTGGACATATTTTTCGGACAGTGAAAGGCCATGGATAGCCTGCACCCAATTGCCGCCAACGGTAAGACTCACCGCTGCCTGATGCGCGCCGATCACGCTGCGCGTCTGGTCCGCCACTTCCTGCAGCGCGCCCCTGAGCGTCTGATGCCAGATGATGGCCTGGGCAGCCTCGGCAGCACGTTGCAAGGTAAATAGCTGCCTCTGCATGTCCTTTTCAGCCTTGGCCTGGGCAGTGATGTCCAGCGCCACCACAAAGCGCGCATCGCTGCCTGCATACACAATGGGCTGCGAAACGATCGCCACGGGAAAGACCGTACCGTCTTTGCGGCGGTGCTGCCAGAACCCTCTTCGTGACGCTACCGTCTGGGCCAAGTTCTGACACAAGGCGTCGTGCTCTGACTCGGAGCGAATATCGAAAAGCGTCATCGAGTAGAACTCCTCGGCCGAATAGCCGTACGCTTGAACCGCCGCCTGGTTGACCGCCAGGAACTTTGTGCTGCTGGTGTCGTAGACCCACATGGGCACCGGCGCTGCCTCAAACAGCGCTGCATAGCGCTGCCGACTGTCATTGATTTCCTGCTCGGCCAGCTTGCGCTCGGTGATGTCTTGCACCACACCCACTCGGCTTGTCGCTTCTTCACCCTGGCCGTTCACCTGATCCCGGCCATACAGATCAATCCAGCGCACCTCGCCAGTGGCCGTGATGATGCGGAACTCAATGTTCAGCGGTAGCCCGCCCTGAATGGCAGCGTCGCGCCGGGTGCCATAAACCGCGCGGTCGTCGGGATGGACCCGCTGAAAAAATCGGTCAAATGTGTTGCCAAGAAGTTCGCGATCAACCCCCATCACGTCGTAAACCTCATCGGACCACCAGAACTGCTGACTCGCGAGATCCAACTGCCAGTAACCAATCCGTGCGACTCGCTGCGCGTCCTGCAATTTTTCCTGAACCGCCTGATTGTGCGCCAGCTCGGCCTGCAGCGCATCACGTTGCGTCTGCAACGAGTCGACCATGCGGTTGATTCCGGCGGCAATCCTGGAAAACTCACCCGCTTGATCCGCCGCGCGGATCGGAATGCGAACGTCCAGCCGACCTTGCTCGATCTGCCGGCTTGCCTCAAGAATCCTTGTTGTGGGCGCCACAATGGCGCGACCGCCCATCCTCCAGGCAATCCAGCCGCCCAGCAAGGCCAGCAGCGTTGCAAGCGCGAGTTCCAGCCCCAACTCCTTCCAAACGGGCGCCAGCACGCCCGCCTTGTCGGTGCTGATCGCCACAAAAAAAGGGCTGTCCGCAGCTGCGCCGACCGGCATGAAGGCGAAAAGCTGCTGACGACCCTGGCCATCAGAGCCTTCGCCAGCCCCGGCGCGCATGGTTTTGACGGCGTTCTGGAGAAAGGGGCTTGGCACGCGCTGACCAAACAGCGCCGGTTTTTCGGGATTGGCGGCCAGCACAATGCCCTGCCGGTCGGTGATGAGCAACTGGCTTGCGGGCGGCAAAGCCTCGGTTGCCAACCCCCTCGATAGCTCGCTCAGGTCCACGGTCACAACGCCCACCGTGCTGACTTTTCCAGCGCCGTCCAACGCGGGCATTGCAAAAACGACGACTGGCTTGTCAGAGATCCGGCTGACCAGGTAGCCACTGGTCATAAAACCGCGCTGCGTCAGGGCCGCTTGAAAATAATTACGGTCACCGAGAAACACGCGCGGCAGGTTGTTCGAGTTATTGCAGCGAACGAACCCGTCACGGCCGATCAGCGCCAGGTCGTCATACAGCGGAAACTCATCTTTCAGGCTCTTAAGATAACGCTGGCAGTCCGCGGGGTTGCCATTCACCAGCTCGGGGCTCTTGGTGATTGAATACAAAAGGTGGTGCACGGACTCAAGTACCCGCTCCTGGTGAGCCGCCACCAGTGTGACAGCGCCTCGCTGAGAATGAGAAGCCCGACTGCTGGCATTGTCCACGTTCATCCAGGCCTCGATCAAGGCCAGGCCCAATAACGGGGTAAGGCCGACGATTACCAGCAGGACAAGACGGGTGCGCAGCGTGATTTTCATCGCTCCCTTTTGCAAGAGGCGCGCAACAGCGCGTCAGACCGTTGCGATGGATTCGTTGACGCCCAGCCAGTAGGCCTGAAGACGATTTAGCTTTTCAGAGAATTCCGAAAAATCAACCGGCTTGCGCACGAAGCCGTTGGCGCCCGCCTGGTAGCAGGCCACCATGTCGGAGCGTTCGCTGGATGACGTCAACATGACCACCGGTACCAGGGCAGTAAGCGGGTTGCGACGCACGCTGCGCAGCACATCAAGCCCCGACAACTTGGGCAGTTTCATGTCGAGCAGAATAAAAGCGGGCTGCTTGTGAGTGTCGCGGCCCGCGTGGCTGCCTTGCCCAAACAGGTAATCAAGCGCCTGGGCACCATCCCGCGCCACGGCGATCTCGGCGTTCACGCCATGATCTTCAAGCGTCAGCACGGTCAGCTCCAAGTGGTCGGGGTTGTCTTCAACTACAAGGATAAGTTTGTCGTTCATGGGAAATATATTGAGTCATTGCTATCAATTTAGCGGCATCAATTTGATGATTTTCATACTTTAACGATGTTACCAAAAATAACATTTGTTGTACTACTTTTTTACTCGAATACTCAATCCGCCGGGGTTATTTCAGCTAACGCGCAGCAGTCTGGTGAATCATTTTGCCTTATAGCCCAAGGCCTCACCACCTGGGAATGCCTTCATCCCTGAGCTGACCGCGCAATTGGGCGTAGTCGGGCACCACCTCCCGCACAGTGTCCCAAAACCGCGGGCTGTGGTCCATCACACGCAAATGACTCAGCTCGTGAACCACCACGTAGTCGAGCACCGGGAGCTTGAAATGCACCAGCCGCCAGTTCAGGCGGATAGCGCCGTCGGCACTGGCGCTGCCCCAGCGCGTGCCGGCGCTGGACAGGCTGAGCTTGCGCCACCGCACACCCAGAGGGGGGGAAAAATGATCCAGCCGCTCGGTGAAAATGCGCCTGGCCTGGCGCATCAGCCACGCTTGCACGGCGTCGCGGAGCTGCTCGGGTGTGGCGCTGTGGGGCAGGCTCACATGAAGTGTCAACGCTTCGGCGGCGCTGGGTTTGAGTTCAGCACCGGCATTGCCAAACGCATGGTGTGGATCAATCAGCACTGTCATCATTTGGCCCAGGAAAGGCAAGGTCACCCCGTCTTTCCAGTCAATGCGCGCAGACTCCAGCCGCGCATGGCGCTCGCGGGTTTGTTGCAGCTTCTTTAGGATCCAGTCCGACTTTTCGAGCACGGCCTTGTCAATTTCATAAAGTGGCACCCACTTGGGAGCGCTCACTGCCAACCCGTCGGCACAGACCGAAAAACCAATCGTGCGGCGCTTGCCACGCTTGAATGCATAAGCTACCGGGATGCCATCAAGCATGGCCTGGCGCGTGGCGCGCGGGTGGGCAAAGCTGGCTGGTGCCGGCACTTGCTGCACGGGTTGAGGGGACGACTTGTCAACGCCCGCAGAGTGAGTCGTGGGGGCCGCAGGCGCTGACTCGAAAAAATCGAACGTGAACTGAAGCAGCCTTTGCATCATGGTAATTTAATGTGGCCCACCGGCTTGCGCTGCGCCCGTACCCGCATAGGCCTCGGGGTCAAGCCGGTGCATTTCGGCTTCGATCCAGGCCTCGACTTCGCGCATCAGTTCGTCGGGCTTGCGGCCGGTGCTGTCAATCGGCTTGCCAATCGAAAAATCCACCACACCCGGTTTCTTGATGAAGGCCTTGCGCGGCCAGCACTTGGCCGAGGTAACGGCAACCGGGATGACTGGTGCGCCGGTTTCAATGGCAAGTCGCGTGCCGCCGGATTTATAAACGCCTTTTTGACCCCGGTTAATCCGCGTGCCTTCGGGAAACATGATGACCCAGGTGCCCTGACTCATCAGCCGCTTGCCCTGCGCCACCACCTTGCTGAACGCCTGCGTGCGCTGGCTGCGGTCAATGTGGATCATGTCCATGCGCCCCATCGCCCAGCCAAAAAACGGCACATAGAGCAGCTCTTTTTTGAAAACATAGGCCAGCGGGTGCGGCATCAGCGCCACCATGACAAAGGTTTCCCAGGCGCTCTGGTGTTTGACCAGCAACACGGCGGCGCTGGTTTTACCGGTGGGCAGGTTCTCCATGCCGGTAACGCGATTCTTGATGCCCAGAATCAGCGTGCCGCTGTTCACCGCCAGGCGCAGCCAGCCAGCGCACATCCAGTAAATCTGGGTGCTGTTCAAAAACGGCGCGGCGATCACAACGGCAAGCGCCCATGGAATCACCGTGAGAATCATCCACAGCATGTGCAGGATGGATCGAATCAGGGACATGTCAGTGGTTCCAGGGGGTCAAGTGGATGATGAATCATTTTTAATGCTGTCTGAGTGCTCTAGCGCACATTCAAGATCCGCAATATGCTACTATTTTAATAGCTAAACAGTTGCTGGCTGATTGCTTCGCGTCAGAATGAAATCGGCAAACGCGGGTAAGTCGGCGTGCTGCACGGTACCTGTCGGCAAGCCTTCGGGTTGCCCGCCCGGGCCATCCGCGCGATGGCGCGCCGACTTGCCGGTGAGCACCAGATGCGGCTCGCAGCCCGCAGCGGCACCCGCCTGCACATCACGCACGGAGTCACCAACCATTGGCACGCCCTTCAGGGGCACGCCAAAACGCGCACCGATCTGCTCAAACAGGCCCGGCAGCGGCTTACGGCAATGGCAATTGTCCTCCGGGCTGTGCGGGCAGTAAAACACCGCGTCAATCCGTCCGCCCACGGCGGCCAGCAGCTTGTGCATCTTGTTGTGGATGGCGTTAAGCGCGGTCACGTCAAAAAGGCCGCGCCCCAGTCCGGACTGGTTGGAGGCAATCACCACATGCCAGCCGGCATGGTTGAGCCGCGCAATGGCTTCCAGTGCCCCAGGCAGCGGTATGAATTCGTCGGGGGTTTTGACAAAATCATCGCTGTCGCGGTTGATGGTGCCGTCGCGGTCGAGGATGATGAGTTTCATGGAACGATTATGGCGGAGTAGCGGCGGCCGGGGCAGGCAGGTTGGCCGAGGCCACCCGCCAATCGGTCACAAACAGGCCGGAAAAACGGCCGTGCAAAAACTGCAGCGCCAGCGTGTCACCGGTCCTGATCTGCCTGGCCTGCGGGTCGTCAATCAGCAGACGGTGCGGCGCAACCAACCCAGGCACCTGCAGGACCAGTTCGGTGCCGCCCAGGCCGCGCAGACTGGGCGGCTTGAACTGGCTGGCCAACACTTGCGCAGCGACAAAACCCGGGTTTGGCGCGGCCCCTTGCACTGCGGGTTCATGCAGAAACAACCCCTGCTCATTGAGGTGCCGATACAGCAGCGCGGCGCTGCCACCGAGCCAGAGCAGTAGCCACAGACCCGCTGCCACCGGCATGACACGCTGCCAGCCGATGCGGCGGATGATCAGCACGCAGGCCGTCAGCAGCAGCACCGCCGCGGCCACGGGCCAGAGCAGGTCCAGCGGACCCTCCGGTGTCGAGAGCGGCAGCAGCGTCAGGGCGGACATGCCGCTCTGCCGGTCATTCAGCCAGTCAAGCACCGCGCGCAAACCGACCAGGACGGCGGGCGGCGCAAACAGCAGCCAGGCGGTGTACTGCGATTTCCAGTGGCCCCGCCAGCCAGCGGGCGGAGCGCTCTGGATAACCGACTGGCTCATGGGCAGTTTCACGCCGCCAGACGCGACAGGTCGGCCACACGGTTCATGGCGTCGTGCAGGCTTTTCAGCAGGCCCAGACGGTTCAGGCGCAGGTCCAGCGCCTCGGCATTGACCATCACACCATCGAAAAATGCATCGACCGGCGCGCGCAAGGCCGCCAGGGTTTGCAGCGAAGCCGTGTAGTCGCCCGCATCGAACTGTGCGTTGGCCTTGGGCGTCACGGCCTTCATCGCGGCGTACAAAGCGATTTCGGCCGGTTCCTTGAGCAGCACTTCGCTGACATGGGGATCGACGTCCTGCGCCTTTTTCAGGATATTGCTGATGCGCTTGTTGGCGGCGGCCAGAGCAGGGGCTTCGGGCAGCGCGGCGAAGGCGCGCACGGCGGCGAGGCGCGCTTGCAGCAGGTCAAGACGTTCGGGGAACTGCCCCTCGGAAACCACTGCACCCACTTCGCTAGCAGAGTAGCCCTGCTCACGCAGGCTCCCTCCCAATCTATCCGTCATGAAGTCGCTCAACTCCACTTGGAGACGAGCCTGATTGAAATCGGGATAAGGCTCAAATAGCTTCGCAATTGTCAAGCCGGTCGAGTTCCAGATCAAAGTTGACAAATCAAGCGGCAGGTCTTTCTCGATCAGCATTCGGATCACACCCAGCGCATGGCGGCGCAGCGCAAACGGATCCTTGTCGCCGGTCGGCAGGTTGCCGATGCCGAACATGCCGACCAGGGTCTCCAGCTTGTCGGCCAGCGCCACCACTACGCCCACCTGATTGCGCGGTAACTCGTCACCGGAAAAACGCGGCTTGTAGTGGTCTTCAATCGCATCAGCCACATCGGCGCTCAGGCCATCGTTGAGCGCGTAGTAGCGGCCCATGATGCCTTGCAGTTCCGGGAACTCGCCCACCATGTCGGTGACCAGATCGGCCTTGACCAACCGGGCGGCCTGATCGGCTTGCCCGGCCAGCGCCTCGCCGCCGAGTTGCTGGCCGATGGCTTTGGCAATGGCGCGCACACGCGTCACGCGCTCGCCCTGGGAGCCGAGCTTGTTGTGGTAAACGACTTTGTCCAGCCCGGCCACGCGCGATCCCAGCGTCTTTTTACGATCTTGATCAAAGAAAAATTTGGCATCGGCCAAGCGCGGGCGCACCACGCGTTCGTTGCCGCCGATCACCGCGCTGACGTCAAGCGGGCTGATGTTGCTGACCACGAGGAACTGGTGGGTCAGCTTGCCCTGCGCATCAAGCAACGGAAAGTATTTCTGGTTGGCCTTCATCGTGAGGATCAGGCACTCCTGCGGCACATCGAGAAACTCTTTCTCGAACTCGCAGACCAGCACGTTGGGACGCTCGACCAGCGCGGTCACTTCGTCGAGCAGGGCGTCGTCTTCAATCGGCCGGGCACCGTGGCCGACCCTGGCCGCCGCTTGAGCGAGCTGGCGCGCGATTTCGGCCTTGCGGTCGGCAAAGCTGGCAATCACCGCGCCATCCTTGAGCAGCGTGGCGGCGTAGCTGTCAGCGTCTTTCAGCACCACCGGATCAACCGCTGCTTCGAAGCGGTGGCCGTGCGTGATGTTGTCGGCTGCCAGGCCCAGCACCTTGATCGGCACCACGGTGCTGCCGTGCAGCGCCACCAGGCCATGCGCCGGGCGCACAAAGTTTACGCTGCTCCAGCCGGGCAACGCGCAATCGGTTTCAAGCTGGTAGCTCATGACCTTGGGAATGGGCAGATTGGCGATGACTTCTTCGAGCGCTTGTTGCAACCCGATGTCGAGCGTGGCACCGGTGACCAGGTTGTCGTAGAACAAGGCCTCGGACTTGCCATCCGGCGCGCGCTGGAGCGCAGCCACTGCGGCGGCCGGGTCGGTCACGTCGGCACCGAGTGCGTGCAGTTTTTTCAGCAGGGCGGGCGTGGCCTTGCCTAAGGCATCCAGCCCCACGGAAACCGGCATGAGCTTTTGCCGCGCGGCCTTGTCGGCGGCCTTGAGCCAGACGTGGCTGATGTGCGCGGCCAGGCGGCGCGGCGAGGCATAGGCGGTTACCACCGATTCGGCGCTGCTCAAACCCTGGTCCTTGAGCTGCCCGGCCAGCACGCTGGCAAACGCATCGCCGAGTTTTTTGAGCGCCTTGGGCGGCAGCTCTTCCACGAACAGTTCAACAAGAAGGCTTTTTGTTGTCATTTTCAGGCCGCCTTTTTTGTTAGCGGCACCATTTGCTCGACCCACTCGCGCGGCGCCATGGGAAAGCCCAGGCGCTCGCGGCTTTCGTAATAACTTTGCGCCACGGCGCGGGCCAGGTTGCGGATGCGGCCGATGTAGGCGGCGCGCTCGGTCACGCTGATGGCGCCGCGCGCGTCCAGCAAATTGAAGCTGTGCGCGGCTTTGAGCACCTGCTCGTAAGCCGGCAGGGCCAGTTGCACCTCAATCAGATGTCTGGCCTGCTTTTCATGCGCGGCGAAGGCCGTGAACAGAAAGTCGGCATCGGAGTGCTCAAAGTTGTAGGTTGATTGCTCAACCTCGTTCTGCTTGTACACGTCGCCATAGCTCAGGCCCTCGGTCCAGGTCAGGTTGTAGACGTTGTCCACGCCCTGCAAATACATGGCCAGGCGTTCCAGCCCGTAAGTGATTTCACCGGTGATGGGCTTGCAGTCAATGCCGCCCACCTGCTGAAAATACGTGAACTGGGTGACTTCCATGCCGTTGAGCCAGACTTCCCAGCCCAGACCCCAGGCGCCCAGCGTCGGGTTTTCCCAGTCGTCTTCGACGAAGCGAATGTCGTTTTTCTTCAGATCAAAGCCCAGCGCTTCGAGTGAGCCCAGATACAGCTCCAGAATGTTCCCGGGCGCGGGTTTGAGCACGACCTGGTACTGGTAGTAATGCTGCAGGCGGTTGGGGTTCTCGCCATAACGGCCGTCTTTCGGGCGGCGGCTCGGCTGCACGTAGGCGGCCTTCCAGGGTTCAGGGCCCAGTGCTCTTAAAAAAGTAGCTGTGTGCGATGTACCGGCACCTACTTCCATGTCGTAAGGTTGCAGCAGGGCGCAACCCTGGTCGGCCCAGTAGGACTGCAGCTTCAGGATGATTTGCTGGAAAGTAAGCATAGAACTCGGGTTGTGACAAAAGCAGGACGCGGCTTCAGTGACCGATGGCGCGCCGCGGGCAGGGGTTATTGGGGCCAGAGCCCAATAACCCAAACTGTTTATTTTACGCGGCGACAGCCGCGGTTAGCGGCGCCGTAAAACCAGCGCCAGCCCCGCCACGCCCAAGCCCAGCCCCCACAGTGGCCACAGGCCGTAGCGCGACACCCACCAGGCGTAAGGCGTGATGCCGCCTCGCCCCTGCACCTCGCCAACCAAGACGCCACGGGTGTAGCGCGGCAAGGCATTCGTGACCTGGCCGTGGTCGTTAATGATGACGGTGGGGCCAGTGTTGGTGGCGCGAATCATGGGACGGCCAAACTCGAGCGCCCGCATGCGCGAGATCTGGAGGTGCTGATCAATCGCGATGGTATTGCCAAACCAGCCGATATTGCTGACGTTGACAAACACAGTGGGAGCCAGCGCCGCATCCGTAAAGCGCGCGCCCAGTTCCTCGCCAAACAAATCCTCATAGCAGATGTTGGGAGCCAGCCGCTGGCCCTGCCAGTCGAACGAGGCCTGCCCGACCGCGCCACGGTTGAAGTCACCCAGGGGAATATGCATCATCTCGGTAAACCACCGAAAGCCCGACGGAATGAACTCGCCAAACGGCACCAGGTGGTGTTTGTCATAGCGGTAGAGCTCGCTCTGGCCGGGTTTGAGGCCAACCGCCGAGTTGGTGTAGCCCTCTTCATAGCTGCCGAGCGGCACGCCGACGAGCGCGGCCTGCTGGCCACTGGCAAAGCGCGACTGCAATGTCTGCCAGTAACCCTCGGGCAGTTGCTGTGGCAGCACGGGAAGCGCAGTTTCGGGTGTGACCACCAACGCGGTTTTGGTGTCTCGCAACTGCTCGCCATACCAGCCAAGCGCCATGGCCACACCAGTGCCGCTCTCGAATTTTTCGTTCTGGGGAATGTTGCCTTGCAGCAGCGTCACAGGCAGGGGCCCAAGCGGCAAGGCCGCCGCGCCGATAGACCGCGCGTCCGACACCGGCAAGCGGGCGAACGCCAGGCTCAACACCACCACGCCCAGCACCGGCAGCCAACGCGGGCGGGTCGCGCGCAGGGACATTGCCAGCCAGGCTGCAACCAGTGCCGCCAGAAAAGTCAGCCCATGCACGCCGATCCAGGCCGCCAGCGGCCTGGCCCAGCCGTCGACATGGGCGTAGCCGCCTTCGCCCCATGGAAAGCCGGTCAGCAATTTGACCCGGGCAAGCTCGGCCAGCAGCCACAGCGCCGCAAAAACAAGAGCGCGTTGACCCATATGGACGGGGGCCAGCAGCACAAATAGCGCGCAGGCGGCGGCATAATACAGCGCCAGAAAGGCCGCCAGCGAAACGATGGCGAGCACCGTGAGCGGCGTGCTCAGGCCGCCATAGTCGTGCATGGAAATAAACAGCCACCAGAAGGTGGCACATAACATCGCCGTGGCAAACAGGCCACCCAACCAGGCGGCGCGACTCCGGGAGCGACAGCCGTCCACCTGCCCGGCCAGCACGAGCAACGCCAGCAGTTGCAGCCACCACAACGGCTGGCCCTGCGCGAAACCAAAGGGAAAAGGCCAGGCAATGCTCACCGCATGGGCCGCACCAGCTATTAAAACAACTGCGATCTGCAGCACCGAAAGCCGCTTGCGCGGCAATTCACTGGGGCGCTCCAGCAAGGACGGCAGCGTGGGCAGTGAAGACACCATGCTATGGACCATGTCGTCTTGCCACTTCATGAGGCTTCAGTCGCTGGCCGAGACGGGTGCGACCTTGAACCAGCGCACCGCGCCGCCTTTGGTGTGCAGCACGGTGAACTGCAGGCCAGCCAGCTCGAAATCTTCGCCGCGCTTGGGCACATGGCCCATTTCGTGGGCCACCAGACCGCCAATGGTTTCAAAGTCGGATTCGGGTAGCAGCACGTCAAACGCAGCGTTGACGCGCTCGATCGAGGTATCGCCGCTGACGCGGTAAGTGTGGTCAGTCAGGCCAAAAATGTCGCCTTCGTCCTCGGCGACGTCGAACTCGTCTTCAATTTCTCCGACGATCTGCTCCAGCACGTCCTCAATGGTGACTAGGCCCGCCACGCGTCCAAACTCGTCGATGACGATGGCCAGATGATTACGGTTGTCGCGAAAGTCGCGCAGCAACTCGTTCAGGCCTTTGCTTTCCGGCACGAACACGGCCGGGCGCAGCAAGGCCTTGATGTTGAGTTCGGGGGCGCGCTGCAGCTTGAGTAAATCCTTGGCCATCAGAATGCCCAGGATGTTTTCCCGCTCGCCTTCATAGACCGGGAAGCGCGAGTGGGCGGTATCAATCACCAGATGCAGCAACTCGTCAAACGGCGCATCAATATTGATGAGCACCATGCGCGGCGTGGCCAACATCACATCGCCAGTCGTCATGTCGGCCATGCGAATCACGCCTTCAAGCATTTCGCGGCTTTGCGCGCCAATGACGTCATTGCTTTGGGCTTCCACCAGGGTTTCGATCAACTCGTCCCTGGAGTCGGGACCGGGGTGGAGCATTTCAGCGAGCTTTTGCAAAAAGCCGCGTTTGTCTTCTGGCCTGGAAGACCGACTGGGAGGAGCGTCGGACACGGAGGGGCTGTCGGTAGTTGTGAAGCCGCCTAGGATAACGTAATTTCATGACACCAGGCCCGGCCGCGCGGCGACGCTGCGAGCGAGCACCGTTCATGGCATGCAGTGGCCGACGTGGAGGCTAGGTACTGCGCCGCGCGTCCTGCAGCGTTGCCACAAAATCGCGGAATTTTTTGGCCTGCACCTTGAAGTGGTAGTCGGTCTGGGCCATCTGCTCTTCAACCATTTCGGTCATGCGCGAGTCCAGGTTGGCCAGTGGCAATTTGAGAAAGGCTTCGCTCTCGGAGCCGATGCGCTCAATCCGGGCACCGGCCTTGCGGGCAATATTGAGCATGGCGGCATTTTCGCTCAGCGCGTGGATGAGCATCATGTCAACGCCTTCGTTACGGGCGTGCATCACGGCGCGATCAAACAGGCGCGAGCCATAACCCCGGCAACGCGCCTTGGCCAGCACGGAGACACCAAACTCGGCACCGCTCTGGAGTTCGGGACTGATTGAAAACGCCAGGTGCGCCATTGCAAGGAGTTGCAGCTTGCGGTTGTAGATGCCAAAAATTTCGTCACGTTCAAAATTGAGCCCTTCCACGTAACGACTGATCTGCTCATCGCTGGCTGCATAGCCAAATCGCAGATAACGGTCTGACTGGCCCAGCGCCATCAGGTGCACGGCGATACGCTCGCGGTGACCGGGACCGATGGAGCGGATCGGCACCATGACGGGCTGGGCATCAAGCGCTGCGCCTGAACGCTGGGCGTCCTGTTGCACTGGTTGGCGGAAAAACCCCTTGCCCGCTTCAAGGGATGCTTTTAAAAGAGTATTGGATATCACCATGACTCAAATATAAGGGTTTTCCCTGAAATTTCCACCTTTCCGGCTGTCAGGATAGGTGAACTAGGGAGATTTGCCAAATTTTGATAGTAATCAACTTTAGCGCTTATAAAAAGCCAGTATTATGCTATTCAATTAATAGCAAAAAAAACTATCGGTGATAATAATTGTTGCAGTGCAACAACACCTCGATCCGCTGTATTTCAGTGTTTGTGCCGCCTGAGCTTGCGAAGTGATGATTTCCGGGTGATTTCCCCCACAAGGTTCACAGCGGCACGGCCGTGGTGGCCTTGACCCGGTCCAGCACAAAACTGGTTTTGCAGTCCTGCACGCTGGGGTGCTTGAGCAGGGTTTCCATAAAAAAACGGCTGTAGTGCGCCATGTCCTGCACCAGTACGTGCAGCAGATAGTCCATTTCTCCGGACAAGGCCGCGCACTCTGTTACCTCAGGCCAGTTTTGAACACTGGCGCGAAACAAATCCATGGGGTTGCGTTTGTGGCTCTCGATCTGCTTTTCCAGCCGCACGTTGACGTAAGCGGTAAGCCCCAGCCCGACCGACTCAGGCTTGATCAGCGCGACATAGCGGTCAATCACGCCGCCCTCCTCCAGCCTTTTCACACGCCGCAACACTGCACTGGGCGACAGCCCAACCTGCGCACCGATGGTGTCATAGGTTTCGCGACCATTGAGCTGCAACCTGCCCAAAATCAGTTTGTCCAGCTTGTCCAATGCAAAAACATCATTCATTTGAAAATTTTACTGCGCAAGCCTTGTTGAATGGTCAATTTGGCATTGGTACACGCATCCATCCACCCTCCCGCGGGCTTTTTGTGTCGGTCGTTTGGAATAATAGGATGAACACATTACGGAGTGATGGCGAGATAGCCTGATTTTTCAAAATCGACCAATGCGCCGATGCCGGACATGACGATTCGGCTATAGGGAAGAATGTCTTGAGGTGAGTAGCCTTTCAATCGCATCGCCACGCCGCATTCATACATCTTCACGCCGCCTTTGATCAGCTCATCAAGCATGGCCCGGTTGGGATTGCCTTTCGGATGCGACTGTTTCACTTTTTTGTCGTAGGCTTCGTCAGTCAACAGAAACTGGGCTCCATCGGCCCTAAATACCATCACAATTTCATAGTCCTTGCCGGGTTTCATTCCAAGCGCCGTATATTGATCGTAGAGATTTTTTGCCGCCATCACTTGCTTGCTGATGCCATTGGGAACGGTATCGGCATAATTCACCTGGACCGCCACTTTAAGCGCCGTCTGGTTGGCGATCTGCATTGGCGGCTTGGTGTTTTCTGCCATGCTGACGCTGGTTTCGGCGAAAGCGGCAGACGACATGGCATGCAATGACAAGACGAGAAGTCCCACGATGGTCATTGAGACTGTGCTCATTTTTTTACTCACGAAATTTTTCCTTGTTTGTGGTCGATTGGTCAGATGGGCGATTAAAAATATTTTGTTCTGGCAAGTATTTTGTGATTAATAGCTTTGAGGCGCTGCAGGCAACTGACCGAGCCCGACTTCACTCCGCACTGCCAGACTCTGGCCAACACGGACAGCGAAGCGGCGCGAACGGCTTGGGCTCGCCATCATCAAGTCTTTTTGGTGTCGGCAAAATCGCAATAGTTCCAGTCGCCATGAAACTTGTTCAATTAGAGATTGAGCGAGGCCAGTTCTGCAGCGCTGATTTTTATCCCGATTGGGGGTTCTCAGCTGTGATCAACAATGCACTGGCGCTGCGCCCTTGACGGGCTTGAACACGGCAGGGGGAGCATTCAAGGCGCTTTGAGGTCCAGCAACGCCAGCGTGGCATTCATGACTTGCGGCAGGAACGCGAGTTGCACATGGGCCGCCCCACGTATCAGCCGATTATCAGCGCCTGGCAGCGTCGCGGTCGAAGCTGGAAACATAATGTTGTCGCAATTGGAATACCAGCAGATGAACAGTGCATTACGATTGGCGGGCATGCCCTGGTCGAACCGGGCCTGCCAGTCAGACAGCAAACGCATCTGGCGGCTATTTTGACCGTGACCAAAACGAGCCAGCCAGGTGCCGCGGTGCGGTGTGCCAATCGTCACCACATGATGCACACGGGCTTCGGCTTTCATTTGCTTGAGCCAAGCCCTTGCCACCAGCCCGCCCATGCTGTGGCACACCAGCAGCGGCGACAACCCGGTGGTGAATGTGACCCGTCGAACCGCTGCCTCTATTTGCGGCGCATAGTCGTCGATGGAACCGAACACGGGTTCCAGATTGATGGCAACGAAGGCGTGCCCGCGTGCCTGCAAGCGCCTGAGCCATGGCGTCCAGAAGCCCCGGTTGCAGAAAAAGCCATGCACAAACACCACGCCGCGATGCCCGTGCAGCTCAGGCTGCGGCGAAAGTTGATCCGCAATGGCGTTGGCGCGGAAAGGCTGGCGCCAGCAGAAGACCTGCGGCGCAAGCCAGGTTTCACCCCACCAGGCGCTGAGCAGCTCGTTCCAGATGGGCCGGGGTACCGAATCCTTCTTGTTGAGGTACCCGAGCGCTATGAATTCAATGGCTAGAATGCCTGAGTAGCCGAGTGCAATACCAAGAAAACCAGCAACAGCCAGCACCGGAGCGCTGCTTGCAAAATAAAACAGCCAGACGCAAGCCGCGCCAACCAAGGAAAGAGTGATGAGTCGTTGCAGATGCGCCAGCATGGAGTGCATCGAGAACCCGGCGACCGGTCAGGCCAGCGTCACGTCCCGTCCCGCCAGGCGTTTGACCAGCCCCTGCGCCAGCAGGTTGGCCACGCCATAAACTGACAATTGCGGGTTGGCCCCAATGCTGGTGGGAAAGAGTGAACCGTCATGGACCGAGAGGTTTTCGAGCTGCCAGTGCACGCCATCGGGCCGGGTCACGCCGCCTTGCTCTGTGCTCGCCAAGCCGCAACCGCCCATGACATGAGCGCTCACCACCTTGAGCAGCCGCGGTTTCATGGGCAGCGCATTCACCGCATCGCGCGCCTGATGCCACGAGGTATAGGGTTCGGCCATTTCATGCAAGGGGAACACCTGCTTCGCCCCTGCGGCAAACTGGATTTCCATCATCGACAGCAGCGCCCGACGGCAGCCTTCCATGACATAGCCGGTCAGCGGGTAAGCCAGCATCGCGGAATCGTCACTGCGCAACAAGACCTGGCCACCCGCGGCTTCATCATGGAAACCGTCGCGCAGCAGCGCCAGCAACGTGTGGTTGTGCGGAAAACTCGTCAGCAGATCATGCTGGCCCTGACCAAAGCCGGGGACGGTCGAAGCGAAAATCACCGGATGCAGCGGCGGCGTTTCGAGCTTGTAGCCAATGGGGCCGTCAATCGCCTGCGTCTCCATGAAATGATCGGAGTAGATGCTTTGCGGGGCACCGTTCCAGGCTTCGACTTTTTTCTCGAACACACTGGCAGACATCACCACCGGGTGCAAAAAGGTTCGCGCCCCGAGCCGGCCGTGCGGGTCCGGCGCGCCCGAGCGCAATAGCACAGCCGGTGAATTGATGGCGCCGCCTGCAAGGATGTAGTGTTTTGCCGTTATTTTTATAGCTGATTGAGCCTCTTCTGTCTGGGCCAATGCCCCATTTTTCTTTACAGCACGGCATATCAGCGCGCTCACCCTGCCGTTGGACAGCTCAAACTTTACCGCCCGGGTCTCGGTCAGCAGCTGCGCGCCCAGATCCAGCGCCGCCGGAATGGTGGTGACCAGCATGGACTGCTTGGCATTGGTCGGACAACCCAGGCCGCACGACCCCAAATTCCAGCAACCTTTGACATTGCGCGAAATGACCGCGGCGGGAATCCCGAGTTTGGCGGTGCCACGACGCAGCAAATCGTTGTTTTCATTGGGTGTCACGAGCCATGGCGAGATATTCAGGCGCTGCTCTGCCTGCGCAAAATAAGGCGCAAGGGCATCAACGCTGTAGCCACTCAAACCGAACTTTTCCTGCCAGAATCTGAGCGTGGAGGCAGGCGTGCGAAACGAGCTGGTCCAGTTCACCGTGGTGGAGCCGCCAACGCAGCGGCCCTGCAATATGGTGATGGCTTTGTCTTCAGTCTTGCGCGCGGCGCTTTCCTGATAAAGCGACGGGTAGGCTTCAGACTCGATCTGGTTGAAGTCAGTACTGCTTTTGAGCGGCCCTTCTTCAATCATCACCACCTGCAGCCCTGCCTTGGCCAACAACTCGGCAGTGATTCCGGCGCCGGCGCCGCTACCGATGATGGCGACATCACAGACAATCTTTTCGGGGGTCGAACCAAGCACGCCGCCAGAGACTTTCCAGCCGCGTTGCATACCGACCTTGATCGGGTCTAAGAGTTGACTCATGCTGCCTTCAATGAATTTCAGAGCTTGCGGGGGCCAGGGTAGCCGAGCAAGGGCCAAGTCGATGCGTCAGAGAAGTATGCGCCCGCAGTGATGTCATGCAAGGCAGCATAGGCCTGCTGACGCAAGGCCAGCATGGACATGCGCATTTGCTGCAGCGCTTGCTGAATATCGGCCACGGAAGCTTCTGGCCAGGGCTGGCTCAAGCCCGTGAGCATGCGCCGCCCTGGTGCGCTGGCCAGCAAGGCCAGCAATTGAGACAATTCGTCTTGCGCGTGGAGTGGCAACGCCTGCACCAGGATGTCGATTCGGCTGAGCAGGCCATTGAGCGCGATCTGACGCGCACCGTCGTCAGCGGGCAGGCTCTTGTCAAGTACAGCCCGACCAACAGCCACAAACACGTCGCGGCCCCCCGCACTTAATGCGCCGCCTCGCAGGCCTGGCTGCAGCAGGGCCACCGCGCCGCCACCAATAACCAGTATGGCTGCCGAAACACCACCGAGCTTGAGGAGGGTTCTTCTTTGCATGGTTGAAGTTTCTCATGGCACCTGCCGCTTCAATAGAGCACTTTCCCTAGAGTCAGCGCAGTGAAGCTGGGCGAGTTTCTGAAGATGATCGACCAGCGTGAGTCAGCGTTGATTCGGTCCTTGCTTGAAGAGTCACCTGCGAGACCCAATTGAGCCGTTTGCTGGCTGACGGCGCTGCCTAACAGGCTGACATTGGGGCAAGCCCCATGCGGATTCAGCGGTGAATCTTTCACAATCAGCTGCAAGGAATTTTTATGAACAGGCATTGGCTCAAGAGTTATCCCGATGGCGTTGCCCACGATATCGACCCGGAACAGTTTTACTCGCTCAATCAACTGCTGGAAGACTCGTTCAAGAAAAATGCGGACAAACCGTTTTCGGTCTGCATGGATCGCTGGATGTCTTACAGACAACTCGACAAGCTGTCGTTGGCCTTGGGCGCCTGGCTGCAAAACCAGGCTCTAGAGCCTGGCGCGCGTGTCGCCATCATGTTGCCAAACGTGCCGCAATTCGCCGTGACCATGGCAGCCGTTTTGCGGGCTGGCTATACCTGCGTTAACGTCAACCCGCTCTACACGGCGCGCGAACTGGAATACCAACTCAAGGACTCAGGGGCCTCCACCATTGTGATTCTTGAAAACTTTGCGGGCACGCTGGCCGAAGTGATTGAGCGCACACCCGTCAAACACGTTGTCATCACATCCATGGGTAATTTGCTCGGTTTTTGGTACGGTCACTGGATCGTCTTTGCGGTTCGCCATCTGGCCAAAATGGTTCCCGCATTCAAGCTCCCACTGAATGAGGGGCGCACGGTCACCGCTTTCACGGACGCCATTGCGCAGGGAAGCCACCAGACGCTAAAACCTGCTCAGACCAATCTGGATTCGATCGCCTTCTTGCAATACACCGGGGGCACGACAGGTCTGTCCAAAGGTGCGGTTCTCACACACCGCAATATCGTCGCCGCCATTTTGCAAGCCGAGACGTGGTTTACGCCCGCGCTTGGGCGAGTCGGGGATGTCAGCAAGATCAACAATATTGCGGCGTTGCCGCTGTACCACATCTTCGCGCTAACACTGTGTTTGCTGACCATCCGCTGGGGCGCCCATCTGACGCTGATCCCGAATCCCCGCGACTTTGGCAAATTCATCGCAGTAATGAAGAAGCGGCCCTTTCACATGCTGCCCGCAGTCAATACCCTGTTCAACGCCTTGCTGCAACACCCGCAGTTCAAAACGGTTGATTTTCCCAGCCTGTGTATCTCGCAGGCGGGCGGTATGGCAGCATCGGAAGGAACTGCCCAGCAATGGCTGGAGGTTACGGGCTGCCCCATGATCGAGGGTTGGGGCATGAGCGAAACCTGCGCTATCGGCACCAACAACCCCGTGAACAACAAGGCATTCACGGGCAGCATTGGTTTGCCACTGCCAAGCATTGAAATCGCGATCAAAGATGATGCCGGGCAGTCCCTCGCTCTGGGCCAGTCAGGTGAAATCTGCATCAAAGGCCCGCAGGTGATGACGGGCTACTACCGGCAGCCCGAAGAAAACGAGAAGGCCTTCACCTCCGACGGCTTCCTGCGGACCAGCGACATAGGAATCATGGATGAGCGTGGATATACCAAAATCATCGACCGCAAGAAAGACATAATCATTGTGTCAGGCTTCAATGTGTTCCCCAATGAACTTGAAAACGTGATTTCCTTGTGCCCCGGCGTTGTAGAGTGCGCGGTGATAGGTGTTGTGAACGAGCAACAGGGCGAAGCCATTAAGGTTTTTGTTGTCAAAAACAACCCTGCGCTAACTGAAGATGATGTGAGCGCTACTGCAAGCAACGCCTCACCGGCTACAAGCGCCCCAAATATATTGAGTTCCGCGATGATGTAGTCGGCCCTGCAAAACCCCATAAACCCGCATAAACACTAGATTTTTTGTACAAAACGTGTGCACCAATTCCCTCAAGAAACGTTTTATAGAGAGTTGATTCCTGGGAGATTTGATGATGCAGCCGTTAGACTTTTTTCGCAGCCGAATTGACGCCATGATCAATTTGAACGATCCCTTGGCGGTACTGGCGACCCGCTTGCCCTGGAACCAGATCGAAACAACGGTATCGGCGAAGTTCGAGCATCAGAATCGCACTGGCCACATCCTCAAAGACCAGGACATGTTTGGTACCACCGAGACCCTGGTGGGCGCAGGTCGCAGCAACGCCGGGCGTCCCAAGTTACCCATTCGTCTGATGGCCAGCCTGCTCTACCTCAAGCACAGCTTCAACCTCAGCGACGAAGAACTTGTGGTGCGCTGGAGTGAGAACATCGTCTGGCAATTCTTCAGCGGCATGGATTACTACGAGCACCGCCTGCCCTGCGATGGCACCCAAATCGGACGCTTTCGCCGTGACCTCGGTGAAGAAGGCCTGGAGCTGCTACTCAAGGCCACCATCGACACGGCCGTCGCCATCGAGGCGGTCAAACCCAAAGACCTGGAGCGTGTGATTGTCGACACCACCGTGCAGGAGAGGGCCATCGCGCACCCGGTGGACAGCCGCTTGCTGGAGATTGCGCGTCACAAGGTGGCAAGTAGCGCCAAGCGCGCAGGCATCCAACTCAAACAAACCTTTGCCAAAGAAGGCAAAGCCTTGCGCTGGAAGGCCGGTGGCTACGCCCATGCCAAACAGTTCCGCCGTCTGCGCCGAGTGATCAAGCGCCAACGCACAGTTCTGGGCATCGTCATGCGCGAAGTGCAACGCAAAATGCAAGTCGAGGGATTTGCACCCGAGCACCCCAAAGCAGCGAGTGATTTGGCGATGTGGTTTGAGCGCGCCGAGCGCATCCGTACGCAGCAGAGAACCGACAAGAACAAACTCTACGCCTTGCATGCGCCGGAAGTGGAATGCATCGCAAAAGGTAAAGCACGCAAGCCCTACGAATTCGGCGTCAAGAGCGCGGTGGTGGTTTCACACCAGCATGGGCTGATGCTTGGCGCGCGCACCTTCCCCGGCAACCCCTTTGATGGCCACATCCTGAGCGCCGTGCTGGAGCAGGCAACAAACTTGACACAGGATTTGAACCTCAAGCTCAAACACATCGTGGTCGATCTGGGCTTTCGCGGCGTGGACGC
>DHWX01000137.1 GCA_002413395.1 Polaromonas sp. UBA5171 | reverse complement strand
AATAAATCTGCGTTTCCTTAGGTGCTGGCAACCAGGACGGTAGCGTTCTCCCGTTCAGGACACGGCAATAACTATGTTTCCCTTAATCCATGTCAGCCCCACGCAAGCATGTTATTTATAATTATAAATTCAATTTAAGAACAAAACCGGAGACAACACGTGTTCAAAGCCCTGCAACTCAACAAGTCCGACGCCGGGTTCTCGGCCGCTGTGGTCTCTCTCGACGAGGCGCAATTGCCCGCAGGGGACGTGATGGTGCAGGTCGAATACTCCACCTTGAACTACAAGGACGCGCTGGCCATCACCAACAAGAGCCCGGTGGTGCGCCACTGGCCGATGGTGGCGGGCATTGACGGCGCTGGTACGGTGCTTGAATCCAGCCACCCGGGCTGGAAGGCCGGAGACAAGTTCATTCACAACGGCTGGGGCCTGGGCGAGACGCGCTGGGGCTTGATGGCCGAACGGGCGCGTCTTCAGGGTGATTGGCTGGTCCGGCTGCCGGCGGCGTTCAGCACGCGCCAGGCCATGGCGATTGGCACGGCGGGATACACGGCGATGCTTTGCGTGATGGCGCTGGAAAAGCATGGCGTCAAGCCCGGCGATGGTGAGGTGCTGGTCACGGGCGCCACCGGCGGCGTTGGCAGCGTGGCGGTGGCCTTGCTGGGCAAGCTGGGTTACAGCGTTGTGGCCGCGACGGGCAAGGCCCTTGAAGAAGCTTATTTAAAGCAGTTGGGTGCGGTCGCTGTGATGGGCCGGGCCGAGCTTTCTGCGCCGGGCAAACCGCTGCAAAAAGAACGCTGGGCAGCCGTGGTGGACGCGGTTGGCTCGCACACGCTGGCCAACGCCTGTGCGCAAACCCGTTACGGCGGTGTGGTGGCGGCTTGCGGGCTGGCACAGGGCGCTGATTTTCCGGCCACGGTGATGCCGTTTATCCTGCGCGCCATCACGCTGGCGGGAATCGACAGCGTGATGGCGCCGCTGGCGCGCCGGCAGCAAGCTTGGGAGCGTCTGGCGACGGACCTGGATCCGGCGAAACTCGATGCCATCGGTGAAGAGGTTCCTCTGGTTCGCGCTGCTGAAAAAGCGGCCGAGGTGATCGCGGGCAAGATCCGCGGCCGCGTGGTGGTCAAAATCTGAGCTATCCACAAACTGGAGACAACACATGACAAGCTACGCCGATTTCTATCGCCAATCCATAGATCAGCCCGATGCGTTCTGGGCAAGCCAGGCCAAATTGATTGACTGGCACAGGCCCTTTGACCGGGTCTGCAACTATGACAACCCGCCGTTTGTGAGCTGGTTTGAAGGGGGCCAAACCAGTTTGTGCCATAACGCCGTCGACCGGCACCTTGCGGATCGTGCTGACCAGGCGGCCCTGATTGCCATATCGAGCGAAACAGGCACTGAGAAAACCTACACCTTTAAAGAGTTGCTGGTGGAAGTGCAGCGAATGGCGGCCAGCCTGAAAGCGCTGGGTGTAGCAAAGGGCGACCGCGTACTGATCTACATGCCGATGATTGCCGAAGCCGCATTTGCCATGCTGGCCTGTGCGCGCATTGGTGCGATTCACTGTGTGGTGTTTGGTGGTTTTGCCAGCGGTTCGCTGGCTTCGCGCATTGATGACGCCACGCCCAAGGTGATTGTGAGCGCCGACGCCGGCTCGCGCGGCGGCAAGGTGGTGGCCTACAAGCCGCTGTTGGACGAAGCCTTGCGCCTGTCCAGCCACCAGCCCGAGGCCGTGCTGCTGGCTGATCGCAAGCTGGCACCGATGGCGTTGGTGGCGGGGCGCGATCACCTGTGGACTGACTTGCATGAGCAGCACTGTGATGCGCAGGTTCCCTGCGAATGGCTGGACTCGACGGCCATCAGCTACACCATCTACACCAGCGGAACCACCGGGAAGCCCAAGGGCGTGCAACGCGACACGGGCGGTTATGCCGTGGCGCTGGCTGCCAGCATGAAACACATCTTTGACGGCCGTGCCGGTGAAACCTATTTTTCAACCAGCGACATTGGCTGGGTAGTGGGTCACAGCTATATCGTCTATGGCCCGCTGATTGCCGGCATGGCGACCATCATGTATGAGGGCCTGCCCACGCAAGGCATGGATGGCCGACCCAATGGCGGCATCTGGTGGAGTCTGGTTGAAAAATACAGGGTCACGGCAATGTTCAGTGCGCCCACCGCGGTGCGGGTGCTGAAAAAGCAGGACCCGGCGTTGCTCAAAAAATATGATCTTTCCAGCCTGCGCGCTTTGTTTCTGGCGGGCGAACCGCTGGACGAACCGACGGCGCGCTGGATCAGCGAAGGGCTCAATGTTCCCATCATCGACAATTACTGGCAGACTGAAAGTGGCTGGCCCATTTTGACCATTGCCAACGGCGTCGAGAAAAAACCCAGCAAGTTTGGCAGTCCTGGCGTTCCTATGTATGGCTACAACGTCAAACTGCTGCACGAATCCACTGGCGAGGAACTGACGCGGCCTGGAGAAAAAGGCGTGGTGGTGCTGGAAGGCCCCACGCCGCCCGGTTTCATGCAAACCATCTGGAAAGGTGATGATCGCTTTGTCGAGACCTACTGGAAGACGGTGCCGGGCCGAATGGTTTACAGTACCTTCGACTGGGGCATCCGCGATGCCGACGGCTACTACTTTATTCTGGGCCGAACCGACGACGTGATCAATGTGGCGGGCCACCGGCTGGGCACTCGCGAGATTGAAGAAAGCATATCCGGCCATCCCCAGGTAGCGGAGGTGGCAGTGGTCGGTATGGCCGATGCGCTGAAAGGACAGGTGGCCATGGCCTTTGTGGTGCTCAAGGATGCGGCTTTGACGCAAGACAGCGCCGCATCGCTCAGACTTGAAGGCGAGATCATGAAGCGCGTGGACACCGATTTGGGTGCTGTCGCCCGGCCGGCCAGGGTGCGCTTTGTCACAGCCCTGCCCAAGACCCGCAGCGGCAAGTTGCTGCGCCGTGCTATTCAGGCGGTGTGTGAAGGCCGCGATGCTGGTGATCTGACCACAATGGACGACCCTGCTGCCTTGCAACAGATCAGAGATCGGGTTGCCACTGTTTGACGAATCGCACCGGTTGGAGTGGGCTGCAGCTCAAGACAGGACGGGAGTTGCGCCGTTTTCTGGAGAGCCTGTTGAGGCCTTGCTGGCGCCAGGGGTTTCTGCGTTTGAAATACTTCGGTGGCACAATCAGGGCTGTTTCTGAAGGCCCTTCCTGTCACAGTCGCATCCGCTAATCGGTCAAGCCGTGCTGCGGAAGGTTAGTTAACCCGCTTTAACCAGCTCATGTTTCCCCAAGGGAAACGGAGGTCAGCATATATGAGTTCCAACTCGCAGGCACCGGCGTCTATTTATAAAGCCTACCAAGGCAACACCTATCTTTTCGGCGGCAATGCGCCCTATGTCGAAGAGATGTACGAAAACTACCTTTCCAACCCTGGCAGTGTGCCTGATTCCTGGCGCGACTATTTCGACGCCTTGCAGCATGTCCCGGCGGTTGACGGCAGCAGCACCCGCGATGTGCCGCATCAGCCCGTGATCAATGCTTTTGCCGAGCGGGCAAGGCAGGGTACTGCCAAGGTTGTCATGGTGGCTGGTGCCGATACCGAAATGGGGCGCAAGCGCACCATGGTTCAGCAGGTCATTGCCACCTACCGGAATATTGGAGCCCGTTGGGCAGATCTCGATCCTCTCAAACGCATTGAGCGTGAGGACATCCCGCAGTTGAACTTGTCCTTTTATGGATTCAGCGACGCCGACCAGGAGACCGTGTTCAACACCAGCAATACCTTCTTTGGCAAGGCTACCATGACCTTGCGCGAACTGATGAATGCGCTGCATGAAACCTACTGCGGCACGATCGGCGCCGAGTACATGTACATCACCGACCAGAACCAAAAGCGCTGGTGGCAGCAAAAGCTCGAGAGCATCCGCAGCAAGCCCAATTTCACCAAGGAAAAGAAGCTTCACATCCTGGACCGGCTCACCGCAGCCGAAGGCCTGGAGCGTTTTTTGCACACCAAGTATGTGGGGCAAAAGCGCTTCTCGCTGGAAGGTGGTGAAAGTTTTATTGCAAGCATGGACGAGTTGATCCAGCGCGGGGGCGAAGTTGGCGTGCAGGAAATTGTCATTGGCATGGCGCACCGGGGTCGACTGAATGTGCTGGTCAATTCCCTGGGCAAAGTGCCGGCGGACCTGTTTGCCGAGTTTGACCATACCGCACCCGAAGATCTGCCCAGCGGTGACGTGAAATACCACCAGGGTTTCAGCTCGGATGTGACTACCCCAGGTGGTCCTGTCCATCTGGCGCTGGCCTTCAACCCGTCACACCTTGAAATCGTGAACCCCGTGGTGGAAGGCTCGGTGCGCGCCCGCATGGACCGCCGGGCTGATCCGAAGGGCTTGCAGGTGCTGCCCGTGCTGGTGCATGGCGATGCCGCCTTTGCCGGGCAGGGCGTGGTCATGGAAACGCTCGCGCTGGCTGAAACCCGTGGCTACTTCACCGGCGGCACCGTGCACATTGTCATCAACAACCAGATTGGCTTTACCACCAGCGACCCTCGCGACAGCCGATCCACGCTGTATTGCACGGATGTCGTCAAGATGATCGAAGCGCCGGTGCTGCACGTCAATGGCGATGATCCGGAGGCGGTGGTGCTGGCGACCCAGCTGGCGCTCGAGTTCCGCATGGAATTCCAGAAAGATGTCGTGGTTGACATCATTTGCTACCGCAAGCTGGGCCATAACGAGCAGGACACACCGGCACTGACCCAGCCGCTGATGTACAAAAAGATCGCACAACACCCGGGCACGCGCAAGCTGTATGCCGACAAGCTGGCGGCGCAGGGCATGGGCGAAACGCTGGGTGACGATATGGTCAAGGCCATGCGTGCGGCGCTTGATGCTGGCAAGAACACGTTTGACCCGGTGCTGACCAATTTCAAGAGCAAATACGCGGTGGACTGGATCCCTTATCTGGGCAAAAAGTGGACCGATGCGGGGGACACTGCCATCCCCATGGCCGAGTGGAAGCGTCTGGCCGAAAAAATTACCACCATCCCGGCCAGCGTGACACCCCACCATCTGGTCAAAAAAGTCTATGACGACCGCGCGGCGATGGGTCGCGGTGACATTCCGGTGGACTGGGGCATGGGTGAGCACATGGCCTTTGCTTCGCTGGTGGCCAGTGGCTACCCGGTGCGCCTGTCGGGCGAAGACAGCGGTCGCGGCACGTTTAGCCACCGTCATGCGGTGATTCACGACCAGAGTCGTGAAAAGTGGGACACCGGCACCTACGTACCGCTGCAAAATGTTGCCGAGAACCAGGCACCGTTTTTGGTCATCGACTCCATATTGTCCGAGGAAGCCGTCCTGGCGTTTGAGTATGGCTACGCATCCAATGATCCCAACACGCTGGTGATCTGGGAGGCACAGTTCGGCGATTTCGCCAATGGTGCGCAGGTGGTGATTGACCAGTTCATCGCCTCGGGCGAGGTGAAGTGGGGCCGTGTCAACGGCATCACGCTGATGCTGCCGCACGGCTATGAAGGTCAGGGGCCGGAGCACAGCTCGGCGCGCCTGGAGCGCTTCATGCAGCTGTCTGCCGACACCAACATGCAGGTAGTTCAACCCACCACCGCCAGCCAGATCTTCCATGTGCTGCGTCGCCAGATGGTGCGCAACTTGCGCAAGCCGCTGGTCATTCTGACACCCAAGTCCTTGCTGCGCAACAAAGACGCGACCTCGCCGTTGTCCGAGTTCACCAAAGGTGGCTTCCAGACCGTCATTCCCGAGCACAAGGAAGACATCAATAAAAAGGCTGACAAGGTCAGGCGAATCATTGCCTGCTCGGGCAAGGTCTATTACGACCTGCTCAGGAAGCGCGATGAAAAAGCCGCTGATGATGTCGCAATTTTGCGCATTGAACAGCTCTACCCGTTCCCGCACAAGGCTTTTTCGGCGGAGCTGAAAAAATACCCGAATGTCTCCGACATCGTCTGGTGCCAGGATGAGCCGCAGAACCAGGGCGCCTGGTTCTTCGTGCAGCACTATATTCACGAAAACATGGCCGAAGGCCAGAAGCTTGGCTATTCGGGTCGCGCAGCGTCCGCTTCGCCAGCTGTTGGATATTCCCATCTGCATCAGGAGCAGCAAAAAGCGCTGGTGGACGGTGCCTTTGGCAAGCTTAAGGGTTTTGTGACGACTAAATAGGGTTGCGACGAACTCCTGAAACAAAAAATATACCCGAAAGAATCAAAATGACTATCGTAGAAGTCAAAGTTCCCCAGTTGTCCGAGTCCGTGGCAGAAGCCACCATGTTGCAGTGGAAAAAGAAGGTCGGTGACGCAATTGCCGTGGATGAAATCCTGATTGAAATTGAGACTGATAAGGTCGTGCTGGAGGTGCCTGCGCCGTCTGCCGGCGTGCTCACCGAGCTACTCGTGCCTGATGGCGGTACGGTGGTCGCTGACCAGCTCATCGCGAAAATTGATACCGAAGGCAAGGTCGGCGCGGCTGCATCTGCCCCCGCAGCAGTTGCGACTTTGTCGGTGCCAGAGCGTACCGCTGCTCCGGCAGCAGGCGCATCGATGGCTGGCGTGGCCATGCCTGCAGCGGCCAAATTGATGGCCGACAACAAGCTGGCGGCCGGTTCCGTCCCCGGAACCGGCAAGGATGGCCGTGTCACCAAGGGCGATGTGCTGGCCGCGCAAGCGCCTGGAGCTATAAAAGCAGTAGCTCCCAGCACAATTCCTTCGGGCTCTCCAACGACTTCTTTACCTCAAGTCGCAGCGACCGCCAAGCCCGCTGACCTGGGCGATCGGCCCGAGCAGCGGGTCCCCATGAGCCGCCTGCGCGCCCGTATTGCAGAGCGTTTGTTACAGTCGCAATCGACCAATGCCATCCTGACAACTTTCAACGAAGTCAACATGGCTCCAGTGATGGAAATGCGCAAGCGGTTCCAGGAAAAATTTGAAAAAGAGCATGGCGTCAAGATTGGCTTCATGAGCTTTTTCGTCAAGGCAGCCGTGCATGCACTGAAGAAATTCCCTGTGCTTAACGCTTCCGTGGACGGTAACGACATTGTTTATCACGGCTATTTCGACATTGGCATTGCCGTGGGTTCGCCGCGTGGGCTGGTCGTGCCGATCTTGCGCAATGCGGATCAGATGAGTTTTGCCGACATCGAGAAGAAGATTGCCGAGTACGGCGCCAAGGCGCGCGACGGCAAGCTGGGCATTGAAGAGATGACCGGCGGTACCTTCTCCATCTCCAACGGCGGCGTGTTCGGCTCCATGCTGTCCACCCCCATCATCAACCCGCCGCAGTCCGCCATTTTGGGCGTGCACGCCACCAAAGACCGTGCCGTGGTTGAAAATGGCCAGATTGTGGTGCGCCCGATGAACTACCTGGCCATGAGCTACGACCATCGCGTGATCGATGGCCGTGAAGCGGTGCTGGGCCTGGTGGCGATGAAAGAGGCGCTGGAAGATCCGGCCCGTTTGCTGTTCGATATTTAAACCGGTCGAGGCTGGCCGCCGCAGGATGGCTGCCGGCCTCACCGCGAACTTACTGGAAGAAACATGTCCAAACAATTTGATGTGATCGCCATCGGTGGTGGTCCTGGCGGCTACATTGCCGCCATTCGCGCGGCCCAGTTGGGCTTTAACGTCGCCTGTATTGATGAATGGAAGAACAGCAAGGGTGGCCCGGCACTGGGCGGCACATGTACCAACGTGGGTTGTATCCCTTCCAAAGCCTTGCTGCAATCCTCGGAGAACTATGAACAGGCAGGTCACCACTTTGGCGAGCACGGCATTGAGGTGAAAGGCTTGAGCCTGGATGTTCCAAAGATGATTGGCCGCAAGGACACTGTCGTCAAGCAGAACAACGATGGCATCGCTTACCTGTTCAAGAAGAACAAGGTCACCTTTTTCCACGGTCGTGGCTCCTTTGTTGCCGCCAAAAATGGCGGCTATGAGATCAAGGTGGCGGGCGCGTCCGAGGAAGTCATTTCCGGAAAGCACATCATTTTGGCGACGGGGTCGAACGCCCGTGCGTTGCCAGGCGCTCCTTTTGATGAGGTCAATATCCTCTCGAACGATGGCGCGCTGCGCCTCGGTGCAGTGCCTGGAAGGCTCGGCCTGATTGGCTCGGGTGTGATTGGCTTGGAAATGGGGTCGGTCTGGCGCCGTCTGGGTGCTGACGTTACTGTTCTGGAAGGACTGCCCGCATTTTTGGGCGCGGTGGATCAACAGATCGCCAAGGAAGCCCATAAGGCTTTTATAAAGCAAGGATTGAAAATTGAACTCGGTGTGAAGGTGGGTGAGATCAAATCGGGCAAAAAGGGTGTGTCCGTCGCCTATGTCGATGCGAAAGGCCAAACGCAGACGCTGGAAGTGGACAAATTGATTGTTTCGATTGGTCGAATGCCCAACACCATCGGTTTGGCTCCTGAAACCGTGGGGCTGAAACTCAATGAACGCGGCGCCATCGTGGTCGACGATGAATGCAAAACCAATTTGCCCAATGTCTGGGCCGTCGGTGACGTGGTGCGCGGGCCCATGCTGGCGCACAAAGCCGAAGAGGAAGGCGTTGCAGTGGCTGAACGCATTGCGGGTCAGCACGGGCATGTCAACTTCAACACCATCCCCTGGGTGATCTACACCCATCCCGAGATTGCATGGGTCGGACAGACCGAGGAGCAACTGAAAGCGGCAGGACGCGCTTGCAAGGTGGGTACCTTCCCCTTTATGGCCAATGGCCGCGCGCGCGCCATGGGAGACGCCACGGGCATGGTCAAGATGCTGGCAGACGCGGCAACGGATGAAATTTTGGGGGTGCACATTATTGGGCCATACGCCAGCGAACTAATCGCCGAGTGCGTGGTGGCGATGGAGTTCAGGGCCAGCAGCGAGGACATCGCGCGCATTTGCCATGCACATCCAACCCTGAGTGAAGCCACGAAGGAAGCCGCATTGGCAGTGGACAAGCGTGCCCTGAATTTCTGACGACCCGGGCAATGAGTCTGTGACGCAACTGGTGCGCTCGGCCTACGAGGCGGAACTTGCGACGCGTGGTTACACCAGTGACCCGGCACAGTTGCGTGCGATCAATGCGCTGGAGCGCTGCGCGTCTGAATGGGCGGCGTTTCGGAAGCAGCGATCCAATGCTTTGAAGAAACTGATCAACCGGCCTGATATTCCGCGCGGCGTGTACATGCATGGGGGAGTGGGGCGTGGCAAAAGCTTTCTGATGGATTGCTTTTATGGCGCCGTACCGCTCAAGCGTAAAACCCGACTCCATTTCCATGAATTCATGCGTGAAGTGCATCGGGAATTGCGGGGCCTGCAGGGCACAGTGAACCCCCTCGATGAGTTGGGAGTCCGCATCGCCAAACGCCATCGATTGATTTGTTTTGACGAGTTCCACGTCGCCGACATTACCGATGCCATGATTCTTCGCCGACTGCTGGATGCCCTATTTGAAAATGGTGTAGGTTTTGTGGCAACGTCCAATTTTCATCCAGATGATCTGTATCCCCACGGCTTGAATCGGGACCGTATTTTGCCTGCCATTGAGTTACTGAAGGGCCGGATGGAAATTGTCAGCGTTGACAATGGAACAGACTACCGAATACGTACCTTGGAACAAGCCAAGATATACCATACTCCGCTGGGCCTTGAGGCGGATGCCGGGATGGCTGAAACTTTTAACCGCTTGGCAGCATCACAGGACGAAAATCCGGTTTTGCAGATCGAGTTCAGGCAGATCCAGGCCAAGCGCAAGGCGGGAGGAGTGGTCTGGTTTGACTTCAAAACCTTGTGTGGTGGGCCACGGTCGCAAAACGACTATCTGGAGATAGCCAGCCAGTTTCATATTGTGTTGCTGAGCGATGTTCCCCAGATGCCGGTCAGAATGGCATCAGAAGCCAGGCGTTTTACCTGGTTGGTGGACGTTCTGTATGACCGGGGTGTCAAGTTGATCATGTCGGCTGCCGTTGCTCCTGAAGCGTTGTATACAGAGGGGCCCTTGTTGCATGAGTTTCCCCGCACCGTTTCGCGCTTGCATGAAATGCAGTCCATGGAGTTTTTGGCCCTGAACCGTCGAGACGTGGATACCACACTGACATGAAACAATTTTTTGTTGCCTTTTCCCTTGCGACACTCAGTATGTTGGCTAGCGCCCAAACGACACCAACTGTAGCGCAGTCGGACCCCAGGGTTACGGCACGCGCGAAAATCAGTGCCGAGCGGGTCAAGCTGGAGGCTGGATTTTTAGCGGAAGACGCAGCCTGCTACAAAAAGTTTTTCGTCAATAGCTGCCTGGCTGGCGTAAATAGCCGGCGACGGGAAGCAATGGCAGATCTGCGGCGACAGGAGATTTTGCTCAATGATGAGGAACGAAAAATTCGGGGCGCGGACCAAATCCGAAAAACCGAGGAGAAATCTTCGCTTGAAAACCAGCAGCAGGAAGCAGACCGTCGCGCCAAGGCTCTGCAGGATTACCAGTCCAAAATGGATGAGGAACAGAAGAAGCGCGATGAGGGCGCGACAGCCCGGTCCAGAGAAAAATCCAGTAGCAACGCTAACACTGAAAGACTGAAGGGCCAACAGGAAAAAATCCGCGCTCAAACCGCCAAGCAGGCTGCTGCCGCCGAGGAAGCCAGGAAATTCAATGAACGTCAAAGTCAAGCGCAGGAGCGACGGGTTCAACACGAAGCTGATCAACTCAAGCAAGCCAAACCTCCCGCAAAATCCTTGCCCTTGCCCTTGCCTGAGTAAGAGTTTTTGGTTTCCTAGCTCAGGGGTTCGAGCTTGACGATCACCAGCGACAGATTGTCACCGCCACCGCGTGCACGCGATCTGGCTTTCTGGATCAGGAATTCGGTCGCTTCGCGAGGGGACAGCATGGACAGGGCAGACCCTATCTCGCTGGTACTGAAATAGTGCCAAACGCCATCACTGCATGCCATCAGTGTGTCATCAGGTCGCAATTGCGGAATGAAGTGCTGCGTGATGGGCGGGGCCTCTTCAGTTCCCAGGCAACCGGTCAAAATATTTGATTGGGGATGAACATTAGCCTCATCCTCGGTAATCTCCCCCGTGTTGACCAGCGTTTGCACATACGAGTGATCCGTCGTTCTGTGAATCAGCTTGTTGCCCTGGTAGTGGTAGATGCGGGAGTCGCCGGTATGCACCCAATGGCAGTCTCCACCCGGATTGATCAGAAACGCCGCCAGTGTGCTGTGCGGCTCCTGTTCAGCGGATATTGCCGTTAATTTGATGACGATATGGGCTTCTTCAATGATCTGCTTGAGCATTGAAGGGGCGTCGTCGGTATCCGGTGCATACCGCTCAAAAAGTTGCTTGGCGGTCATCATGACCTGGTCAGACGCTTTACGCCCGCCACTTCGGCCACCCATGCCATCGGCCACGATGCCCAGCATGCAGCCGGGGACACGCAGGTGGCTGAACAAGCTGACCTGGTCCTGCTGATAGTCCCGGTCACCTTTGTGGATGCCGGTGGAGCCTGTAATTCGATAACCCTTGGACATTGTGTGCTGACTTGAGCCGCAAAGACTCGATTTATGGCGGTAATCAACGTATTATCAGACATCAGACGAATCAGCGTGTCTGAAAAAAATATCTTGGACTTAAACTTACATTCAGCGGAACGTCGGCTGATCGAGCTCAAAATTGAGCATGCGGACCTCAATGCTCTGGTGGATGCGACTGTCCGTGCCTTGCCGGTTGACGAGATTCTCCTCAGACGTCTAAAAAAACATCGCCTTCAGCTTCGCGACCAGATATCGCATCTCGAATTATTGCTGGACCCCCCAGAGCCTGCCTGATGAATCTGTCATTTGAGGTGGAAGCGGTTTTTTCTCCGGGTGGTGTGTTGTCGCGCGCAGCGGAGTACTTTGTTCCGCGTGCTGGCCAGACCACGATGGCGTTGGCTGTGACTCATGCTATTGAAGGCGCCTATCCCATTGTGCTGGAAGCCAGCACCGGTGTGGGTAAAACATTTGCTTACCTGGTCCCGTCATTGCTGAGTGGTGAGCGGGTGTTGCTGTCCACCGCGACCAAGGCCTTGCAGGACCAGCTATTTGGCCGCGATTTACCCCACTTGGTGAAGGTACTTGGGTTGCCGGTGCGCACAGCGCTTCTCAAGGGGCGTGCCAGTTATCTGTGTCTGCACCGCATGGAGCTGGCTCGGCAGGAGACCCGGCTGGCCGATGGTGTTTCAGCGCTGGCGCTGGGAAAAATTGAAATTTGGTCCAGGGTGACCCGAACCGGCGACTTGGCGGAGCTTGCCGGGCTGGATGAACGTTCTCCAATGATTCCCCTGGTGACATCAACACGGGAAAATTGCCTGGGCGCGCAATGCCCGCGTTTTCGCGCCTGCCATGTAAATCTGGCACGAAGGGAGGCCATGGCAGCGGACGTGGTGGTTATCAACCACCATCTGTTTTTTGCCGACTTGGCCGTTCGCGAGTCTGGTGTGGCTGAGTTGCTGCCCTCGGTGCGCATTGCGATTTTTGATGAAGCCCATCAGTTGAACGAGACGGGCGTGCAGTTTCTGGGGAGAAACTTCACCACGGGGCAACTGCTGGATTTTGCCCGTGACTTGCTGGCTGCAGGACTGCAACTGGCCCGCGGTCTGATGGACTGGCAAGGGGTGGGTGCAGCCATCGAGCAGTCTGCTCGAGTGTTGCGCTTGGCGGTTGGCAGGCAGTCTCCAGGTAACAAGTTGCGCTGGGTGGGTCAAACACCTGAGGGCGTGGATACCGGCACATGGGTGCAGGCGCTGGGAGCGGTTCAGGTCTCGTGCCAGCAGGCCTGTGCTGTGCTCGCGAGGGTCAGCGAGGTGGCACCTGATTTTGTTCGGCTGCTTGAGCGCTCCTCTGAGCTTGCAGAGCGGGCTGAATGCTTTGTCAATACCTGTGAGCCAGGTTGCGTGCGCTGGGTCGATGTGGGTGCGCAGCTGCGGCTGGTTGAATCCCCGTTGAATATTTCTAAAGCCGTAAAGGACAAAATCCTGGGCGCAGATGGAGGTTTTGCGAAATCATGGGTATTTACTTCGGCAACGCTTGGAGATGATGACAAGCTTAGCTGGTTTACCCAGTCTTGCGGTCTGACCGATGCCAAAGTGCTGCGGGTTGGAAGCCCTTTCGACTATGAACGGCAGGCCGCGGTGTATGTTCCGCGGGACTTTCCCAAGCCTGGTGATCCAACTCATTCGGTAAAGGTTGCAGAGTCCGCGGCCATATGGTCGCTGCAACTGGGAGGGCGCACCATGGTGCTGACTACCACGCTGCGGGCTTTACGGTCAATCGGCGATGCGCTCCGGGCCGCCTTCGAGCACGCGGGTGATCTGGAGGTGCTGGTTCAGGGAGATAGCCCCAAGCGGATATTGATTGAGCGGTTCCGGAAAGGCAATGCAAGCGGAGGCAGGGGTTGCGTGTTGGTTGCATCAGCATCCTTCTGGGAAGGCATCGATGTGCCTGGTGAGGCGCTTCAGCTGGTTATCATCGATAAGCTGCCTTTTCCTCCTCCGAACGATCCTTTGGTCGAAGCCCGCGGGAAAATGCTGGAGTCTCAGGGGCTCAGCGCATTTAGCGACTATTTTCTCCCTGAGGCTGCCGTGGCACTCAAACAGGGGGCGGGACGCCTGATACGCCGGGAAACCGATCAAGGCGTCCTGATCGTGTGTGACAGCCGGCTGGTTTCCATGAGCTACGGACGGCGACTCATGAAAGCGCTGCCGCCAATGCATCGGTTGGCTTCAGAGCAGGAATTGATGGACCGGCTGGAGCAACTTACCAGAATTGGTACCACGGATTGTCCACAGATTTGAAGCCTTTGCTCATGTACTGGCTTTGCGGGAATGTTTTGTCCATAATGCGACGGGTGTCATCGCGCAGTTCAGTCATGCCCAATGCGTCGTAGGACTTGTAGAGAATATAAATGGCCTCCTCAAGCGCTGGAACGTCACGGTAGTCGGAAATTGCACTTTGAGCCCGATTAATCGCCGCAATGTAGGCACCCCGGGAATAATAGTATCTGGCCACGTGAACCTCAGATTGAGCCAGAGAGTTGACGATGTAGTTCATGCGCAAACGGGAGTCTGGCGCATAGCGCGAGTCCGGGAAGCGTGTCACCAGGTCCTTGAACGATTCGAACGATTCCTTGGCGGCCTTCTGGTCGCGTTCAGATAAATCCTGGCCCGAGATGAAGCCAAAAATGCCGAGATTGTCGTTAAAGTTCACCAGGCCTTTGAGATAAAGCGCGTAATCCATGGCTGGACTGGCCGGGTGCAGCTTCATAAACCGGTCAAGTGTGGCAACGGCTTGGGCCGGCTCCCCATTTTTGTATTGCGTATAGGCCTTTTCAAGCTGCGCTTGCTGTGCAAGGGGGGTTCCGGCCGCACGGCCTTCCAGCTTCTCATAAAGGGGAACAGCCTTTTCATAGTTACCGGAATTTGCCTCGTCTTTGGCTTCGGCGTAAATTTTGTTGGGGCTCCAGTTGGCGGTCTCATCCGCTGTCGGAGCGCTGGAGCAGCCGGCGATTGCAAGCGACAATACGCAAACGGTTGCAACAAGCGGCAATGCATTGGGAACAACCGATAATTTGGTGGAAAACATTGCAATCGACCTTCTTGATGACTGACTCTGAACAAAGCAAGCTGATTATATCGGGCGCCGTTGCTGCACATGACCCGCCTGAGGTCGTTCCGGAGGAGGGTGATGGCGGCAATGAGATGGAATTGCGGCAGGTGACAGTGCCCGCAGAGAGCCATGGCGGACGTCTTGATCGGGCATTGGCCGGAATTGTGCCCGAGTTTTCCCGCAACTACCTTCAGCAATTGATTGAACTGGGAGTGGTACGCTTGGGTGGCCGGACGGTGATCAAAACGTCTACCAAGGTCAAAGCGGGGGATGAACTCACCATCGAGTTGCGGCCGACGCTGCAAAGTCAGGCTTTCAAGCCGGAACCCATGGCGCTCGACATTGTGTTTGAAGATGCTTACTTACGGGTGATCAATAAGCCTGCGGGGTTGGTCGTGCATCCTGCGCCGGGAAACTGGGGCGGGACCTTGCTCAACGGGTTGCTGGCAGATGACCCGCAGGCGTCCTTTTTACCGCGCGCTGGCATCGTGCACCGCCTTGACAAGGACACCAGTGGGCTGATGGTGGTGGCACGCCAGCGACAGGTGATGGACCAACTGATTGAGATGATCGCGGCGCGCAACGTCACCAGGGAGTACATTGCGCTGGCGCATGGTGCATGGCAGGGTGTGCGAGTCCGTCAGGTGGGCGAGGCGATAGGCCGTGATCCGCGCAACCGCCTGCGTATGGCAGTGGTAGATCTCGAAAAAAACTCCGGCAAGTCGGCCTCCACGGTGGTATCGTTGCTGCAAAGCGCAGAGCGGTACTGTCTGGTGAAGTGCAAATTGCATACCGGCCGCACCCATCAAATCCGGGTTCACATGGCGTTTCTGGGTCATCCACTGGTAGCTGATGAACTGTATGGCGGACCGGTGGCATGCGGTCTGGATCGGCAGGCGCTGCACGCATGCAGACTGGCGTTTGACCATCCCGTGACTGGTACAAAAATGGCATTCAAGGTAATGCCCCCGGCTGATTTGCAGGCGGCCATTGCTGGTTTGGGCCTGATATACAATCAAAATTCGTAGTTTTCGGCTACCTCTGCAGCAGCGCGCCCTTATTGGGGAGATTGCGCTGACTGCATCGCGCGGACAAGCGCTTTTTTTCCGCTTTTTTTTCAGAACGACCATAATCATGAATATGATGGATGCGAAGCGCGTCCTCGAAACAGCACTGATCTGCGCGCAGCAACCGCTGTCATTACGCGAAATGGGTGTTTTGTTTAACGGGGTCCTGACTGCCGACAGCCTCAAGCTGGCGCTTGAAGACCTGCAAAACGAATGGACAGGGCGCGGCGTTGAACTCGTTCATGTAGCCACGGGCTGGCGCTTTCAAAGCCGACCGCAAATGCGCGAATACCTAGACCGTCTTCACCCTGAAAAACCTCCACGCTACAGTCGGGCTACGCTTGAAACGCTTGCCATCATTGCTTACCGGCAGCCCGTGACCCGCGGCGACATGGAGGACATTCGTGGTGTGACGATCAACAGCCTGCTTCTCAAACAATTGGAGGATCGCGGCTGGGTTGAGGTGATTGGTCACCGGGAAACGGTCGGCAGACCCGCGCTTTACGCAACAACCCGGCAGTTTCTTGACGATTTGGGTGTTGAGTCACTGGACCACCTTCCGGCCGGGGAAAGTACGGCAGATCAGTTGGTCATGCTTGATCAAATAGATTTTGGTCTTGCAGTGTCTGCGCTGCCACCTTTTGGAGAACAGGTTGTCTCGCTGGAGCTGACCGATAGCGAATCCGTTTCCATGGAACTGGGCCCGGAAGTTCCAGTCATCCAGAAAAACCCAGAGAAAGAGGGCGGTAATACGCTTGAATGCAAGCCCGAAAATCGGGACGTCGCGGATTCGCGCACATGAATGTAAAAAAATGAATCAAAACGACCATCCGGCTCCCAAAGCTCCCACTACACCTGATGACCAAAATCAGGGAACCGCTGCAGCGTCAGAAAACAAGGGGTACGACGCACCTGATCTGGCAATTCCCGTCAAACGGCGTGTTCCAGTACCTCCGGTGAGTAACATCCGGTTTGAAGACGTGGTGACAGGCCAATTTGACGCTGAGGAAAATGATGTGGCGATTGAGTTGCCAAAGCGGGTGTTGTCGCCGTTGCCTGAAACCCCAAAACTGCACAAGGTACTTGCACAAGCCGGGCTTGGTTCCCGGCTGGAAATGGAACAGTTAATTCTTGAGGGGCGCATTTCGGTCAATGCCGAACCCGCACATATTGGGCAGCGCATCCAGTTCGGCGATACCGTGAAGGTCAATGGCAAAGCCATTCGAGTGCGCATTGACCCGCCACCGCCACGTGTCATTGCTTATCACAAGCCCGCCGGAGAGGTCGTGACGCACGACGATCCGCAAAACCGGCCAACCGTATTCCGGCGGCTGCCCAAACTGTTGCAAGGCAAATGGCAGTCCGTTGGACGTCTTGACCTCAATACCGAAGGCCTGCTTCTCCTGACAAGTTCCGGGGAGTTGGCCAACAAGCTGATGCACCCGCGGTTTGGATTGGAGCGTGAATATGCGGTGCGGGTGTTGGGTGCCCTGACGAATGAGGAAAAGGAGCGCCTGCTCAACGGGGTGGCGCTTGACGACGGTGTAGCACAGTTCAGTTCGATCGAGGCCGGCGGTGGCGAGGGGGCCAACTGCTGGTACAGGGTCACTATTTCCGAAGGACGGAACCGCGAAGTTCGGCGTATGTTTGAAGCGGTGGGCCATGCCGTAAGCCGCCTCATCCGGATCCGCTATGGTGCCATGCTTTTGCCGCGTGGGCTCAAACGGGGTGCCTTCGTTGAATTGGACGAGCGGGATATCTGGGCGTTGACCAGCGCGGTGAGACACTCCGAATCCCGTCCTGATCCCCGTGGTGCGCATGACAATCAGGGTTACTCATCGGGAGCGGGCACAGGCACAGATGTGCCTCGCCGGGGTTCTCGCAGAAATGAACGTTCCCGCATTCCGGGGGGGCGGCTTCCTCTTGTCGGTGCCGACCAGACCGATACCTTGCCGCAAGCAGGCACCGACGAGGAGCCGAACGATCTGCAGCCACCTATGAGCCAGATCGATTCCGCATCAAGGAGCAACCGGCGTCGCGGCGGAAAGGGACGCAATCAGGGCGGTAATGCCGCCACCGGCTTTCGGTCGGGTCCACCGGCCGGAAATGGTGGTCCACAGGGACAAAGACGGCGCGATGAGCGTGGTGGCGACCAAGGTGGCAAAAGCACCGGTGGAGCGCAGCCTGACCCTATGAAAACATCATTTGGTTATATCGGCGCGGATACCTTTACGAGACAGCGGCAAGACCAGGGACAACGGCGCAGTGGCAATGGTGGTAACACGGGCGGCATCGGTGGTCAGCGCCGTGGTGGAGGCACTGGTGGCGGGAACCGTGGAAGCGGTAATCGGAGCGGTGGAAACCGCGGCGGGAACCGTTGATTGCGGCAGCGGGGCGTCATTTTTCAGCCTTGCTCCACACTGAAAGACCCACAGGTTAAAATTATGGGTTGTATTCAGTTTTTGAATAATTTGAAAATCCAACAAGTTAAAATTTTAAGGAAAACTCATGGCGATCGAACGAACCCTTTCCATCATCAAACCCGATGCAGTGGCGAAAAATGTGATTGGCCAGATTTATGCTCGCTTTGAAGCTGCCGGCCTGAAGATCATTGCTGCCAGAATGGTTCACTTGTCGCAGCGCGAAGCTGAAGCGTTTTACGCGGTGCACAAAGAGCGTCCTTTTTTCAAGGATCTGGTTTCTTTCATGATTTCAGGCCCCGTTATGATCCAGGCGCTGGAAGGTGAAGGTGCCGTTTTGAAGAACCGGGATCTGATGGGTGCCACCGACCCAAAGAAGGCGGAAGCCGGCACCATTCGTGCTGATTTTGCTGACAGCATCGATGCCAATGCCGTGCATGGTTCAGATGCCGTTGAAACTGCTCAGGCGGAAGTTGCCTTTTTCTTCCCGGGCATGAACATTTACACTCGCTAATCATGTCCGTCTCCATGTACAGCCACCCTTTAACCGGGTCGTCGTGTGCCTGGGGCGGCTCAGTCTGTTGCGCACTGCAATGAAAGTCAACCTTCTTGACTACGATCTGGAGGGTTTGGTCGTCTTTTGTGAGGGGCTCGGCGAAAAACGCTTTCGCGCCACCCAATTGTTTCGATGGATTCATCAACAAGGTGCGACAGATTTTGGACAGATGACAAATCTGGCGAAGTCCTTGCGAGAAAAATTGGCTGGTGCGGCATGTATTCAGGGACCCAAAGTGGTGTCTCGCCGCGACTCTTCTGACGGCACTGTCAAATGGTTGTTTGATGTCGGTGCCGGCAATGTGATTGAAACCGTATTCATTCCCGAGGCGGATCGCGGAACCTTGTGTATTTCATCCCAGGCTGGTTGTGCAGTGGGTTGCCGTTTTTGCTCGACCGGGCACCAGGGCTTTAGCCGGAATCTCACAACGGGTGAAATTGTTTTTCAGCTTTGGTTTGCGGAGCATTTTCTGCGCCAGCATCTGCTCAGGGATGATCGCGTGATCTCCAACGTTGTCATGATGGGCATGGGTGAGCCATTGCAGAACTACGCGCAGCTGGTGCCCGCCTTGCGAGTCATGCTTGACGACCATGGCTATGGTTTGTCCCGCCGCCGGGTCACCGTTTCGACCTCTGGGTTCGTGCGGATGATTGACCGGTTGGCCAAGGACTGCCCGGTAGCCTTGGCGGTGTCACTGCACGCACCCCAAGATGTGCTGCGAGACTACCTTGTTCCATTGAACAAAAAGCACCCCATTGATGAGTTGCTGCAAGCCTGCACCCGTTATCAAGCAGCGGCACCGCGCGACTTCATCACGTTTGAATATTGCATGCTGGATGAGGTGAACGACCAACCTGAGCACGCACGGCAGTTGGTTGCCCTGATGCAGGCGCATGCCGCGCATGGCCTTTCCTGTAAATTCAACCTGATTCCCTTTAATCCATTTCCAGGCTCCGGCTTGAAACAATCAGGCATGCCGCAGATCACGGCATTTGCGAAAATCCTGATGGATGCCGGCATTGTGACCACGATCCGGAAAACCCGTGGTGATGACATTGACGCGGCCTGTGGGCAACTCGCTGGCGACGTCCAGGACCGGACCAGCGTGGATCGGCGCATGGCGGCGCAGCGGCAAGGTATGCTCGGGGGCATCAAGGTGGTCGTCGCCAAGGAGATCAATGCATGAGATTTGTCACCTGTGTGGTCTTTGTGTCAGTCTGTTGGGGCACCTTTTTTCTTTCAGGGTGCGCCAATTCCCCAGGCGTTCTGGGTGCCTCCAGCAGCGGCAAAGACATCGTTACGGAGTCGGATGAACCCGAACAACGTCGGCGAGCGCGGCTGAGGCTTGAACTGGCAACCGGTTATTTTGAGCAGGGTCAGACGAAAGTTGCGCTCGATGAAATCAAGCAAGCCCTGGCGACCGACCCCACTTACGTGGATGCCTACAACCTGCGTGGATTGGTGTACATGCGGCTCAACGACATTCCGATGGCGGAAAGCAGTTTTCGCCAGGCGCTGACGCTCAATCCGCGAAATGCTGACGTCGCGCACAACTATGGCTGGATGCTTTGCCAGCAGGCCCGCTACAGCGATTCATTTCGGTTGTTTGCACAGGCTGTTGCCAACCCGACATACACAAGTAAAGCCAAAACCCTGATGACCCTGGGAGTGTGCCAGGTTCGCGCGGGGCAGCCTGTTGAGGCTGAGCAGAGCCTGATGCAGTCTTACGAGCTGGATGCGGGAAATCCGGTTACCGGCTACAACCTGGCCAAACTTCTTTACCAACGCGGCGACTTGACGCGGGCGCAGTTTTATATCCGCCGTTTGAATAACAGTGAATTGGCCAATGCAGAGACCCTGTGGCTTGGTATCAAGACCGAACGCAAGCTGAACAATCGTGAGGCTGTGCTGCAGTTGGGTGATCAGTTGAAGAAACGGTTTGCCCAGTCCCCTGAGGCCGCCGCCTACGAAAAGGGGGCGTTCAATGAGTGACTTTGCCCTGGCATTGACCGCACCCTCTGATGCTGCAACTATTGAGTGCGGCTTCGGCAGTAGCCAAAATTCCGTTGCGGCGGAACGCACAGCCGGTGCATTGCTCCGTGAAGCAAGGGAGTCTGCAGGTTTGCACATCGCGGCGTTGGCGGCGTCGCTCAAGATTCCCGTAAAAAAACTTGAAGCACTGGAGCAGGACCGCCTTGATCTGTTGCCCGATGCAGTTTTTGCGAGGGCATTGGCCTCCAGCATGTGCCGCACACTGAAAGTTGACGCGACCCAGGTTCTTGAACGGCTGCCTCCATCCTGTCCACCCCGGTTGAATGACCAGGGGTCTGGTATTAACAGACCATTTCGTTCTTCTGGCGGAGCTACTAGGCTTCCCATGTGGAAGCAGGTTTCGCGGCCTGCCGTTTTTACCGGTATTGCCTTCTTGTTGGGGGCGTTGGTTCTGATTTTTCTGCCAGCCAGCAAACCGGATACTGCGTTTCGCAAGTCTGATGCAGGGAGAGTGTTAGTTGGTGTCGATCCAATGAAACCGGCGACCGTAGCAAGCGCCAGTCCAGCCAATGCCGGTATTCTCCCAGCGGCGGCAGAGCGACCCGCACCGGTTTCTGTGTCGGTGTCTGCGCCGGAAATCTCCACTGCTGCATTGAGTGGACCAGCGCTTGCCGACCATCCGGTGGTGCAAGGCGGAACCACTGATCTTGTGACTTTTCGTGCCAAAGGTGAGTCGTGGGTTGAGGTGACCGATGCAAAAGGCATGGTTGTGCTGCGGCGTATTCTGGCTGCCGGTGAGCTTGCCAGTGCGTCCGGTGCATTGCCGCTCACTGCGGTGGTCGGCAGGGCCGATGCAACCCAGGTTAAGGTGCGTGGGCAGGTGTTTGACCTAAGTGCATTGGCCAAGAATAACGTTGCCCGATTTGAGGTGAAATAGTGCAGCCTGGCCTCCCCATAGAGTCTGCTTTCCCTAAAGTGCGACGCTCCATTCAGGCTCACGTCGTTTGGGGGTCCCGTGTGGTAACCGTGGGTGGCGACGCTCCAGTGCGTGTTCAGTCCATGACCAATACGGATACTGTGGATGCCATTGGAACGGCGATTCAGGTCAAGGAGCTTGCAGTCGCCGGCTCGGAAATGGTCCGTATCACTGTCAACACACCAGAAGCCGCCCAGGCGGTGCCCCATGTACGCGAACAGCTTGACCGCATGGGAATTGATGTACCGTTGATTGGTGACTTTCACTACAATGGCCATCGTCTGCTAACGGATTTTCCGGCCTGCGCTGAGGCACTTTCCAAATACCGGATCAATCCCGGCAATGTCGGCAAGGGTGACAAGCATGACCGGCAGTTTGGCCAGATGATAGAAGTGGCGATGCGCTGGAACAAACCCGTGCGCATAGGGGTGAACTGGGGTAGTCTGGATCAGGAGTTGCTGTCCAGTCTGATGGACGAAAACAGTGCTCGTGCCACGCCCTGGGAACCCAGGCAAGTCATGTACGAGGCGCTGATTACCTCGGCAATCGATTCGGCCCGACGCGCGGCGGAAATGGGCATGCGCCGCAACCAGATTATTTTGTCCTGCAAGGTCAGCGGTGTTCAGGATCTGATCTCGGTGTACCGCGAATTGGCCACGCGCACTGATCACGCCCTTCACCTTGGCCTGACCGAAGCTGGCATGGCAACCAAGGGCACGGTGGCATCCGCAACGGCGCTGTCCATTTTGCTGCAGGAAGGTATTGGCGATACCATTCGCGTTTCTCTGACACCTCAGCCAGGGGAAACGCGTACCCAGGAAGTCGTGATCGCTTCCGAGATTCTTCAAGCGCTGGGTTTGCGCATTTTTGTACCCAGTGTCACGGCCTGTCCCGGTTGTGGGCGGACCACGAGCACAACGTTTCAGGAACTGGCCAAGCAGATCGATGACTTCCTGCGTGCCCAGATGCCGGTCTGGCGCCAACAGTATCCAGGTGTTGAAGCGCTCAAGGTCGCTGTGATGGGCTGCATTGTCAATGGTCCAGGCGAAAGCAAGCATGCCGATATCGGCATCAGTCTGCCGGGTTCTGGCGAGGCGCCGGCGGCGCCGGTATTTATTGATGGTGAAAAACGACTGACATTGCGTGGTGAAAGCATTGCGCAGGAATTTCAAGCCATCGTGGAAAACTATATAGAAAAGCGCTTTGGCGGTTTTTTGGGTCAGAGCCCAAATTCGCCCAGCCGGAAGGCTGGCCCTGCGGGGGCGACGCGTGGCATCGCGGCGAAATTGGTATCTGACCCCCAATAACCCCCTGACACTTAAAGTCCATGGTTGAAAAATTAACTGCCAGTCCGGCGGAAAAATCGTCTCTGGTTAAAGCCGAAAGGTTGACTGCTGTCAAGGGCATGAACGACATCCTGCCGCCAGATTCCGCGCGCTGGGAATGGCTTGAGGACAAAGTGCGATCCCTGATGCAGCGCTATGCCTACCGCAACGTCCGCACGCCCATTCTTGAGCACACGCAATTGTTTGTGCGCGGGATCGGCGAGGTCACCGACATCGTCGAAAAAGAAATGTATTCTTTTGAAGACCGCGCTGACAAGCATGGAGATCACGATCACCTGACGATGCGGCCCGAGAACACCGCCAGCGTGGTTCGGGCAGTCACGGAACACAACCTGCTCTACGACGGCGGCAAGCGTCTGTATTACATGGGCCCGATGTTTCGCCGTGAACGGCCGCAACGCGGCCGTTTCCGCCAGTTTCACCAGATCGGTGCTGAGGCTCTGGGCTTTTCCGGCTTCGAGGTTGACGCAGAATTGATCCTGCTTGCTGCTGCACTATGGAGAGAGCTTGACCTTACCGATTGGCGCCTGGAAATCAACAGTCTGGGGCAACCTGACGAGCGGGCCCGGCATCGCGCGCAACTCATCACTCATTTCGAGCAGCATGCAGACGCGTTGGATGAGGAAGCGCGTAGGCGCCTGCACAGCAATCCGCTGCGCATTCTGGATACCAAAAACCCGGCCATGAAGGCCGTGGTCGAAAGTGCGCCCCGGCTGATCGATTTTCTGGGCCCCCATTCACTGGCGCATTTTGACGGTCTGAAAGCCATTCTCGATGCCAACAGCATCCCCTGGACACTGAACCATCGCCTGGTTCGTGGACTGGACTATTACAACCTCACGGTGTTTGAGTTTGTGACCGACAGGCTGGGTGCGCAGGGCACCATTTGCGCAGGCGGCCGCTATGATTATCTGATTGAACAGATGGGCGGCAAGGCCGCGCCTGCTGTGGGATGGGCGCTGGGAGTTGAGCGCGTCCTTGAACTCATCAAGGAGCAGGGCCAAGCCATTTCGATTCCTGTGCCGAATGCCTACGCCGTGATTCCCGAACCTTCGGTCTTGCCCGTGGTGCTGAAAACGCTGCAAGCCTTGCGTGCGGCAGGTGTCAGCGTGCAGATGCACGCTGGCGTCAGCGCCGAAGGCATGGGCAGTGTGAAGTCGCAGTTCAGGAAGGCCGACAGCAGTGGCGCAGGGTTTGCACTGATTTTTGGCGCTAATGAACTCGCCCAGGGCTGCGTCGCTGTCAAACCCTTGCGGGGAGAGAAAGCTGAGGGCGGACAGACCCAAACGCTTCAGTCGCTGAGCGATGTCACTGCCTGGGCCTACACCCTGCGCGGTCAAGCGCAGTCTGATGTTGTTTAAGCCCGGATTTTCGCCCTCTACAATCACCCCATTCAACCCGCGCCGTTTATCAGGCAGAACCAGCAGACATTTATGGCAAAACCCCTCGATTTGGAAGAACAGGAACAGCTTGACGAACTCAAGCACTTCTGGAAGCAGTATGGCGATCTTATTACCTGGGCGTTGATTGCCGTTTTAGGTGCCTTTGCGGCCTGGAATGGCTACCAGTATTGGCAGCGTAGCCAGGCTGCGCAGGGCGCCGTGATGTATGACGAAATCGAACGTGCCGCGCAGTCGGGTGACTCGGCCAGGATTGATCGCGCGCTGGCTGATATGAAAGACCGGTTTGGCAGCACCATCTATGCGTCGCAAGCCGGTCTTCTGGCCGCCAGGGCGTATTACGACAAAGGCAACCTTGAGGCATCGAGTTCAGCGCTGAAATGGGTTGCCGAAAAAGCCTCCGATGAAGGCTACCAGGCTGTCGCCAAGCTGCGTCTTGCCGGGCTGCTGCTGGAAAAGAAAGACTATGCTGCGGCTCTGCAGCAGCTCTCAGGTTCTTTCCCGAATGATTTTGTAGCGCTTGCTGCTGATCGGCGCGGTGACATCCTTGCCGCCCAGGGGAAGAAAGCCGAGGCTAAGGCCGAGTACGAAAAAGCCTACAAGGGACTTGACGAACGCGCCGAGTACCGGCGTCTTGTTGAGTTCAAACTCAATGCGCTGGGGGTGGATCCCACCGCAGGCCAGGACAAGCCGACAACTGCCGCATCGAATGCCGGAGTGAAACCATGAATATTCGGTTCTTTAGGCCTTTAGCTCATATTTTTCGAGTTTCGATAGCTATTATTATCGTAGCGGCCTTGGGCGGCTGCTTTGGTGGTGCAGTCAAACCCAAACCAGCAGAACTCGAGCCAGTAGTGGCTCTGGTGTCCGCCCGGCAAAGCTGGAGTACTCGCATTGGGTCGGTGAATTTCCCGCTGGAAGTGGCTGTTTCTGGACAGAGTGTGGCCGTTGCGAGCAGCGACGGCACCGTCGCCCTGCTTGATGCGCAGTCTGGCCGTGATATCTGGCGCACGGTCCTCAACACCCCGATTGCTGCCGGTGCCGGGAGTGACGGAAAAATTGTGGCGGTGGTGACGAAAGCCAATGAGCTTGTCGCATTGCAAGAAGGCCGTGAAATGTGGCGCCGCAAGCTCGGCGCCCAGGTCTTCACTGCACCTTTTGTAGCCGGTGCGCGGGTGTTCGTGCTGGCGGCAGACCGATCAGTCAATGCCTTTGACGGCCAGACGGGCCGCGCGCTTTGGTCGCAGCAGCGCCCCAGCGAGCCTTTGGTGCTGCGCCAGGATGGTGTGATGCTGGCGGTTGGCGATACCCTGGTGGTTGGCCTGGCCGGTCACTTGGCGGGCCTCAACCCTTCCAACGGCAGCATTCGCTGGGAAGCGCCCATTGCCTCGCCACGCGGCATCAATGATGTGGAGCGGCTTGTCGATCTGGTAGGGCGTGTCAGCAGGGAAGGCAACATCGTCTGCACACGCGCTTTTCAGGCCAGCATAGGCTGTGTCAACGCTGCTCGCGGCAGCCTGCTCTGGACCAAACCGGCCAATGGCGCGCAGGGTATCGATGGCGATGACCGCCTGTTGTTCGGCACGGAAGCGGACGGCAAGGTCATCGCCTGGCGGCGTGTCGATGGCGAACGCGCATGGTCAACTGACCGCCTGCGTTTCCGGGGTCTGACAGCGCCGCTGGTGGTGGGACGCTCCGTGGCTATCGGCGACTTCTCCGGTTTTATCCATTTGCTGTCACGTGAAGACGGCTCCCTGCTGAACCGCCTGCCGACCGATGGTTCGGCCATCGCCGCAGCGCCTGTGCTGGCGGGCAACACTCTGATCGCGGTGACCCGGAATGGCGGTGTCTACGGTTTTCAGCCTGAATAAGCGCGGTCTTGCCTGAAACCTGATTGATGAAACCTGTCATTGCCTTGGTCGGACGCCCGAATGTGGGTAAATCGACAATTTTTAACCGGCTCACCAAGACGCGCGACGCGATCGTGGCCGACCTGGCCGGGCTGACGCGCGACCGTCATTACGGCATGGGCCATCTGGGTCCTCACGAATACATCGTGATTGACACGGGGGGCTTCGAGCCCGATGCCACGACCGGCATTTACAAGGAAATGGCCAAGCAGACCCGGCAAGCGGTAGCCGAAGCTGACGTGGTGATTTTTGTGGTCGATGCCCGAGCCGGTATTAGCGCGCAGGACCATGACATCGCCAAGTACCTGCGCAAACTGGGCAAGCCAACCGTGTTGACGGCCAACAAGGCCGAGGGCATGACGCAAGGCGTTCAGTTTTCCGAATTTTTTGAGCTTGGACTGGGCGAGGTGCTCCCGGTGTCTGCATCCCATGGTCAGGGAATGCGATCTCTGGTGGATCTTGCATTGGGACCACTCGGTTTGCCGGTTATCGACGAAGAGGCTGAAGCGCAGGATCCGTCAGTGATCCGGCTTGCCGTGGCAGGCCGTCCCAACGTTGGCAAGTCCACTTTGATCAATACCTGGCTGGGCGAGGAGCGTCTGGTGGCATTCGATTTACCAGGAACCACGCGGGACGCGATTTCCGTGCCGTTTGAGCATGCCGGGCAGAAGTTTGAGTTGATTGATACGGCCGGATTGCGTCGCAAGGGCAAGGTGTTTGAGGCGATTGAAAAGTTTTCCGTCGTTAAAACTCTTCAGGCCATAGAAAGTGCCAATGTGGTTCTGCTGCTGCTCGATGCCACGCAGGGTGTGACCGATCAGGATGCGCACATTGCAGGCTACATTCTTGAAAGTGGTCGTGCAGTCGTGGTGGCCATCAATAAATCGGACGCGATCGATGCCTATCAGCGCGAGATACTGGAGCGCTCGATTGAAACCCGGCTCGGTTTTCTCAAATTTGCCTCGATTCTTCCGATCTCGGCGATCAAGCGCCAGGGATTGGCGCCGGTCTGGAAGGCGATCATACAAGCCCACGCATCGGCCAACTGCAAGATGTCCACTCCGGTGTTGACGCGCTTGCTGCTCGAAGCGGTTCAGTTCCAGCAGCCCCAGCGTTCGGGCATATTCCGCCCCAAGCTGCGCTATGCGCACCAGGGCGGCATGAACCCACCCATCATCATCATTCACGGCAACTCGCTGGACCATGTCACCGAGGCCTACAAGCGCTACCTGGAAGGGCGGTTTCGCAAGGAGTTCAATCTGGTGGGAACGCCAATGCGCATCCAGATGAAAAGCTCCCACAACCCCTTCACGGACAAGGAATCGGCTTAAGACGACAGAAACTGTGATTGGCTGTGGTATGGTCAAGCCTCATTAACTTTTGAACACGGAAAATATCGTGAGCATTAATAAAGGTCAGCTTTTGCAGGATCCATTTCTCAACACCTTGCGTCGCGAGCATGTGCCTGTTTCGATTTATCTCGTGAACGGGATCAAATTACAGGGCCAGATCGAGTCCTTCGATCAATATGTGGTTCTGCTTCGCAACACAGTGACCCAAATGGTTTATAAACATGCCATTTCCACCATCGTTCCGGGTCGCGCTGTCAGTTTCGCGACCGGCGATTCTGAAGAAAGCCCCGCCAGCTGAGTTCGTACGATTCCCCGGTGAAAGCGCAAGCTCTCGCCCTTCTGGTAGGGGTTGATCTGGGCTTGCCAAATTTTGATGCTGATCTGCAGGAACTGGGTTTGCTCGCGCAAACCGCAGGCCTGCAGCCGGTGGCTCGCGTGACGTGCAAACGCAAAGCCCCTGATGCGGCGCTGTTCATCGGCTCTGGCAAGGCGGACGAAATCAAAATACTGGCCCAGGACACGGGTGCCACCGAAATTCTGTTTGACCAGTCGCTCAGCCCGGCCCAGCAGCGTAATCTGGAACGACACCTTGAGTTGCCTGTCAACGACCGGACCATTGCTGATTCTGGAAATTTTCGCCCAGCGGGCGCGCAGCCATGAGGGCAAATTGCAGGTTGAACTGGCCCGCTTGCAATACGTGTCAACCCGTTTGGTGCGGCGCTGGTCTCACCTTGAGCGGCAAACCGGCGGCGCGGGTGTCCGGGGCGGTCCCGGCGAGAAGCAGATCGAACTTGACAAGCGCATGATTGGCGAGGCCATCAAACGCACCAGGGAACGCCTGGCAAAAGTCAAGAAGCAGCGGCAAACGCAGCGAAAGCAACGGGCACGGCGCAACGCCTTCACGATCTCGCTGGTCGGTTACACCAATGCTGGGAAATCCACGCTCTTCAATGCGCTGGTCAAGGCGCGCGCTTACACGGCGGACCAGCTTTTTGCCACCCTCGACACCACAACGCGGCAGCTTTACCTGGGAGAAGGTGCAGGTCCGGTATCACTGTCTGATACGGTTGGTTTTATCCGGGACCTGCCGCACGGGCTGGTAGATGCTTTTGCCGCTACATTGCAGGAAGCTGTCGATGCGGATTTGCTGCTGCATGTGGTTGATGGTGCCAATCCCGACTATCTGGAGCAAATTGAACAGGTACAGCGTGTGCTGTCCGAAATTGGAGCCGCTGAAGTGCCACAGATCCTGGTATTCAACAAGCTCGATGCTATTGAAAAAGCTGGTTTACCCCTGCAACTGCGTGACATGTTTGAGCTCAAGGATGCCTTTGAGGGGTCGAGTCGGCGCGTGGAACGGGTATTTGTCAGCGCTCAAACCGGTGAGGGGTTGCCGCTGTTGCGCGAACTCTTGGTCAGCCATGCGGCAAGTGCGCGGCAACAAGACACAGCCCAAACAGCCGAGAGAATGCCTGATCCGGCAATTTGATTAGGCACAATGGCACTGTACTGAAAAACTGCATTGAATAAAGTGAGTTTGATCCCATGAATTTGAATCCCGTGCTGAAACCATTGACGACCTTGCCAGGCTGGCTGAGACAACGCACCCGAGGCATGTTCAACCTCAATGATCCGCGTTGGGGCAGGGACGGCGACAAGTCGCCGTCTTCCGAAGAAGCCAGACCTGGGGATCCTCACGATGATAAGCAGCCTGACCGGCCCGCTGCTCGCCCGCAGGACCAGCGGCCGAATCAAGGCCCCCCCGATTTGGATGAACTATGGCGCGATTTCAATCGTAAGCTGGGTGGGCTGTTTGGCGGCGGGAAAAAAGGAGGCTTCCGCGGCGGCTTTGGTGGAAACAAAGGTGGTAATGGCGGCGGATTTCAGCCAGACATGAAAAGTGCTGGTATTGGCGCGGGCCTTATCGCTGCCATAGTGGTTCTGATTTGGCTGGGGACTGGTTTCTTTATTGTCCAGGAAGGTCAGCAGGCTGTTGTGACCCAGTTTGGCAAATATTATTCGACAGTGGGTGCCGGTTTTAACTGGCGGTTGCCGTACCCGATCCAGCGTCACGAGGTGGTCGTGGTGACGCAAATTCGCTCGGTCGATGTGGGCCGCGACAACATCATCAAGGCAACCGGGTTGCGTGACTCAGCCATGCTCACAGAGGATGAGAACATTGTTGAAATCAAGTTTGCCGTTCAATACCGCCTTAGCGATGCACGCGCCTATCTGTTCGAAAGCAAGGACCCGGCCAATGCGGTGGTTCAGGCCGCTGAAACCGCCGTGCGTGAAGTGGTCGGCAAGATGAAAATGGATTCTGCGCTGGCTGAAGAGCGCGACCAGATCGCGCCGCGTGTGCGGACGTTGATGCAGACCATTCTGGACCGCTACAAGGTCGGCGTAGAAATTGTCGGCATCAATCTGCAGCAAAGTGGTGTGCGCCCGCCCGAGCAGGTGCAGGCGGCATTTGATGATGTGCTCAAGGCTGGTCAGGAGCGTGAGCGGGCCAAGAACGAGGCGCAAGCTTACGCCAATGACGTTGTTCCGCGTGCAGTGGGCTCGGCTTCGCGCTTGAAGGAAGAGTCGGATGCCTACAAGGCGCGCATTGTCGCGCAGGCACAAGGTGATGCGCAGCGTTTCCGCTCGGTATTGACCGAATACCAGAAGGCGCCGCAAGTGACCCGTGATCGCCTGTACATCGACACCATGCAGCAGGTTTATACCAACGTGACCAAGGTACTGGTCGAGTCGCGCCAGGGTTCAAATCTGCTGTACCTGCCTCTTGACAAAATCATGCAGATGACCGGGCAAGGCGGTGCCGCCGCCGCCGCCGCGGATGGTTCGCCGCCTTCGGGCAGCGCGGATTCTTCTCCCACGGTACCAGCCGCCGTTCTTCCCAACGGGCTGGCCATTGATGCCCGTTCGCGCGATGCAGCCCGTACTCGCGACCGCGAAACCCGCTAAGGAAAACTAAAGTGAATAGAGTTGGATTTATCGTTTCTTCGTTGCTGGTGGCGCTGGTGCTGCTCAGCTCGATGCTGTTTGTGGTTGACCAGCGGCAGTTTGGTGTGGTGTATGCATTCGGCCAGATCAAGGAAGTGATCATCAAGCCGGGGCTCAATTTCAAGCTGCCGCCGCCATTTCAGAACGTGTCGTACATCGACAAGCGGCTGCTGACCCTTGACAGTACCGACGCAGAGCCGGTGTTGACGGCGGAAAAGCAGCGCGTTGTCATCGACTGGTATGTGCGCTGGCGCGTGACCGAGCCGTCCGAGTACATCCGCAACGTCGGCCTGGACGAGCGGGCCGGTGCCAATCAGCTCAATCGGGTAGTCCGCAACGCCTTTCAGCAGGAGGTCAACAAGCGAACCGTCAATGATCTGCTCTCAACCAAGCGCGAACAGCTGATGGCTGACGTGAAAGCGCAGGTGCTGGCTGCGGTGCGTGGTGCCAAGCCTTGGGGCGTGGATGTGGTTGACGTGCGGGTGACCCGAGTCGATTACGTGGCAGCAATTACCGAATCGGTTTATCGCCGGATGGAGGCTGAGCGCAAGCGGGTCGCTAACGAGTTACGCTCCACTGGTGCTGCCGAAGGCGAAAAAATCCGCGCCGACGCNNACGGCAGCGCGAAGTCACGGTTGCCAATGCCTACCGGGATGCCCAGAAGATCAAGGGCGAGGGCGATGCCGAAGCCAACCGCATTTACGCCGAGTCGTTTGGTCGGGATCCGCAGTTTGCCCAGTTCTATCGCAGTCTGGATGCGTACAAGGCCAGCTTCAGCAAGAAAAGCGACGTGATGGTGGTTGATCCTTCATCCGACTTCTTCAAGGCCATGCGTGGATCCGGTAGCAGTGCCACGGCGCCCCGAAAAAAATAAGTTGCCGTGGATGGCACCATTTTTTGGCAGGCACTGGCCCTGATGCTGGTCATTGAAGGGCTGTTGCCATTGGTCTCGCCGAAGGGGTGGCGCCGCGTTTTTGAACAGATTCTCACACTGGGCAATGGGCAGATCCGTTTTTTTGGACTCTGCAGTATCGGGATGGGCTTGATTTTGCTGGTGATACTGGCATGAATTGAAAGCCTGCTGCACCAAAGCAGGCCGCGGTATTTGCCCTGCTTGGTACATTGCTTGGCCAGCGGTTCTCAAAACGATCCCCGGGCCCGGTAAAATCCTTCTTTTAACAGTTTATAAAAATCACAATGCCCGCCTGGTCGTCATCATGGCAATTGCCCGATCAAATTGCCGATGTCCTGCCTTCCGAGGCGCGTCACATCGAAGAGTTGCGCCGCCTGTTTCTCGATAGTGCCCGTAGCTACGGCTATGAACTCGTCATGCCACCACTGCTGGAACACCTGGAGTCGCTGCTTACCGGCACCGGAGAAGCGCTGGGCCTGCAGACTTTCAAACTGGTTGACCAACTGTCGGGCCGCACGCTCGGCTTGCGTGCTGACACGACGCCACAAGTCGCACGCATAGATGCGCATCTGCTGAACCGCAGCGGTGTTGCCCGGCTTTGTTATTGCGGCCCGGTGCTGCACACCCGTGCCGATCGCCCCCATGCCACGCGCGAACCGCTGCAATTCGGCGCTGAAATTTATGGTCACGCGGGCCTGGAAGCTGATCTCGAAGCCCAGATGCTGGCGCTGAATTGCCTGAGAGCGTCTGGCGTGGCCGAATTGAGCGTGGATATGGCCGACGTCCGCATCGTGAGCAGCTTGCTGGCCGGCGCGACGATTGACGCGACAACCCTGGCGCTCATCCATGCCGCGCTGGCGATCAAAGATGCCAGCGCGCTGGACAGCCTGATGGCCGGTCTTAACGGCGGCATGCCGTCTGCAGCGCGTGAAGGCCTGAAGGCACTGCTGCAACTCTATGGCGACGAGAAAATTCTGATTGAAGCTGAAAAATCGCTTCCGCCCTTGCCTGGCGTGCTTGAAGCGTTACACAATTTAAAGTGGCTCGCTGAACGAATTGCGCAGGTGAACGGTACGCGGGTCAGCTTTGATCTGGCCGACCTGCGGGGTTACGCCTACTACAGCGGCATCCGCTTTGCCATTTATGGCCAGGGTGCCGAGCTGGCCCGGGGCGGGCGCTATGACGAAGTCGGGGCAGTGTTTGGCCGCAATCGCCCGGCTGCTGGCTTTAGTCTGGATTTGAAGGAGCTGGCCAGCGTGCTGCCGCCTCGGGCCCTGAAGGCCGCCATATGCGCGCCGTGGGGCGAAGCCGTGGGGCTGCGCGACGCCATCGCGCGTCTGCGGGCGGCGGGCGAAACCGTAGTTTGCGTGTTGCCAGGCCATGAGCACGAACTCACTGAATTTGACTGCGACAGCGAACTGGCAAACCTGGCCGGTCAATGGGTGGTTCAGCCGGTGAAGAAAGTTGCATGAAAGGCCAGGCCTGAGCCCTGCTTTTCCCGAAGAACCCTTAACGAGAAACTGAAGATGACAAACAAGCAAACCGCAGTTGCCGGGCGCAACGTCGTGGTCGTGGGCACCCAGTGGGGTGACGAAGGAAAGGGCAAGCTGGTTGACTGGCTGACTGAAATGGCGCAGGGCGTGGTGCGCTTTCAGGGCGGTCACAACGCCGGGCACACGCTGGTGATCAATGGTGTCAAGACAGCGCTCAACCTGGTTCCGAGTGGCATCATGCGGCCGGGCGTCAAGTGCTACATCGGCAACGGCGTGGTCCTTTCAACGGAACAGTTGTTCAAGGAAATTGAGCGGCTTGAGGCAATCGGCGTCGAGGTACGCTCGCGCCTGCGCGTCAGTGAGGCGTGCCCGCTGATCCTGCCGTTTCACGCCGCGCTTGACGTCGCTCGTGAAGCTCGACGCGAGACTGCCGGCAGCGAGAAGATCGGCACCACCGGCAAGGGAATCGGGCCGGCCTATGAAGACAAAATTGCACGGCGCGCCCTGCGGGTGCAGGATCTGAAATATCCGGAGCGCTTTGCTGGCAAGTTGCGCGTGCTGCTTGAGCTGCACAACCATATCCTCACCACTTTTTTGCATGCGCCCGCGATTGACTTTGACAGTGTGTTTGCGCGTGCGATGGAAGATGCCGAGCGGCTCAAGCCCATGATGGCGGATGTCTCGCGGGAACTCAATGACGCCCACCAGGCTGGCGCCAACCTGCTGTTTGAAGGCGCGCAAGGCACCTTGCTCGACATCGATCATGGAACTTACCCCTATGTCACCTCCAGCAACTGCGTGGCGGGCAATGCCGCAGCCGGTTCCGGGGTTGGCCCCGGCATGCTGCACTACATCCTGGGCATCACCAAGGCCTACTGCACTCGCGTTGGAGGTGGACCATTCCCGACCGAACTTGACTGGGAAAAACCGGGAACCGTGGGTTACCACCTGAGCACCGTGGGTGCTGAAAAGGGTGTTGTCACCGGGCGCAGCCGACGCTGCGGCTGGTTTGATGCAGCGTTGCTCAAGCGCTCGGCGCAGGTCAATGGCTTGTCGGGTCTGTGCATCACCAAGCTTGACGTGCTCGACGGTATTGATGAATTAAAGCTGTGCACCGGGTATGAGCTGGATGGCCACATCACCGATATTTTGCCCATGGGAGCCGACGACATTGCTCGTTGCAGGCCCATTTACGAAACGCTGCCGGGCTGGAGCCAGAGCACGGTGGGTGTTACGCGCTATGAGCAATTGCCGGCTGCTGCACAGCACTACCTGCGACGGATCGAAGAGACCACGGGCGTGCCAATTCACATGATTTCAACCAGCCCCGACCGCGACCACACCATCCTGCTGCACAACCCTTACGCTGCCTGAGCGCCAGGCCCGGATGGTAAAAATATTCAGGTAAATATGTTTCCAGTTCAATCAGTACGGGTGCAGCCAGCTATTCAATCAGGAGCAACCTCATGTTGACCGAAGACGGCAAACATCTCTATGTCAGCTATGACGAGTATCACAACCTGATTGAAAAGCTGGCAATCAAGATTTACCAGTCCAATTGGACGTTTGACACCATCCTGTGCCTGGCGCGCGGGGGCATGCGACCGGGCGATATTCTTTCACGCATTTTTGACAAACCGCTGGCCATCATGTCAACCAGTTCCTACCGCGCCGATTCTGGCACGGTGCGGGGCAATCTCGACATTGCGCGTTTCATCACCACCCCCAAGGGTGAGATCGCCGGCAAGGTTCTGCTGGTCGATGATCTGGCCGATACGGGTCATACCCTGAATGCGGTGATTCAACAGCTGCGCAACAACTACAAACCGATTTCCGAGTTGCGCAGCGCCGTGATCTGGACCAAGGGTATATCAAGCTTTCAGGCTGACTATTCGGTGGAGTTGCTGCCCACCAATCCCTGGATTCACCAGCCCTTTGAAAGCTACGACAGCCTGCGCCCTGAGCAGCTCATGTTCAAGTGGACTGTCTGATGTCGGCAACTTACTACGATGCGGTCATGAGCGATAAAACCACCCAGCTGATTCACCACCCCTACCAGCCGCCTGCAGGGTTCTTGGCGCCGCAACCTGGCATTTTCAAGGCATCCACCGTCATCTTTCCCAACGTCGCCGCCATGCACACACGCGAATGGCGGAATAAATCGGGCTACACCTATGGACTGCATGGCACGCCGACCACCTTCACACTGGAAGAGCGCCTGTGCGCGCTGGAGGGCGGCTTGCAGTGCGTGCTGGCCTCCAGTGGTCTGAGTGCCATAGCGCTGGTGAATATGGCGCTGCTCAAGACCGGCGACGAAGTGCTGATTCCAGACAACGTTTATGGCCCCAGCAAGGCGCTGGCCGAGGGCGAGCTGGTGGCTTGGGGCATCAGTCATCAGCTCTACGAGGCCATGAGTCCGGCTGACCTTGCCAACAGGATCAGCAGCAAGACCCGGCTGGTGTGGCTGGAAGCACCGGGCTCAGTGACGATGGAATTTCCCGACCTGCTCGAGATGCTGCACATCTGCCACGCCCGTGGGATGATTTGCGCACTCGACAACACCTGGGGTGCGGGCCTGGCTTTCAATGCTTTTGACATGGCCGGTGAATCCGTGGATATTTCCGTCCAGGCCTTGACAAAATACCCGAGCGGCGGCGGCGATGTTTTGATGGGCAGCATCATCACCCGCGATGAGGCCCTGCATCTGCGCATCAAGGGCACGCACATGCGCATGGGCGTGGGCGTGGGCGCCAACGACGCCGAAACCGTGCTGCGCTCGCTGCCGAGCATGGCGCTGCGCTACGCGGCGCATGACTGCAGCGCGCGCGCGCTGGCCGGTTGGTTCCAGTCGCGACCCGAAATTGCGCAGGTGCGGCATCCCGCGCTGGAGGGCTCGCCCGGCCATGCCCACTGGAAAACCGTGTGTGGCACCGGCCAGGCGGCCGGCCTGTTCAGCGTGGTGTTTCACGAGCGCTTCAGCGTGCCCCAGGTAGAGCATTTTTGCGACAGTCTCAGGTTGTTCAAGCTGGGCTACAGCTGGGGCGGTCCGGTCAGCCTGGTGGTTCCTTACAACGTGGCGTCGATGCGTGGATCCGCATGGCCGCACAAGGGCGTACTGGTGCGCTTTTCAACGGGCCTTGAGGCCGTCGCCGACTTGCAGGCAGACCTGGCCCAGGCGCTGGACATGCTTTGATGCCAATGCAGTACAGTAAGGCCTGATTATTCAAGAAAGCATGCTGTGGCAACTCCAAACTACTCCTACGAAAAGCGCCAGAAAGAACTGGCCAAAAAGAAGAAAAAAGAGGAAAAACTCAAGCGCAAGGCTGAAGGCAAGCCAGACTTGCCAGAGGACGATGCGCCGGACGGCCAGCAAGGCGGTGGCACCTCGGCTCCCGCGGATCCTGCGTCCTGATGCGTTCTGGAAGTGCCACTACTCCAAGCCCAATCAGGTTCCAGTTCTTTATTGAATTTTGTGAGCAGCTATACATTAAGTAGCAAATAAACCGCAACTCAACCCGGCCTCACTGTTCATTGGTGAGGTCGGGTTTTTGCTTTGGAGCGGCTACAAGCAGGGATTGCGCCAGGTCGGCCATGGCCGATACCGTATGGTCGCGTGGCGCGATCACCCGGGCCGTTTCGAATTGATCAAAGTTGCGCCGCATCGATTGCAGGTAAACCGGGTCGTAGTGCTTCACCAGCAGTTCACGCACGACCGAGGCCACATCACCGCTACGTGCGCGCGCCTGCCAGTCCTGCACAGTGGCCTTGCCGCGCGCTTCGGTCAGGGCCATCAGCCGTTCGCAGAAAAATCCGATGTCCCTGACGAAAAAATCGTAGTCTTCCAGCAGCAGCGCGACCCGTTCATTCTCGGGCAACTTCAACTGCAGGCAGGGGCTGGCACGCATGGTGGCGATCAGTCCTTCTGGCACGGCCAGATTGCCGACCTTTTTGCTTTCACTTTCGATATACACGGGGCGGGTCGAGTCAAAGCTGCGCAAGACGGCCCAGATGCGACTGTCAAAGGCTTTCTGGGTAGGTTGCGGCACACCCGGAATCATGCCTAGCACCGAGCTGCGGTGATGGGCCAGCGCTTCCAGGTCGAGTACCTGCGCGCCTTGGGTCGCCAAGGCCTGCAGCAGTCGTGTCTTGCCGGAGCCGGTGGGGCCGGCGATTACCAGGTAGCGGTGCCGCGCAGCGAGTTGCGGTAAATCAGCGATAAGGGCTGCCCGGAAGGCCTTGTAGCCGCCATCCAGCAGCGTCACCCTGAAGCCGATTTGGTCGAGAATCAATGCCAGTGCGCCGCTGCGCTTGCCGCCGCGCCAGCAATACAGCAGCGGCTGCCATTCCCTTGGCTTGCCAAGCACGTCGCGCTGGATATGCGCGGCAATGTTTTTGGCCACCAGCGCCGCACCCAGCTTTTTGGCCTCGAACTGGCTGATCTGCTTGTACTGCGTACCGACAATTTTTCGCTCGTCGTCATGCAGGCTGGGCCAGTTGACCGCGCCGGGCAGATGGTCTTCGGCGAATTCGCCCTCGGACCTGGCGTCAATCACGTCGGAAAAACTTCCCAGTTGGCCCAGTACGTGTTCAGCGGAAATGCGGTCAATGCTCACTTGAGAAGCTTCTTTAATTCAGGCCATACGTTGGCCAACATTCTGGCTTGTGATGGCTCGTTGGGGTGAATCCGGTCGGCCTGGAAGTTGGCGACCGGGTCTTGTGCGTCGGCAATGCCCTTGAGAAGGAAGGGCACCAGCGCCACCTTTTCAGCCTTGGCCACCCTGGAAAAGAGGCTGGAAAAATCGGTGGCATATGCATCGCCGTAGTTGGGCGGTACCTGCATGCCAAGCAGCAGCACCTTGGCACCGGTCTTTTTTGATGACTGCGTCATGGTGATGAGGTTTTTTTCGGTCATGTCCAGTGGCAAACCGCGCAACGCGTCATTGCCGCCAAGCTCGATCACCACGACAGTGGGTTGGTGCTGCGTCAGCAGGGCGGGCAGGCGGGAACTCCCACCGGATGTGGTCTCGCCGCTGATGCTGGCGTTGACGACGATCGCGGTTTTCTTTTCGCGGATCAGTTGCTGTTCCAGCAGTTTCACCCAGCCGGTGCCGCGCTTGAGACCGTATTCGGCGCTGATCGAATCACCAACAACCAAGATGGTGCCGGCAGTTTTTTTTGCGCTGACCATGGCAGTCGGAACTTGTGCCTGTGCCGGGTTGAGCCAGGGCACGCCCAGCAAGAGCGCGACCAGTAACGCACCGAATAGCTTAAACCATCGGTCGCGCACGTCCGGGACAACCTTGCTACAGTCTGAGGTCACTTTGAAGTTTTCTGATAAGGCCGTCATGTTTGAACCCGTGGTTTCTGTTTCTGGCGCTGCTTCTTCAAGCTTGCCAAGCACTCCAATTATTTCCGTTGAGCATGTTTTCAAGTCGGTGAGCGACTCGACTGGTACCCTGACCATTTTGCGCGATGTTGACTTTACCTTGGCGCCCCGCGAAACCGCAGCCATTGTCGGGGCATCGGGTTCGGGAAAAAGCACGCTGCTGTCGATCATTGCCGGGCTGGATACGCCGACCGGGGGCACGGTGCGGCTGGCGGGCGTTGACCTGTTTGCCCTCAGCGAAGATGACCGTGCCGCCTTGCGTGCCCAGAAAGTCGGCTTTGTTTTTCAGAGCTTTCAACTCATGGGCAATTTGACGGCGCTGGAAAATGTCATGCTGCCGCTGGAATTGTCCGGGATGAAAGGCGCTCGCTTGATGGCCACCAAAATGCTTGAACGGGTCGGCCTGGGCGAGCGTCTCGGTCATTATCCCAAAGTGCTGTCGGGTGGTGAGCAGCAACGCGTGGCGCTGGCGCGAGCTTTTGTGGTGCAGCCTGCCGTACTGCTGGCCGACGAGCCAACGGGCAGCCTTGATTTCGCCACCGGGGAAATCGTGATGGCGCTGATGTTTGCGCTCAACGAAGAGTTGGGCACTACGCTGGTGCTGGTGACGCACGATCCGGCAATTGCTGCGCGCTGCCAGCGGCGGATCACTATCGAGGCTGGACAAATTAGCCACGATTGATGGATTTATTGGCAAATATTCATTATGGCGCTCCTGTCCGGCCCGCTTGGTGCGACTGATGAATCACCATGATGGCGCCAGCAGTGATAATCCCGACATGTCTTCTTCCCCCAAAGTTCTTTTTGGCTTTCATGCCGTGGGTGTGCGTCTTAAAACCGCCCCCAGGTCGGTGCTGGAAGTTTTTTACGATGCCTCGCGCCGCGACGCCCGCATGCGCCAGTTCACTGACCGAACCCGCGAAGCCGGTGTGCGGCTGATTGAGTCCGACGGCCTGCGGCTGGCCAAAATGTGCGGTAGCCACGGTCATCAGGGCGTGGTTGCCCGCGTGGATGCGGTGGCCCAGGTCAAGTCGCTCGATGAGCTGCTGGAGCAGCTGGAAGCGGCCGGCACCGAGCAACCGCTGCTGCTGGTGCTCGACGGTGTGACCGATCCGCACAACCTGGGCGCCTGCCTGCGGGTGGCCGACGGTGCAGGCGCCCATGCCGTGATTGCGCCCAAGGACCACGCGGCAGGCATCAACGCCACCGTGGCCAAGGTCGCCAGCGGCGCGGCCGAGACTGTGCCCTATTTCATGGTGACCAACCTGGCCCGTACCCTGGGGGAGCTCAAGGAGCGCGCCATCTGGTGTATCGGCACCAGCGACGATGCGCCCAAGACGATTTACGATGCGGACCTCAAGGGTCCGGTGGCGTTGGTACTGGGCGCTGAAGGGGAGGGCATGCGCCTGCTCACGCGCAAGACCTGCGACGAGCTGGTCAGCATCCCGATGCGCGGCGCGGTGGAAAGCCTAAACGTCTCGGTGGCCAGCGGCGTGTGCCTGTATGAGGCGCTGCGGCAGCGCCGCTGATGCAGGCCCACGCGAGAGACCTGCCCATTCAGAATTTTCATCAGGGCGCCAGCATCGCATTGATCGGCTGCAAGTCCTCAGGCGTCAAGGAGCCACTGGC
>DHWX01000057.1 GCA_002413395.1 Polaromonas sp. UBA5171 | reverse complement strand
GCGCATTGACTTTGGCCCTCGCTATCGGGTGTATTTCACCCAACGTGGGCTGGAACTGGTCATTTTGCTGGCCGGTGGCGACAAAGCCACTCAAGCCAAAGACATCAAAACCGCGTTGCAACTGGCGCGTGAACTGCAGGAGACCCTCATGACGATCAAACTGCGCAAATGGGACAGTGCCGAACACCTCAAAACCGAGGAGGACATGGCGCTGTACCTGCAAGCCTGCATGGATGAGGCCGGTGACGATGCCGCCTTTATCGCCAGCGCCCTTGGCACCATCGCCCGTGCCCGTGGAATGAGCCAGCTGGCGCGCGATACCGGATTGGGGCGCGAGAGTCTTTACAAGGCGCTTTCCGGCGAAGGAAACCCGAGCTTTGCCACTATCCTGAAGGTGGTCAATGCGCTGGGACTCAAATTGAGCGCCGGTACAGCTCATGCTGCGCCATGAAGACGGGGAAATCAGGGTCAACGCGGATGTCGGGTTACGCTGCGCTAACCACGACCTACGTGGCGATCAAGTTTGGCGATGCATCCACTCGCCCCAACTCCCTCCCAGAAGGCGAGGGAGTAATCAATTACCCCAGACTCTTGCGCAGCCAGTCGGCAAACGCCGCGCATTCCCAGCGGTCCATGGTGCCGGTGTGCCAGCACAGGTAATGGGAATGGGGGCTGGGCGTGTTGCGCCCGAACACGGCGTTGTTGCCCAGGCGCACCAGCGAACCGTTTTCCAGCCAGGGAGCGCCCAGCTTGAGGCGCACGAGGCCAATACCCATGCCCGCAGCGGCGCAGTCGCACATCAGACCGATGTCATTGAACTGGGAGCCATCCTGCGGTTCAGGCCAGTCCAGCTGGTGCGCGGCAAACCAGGTACGCCAGGGCTCCAGCGGTGAGCGCAGCAGACTTTCCCCTTCCAGATCTTCGGCAACATCGAAAGGCCCGTGCTCGCGCACGAAGGCCGGTGACGCCAACGGCGTCACTTCATCATCGATCAGGCAGACATGCTCCATATCGGCATAGCGCCCGGTGCCAAAGCGCACGATCAAATCGGCATCTTCGGCCTGCACATCGAGCAGCGGAATTGACACCTGCAACGTGAGGTCAATCTCGGGGTAGGCCTCCGTGAACTGGCGCAGGCGCGGAATCAGAATGGAACGCGCAAAGGTGGGCGTGACCGCCAGCCTGAGCTTGCGTTTGCCGGGGTTGGCGCTTTGCCCTGCCGCGCCCGGAAACTTTTGCAGCGTGGCCAGGCCCTCACGCACATGCGCCAGGTACTCGCTTCCTTCCGTGGTCAAGGAGAAATCCGCGCGGCCAAACAGCCTGGTGCCAATGATCTGCTCAAGCTGCTTGACGCGGTGGCTGACCGCGCTGGGCGTGACGCAAAGCTCTTCGGCCGACTGCGTCACGCTGCGCAGCCGCGCCAGCGCTTCAAACGTCAGCAGGCACTGAATCGGGGGAATGCGCGCTGCGGTGACCATGACTTATTTAAAGATAACGGTTTTATGGCCGTTCAGCAATACGCGGTGCTCGCTGTGCCATTTCACGGCGCGCGCCAGCACCTGGCTTTCGGTGTCACGGCCCATGGCCGTCAGGTCCTCCACCGTCTTGCTATGGTCAACGCGCGCCACGTCCTGTTCGATGATGGGGCCTTCGTCCAGCTCGCCGGTCACATAGTGCGCGGTCGCGCCAATCAGTTTCACGCCGCGGTCATGCGCCTGGTAATAGGGCTTGGCCCCCTTGAAGCTGGGTAAAAATGAATGATGGATGTTGATGGCGCGGCCCGCGAGCTTTTTGCACAGATCGTTGGAGAGAACCTGCATGTAGCGTGCCAGCACCACCAGCTCGGCGCCTTCGGACTCAATGATTTCCAACTGCCTGGCCTCGACCTGGGCCTTGGTCGCCGCGCTGACCGGCAAGTGGTGAAAGGGAATGTTGTAACTNNGGCGAGCTGGTAGAACTCGCGGTGGTTGGAGATGATGGCGCGCAGATCCAGCGGCAGCAGGCCCGACTTGCAGCGAAACAGCAGGTCGTTCAGGCAATGGCCTTCCTTGCTCACCATGATCACCGTTCGCATGGGTTGCGTGGTGGCGTGCAGTTTCCAGTCCATCTGGAAGGGCTCCGCAAGAATTGTGAGCTGGCTGGACAGCGCTTCATGAGTCAGCTGGTCGCAGACGAACTGCACACGCATGAAAAACAGGCCCGTGTCCGGGTCGTTGTATTGCGCCGCTTCTTCAATGTTGCCGCCATGCTCGAACAAAAAGCCGGATACGGCATGAACAATGCCCCGGCGGTCCGGGCAGGACAAGGTCAGGATATAAGCGTGATTCATAAGTCATGAATTGTCGCAGGTGGCACGCGCCTGCACCCGCCCCGCATGGAATGCCTGATGCAGGCCGCCCGCAAGAGTGCCAGAATGCAAGGGTGCGGGACGGTTCAAACCGGATCCATCCATTGGCACCCCATTCCCACCCAGGAGATCGACATGGCTTATCAGAGTTTCAACATGGAGCACCAGTGGCTGCCCTTCACCCCCAACCGCAGCTTCAGGAAAGACCCGCGTATTTTTGTCGCCGCCGACGGCATGCACTTCACCACGCATGACGGCAAACAGGTGATTGACGGCATTTCCAGCCTGTGGTGCGTGGGTGCCGGACACAACCGCAAACCGATTAACGAAGCCATCAAAAAACAACTCGACACGCTGGACTACGCCACTGCATTTCAGGCCAGCAATGACCAGGCTTTCAAGGCCTCCGAAATGATTGCCGCCATGGCACCGGGCGACCTGAACAAGGTGTTGTTCTGCAATTCCGGCTCCGAGGCAGCCGACACCTCGCTGAAAGTGGCGCTGGCCTATCACCGCGCCCGCGGCGAAGGTCATCGAAACGTTTTCATTGGCCGCGAGAAAGGCTACCACGGCGTGGGCTTTGGCGGCATGAGCGTGGGCGGCATTCCGGCCAACCGCAAAGTCTATGGCGCGGCACTGTTGCCACGCGTCGATCACATGCGCTTTATCCATGACCCGGTCAATCACGCCTACATCAATGGGGAGGAACCGGTGTGGCAAGAAGACATTCTGCTGGAGCTGGAAAACCGCATTTTGCCATTGCATGACGCGAGCAACGTGGCCGCCATTATTGTGGAGCCGGTGGCGGGCAGCGCCGGCTGGTATTTGCCACCCAAGGGCTACTTGAAGCGCTTAAGAGAGATCTGCGACAAGCATGGCATCTTGCTGATTTTTGATGAAGTCATCACGGGTTTCGGCCGCATGGGCACCAACTTTGCCGCCGACTATTACGGTGTGGTGCCCGACATGCTGAACTTTGCCAAGTGCGTGACCAACGGTGTTTTCCCGCTGGGCGGCGTGATCTGCTCGGATCGCATTTACGACGCCATGATGAAGGCCAATGCCGGCAGCCCGGAGTACGCCGTGGAATTTTTCCATGGCTACACCTATTCAGGCCATCCGGTGGCGTGCGCGACCGCCATTGCCACGCTCAATCTGTACAAGCAGGAAAAGCTGTTTGAGCGTGCGGGCCAGATGGGCAAAGTGCTCGGCGATGCCATGCACAGCAGCTTGCAGGACCTGCCCAACGTAATCAGCATTCGCAGCCTCGGGCTGGCTGGCGCTGTCGAGCTGTCCTCGGTGGCAGGCGCGCCGGGCAAGCGGGCCTACGACATCTTCATGGACTGTTTCCACCATGGCGTGCTGGTGCGGCCAGCCGGTGAAAACCTGGTGATCTGCCCACCCTACATCGTGGAGAAAGAGCACATTGAACGCATTGTCAACGTGCTGGCCGACTCGATTCGCAAGAACGCCTGAGTTCGGGCGGCTGGCATTCTGAATGCAGTGCCGCCGTCTGGTTGCGCTGCGCAAACTCGACCGGCGTCTCAGTACCCACTTAGTTCGGCGCTGGCGCTGAGCCGGGCTTCGAAGCCGGGGGGAATTGTTTGCGCAGGTCGGCGCAGTCGTCCGTCTCCGGCACGGCGGGCGTCGGCCAAACGCTGTCAAAAGCATCGGCGGCTTCGTTGTCCGCGCCAGCACCCGCGCGCAGGTGAACGGCCTTGACCTTGATATCCGAAGGCAGGTGCTGTGGCACGCCCAGGCGGCGGTCGGCATGAACACTGCCAGTCAGCAATACCACCACCTTGCCGGGCAGCACCGTCTGACTCAGCATGTTGGCCATGATGATGTCCCTGGCAACCTGGACACGCACCATGGGCGTGATCTGGCTTTCGGGAAGCAAGTTGCAATGGCCGATGCGTACCAGTTGTTGCTGCGCTTTAAGGGCCGGACCCGGCAATTGAACGTCAAGCGTGCGGTCGGCCATGCGGCCCGGCATTTGTGCGCGTGGCAAGTTGGCACCCAGTACCGGCACGCCGGCGCGTACCGCTGCCATCACGGCAGGCCCGTAAGCTTTCCAGGGCCAGCCTTTGTCGTCCCACTGCAACGCTTGGCGGACCTGCAACTCGGTCGCGCTGGGCATGAGTGCCGCGGTGCTCACCCCTGCATCGGCCATTTCCAGAGCCAGCGCAGCCAGCAGGCCACGCGCCGCAAGAATCGCAATGACCTGCTGCTCGATCTGCTGGTGCGCCGCGGCGGTATGCTGTTCACCGATGAGCAGCACATCGGCAGGCAGCAATGCAGTAAGCCTGACTGCCGTTGTCGCGGCGGCAGCCCCGCCCGGCAACTCAATGATGGGCGCTTCAGGTCGGCTGGCGCAGCCAGCTGAGAACACTGCCATTGCACCCCAAAGCAGGAAACCCGGAGCGCGTGCCAGAAAGTGGCGCGCAAGCATGCCTGTCAGTGCAGCGAGATCGGTGTATTGGCCAAGCCGCTGTAGCCTTCCAGGGTGTCTTCGATTTCTTCTTGGGTCGGCGTTTTTTGGGCCCAGGCGCTCAGGCGCTGCTGGAACATTTCTGCCCACGAACCATCCAGGTACACCTCCTTGCCGGAGCGCTTGTCCACGATTTCAAATCCGTGGCGCGCCAACTCGGGGATGGCCGGAGCAGGCGCGGATTCTTCTGGCGCGTTGGCGAGAATCTGCACCACCACAAAGGTATCTGAGTCGTAAAGCATTTGCATGGTTGTATCCTTTTGATTCAGATAGCAACGATAGTGCCAAGTTCAAGAGAACAGCGTAAACCGGGAGGTAAATTTTCCTGTGTGGTGCCAAAGCGCCACAACATCGCCCGCCGGCGGACGTCCTTGAACGCTGCGCGGGCGGTTCAGGAAGGCGTCACGGTGCTGAGCCGCTGGTCAATATAGTCCCCATTATTCTGGGTGATCCTGGTGCGCACAGGCAGGTAGCCCAGCGCAGGCGCGTACCACAGTTCAATTTTCTGGTCGAACTCACGCCGGGGCTGGCGCGCAAGTTTGAGCGTGTGCACTTCACCATAAGGCAGGTTGAGTTTTTCCTCGGCCTCCACCACAAAAGTCCAGGTGTCGGCATCACGCGGCCCGACGGTGAACATCGAAATCGCGGTGCCCGGCGGAAACCCCGCCGGGTTGCCCGCCAGCAGGCCGCCAAGTTGCAAAAAAACGCTCATCCGGTCTTGCGCGCCCTTGATCCACGGCACCGAGGGCGTGTTGGCGCTGAATGAAATCTGGCCTTTATCGGGTTCGAAATGCGCCGCCACTTCGGTTCTGGACTTGTCGGAAAAGCGCGTCGGCGCCAAGCCTTCCGCGCCAAGTTGGCCTCTGCTGGTCATGCTGCGCGAACCCAGAAACAGCGCGCTGACGGTCATGCTGGCGTCATAGCTGCTGCCTGCGTTGTTCCAGACCAGTTCCGCCTTGGCGTAGTAAGTCAGTCCCTTGGCTTGGCCTGTCATGGTGTACTCCAGCTTGCTGCTTGGGGGTAAGGCAATGGCCGTTATCGGGGTCAGGCTGGGGCCGGTTGAGGGTACTGCAGCGGCACTGGCGGCACTGACGACGGTGGCAGCAGACGCCGCCGCCGTGACGGGGGCCGCAGCGACCTGGACGGGGTCGAGCATGTCGGTGGTCACGGCAGGCGCACTGCTTGTGCGGGCCGGGGCATCGGGGGCGCTGGTGGCGGTGGGTTCCGGGTCGGCTCGTGCCATGAAATCAGTGGCTGACTGCAGCGGTTCCTGCTGAACTGAAGCCACCTTTTCCTTAAGTCTTTTGGCTGTGGCGGGCTTGTCGGCTGGTTTGGCAACGGGCATGACCCTGGCAACGGCCACGGGCGCTGCAACTTCAACTGATGGCAGCGGCGCAATGCTGCGCGTCACGAAAACCCGGGTGCGCTGTGACGCCGGGGCCAGCACCGGGCCGAACTGGCTGGGCGCGTTGCGCAAGACCAGGGCATGGGCGGCCAGCACCACCGCTGCCAGCATGCCCAGCGCGCGCCAGGTGGGCGCGCCGCGCGCAACGTCGGGAGGCGGTACTGCCGGTGTATGCATCATTGGATGCGCCCCGAATGACAAAAAAGTTGCCACAAAGCAGTTCCGCCGTGCACCATGCCCCGACGGCTTGGCGCGGCCATCCCGCGCCACGCTTGGGGGCAGATCGGCAGGCAGGCAGGCAGCGCACTAAAATTTAACATTGACTCGAACGGATGCAGTCTCGCAGATCGCAGCCCGGCAGCACTGACAGTGCGCTCAGAGCACAATCGACCTCCATCAACAGCCATCAAGCAGGACACGGATGAAACTTGCCACTTACAAAGACGGATCACGCGACGGCCAGCTCATTGTGGTGTCGCGCGATCTTGCCATGGCGCATTATGCGACGGGCATCGCCAGCAAGCTTCAGCAGGTGCTGGACGACTGGAACTTCATGTCGCCGCAATTGCAGGACCTGTATGAAACGCTCAATGGCGGCAAGGCGTACCATGCCTTCCCGTTTGAGCCAGCCCGCTGCATGGCGCCGCTGCCGCGGGCTTACCAGTGGGCTGATGGCTCGGCCTTCATCAGCCATGTGGAGCTGGTGCGCAAGGCGCGAAACGCCGAGGTGCCCGCGTCCTTTTACACCGACCCGCTGATGTACCAGGGCGGCAGCGACGATTTTCTGGGCCCATGCGACGACGTGGTGGTGCCCAGCGAAGCCTTTGGTATCGACTTTGAGGCCGAAGTCGCCGTGATCACGGCCGATGTGCCCATGGGCGCAAGCCCGGCGCAGGCGCTCGAAGGCGTTCGCCTGCTGTTGTTGGCCAATGACGTGTCTCTGCGCAAGCTGATTCCCGACGAACTGGCCAAGGGCTTTGGCTTTGTCCAGAGCAAACCGGCCACGGCCTTCAGCCCGGTCGCGGTCACGCTCGATGAAGTCGGCGACGCCTGGCGCAAGGGACGCTTGCACCTGACGCTGCAAAGCAGCTGGAACGGCCGCAAGGTCGGCATGTGCGAGGCCGGTCCCGAGATGACCTTTCATTTCGGCCAGCTGATTGCCCACCTCTGCAAAACCCGCAATGTGCGGGCCGGCAGCATTGTCGGCTCGGGCACCGTGAGCAACAAGGACTGGAGCCACGGCTACAGCTGCATTGCCGAAAAACGCGCGATTGAAACCATTCAGGACGGCCAGCCCAAAACAGAATTCATGAAGTTTGGCGACACCATCCGCATTGAAGTCAACGGCAAGGACGGGCTATCGGTGTTCGGCGCGATTGACCAGAAAATCGCCGCTGCTTAAGCAGCGCTTCCAATCTGCATCACAAAAAGCCGTATCCCCCGCAGCAGCATTTCGACCGAAATCGCCACCAGAATCAGCCCCATCAGCCGCTCAAAGGCCATCATCGCGCGGTCACCTGCCAGCCGCTGAATCCGCTCCGACAGCACCAGCACCACCGCACAGACGGTCATGGTCACGCACAGCGCGGCAACCCATTCCAGCCGCCGGGCCGGCGCTTGCGACACCAGCAGCATCACCGTGGCCAGTGCCGACGGACCCGCCAGCGCCGGAATGGCCAGCGGCACGATCAGCGGCTCACCTTCCAGCGGCGCGCTATCGGGTTGCGCCGACGGAAAAATCATGCGCAGCGCAATCAGAAACATCACCACCGCTCCGGCAATTTGCAGCGACAGCTCGCTCAGGTTCATCAGGCGCAAAAAACCGTCACCCACAAACATGAAAGCCAGCAGCAGCAAAAAGGCAATCAGCACTTCGCGCAGGATGACCCGCATGCGCCGCTCGGCCGCCACGCCGCGCAGGGCGCTGACAAAGATCGGGATGTTGCCGATCGGGTCGGTGATCAGTAGCAGCAAAACAGTGGCCGAAGCAAAGGTGTAAGCCATGAAGTGAAACAGTTAAAAGCAACGTGCCTGGTCAATCTCCCTGGCGTGGCATGCCCGGTGAAAGCGGCTTTTCATCGCCCAAGCTTAGCAGGCCCGACGGCCCGGCCAGCATAAAACCCGGTTGACGCGCCGCCATAGCGCTGCACAATGCAAGCTGCAACAGTCGCAGCCCACAACCCGCCAGGAGACGCCATGAGCAACGCAGACAATTCTTTTCCCGGATTCGGCAAATTGGTGCCCGGATTCGATTTTTTGCAGAACCTGGCCAAACAGGCGGCCGGTAGCGCCGCGCAGAGCATCCCGCAGTTGCCCAGCCTTGGCAACTGGGTGGCCCCCACGCTCAATGTGGAAGAACTCGACAAGCGCATCCAGGAACTCAAGACGGTGCAATTCTGGCTCGACCAGAACGCCCTGGCACTCAAGGCCACGATTCAGGCGCTGGAGGTGCAGAAAATGACGCTGGCCACGCTCAAGGGCATGAATTTCAACATGGGTGACGTGGCCAATGCCTTCAAGCTCAAGGTGGCCGACAGCGTGGCCGGTGGCGTGCAAAGCGCCGCCGACACGGCCAGAACGTTTTCGGGGCTGGAGATTCCGCCCTCAGCCTATCAGGCGGGCCCAGCCCGGTGCCGAACCCGTCGCACCGCCCGCAACTGACGCCAGGCCCGCAAAAGCCAGCGCGTCCAAAACGAAAGCCAAGGCCAGCCAGCCATCGCTTGCGGCGGCTGGCGGTGTCGTGGATCCGATGCAATGGTGGGGTGCGCTGACCCAGCAGTTTCAAACCATTGCCGCCGATGCGATGAAAGAGGCCGCCAAGAAGGGAACCCTTGACAGCACCAAAAACCGCGCGGCCGGCCTGGCCAAGGACGCAGTGAAAACAGCGACCAACATGGCCACCGGTCTGGCCAAGGGCATGGCTCAAGGCGCCAGCAAAACCGTGGCAGATGGCGCGCGCGCCGCCATGAACACCGCCCTGCGCAACAGCCAGACCTGGCCTACGCCGGTAGCGGGCAAACCGTCATCGCGGGCAGCGCCAAAAGCGCCAGCGCGCAAGACCGCGCTTGGCGTCAAAAAACGCACGCCTTGAGCGGGATTTCATTGAAATCTGACCCCGATTACCGCTCATTGATTAAGCGCAATCAACCCCCAATCAAGGCCACCATCTTCGCCCTGACTTGTGCCAGTTCATCGGCTGATACCTTGCCTTTGCGCCGCGCCTTGCGTGCTACCCAGTCCAGGCTTTTCACCTGGTCCGCCAGTGCAGCGCCCGGACGGTCTCCAGCAAGGGTTACCTCGAACGGGTAGCCCTTGATTTGCGTCGTCATCGGGCAACAAAGCAAAAGGCCGGTTTTGGCGTTGTAGTCTGATGGACTAATAACCAACGCCGGCTGGTGGCCTGCCTGCTCATGACCCGCCTGGGGGGCGAACTGCAGCCAGACAATATCTCCCGCTTCGGGCACGTAGCGAGCCACCATCAAAAAAGCTCTTGGCCAGCGGGCGCACCAAAATTGGCTTCATCATGCAGATTTTCCGGCGTGATGCCAGCCAGCAGTTTGGCCAGGTCGTATTCCTTGGTGCGAACGGGGTCGATCACAATAATGCCCCCCTCTTCACGAACATCAACCTGATCGTCCAGATGCAGCCGGGCGGCCTCCATAATCCCGGCCGGAATGCGGATGGAGGCACTGTTACCCCACTTTTTGACAGTTACCAGCATGTCGATCTCTTTGTTGCGTCAATGTTGATACGATAGCGGTTTCATCACCAAACGTCAACATTGTTGATACACGATGAGGCTCAGTCCAGATGCTGGGACGGTTTGAGTAATTGAATCTGAGGATTTAATTGGAATCTGACCCCTATTAAGGGTAAGCAGGATTTTTTTTCTCTCAAGGCAAGTTCAGTTCGCGCAATTGCGGATATTTGTCCTTCGCCAAGGCACTCCAGTTCGCCTTGATCTCCTGATACATTTTCTCGCCGTAAAACACGCGCATGACACGCAATTGCCGCATCGCTTCCCCGGGCTGGCCGTTCAGCGCCAGCGCCAGCGCGTAGCGGTTTTGCGTGGCGGTCCAGGGGTAGTGCAGCGCTACGTTTTTAAGCAGCAGCAGCTCATCAGCGCTCATGCCCGGCCTGGGTGGCATCCTGCCGCCTTCGAGCAAGGCGCCCAACTGCGTCAAGAGCAGCACATCGGGTTTTTGGTAGCTTGCGGGAGTTTGTCCGATGTGCAAAGCCTCAAACCGCACCACCCGGAAATCCTCTTCAATCCTGAAGTATTCAACCGCCGACCACAGCAGCAGCGCGCTGGTCACGAACAGGGCCGCCACGGCAATCGGCAGCTTCAGCCGAAAAACCGGCGGCACGCCCAGCGACGCCTCCATGACGCCCAGCAAGAACATCACCGGTGCCAGGAAGTAGGCATAGGCAAACGGATACTCCACCATGGAATGCGCGGCCAGCGGAAGGGCAACCGCCAGGCAATACCAGGGCAAGAGCTGGTTGGCTGCCACAGCGCGCCGCCACAGCCAGACCCCTCCCGCCAGAACCAGAATGGCGGCAATCGGCAAGCCAAGCCATAAGGCCAGATCGAGCACCAGGTTGTGGCTGTAGGTAAACGGCAAGCTGAACGCATAAGCATGGGCGACCGAATTTTGCGCCCTGGCCACTTCACGGATGCCCCAGCCCCACCAGGGCTTCTCAAAAAGCGCCTCAACCAGTTGCGGCCAGACCTGAAGCCGGCCCCCGCTGTCAAGCAGACGCGGCTCCGCAGTGCCGGACATTTCTACCAGCGCATAAAACCTGGGCCACAAGCCAAAGAGCAGCAGAAACCCGCCACCCACCGCGGCAGCGGCCCAGGGCGTGGTCTGGCTACCGATTTTTGAGCGCTTTACCCACCACCAGACCAGCAAGGCCACAAATCCCAGCATCCCGGCGCGCGACCCTGTCACCGCCAGGCCCAGGCCGAACACAAAAACCAGCGAGGCGCCCGGCAATGCCGAAAGTTTTTTGGATTCGTGAAGAAACACCACACTGGCCAGCGCCATCATCAGCAGCGTTGCCAGGTGATTGGGTTGCGACAGATTGCCGCCGGGGCGCTGCAAATCCGGCATGCGCGCAATCCATTGCGAGTTCTCCCAGAGTGCAAAGGTCTGGGCCAATGCCACCACGGTGGACGCCACGCCGCCGATGACCAGCGCCAGCGCCAGCACTGTGACGGGCGAGTCAGCCCCGCGCTTTTCGGTGCGACCGGGTACGGCAGCAAAGCCAAGAATCAGGCAGGTGATGCACAGCGCGGCATAAAACCAGATCACCAGCACGTCGCCCCAAAAGGTCATCAGCCCCGCAAGTTTCTGCACCAGCGCCAGCAGCGCCAGCAGCACAAAGGGCCAGATGATGGCGGGCAGCTTGATGGTGCGCGCCGTGGAGCCCTGGCCCGGCAGGCGGGCCATCGACACCCACGCAGCCATGAAAACCGCAAGGAAGGCCAACGCTTCAGAGTGCCAACTGACCCATGGGGGAAAATGCAAAGGCATTAACCAACTCGAGAACAAGGGGGCAAAAACAAGTAGATATTGCATGAATTAAAAAAAATACGCCCCGACGGGGCGTATTTTTAATCGCAGGACAACTGCTGCTGTGAAAGGTTCGCGCTAAACAAACTCTATGATCAATTGGCAACCCAGCTGCCAGCGACGGTATAAGCTGTTGCGATAGCACTGCGGCATGAACCAGGAAGATATTTCGAAATACCTACGACGCTTGGGCCGCATTCCCAGCCACTAATCCCGCCATTAACCACGGTTGGAATCAAGTACACGGAACCAGTAACTTGCGAAAGATTGGCTGTGTTGACTTCAACTGCAATCGAGCCAAAATCGTCAGTCTTGATGGACTTAACATATTTGGTGGTGGGTTGAGATGCTTCGCAACCCCAGTTACCTCCGGTTGGCAAAGACGCTGCATTGTTCGTCTGGCGTGCCTCAGTCACGCTGGTGCGGCAAGCCGAGGCCGCCAAAATCACTTCTGACATCTTGGCTCGGACCGTGTAATCCTGATAAGCCGGCAGCGCCACCGCAGCCAAAATACCAATGATCGCCACAACGATCATCAATTCAATCAGGGTGAAACCCTGTTGAACCTTTTGCATGGAACGTTTCATAAAAACTCCTTGGTTGGAAAAAAACTTGCCAACCGTTACAGCAGGTTGCGTGCCAGTCATCACGGGTCTGCCTTTTGCACACTTAAGTGTGACTTTGCGCTCAAGCCAAACCGTGGCCTTACCTTTTTTGGCAGGCGGTTCCAGCTTTGCCGACATTTTTGTCACTGCGTCTTCCTATCCGTCAGGGCCGGGCCGATGGTCCAATTTCAAGCATTACGCCTTTTGGAAGCCACCAAATAGACTTCATCATGATCACGGCGCCCAACCGCCATGACAACAATCACCAATCGTTGTTCAATGACCTCATAGACCAGTCGATACCCGGCGTCTCTGAGCTTGAATTGACCCATCCAATTTACGCCACTCCCTGAGTGCATCCACATTGAATTCAAGGTGATAGCTCTTCAAGCTTGACCTTTACCGTTTTTCCGCCTCGACGTTCTTTGACGATCTTTGCCAGTTCGGCGTCTTCCAGCTTGTCCAGCAAAGCTTCATAGGCTTTTGCGGACAATAGGTAAGCCGCAGGCTTGTTGTGATTCAAAACGGCAACGGCTGAATCCCCCGCGTCGGCAAGAATGCCACCCGGATTGCGCCTCAAGTCAGTCATGCTGACTGTGGTTCTCGCATAAATTGTTTGTGTGATGGACAAGATAAATTGTGCTTAATTTGATGCATTTTTAAGTGCTTTTTAACTTCTGTGAAATCGCTGTTGATATTCGTGGATCAACAAAATTCGGGTCACGTCACCGGGAAGGGCCGGTGAGCATCGAATCGGCGGCGGTGCTGCACTTTTTAGCGCCTTACAAGTTCCTGGCAACATGATGAATGCGCAGTATTTCCACGTCATGCCCTCGCGCGCGGTAGATGGCAATGTAGTTTTCATGAATGACGAGCTCACGGGTTCCAGGCACTCGTCCTGCACGCCCCATGCCGGGGAATCTGTCGAGCTTTTCTGTACCTTGGCGCAGTTCCTTGACAAAAGAGGTGGCTCTTGCGGGATTATCTTGCGCGATGTATTGAGCGATTTCGTCGATCGTACGAAGCGCTGTTTTGGTCCATTTAAGCGCCATATTTTGCAAACACGGCGCTGACTTCTTCGGTGCTTGCAAAATTGCCCGCGTCAGCCTCTTTGATGCCCTCCTGAATGTCGCGAATCTGCCAGGACTCATTGTCCAGGTAGCCTTTGAGCGCCTCGATTGTCAAGAAGCTTTTGGTGCGTGCCGTGGCACGCGCCAGATCTTCCAACTGGGAATAAACCGCTTCAGGAACTCGTACATTGATCGTTTTAGCTGTCATTGCCGTGATGCCTCGTCGTGTATGTAATACGATGCATTGTATGCGTTATGACAGAGAGTAATAGGGGTCAGATTCCAATTGTTTTCTGATTGACTCACCTGGAGGATGCCCGCGCCCCGGCATCTTGCGGAACACATGGCAGGCAGCCGCCGAATCGAACCCAATCCACCAGATCAAGCCTTCAGGTACTCGGCCTTGCCGCCCAGCCAGCGCAAGACATGGCGCTGCGCCAGTTCGGGGTACTGGTCCAGCAGCAGCGGTGCCAGCTCGCGCGCCCAGACCAGCAGGGCCGTGTCAGTGGCCAGGTCGGCAAAGCGCAGCAGCGGCGCGCCTGACTGGCGGGCCCCCAGAAACTCGCCGGGGCCGCGAATTTCCAGGTCGCGCCGGGCAATTTCAAAACCGTCATTCGTCTCCAGCATGGCCTTGAGCCGGGCTTTGGCCATTTCGCCCAGGCGCGGCGCGTCGCCGGTGGAATACAGCAGCACGCAGGCTGAAGCCGCGGCACCGCGACCGACCCGGCCGCGCAACTGGTGCAACTGGCTCAGGCCAAAGCGTTCGGCATGTTCAATCACCATCAGCGAGGCGTTGGGCACATCCACGCCGACTTCAATCACGGTGGTACTGACCAGCACGCCCATTTGGCCGCTGGTAAAGAGGCTCATCACGGCTTTTTTCTCGGCGGGTGGCATGCGCGAGTGCAGCAGGCCGACTGTCACGCCAGGGAGGGCTGCGCTCAGCGCCTGGTGCGTCTGGGTGGCGTTGACCAGGTCGATCGACTCGCTTTCCTCAATCAGCGGGCAGACCCAGTAAATCTGTCGCCCTTCGGCAAGCTGCCCGCGGATGCGTGCGGTCACTTCGTCGCGCCGTGCCTCGCTGACGACCTTGGTCACGATGGGCGTACGGCCTGGCGGCAATTCATCAAGGGTGGAAACGTCCAGATCGGCGTAGTAGCTCATCGCCAGCGTCCTGGGAATTGGCGTGGCGGTCATCATCAAGAGGTGCGGCTCTTGCTCGTCGTGGCCCATCTTGCTGCGCAGGGCCAGCCGCTGCGCCACGCCAAAGCGGTGCTGCTCGTCGATGATGGCGAGCGCCAGGTGCTTGAACTTCACCTTGTCCTGAATCACCGCGTGGGTGCCGACGATCAAGCCGGCCGCACCGCTCTCAATCAGCGCCAGCATCTCACGCCGCTCCCTGGCCTTCTGGCTGCCGGTGAGCCAGGCGGTGGTGATGCCCAGCGGCTCCAGCCATCCGACCAGTTTGCGAAAGTGCTGCTCGGCCAGAATTTCGGTGGGGGCCATCAGCGCGCACTGCCAGCCCGCGTCGATGCAGCGCGCCGCCGCCAGTGCCGCCACCACGGTTTTGCCGGCCCCCACATCACCTTGCAGCAGGCGGTGCATGGGAATCGGTTTTGTCAGGTCGGCTTCAATTTCGGTGCAGACGCGCTGCTGCGCCGCCGTCAGCCGGAACGGCAGGCAGGCCAGCAGTTGCTGCTGCAGGCAGGCCTGGGTAGCGTGCAACGCCGGGCCGCTGAGCACGGCTGCGCGCATGGCGGCGCGGCCGCGCCGGGCCTGCAACTGCGACAGTTGCTGCGCCAGCAATTCCTCGGCCTTCAGGCGTTGCCAGGCCGGATGGCTGCGGTCTTCCAGCGTGGCCAGCGCCACGTCGGGCCTGGGATGGTGCAAAAACTGCAGCGCATCTGCCAGATTCCATAAGGGCTGCGTCCGGCATGGGCTTGTAAACGGCGCGGGAATGGTGTCGCCGAGGTCGGCGCGGGCCAAGCCCCCCAGCACGGCGCGGCGCAAGTAGGCCTGCGGCAGCCCGGCAACAGTGGAGTAAACCGGCGTCAGCGCGTCCGGCAGTTCACCGCCGGCCAGCTTGAAGCTGGGGTGCACCATTTCACGGCCAAAACTTCCCGCATAGGAGCCGCCCCTGAGCTCGCCGCGCACGCGCAGCCGGGCCCCCACGCCAAGCGTTTTCTGGTGCGAAGGGTAAAAATTGAGAAAGCGCAACACGCAGGTATCGCTGCCGTCGTCCAGCGTCACGCGCAACTGGCGGCGCGGCCTCAGAGTGATCTCGCTGTGCGTGATCTGCCCTTCGATCTGCACCACCTCGCCGTCACGCGCGTCAAGCAGCCGCACGATGCGGGTTTCATCTTCGTAGCGCAGCGGCAAATGCAGGGCCAGGTCGATGTCGCGCACCAGGCCGAGCTTGTGCAGGGCTTTTTGCGGACCGGACAGCGCTTTGACTGGCGGATGGGCAGGTGTGGTCATGCACCGATTTTGCCCGCTACTTCAGGCTTGTCTAACCGCTTCTTGGGGATCCGATCAAACGGTCCAATCTTCGAGCTGCAGATCGGCCACCTGCGCAAATGCACGGTCGTTTGTCACAAGTACCGCGCCTATGCCGTGAGCGTGCGTAGCAATCAGCAGGTCAAGCGACCCGAGGATTTTTCCCTGCCGCTCCATGTCGGCACGAACTGCTCCGTAGTGCTCCGCAATCGCGCTGTCCCAGGGCAGCACATCAACACGCCGCAGAAACTCCCGCACGGCGCGGTGAAGCCGCTTGGCGTCCGGCCGTTTGGCCAGACCAAAAAGCAGCTCGCCTTCGGTGACGGCCGAGATGCAAAGGGATGTCATTGGCACGCTCACGATGCGCTGCACGACAGCTGGATGCTCCTTGAGCAGGTGGCTCACCATGTTGGTGTCGAGCATGTAGCGCCTCATTCGCGCCACCCGGTAAAGGGGTCACGGTCTTGCGTTCCCTGGTTGCGCTCCTTCTGATCCAGAAAGTTGGCCGGTACGTCAGCACCCTTGAGCGCAGAGAAGAAGTCATCCCAGGTTGCTGGCTTGCGCGACAAGATCACATCGCCGGTTTCTGGGTCTTTCCGGACGAAAACTTCCTTGCCATTGAACCGATAGGCGGCCGGCAGGCGTACCGCCTGGCTGCGACCGTTGATGAACAATTTGGCGACTTGACTCATGGCGGCACCCCTTCAATTTGGTATATATCATAGTCTATGCCTTGCGGGAGATATACAGGCTTCTCGGGCAAATTTGGTCTACATCGCCGGGTCAGTGCCGGGCCTTGACCGTAGCCGCCACGGCCAGCGCCACCACCACATCACACACGGTCTTGCGGTCTTCCAGTGACAGGGCCGTAGCGCGCCAGCATCTCACGGTCCTGCATCGTCAGCACCGACATATCCGTTCTTGAATCCTGCGCCCTGAATGTGGGCGCCAAGGTGCCGTAGCGCAACTCGTCCGGGCTCACATGCAGCCAGTCGGCCAGCACGCGCAGCTTGTCCTGCATGGGTATGGACTTGCCCAGAAGCCAGTTGCGTGCGGTGGTGATCGTGATGCTTTTTTCCCAATAGCGCAGATTGAATTCATTGGCCAAGAGAGTGGCCGATGAGCGCCTGCTCGCGCGACTTGATGCCGTAAAAGTCGAGACTTTCGTCGATCAATTGACCAATGGTTTTGTTGCGCTGGGCCGCAGCTTCTTTCAGCGCCCGGTAGCGCGGCTCGGAGAGGGTGATGGTCAGACGGCTCATGTGCAAGTCTTTCATTGGTGTTAAAGCACCAATATGTTTGCACGCCAGCGATACAATGACGGCGACTTGCCCCTTGCCCGGTAAACAGCCGCATTGGCCACCGACCGGATGGACGCCTTTTCCCGGGAAAGCCGGCATCGTCAAGGATCCCCAAAGCCCTGTCCCCCTGATCCCGCCTTGCGCGCAGTGTCTGCGCATCACACCAGCGGGCTTTGGCAAGACGCAGAAGTGACCTCCTTGTGTCCGATGGCATCAGGGGCGCCGTCCTTTCTTTTTTATCCAATTTGAAGAATCGCCGTGATTTACAGCATCAAAGAAATTTTTTACACCTTGCAGGGCGAGGGCATGCACGCCGGGCGACCGGCGGTGTTTTGTCGTTTTAGCGGCTGCAACCTGTGGTCAGGCCGCGAGGCGGATCGCGCCAGCGCCGTGTGCCAATTCTGCGATACCGATTTTGTCGGCACCGATGGCGAGCGGGGCGGGAAATTTCGCGACAGCGAGGCCCTGGCGCGCACCATTGACAGCCTGTGGCCGCAGCATGACACGGCCCATAAATACGTGGTCTTCACCGGCGGCGAACCGCTGCTGCAGCTCGATGCGGCGCTCATTGCCAGCATGCACGCCCAGGGTTTCACCATCGCCATCGAGACCAATGGCACCCTGGCCGTGCCGCCGGGAGTGGACTGGGTCTGCGTCAGTCCGAAAGTCGGCTCACTCTTGCAAGTCGAGCGCGGCAACGAGATCAAAGTCGTGATCCCGCAAATCGGTCAGCAGCTGAGCGACTATGCGGCGCTCGATTTTGCGCATTTTTTTGTGCAGCCGATGGATGGGCCGGACCTGGCCGCCAACACCCGCTTGGCAATCGAAACCTGCCTGCGCCAGCCGCAGTGGAAACTGAGCCTGCAGACGCATAAATTGTTGCAGATACCCTGATTGAAACCGAAGACGAAATCCACACCATGTTGACGATTACCCGCAAACTCGAATTCGATGCCGGCCACCGCATTCCGGACCACAACAGCCAGTGCCGCAACCTGCACGGGCACCGCTATACCCTGCTCATCACACTGGTCGGCGCGGTGATTGACAAAGACGGCCAATCCGACAATGGCATGGTCATGGATTTTTCCGACATCAAGAACTTGGCCAAGACCCATTTGGTCGATCTCTGGGACCATGCGTTTCTGGTCTACCGCCACGATGCCGTGGTGCGGCAGTTTCTGGACAGCCTGCCGGGTCACAAGACCGTGGTGCTGGACCGCATACCGACGGTCGAGAACCTGGCCAGCGCCGCCTTCGACATTCTGAAAGATGTCTATCAGGACCGCTATGGCACCGGCTTGTCCTTGCGCAAAATCACCCTGTATGAAACGCCCAATTGCTGGGCCGAGGTGGACGCCAGCGACCACCGGCATGGCTGATTTTTTACCCTGCGGCGGGCGCATTTTCACGCTCAGCGACTTCGACTTCGACTTGCCCGAAGCCCTCATCGCGCAACACCCCGCGTCTGAGCGGAGCGGCTCGCGGCTGCTGGGCGGGACTGCCGCTTCACCGACAGACCGCATTTTCCGCGACCTGCCGTCCCTGCTGCGCCAGGGCGACCTGCTGGTGTTCAATGACACCAAGGTCGTCAAGGCGCGGCTGTTCGGCCAGAAACCCAGCGGCGGCAGGCTGGAACTGCTGATCGAGCGGGTGCTTGCCCCGAGTGCCGATTCGGGCCATGAAGTGGCTGCGCACATGAAGGTGAGCAAAAAGCCTGCTCCTGGCACCGTGTTGCAGATGGACGGCGGGTTCACGGCCACCGTGCTCGGCCGCTGGCCGCAGGCGGACGGGGCGCTGTACCACCTCAGGCTCAGCAGTGAGCCGTATGCGCTGATGGCCCAATTTGGCCATGTGCCGCTGCCGCCTTACATCACGCACGCCGATTCACGGGACGACGAGCAGCGCTACCAGACAGTGTTTGCCAAACACCCGGGCGCCGTGGCCGCGCCCACCGCCGCGCTGCATTTTGACGAGGCCGTGCTGGCGCAACTGGCCGTGCGCGGCGTGCACCGTGCCAGCATCACACTGCATGTCGGTGCGGGCACGTTTGCGCCGGTCAAAACCAGCACCATTGCCGAGCACACCATGCACTTCGAGCGCTTTGAAGTACCTCTGGCCACACAACAAGCCATTGCCGCCTGCAAGGCACGCGGCGGCCGCGTGGTGGCCGTCGGCACAACGACCGTGCGGGCGCTGGAATCCGCCGCGAAGTTCGGCCCGGATTGCAACGACACCAACATCTTCATCACGCCCGGCTTTGATTTTGCCGTGGTCGATCTGCTGCTGACCAACTTTCATCTGCCCAAAAGCACCTTGATGATGCTGGTCAGCGCGTTTTCAGGTTACGAGCACATCGTGGCGCTGTACCGCCACGCCATGGCCCAGCGCTACCGCTTTTTCAGCTATGGCGATGCCATGCTGCTGCAATGCGCCAAACCAGTTGGCCAGCCCTGAGACAATCACACCATGCTGAATTTTGAAGTCCTGCAAACCGACCCGACCGACGGTGCCTACCCTGGCTCCTTCGCTCNNTAAACCCGCCCGACGGTGCCTCCCCTGGCTCCTTCCCCCGCCGTGGCCGCATGCTGCTGAACCACGGCGTGGTGCAGACGCCTGTTTTCATGCCGGTTGGCACCTATGGCACCGTCAAGGGCGTGATGCCACAGTCGCTGGTTGAAATGGGCGCACAAATCATTTTGGGCAATACCTTTCACCTCTGGATGCGACCGGGGCTGGACGTGATAGCGCAGTTTGGCGGCCTGCACAAATTTGAAAGCTGGCCCAGGCCAATCCTCACCGACAGTGGCGGTTTTCAGGTCTGGTCGCTCGGCGGCAGCGACGGCAAGGGGCGCAAAATTTCCGAGGAAGGGGTGAAATTTTCCTCCCCCGTGAACGGCGACAAGCTGTTTCTGACGCCCGAAATTTCGATGCAGATCCAGACCATTCTGAACAGTGACATCGTGATGCAGTTTGACGAGTGCACGCCTTACGACACCCAGGGCCACGTCACCACGGAAGGCGAAGCGCGCAGTTCGATGGAACTGAGCCTGCGCTGGGCGAAACGCTGCGTGAGCGAATTTGAAAAACTGCAAAATCCCAACGCGCTGTTTGGCATTGTGCAGGGCGGCATGTTTGAAAATTTACGGCAAGAGTCGCTGGATGCGCTGGCGGAACTGGACTTGCCCGGCTACGCAATTGGCGGCGTGAGCGTGGGCGAGCCCAAGGAAGAGATGCTGCGCATCATGGCGCACACGCCGCATCGTCTGCCTGCCCACAAACCGCGCTACCTGATGGGCGTGGGCACGCCCGAGGACCTGGTGGCGGGCGTGGCAGCGGGAGTGGACATGTTTGACTGCGTCATGCCGACCCGCAACGCGCGCAACGGCCATTTGTTCACACGCTTTGGCGACCTGAAAATCCGCAATGCGCGCTACAAGACCGATGCCCAGCCGCTTGATGCCAGCTGCAACTGTTACACCTGTCAAAATTTCTCGCGCGCCTACCTGCATCACCTCGACCGCTGCGGTGAAATGCTCGGTCCCATGCTGGCAAGCATTCACAACCTGCACTATTATCTGGCCCTGATGCAGAAAATTCGCGATGCACTGGATACCGGAACGTTCGACGCGTTTGCCGTGCAGTTCCGGCAGGACCGGTTGCGCGGCATTTAACCCCGCTCTGCAACACCCACAAGGAACTCCCCCCATGCAATACCGTCGGCTCGGAAACAGCAACCTGCGGGTTTCAGCCCTGTGCCTGGGCACCATGATGTTTGGCAAGCAGACACCGTTTGAGGAGGCGGCACGCATCGTGGCATCGGCGCGCGAACATGGGCTCAACTTTATCGACACCGCCGACGTTTACAACCATGGGCAATCGGAAGCAGACCTCGGAAAGCTGCTTGCTGGCCAGCGCCAGCACTGGGTGCTGGCCAGCAAGCTCGGCAACCCGGTAAGCCAAGCCGTCAATGAAGGCCACTACTCGCGCCGCTGGTTGATGCAGCAAACCGATGCCATTTTGGCGCGGCTGCAGACCGATTACCTCGACATTCTTTATCTGCACCGCGACTACCACCAGGAAAACTTCGAAGAAGCGGTGCGCGCGCTGGGCGACCTGATTCGCGCGGGCAAAATCCGCGGCTTTGGCCTGTCCAATTTTCGCGGCTGGCGCATTGCCGAGGTCGTGCATCTTTGCCGGGAACTGGGTGTGCCACAACCGATGGTGTGCGAGCCGTATTACAACCTGCTGAACCGCGAGCCGGAAATTGAAATTTTGCCCGCCTGTGGCCACTACGGACTGGGCGTGGTGCCTTACAGCCCGCTGGCGCGCGGTGTCTTGACGGGCAAATACCCGCCCGGCCAGCCGCCCGCCGAGGGCACGCGCGCCGGTAGCGGCGACAAGCGCATTCTGGAAACCGAATTCCGCGAAGAGTCGCTGCTGATCGCCCAAAAGATCAAGGCCCGCTGCGATGCCAAAGGTCAGGTGCCCGGCCAGTTTGCCGCTGCCTGGGTGCTCGCCAATCCGCTGGTCAGTTCGGTGATCGTCGGGCCGCGCACGCTGCCCCATCTGGAGGAGGTGTATGGCGCGGTGGACCTGGTGCTGGACCAGGACGACGAGGTCTTCATCAATGCGCTGGTGGTGCCGGGCCATTCTTCCGGCCCCGGCTACAACGACCCGGCCTATCCTTTTTTTGGCCGCCCGCTGTGAGCCCGGGTCAAGTGAACTCATCCACTACAGGACAGGATGAACCACGCCTAGGCTCGTGCAGGCGATCAGCTTAGGCCATTGGCAGGGGCCCGCACGGGTAGCCGATCCTGGTCGCGCCATTGGCGCGCCTGCGAAAAATGTCCGCAGCCGATAAACGGCAGCGGCGGGCGGCAGCGCCGACAGCGGCGAGGGATGATTGGCCAGCAGTACCTTGTGGCCTGCGTCGCGGCGGGCGTCAATTAGCGGGCGCTTGGCTTGCGCATGGGCGCCCCACAGCATGAACAGCACCGGATGGTCTCCCGCCACCACCTGGCGGATCACGCTGTCGGTGAGCACCTCCCAGCCCTGCCCGGCGTGGCTGGCCGGGCGGCCTTCTTCCACCGTCAGGCAAGTGTTGAGCAACAGCACGCCGTGCGTTGCCCAGCGCACCAGACTGCCGCCGGGTACGGGAAACTTTGGCGGCGGCGTGCCCAGATCGCGCTGCAGTTCCTTGAAGATATTGCGCAGGGACGGTGGCAGGGGCACGCCGGGTGCCACCGAAAAAGCCAGTCCCTCGGCCTGGCCACGCCCGTGATAGGGATCCTGGCCCAGAATGACGACGCGCACCTGCTCCGGCGGCGTGAGCGCCAGCGCGCGCAGCGGCTGGGGCGGGAAGATCACCGCGCCATCAGCCAGCCGGTGGCGTAAAAATCCCAGCAGTTTCTGGCCTGCCGCACTGGCAAAAAAATCATCCACGACAGGCTTCCAGCCGGTTGCCACGGGCCACTGCACCGGATCGGCGCTGGTCAGATGATCGGGTGCGCCTGATGCCGGCATGCCGCCCAACAGTGTCTGCTCCATGGCCAGGGTCACATTCCGAACAACTGGGCCAGGGCCACGCCCGGGTCATCGGCGCGCATGAAAGCCTCGCCGACCAGAAAGGCGTTGACTTTCGCGTCACGCAAACGCTGCACCTCGGCCTGCGTGGTGATGCCCGATTCAGTGACCAGCAGGCGGTCCGCAGGCACCTTGTCGCGCAGGCCCAGCGTGGTGTCGAGCGAGACCTCAAAAGTGTTCAGGTTGCGGTTGTTGATGCCGATCAGCGGCGTTTTGAGCCTGAGCGCGCGTTCCAGCTCAGCCTCGTCATGCACCTCGACCAGCACCGCCATGTCGAGCGACAAGGCCAGCGCCTCCAGCGCCTTTATCTGCGTGTCGTCAAGGCAGGCGGCAATCAGCAAAATGCAATCGGCCCCCATGACGCGCGACTCATAGACCTGGTAGGCATCGATGATGAAATCCTTGCGCAGCACCGGCAAGCCGCACGAGGCCCGGGCTTGCTTCAGGTAGTCCACGCTGCCCTGGAAAAATTGCCTGTCGGTCAGCACCGACAGGCAGGCCGCACCATATTCGGCATAGCTCTGTGCAATATCGGCGGGAATGAAATCGGCGCGCAGCACGCCTCTGGACGGACTGGCTTTTTTGATTTCGGCAATCACCGCCGGTTTGCCGTCGGCGATTTTGGCGCGCAGGGCACCCACAAAATCGCGCGTCAGCACGCGCGATTCGGCATCCGCGCGCATGGCGGCCAGCGGTTTGCGCGTGATCGCGTCGGCAATTTCCTCGCGCTTGACGGCAATGATTTTGTTCAGGATATCGGGCATGGTGTGAGGCTAACGATTCAGGCTGCAAGTGCCTGGGTGGTGGAAATGAGTTGCTGCAGCCGCGTCTTGGCCGCGCCTGATTCAAGCGCGGCCTTCGCAAGATCAATGCCGCCTTGTATCGAGTCGGCTACATTCGCTGCGTACAGCGCGGCACCGGCGTTCAGCATGACGATATCGCGCGCCGGGCCCGGCTGGTTATCCAGCACGCCGAGCAGCATTCCCTTCGACTGCGCGGGCGTTTCGACGCGCAGCGCCCGGCTGCTGGCCATTGGCAGTTTGAAGTCCTCGGGGTGGATTTCATATTCGGAAATTTCGCCGTTCTTGATTTCACCGACCAGCGTGCTCGCGCCCAGGCTGATCTCGTCCATGCCGTCCTTGCCATAGACCACCAGCGCGTGTTCGGCCCCCAGACGCTGCAGCGCGCGAATCTGGATACCGACCAGATCAGGGTGAAAAACCCCCATCAGGATGTTGGGCGCGCTGGCCGGGTTGGTCAGCGGGCCGAGGATGTTGAAAATGGTCTTGATGCCCAGCTCCTTGCGCACCGGCGCGACGTTTTTCATCGCCGGGTGGTGATTGGGCGCAAACATGAAGCCTACCCCCACCTCTTCGATACAGCGGGCAATGGCCTCGGGCGACAGGTCGAGCCGGATGCCCAGCGACTCAATCACGTCGGCACTGCCCGACTTGCTGCTGACGCTGCGGCCGCCGTGCTTGCTCACCTTGGCGCCCGCCGCCGCGGCCACAAACATGGCGCAAGTCGAAATATTGAAGGTGTGCGAGCCATCACCGCCCGTGCCCACAATATCGACCAGATGGGTTTTGTCGGCGACGTGGACCTTGGTGGAAAACTCGCGCATCACCTGCGCCGCTGCGGTGATCTCGCCAATGGTTTCCTTCTTGACGCGCAGGCCGGTGATCAGCGCCGCCATCATCACGGGCGACATCTCGCCGCTCATGATGAGTCGCATGAGGTGCAGCATCTCGTCGTGAAAGATCTCACGGTGCTCGATGGTGCGCTGCAAGGCTTCCTGCGGGGTGATGTGGTGGGTGTCGGGCATGACGGTTCTCCTTGTTCGATTGTTTCTTACTTCTTTGGGTCGGGCATCAGATCGCCGGATGATCGGAAAAGGCCAGCTTCAGGCCAAAACCGATGAACATGAGACCGGCCATGCGCTCCAGCCGCTGCATGCTGCGCTGCACCGCTCCTACGCGCCGCGCCAGCCAGGCGGCCGCCAGCGCCCATCCGATGTTGACCCACAGGCCATTGAAATTAAACAGCAGACCGAGCAGCAAGAACGCCAACGGCTTGTTCGGGGTGCCAGGCGCGATGAACTGCGGCACGAAAGCCAGAAAAAACAGCGCCACCTTGGGATTAAGCGCATTCGTCCAGAAACCCTGAAAAAATATGCTTTTTATGGCTCTAGCGCTTTCATCACAGCCGCTATCAGCTACTAAATTCATAGCATTTGACTCGCCTTCACGGGACTGGCGCGTCAGCAGCATGCGCAGGCCCACATAAACAAGGTAGGTCGCGCCTAGCCCTTTGAGCACGGCGAAGGCCGCGCTGGAAGCAGCCATCAGCGCACTCACGCCAATCGCCGCGGCAAGGATGTGCACAAAACAACCGGCCGTGATGCCCAGTGCCGCCACCACACCGGCACGGGCACCGGCGCGCAAGGCGTTGGCGACGATATACAGCACATCCGGGCCCGGCGTGAGGTTGAGCAACAGGCCCGCCACCACAAAAATTGCCAAATGCTCAATGCCCATTTAAGAAACGACTACGCGTTGAAGAATTGACGGATGGCCGCCACCGCACGGTCCACGCCAGCAGCATCCACATCCAGGTGCGTGACAAAGCGCAGCCGATACAGGCCCGTAGCCTGAATACCGCGCTCGGCAAGGTGGCTGAGCAGCCCCGTTGAGCGCGCTTTGGCTGCGCCGATGAGATCCACGAACACCATGTTGGTCTGCGGCGCTTCGACCTGCAAGCCCTCAATCCCTGCCAGTCCGTCAGCCAGGCGCCTGGCCAGTAGATGGTCCTGCGCCAGCCGTTCGATGTTGTGATCCAGCGCATACGATGCCGCCGCCGCCAGCATGCCGGCCTGGCGCATGCCGCCGCCCGCCATCTTGCGGATGCGGTGCGCCCGCGCAATGAAGTCGCGCGAGCCGCACAGCGCCGAGCCTATGGGCGCGCCCAGCCCCTTGCTGAAGCAGACCGAGACGCTGTCAAAGCACTGGGCGATGCGGCGCGCTTCAAAGATGACGCCCCCACGCTCCCCCACTTTGTGTGAGTCGCTGCCCCCCGAGGGGGTTGCCCCGCCTTGGGGCGGCCCGGCGGCGGGGCGGCCATCGCTGCCCGTCTGCGCAGCCTGCGCCACGGCCGCATTGAACAGGCGCGCGCCATCGAGATGCCGGCTCAGGCCTTTGCTTGCTGCCAGTTGCGTGGCCTGCTGCACGTAGTCAAAGGGCAACAGCTTGCCGCCCAGCGTGTTTTCGAGCGCCAGCAGGCGGCTGCGTGCGAAGTGCGCGTCATCGGGCTTGATCGCGGCTTCGATGTCCGCCAGGGACAGCGTGCCGTCAGCCTGGTGGTTCAGCGGCTGCGGCTGCACGCTACCCAGCACCGCCGCGCCGCCGCCTTCCCAGCGGTAGCAGTGCGCCATCTGGCCAACGATGTACTCGTCGCCGCGCTGGCAATGACTCAGGATGGCGCAGAGGTTGCTCTGCGTTCCCGTAGGAACAAACAGCGCCGCTTCAAAGCCGAGCATGCCGGCGATTTTGTCCTGCAGCGCATTGACGCTGGGGTCATCGCCGAACACATCGTCGCCCAGCGGGGCGGCCAGCATGGCGGCGCGCATCGCAGGCGTGGGCTGCGTGACGGTGTCACTTCGTAAATCGACTACTTGTGTCATTTGGCTTGCTCCAGGAAGTTCTTCAGCATCGCGTGGCCGTGTTCGGTCAGGATGGATTCGGGGTGGAATTGCACGCCTTGAATCGGCAGCTCTTTGTGGCGTACGCCCATGATTTCGCCGTCGTCGGTCCACGCCGTGATCGCCAGCACGTCGGGGCAGGACGCTCGTTCAATTGCCAGCGAGTGGTAGCGGTTGACGACAAACTGCTTGGGCAAATCAGCAAATACGCCTTGCTGCGTGGTGGTGATTACGCTGGTCTTGCCGTGCATGAGCTGCTGGGCCCGAACGATCTTGCCGCCAAACGCCGCGCCAATGGCCTGGTGGCCCAGGCAGACGCCCAGAATGGGCAGCTTGCCGGCAAAGTGCTGGATCGCCGCCACCGAAATGCCGGCTTCAGCAGGCGAGCATGGGCCGGGCGAGACCACCAGGAGGTCTGGTGCGCGCGCAGCGATGTCGGCGACCGCGATCTCGTCATTGCGAAAAACTTCCACCTCAGCCCCCAGTTCGCCAAAATACTGGACGATGTTGTAGGTGAAGCTGTCGTAGTTGTCGATCATCAAGAGTTTGATTTTTGTACTCATGATGATCACTCCAGCCCTTCTTCAACCAGCTCGCTGGCGCGCAGCAAGGCGCGCGCCTTGGCTTCGGTTTCTTTCCACTCCAGTTCGGGCACCGAGTCGGCCACAATGCCCGCAGCCGCCTGCACATACAGCGTCTGGTCCTTGATGATGCCGGTGCGGATCGCAATCGCCACGTCCATGTCACCCGCATAGCTCAGGTAGCCGCAGGCGCCGCCATACAGGCCGCGCTTGGTCGGCTCCAGCTGGTCGATCACTTCCATCGCATGCACCTTGGGCGCGCCGGTGAGCGTGCCGGCCGGGAAAGTGGCGCGCAGCACGTCCATGCTGGTCATGCCGTCGAGCAGCACGCCTTCGACGTTGCTCACAATGTGCATGACATGGCTGTAGCGCTCGACCGCAAAGGCTTCAGTGACCTTCACCGTGCCGGTTTTGGCGATGCGGCCAATGTCGTTGCGCGCCAGGTCGATCAGCATGACGTGTTCGGCGCGCTCCTTGGGGTCGTTGACGAGTTCGCGCTCGGCGGCCTTGTCGGCCTCCAGCGACGAGGCGCGTGGGCGGGTGCCCGCGAGCGGTCTGATGGTGACCATTTGGCCCTGCTCGGTCTGCTCCTGCCGCACCAGAATTTCGGGCGACGCGCCCACCACATGAAAATCGCCAAAATGGTAGTAATACATGTAGGGCGACGGATTGAGCGAGCGCAATGCGCGGTACAGGGACAGCGGTGACTCGGTGTAGCGCTTCTTGATGCGCTGGCCGACCTGCACCTGCATGAAGTCACCGGCTTCGATCAGCCGTTTGGCGCGCTCCACCGCAGCGAGGTAGTCGGCCTTGGCAAAGTCGCGTTCGGCCGGATAGCCCTGAGACGGCTTGACAACAGGCGCGCTGACCGAATACTTCAGTTGTTCTTTTAGTTCACGCAAGCGTTTTTTGGCGTTGGCATAAGCCTCGGGCTGGGCCGGGTCGGCATAAACAATCAAATACAGCTTGCCTGACAGGTTGTCGATGACGGCCAATTCCTCGCATTGCAGCAGCAAGATGTCAGGGCAGCCCAGGGTGTCCGGCGGACAAGAGCTTTCAAGCTTTTTCTCGATGTAGCGCACCGTGTCGTAGCCAAAGTAGCCCGCCAGGCCACCGCAAAAACGCGGCAGACCGGGCCGCAGCGCAACCTTGAAGCGCTTTTGGTAGTCGCTGATGAAGTCGAGCGGATTGAGCCTTGAGGTTTCCACCACCCGCCCGTCAGTCACCACTTCAGTCAGCATGTCCGCGCCAAAGCCCGAGGCGCGCACCAGCGTGCGGGCCGGCAGACCGATAAAGCTGTAGCGGCCAAAGCGCTCGCCCCCGACCACGGACTCCAGCAGGAAGCTGAATTTGCCGCTGTCACGCGAAAAGGCCAGCTTGAGGTAGAGCGAGAGCGGGGTTTCGAGGTCGGCAAACGCCTCGGCCAATAGTGGAATGCGGTTGTAGCCTTGGGCTGCCAGGCTTTTAAATTCGAGTTCAGAAATCACAATGGGTCCTTCGCTAATGGACAACGCACTTGAAAGCGCCGCCACCTGTCATTCAAAATTCCCCGAAGATTGGGGCCGGGAGGCTCTTGCGTGGCGCAAGAGGGCGGGTATCCGGTGAAGCAAAATCTGCGTTAGCAACACGAGCCGCAAGCCAATGCGCTAAAACCGTGAACGCCTCAGGCGTGCAAAACAGGGCAGGAACGCCAAGGCCAGGCTCCCCGGCCTGCACAACCTGTTTGAATGATGCGATGAAAGACCATGTGGACCAAAGTGTAGCAAAGAGCCCGGCCCTTCTGCCCGGTGTGTCGAAAATGACCAAAACCGTGACGGGTATTGCCGTTTATCTCGCAAACCCTCTTGCATCTGACAAGCTGCGGACTCTAGAATTAATTTTTTAATAGTACGACCGTTCTATTTTGTTCCAACCATTCCGGAGACTTCTTTATGACTTTAACAACGCGCTGCCTGGCGGGCCTGGCTGGTTTGACGCTGTCACTTGGGTTGCTGGCCGCGCCGGTTGAGGTTTCGGGCGTCAAGCTCGACAACCCGCTTGAGTTTCACGGCACGTCCTTGCAGCTCAATGGCGCAGGCGTTCGCTACAAAGTGGTTTTCAAAGTGTACGTGGTCGGTCTTTACCTTGGAAAGAAGGCCGCTACGCCTGAAGAGGCGTATGCCGCCACGGGCCCCAAGCGCGTCAGTATCACGATGCTGCGCGAGATTGACTCCAACGAACTCGGCAAGGCCTTTACCAAGGCGTTTCAGGACAATGCCCCGAAAGACCAGATGTCCAGGCTGATTCCCGGACTGATCAAAATGGGCGAAATTTTTGCCGCCCAGAAGAAGCTGCAGGCCAACGACAGTTTCACCATCGACTGGATTCCCGGCTCGGGCACCGTCATCTCGGTCAAGGGAAAAACCCAGGGCGACCCCATCAAGGAACCTGAATTTTTCAACGCCATGCTGCGCATCTGGCTCGGCTCGCAGCCTGCCGACTGGAAACTCAAGGAAGAACTGTTGGGCAAGGCGTCCTGAAGCGGGGTCAGCCCCGTCTAGCGCGCTGAGCTGATTTCACCGGCCCGAGGAGTTATGCGGTGCAGACAGCGCAAGCCGCATCGCGTCAATCGCGGCCTTGTAATCCGGCTTGCCAAAAATGGCGCTGCCCGCCACAAAGGTGTCCGCCCCGGCCGCGGCGGCGCGGGCGATGTTGTCGGTCTTGATGCCGCCATCAACTTCCAGACGGATGTCACGGCCCGATGCGTCAATGCGCTGGCGTGCCTGCGCTATCTTGCGCAAAGCCGAGTCGATGAAGCTCTGGCCACCAAAGCCGGGGTTGACGCTCATGATGAGAATCAGATCGATGTCGTCAATGACCCAGTCCAGCACCTCCAGCGATGAGGCTGGATTGAATACCAGCCCGGCCTTGCAGCCACTGGCCTTGATGGACTGCACGCTGCGGTGCACATGGCGGGTCGCTTCGGGGTGAAAGCTGATCAGGTCGGCGCCCGCTGCGGCAAAGGCAGCGGCCAGGCTATCCACCGGCTCGACCATCAGATGCACATCCATCGGCACAGGCGAGCCGTCGGCTTTTTTGGCATGGGGCTTGAGCGCCTGGCAAACCATCGGCCCGAAGGTCAGATTGGGCACATAGTGGTTGTCCATCACGTCAAAGTGGATCCAGTCGGCACCCGCCGCGATGACGGCTTTGAACTCGTTCCCCAGGCAGGCGAAGTCGGCAGACAAAATGGATGGGGCAATCCGGTAAATGGGCGGCTGAGCTTGATTCATGAACGGATTGTCGCAGCAAGCAGGGCTTTTGCGGCGCGGTTAACATGAGGGCTTACAGCGTCCTGCCAACATGCCGAAATACCAATTTTCCTGCCAAGTCACCCCTGCCTACCTGCCCGAGCAGTCCGCGCCTGGCGAGGCGGTGTTTGGGTTTTCCTATACCGTCACGGTCACCAACACCGGCGAGGTGGCGGCCCAACTGATTTCGCGCCACTGGATCATCAGCGACGCCAACGGCCACACCGAAGAAGTCAAGGGGCTGGGCGTGGTAGGCCACCAGCCGCTGCTCAAACCGGGGGAATCATTCCAGTACACCAGCGGCTCGCGCCTGCGTACCGCCAGCGGCACCATGTACGGCAGCTACTTTTGCGTGGCCGAAGATGGTGAGCGGTTTGAAGCGCCGATTCCGATGTTTGTGCTCGAAGCCCGGCTGGGTGGCGAAGCAGCCGGGCGCACCCTGCATTGATCCGCTTTATTGGGCGCTGATTGCTCTATGCCCGTTTCCGCTGGCATGCCGGGGGATCCATGTAAACTAGACCAACAAGGTTTTTCTTTCGTGATCGCCGGCTTTTACAGCCACTTCTGGCCTGGTGACGGTCAACCCAACGCGCACCACGCCTGCCAACCGGTGTGGCTGCAAAGTCCCAACCCGATAGCGTGGAGACCCACCCGTATGAATGAAATCCTGGCCATTTGGGCCGAATGGATCAAGCCATCAGCCGGATTGCCGACCGTGCAGTGGTCCATTTTGCTGGCCCTGGCCGCCGCTGCGGGCCACCTCGTGAACCGCTACACCGGGCTGCCCAAGGTGATTGGCTACTCGGCGATTGGCGCGCTGGCCGGCCTGGCCGGGTTCACGGGCGCGGCCTGGCCGTTGCAGGGAACCGGTCTTTTCCTGCTGGAGCTCGGCGTTGCCGTGGTGCTGTTTGAGGCGGGCGGGCGCATTCCGCTGCGCTGGTTTTTCCACAATCCCATGGTGCTGGTGCAAAGTCTGGCTGAATCCGCGCTGACATTTTTCGCGGTGCACTGGCTGCTGGGGCAGATGGGGGTGCGCGAAGTGGTGGCCGAATCGCTCGCGCTGCTGGCCATGGCGGCGTCGCCGGCGGTGCTCTCGCGCGTGGTCATGGACACGCGGGCGGCTGGCCCTGTGACGGAGCGCGCGATGGTGCTGTCCACCCTCAGCACGCTGTATGCACTGACGCTTTGCAGCGCCAGTGCCGGCATGCTGTCCAAGGGCGAAGCCGGTCTTTTCGGCAACTTTTACCCGGTGCTGGTGGTCCTGGGCATGTCGGTAGTGGTGGGTGGCGCGCTGGCCCTGACGCTGCGCATCGCGCTGCGCGTGATGAACCCCACCAGCGAGAACACGGCCATTTTGCTGCTGGCGCTGATTGCCGCCGGCGCCGCGCTGGCCGCCAATTTTGGCGGTTCGGCACCGCTGGCGGCGCTGCTGGGGGGCATGCTGCTCAAGCAAATAAGTCCGCGGCCCTGGTCCTGGCCCCGGCAAATGGGCACTGCGTCGTCCATGCTCACCATGCTGATGTTTGTGCTGGTGTCCGTGGTGGCCGCGCAGGCCCATTGGCATGGCCCGGTCGCCGGCCTGGTGCTGGCACTGATCGGAGCGCGAATGCTGGCCAAAATTGTGGGTGTTGGCCTCGGCAATGTCGGCAGCGGCGCGAGCTGGAGGCAGGCCTTGTGGGTCGGCTGCGCCATGTCGCCAATGTCGTCGGTGGCGTTGCTGCTGGTGTCGCAGTACGTGGCGGCTACCGCATCGCTCGGCCGCGAAATTGCCAGTGTGGCCTTGCCGGCCATATTGCTGATGGAGCTGCTGGGCGCCATGCTGGCCACCGTGGCCATCTACCGCGTCGGTGAAAGTTCAAAACCCTGGACTCCGTTGACGCGCAGCCTCCCGACGGGACCGGTTCATGAGTCTTGAAGCCTTCCAGAAATCCGCTGCCCTGTCGCTCGGCGTAGAGCTTGAGCTGCAGCTCGTGAACACGCACGACTATGACCTGGCTCCCTACGCCGTAGACATGCTGCGCCTGATGGCCAAGATTCCGCTGCCGGGCGCCGTGGTGCCGGAAGTGACTTCAGGCATGATTGAAATTTCCACCGACGTGTGTCATTCGGCCTCCGAGGTGCTCGGCCAGCTCACGCAAATTCGCGATGCGCTGGTCAAATGCGCCGACAAGCTCAATATTGCCGTGGTGGGCGGCGGCACTCACCCGTTTCAGCAATGGCACGAGCGCCGCATTTATGACAAGCCGCGCTTTCGCGAGCTCTCGGAGCTGTACGGCTACCTGTCCAAGCAGTTCACCATTTTTGGCCAGCATGTGCATGTCGGCTGCCCCGATGCCGACAGTGCGCTGCTGACGCTGCACCGCATGTCGCGCTACATCCCGCATTTCATTGCGCTGTCGGCCTCATCGCCTTACGTGCAGGCGCAGGATACCGCGTTTGACTCGGCGCGGCTCAACTCGGTGTTTGCGTTTCCGCTGTCAGGCCGCGCGCCGTTTGTACTGACCTGGGATGACTTCACCGTCTACTTCAACAAGATGACGCGCACTGGTGTGGTCAGGAGCATGAAGGATTTCTACTGGGACATTCGGCCCAAGCCGGAGTTTGGCACCATCGAAATCCGGGTGTTTGACACACCGCTCACGATCGGCCGGGCCGCCGCGCTGGCGGGCTACGTGCAGTCACTGGCCTCCTGGTTCATGGAGGAGCAGCCCTTCATGCCCGCCGAAGACGATTACCTGGTCTATACGTACAACCGCTTCCAGGCCTGCCGCTTCGGGCTGGAAGCCTTGTATGTCGATCCGGCCAGCGGTGAGCATATGCCGTTGCGCGACCACATCCTGGCCACCATAGCCAAAATTCACAGTCACTCGCACAAGCTCGGTGCCAGCGCCGGTATTCACCTGCTGCGCACCAGCGTCGAGCAGGGCAGCAACGATGCTCGCTGGCTGCGCGAGAAGCAAGCCAAGGAGTGCCTGCTGGCCGAGGTGGTGCGCCAGGCGGCGCAAAAATTCCGCGGGCTTTGACGGAATCGCTGTCAGTCATGCTCCACCTCGCCCACAAGACCGGACCCGCCCTGCGAGGAAGCCGCGCAGGCGCTGGAGGCCTGAGTCGCCATGGGTGAATTCGATCTGATCGCACGCTACTTCACCCGTCCCACGCCACGGGCCGCTCTGGGCGTGGGCGACGACTGCGCGCTGCTGCAGCCCAAGCCCGGCACGCAACTGGCGATTTCCAGTGACATGCTGGTCGAAGACCGTCATTTTTTTTCCGATGCCGATCCTTTCGCGCTCGGCCACAAGGCGCTGGCGGTGAACCTGAGCGACCTGGCCGCTTGCGCTGCCACGCCGCTGGCCTTCACGCTGGCGCTGGCCTTGCCGCGCGCCGATGACGCCTGGCTGGCCCCTTTCTCGCGCGGCTTGCTGGCGCTGGCTGATGCGCACGGCTGCGAGTTGATCGGCGGCGATACCACGCAAGGGCCGCTCAATATCTGCATCACGGTGTTCGGCGAAGTGCCGGTCATCCGGGGAAAAAGCCAGGCACTGCTGCGCGCGGGCGCCCGCGCGGGCGACGAGGTGTATGTGAGCGGCACGCTGGGCGACGCCCGGCTGGCGCTCGACGCGCTGCGCGGCAGGCTCAAGCTGCCAGCCGGGGTGCTCGCGCAAGCGCGGCAGCGGCTTGAGCGGCCGGAGCCGCGCGTGGCACTGGGCCAGGCGCTGCGCGGCGTGGCCTCGGCCGCCATTGACGTGAGCGACGGCCTGCTCGGCGACCTGCGGCACATTCTGCAGGCGTCTGGCGTGGGGGCCACGATAGACACTTCTATCGCCATGAATTTGCTGGCTGCAAGTGCACACCCGGATTGGGCTGAAGGCATTATTTCACTGGAAAATCAATTGACCTGCGTACTGGCGGGCGGCGACGACTATGAGCTGGCTTTTACCGCCCCCGCCGCAGCCCGCGCTGCCGTGCAGGCGGCGGCGCGTCAGGCCGGCACACCCGTCACGCGGATCGGCCACATCACTGCCGCGCCCGGGCTGCAACTGATGGATCAACAGGGAAACGCCCTGACCGGCAACTTCTCTTCGTTTGACCACTTTGCCTGAAACCGGCTCAACGGCGCGGGCATCGAGCCTGGTTGACTCTGTCGATGACGCAGGATTTGATGCGCATCAATAAAAGCGTTCAAGCGGAAGCGCGCGACTTTTGAGTGGCACGTAAAATCAGATCTTTCCTGGCATGCCTTAACTTTTAGAGCGATGATGCTGCTGCGCAGGGCTTGCAAGAACTGGGCTTGAGTATTTTCTCGTGTCGAATTATTGGAGAGTTTCATGGAATCAAGAACGTCCGCATCCATTACATCGGGTAAATTTGAGCAGCGGGAGCAGAAGCGACGTTCACTTTTTTCGCACACCTGGAAAGAGTTTATTCCCAAGGTTTTTGAAGATGTTCCCCAATACTATCGTTCGGGGAATATTGTGGCGAGTCTTGGCTTGTGGGAATTGTGGGTGTGGCAATTCATCAACACCATAGAACTGCGCCCGGGCTACCAGGCCCTGGACGTATGCGCTGGCACCAATGACGTGGGCATCAGGCTGCTGCAAAAGCAACCCGACATTTCCGTGACTGCAATTGATCGCAGCAAGGAAATGCAGGCAGAAGGGCAGCGCCGCGCCGCCAAATACCATGTCAAGATCAAGAGCATCGTGCAGGACGTCCATACGCTGCCGTTCCCTGACAACTCCTTTGATGTGATCACGCTGCAGGCCGCCTCGCGCCATCTGCAACTGGACAAGGTCCTGCCCGAGATCCTGCGTGTTCTGAAACCGGGCGGGCATTTCTATCACTGTGACATGCTCAAACCGAGCACGCCCATGGTTGAATGGTTTTATCTTCGCTTCCTGCGCATGTCGGTTGCCTGGACGGCATTGCTCTTTCGTTCCACCGAGGCCTCGCGCAACTGTGGCGAGTATTTCAAGGATGCCATCCAGCATTTTTATACACCGGATGAATTGTCCGAGGTGTTCCGGTTGGTCGGCTTTGCCAAGGTGACCTGCAGGACGAGCATCTGGGGTGGGATGGTCGGGTTTCACGATTCGCAAAAGGCCGGCTAAGCGCTGCATTGCCAAATCACCATGGGTCATTGAGCGCAGCCGCGCAGCAGGAGCCGCCCCTGACCGATACCTTCTNNACCTTGCCGCCTGAACCCGCCAGCGTCAGCAGCCTGCGGCCCACGGCCAGGTTCTTGCTGGCGCACCCCGCGCATTTCATCGCGCTGGGATTCGGCTCGGGCCTGAGCCGGGTTGCCCCCGGAACGGTTGGTACGCTCTGGGCCTGGCTGTCGTTTTTGGTCTTGCAACGCTGGCTGACTCCACCGCAGGTGGGCTGGCTGATCGCGGCATCGGTGCTGGTGGGCTGGTGGGCCTGCACCTTGACCGCCCAAAACATGCGCGTCGCCGACCCGGGAAGCATCGTCTGGGATGAAGTAGTGGGCTTTTGGCTGGTGCTGTGGCTGGTGCTGCCCGCCAGCTTTGCAGCGCAACTGGTGGCCTTCCTGCTATTCCGCTTTTTTGATGCCGTGAAATTCGGGCCGATGGCTTGGGCCGATCAAAGCTTCAAGGGCTTTGGCTGGCGCGGTGGCTTTGGCATCTTGCTGGATGACATCATGGCCGCCTTTTGCACCCTGCTGGTGATCGCCCTGTGGAGGTTCTGGTGAACCGCAAATTGCTATCAGAAGAAGAACTTGAAAATTTCGTTCTTGTTGAACAAATCGCCGATTTTCTTCTGAAAAAAAAATGGATGCTGAGCACCGCCGAAAGCTGCACCGGCGGCCTGATTTCAGCGGCCTGCACCGACCTGGCCGGCTCCAGCACCTGGTTTGAGCGCGGCTTTGTGACTTACTCCAACCAGGCCAAGAGCGACATGCTGGGCGTGGCTGCCGCGTTGATCACAGCCCACGGTGCCGTCAGTGAAGAAGTGGCGCGGGCCATGGCGCAGGGTGCCATCACGCACTCAAAGGCCCGGGTGGCCGTGGCTGTCACCGGCGTGGCGGGCCCCAGTGGCGGCAGCAAGGACAAACCCGTGGGCACGGTCTGGTTCGGCTTCATGGTCGATGGCCAGCTCAGCAGTGAACTGAAGCACTTTGACGGCGACCGCGCTGCCGTGCGCGCCGCCACGGTGCGGCATGCGCTGGCCGGGCTGCTGGTCCGAATCAAAGCCGCCCCGGCAGCTTGAGGGCCTGCTGACCCACGAGCTGGCGGGCAGTGACCGCCCTCGAAAATATCCCTGATCAGCTGCAAATTCAGTAGCAATTGAATGCGGCCCAATAACGGCCAGTTCCGGGATCATGGCGTCAAACCGCACCCGCAACTTCGGTCCCCAAATCCCCTGCAATCAACCTGAACTGCTCCAGCGCCGCTTCCAGGTCATCCACAATTTCTTGCGCAATCACATCCGGTGGCGGCAGCTTGTCGCTGTCGGCCAGTGAGTCGTCTTTGAGCCAGAAGATATCCAGACTGGCTTTGTCGCGGGCGATCAGCTCGCTGTAGTCGTAGACACGCCAGCGGCCTTCCGGCTTATCGGCTGACCAGGTGGCCTTGCGCTCATGCCGGTTGGCCGGGTTGTAGAGCTTGACGAATTCTTCCAGATGCTCGCGCCTGAGCGGGTTGGTCTTGAGTGTGAAGTGCTGGTTGGTGCGCAGGTCGTAAATCCACAGCTTCCTGGTCCAAGGTGTCTCGCTGGCGGGCTTGCGCTCAAAAAACACCACATTGGCCTTGACGCCCTGCGCGTAAAACAGGCCGGTGGGCAGGCGCAACAGCGTGTGCACATCGCACTCGTGCAGCAGCTTCTTGCGGATGGTCTCGCCCGCACCGCCTTCAAACAGCACGTTGTCAGGCAGCACCACCGCCGCGCGGCCGTGCTGCTTGAGCAGCGTCTTGATGTGCTGCACAAAGTTGAGCTGTTTGTTCGACGTGCTGGCCCAGAAATCGTCACGTTCGATCACGTCTTTCTCGGTGCTCACCCGGCCTTCGGCCCCGGTGATCATGGTGCTGCTCTTCTTGCCAAAAGGCGGGTTCGCCAGCACCACGTCAAAGCGCTCGCCGGGGTCGGCCGCCAGCGCGTCGGCCACCACGATGGGCACCGACTTGTCGGAGCCAATGCCGTGCAGCATCATGTTCATGGCCGCCAGCCGTGCCGTGCTTTGTACCAGCTCCCAGCCGCGCAGGGCGGATTCTTTCAGGTGCTTTTTCTGCTCGCGCGTGAGGTTGGGGTTGTGCTGCGCCACATGGTTGTGCGCGGCCAACAAAAAACCGCCGGTGCCGCAGGCCGGGTCGCAAATCGTCTCGCCGGGCTTGGGCGCAATGCAGTCCACCATCGCCTGAATCAGCGGGCGCGGCGTGAAGTACTGGCCGGCCCCGCTCTTGGTGTCTTGCGCGTTCTTCTCCAGCAGGCCCTCGTAAGCATCGCCCTTCACATCGGCGCCCATGGCCGACCAGTTTTCACAATCGATCAGGTCCACCACCAGGCGGCGCAGCTTGGCCGGGTCCTGGAACTTGTTTTGCGCCTTGCCGAAGATCAGGCCGATGGTGCCTTTCTCGGCACCCAGCTTCTCCAGCGTGTGGCGGTAGTGGTCAAACAGCTCGTCGCCATCCCGCGCCAGCAGCGACGGCCAGTCAAAGCCCTTGGCAATCGGGCTGGGCTGGCTCCACGGCGGCTGGCTGCGCTCGTCGGCCATCTTGAGGAACAGCAGGTAGGTGAGTTGCTCGACATAGTCGCCATAGCTCATGCCGTCGTCGCGCAGCACGTTGCAGTAGTTCCAGAGTTTCTGGACGATGGTGGCTGAGTTCATTGTTTTGTCTTAAAGGGTGTCGGTAAGCCCATCGCAGACCGCTTCGATCAGTCTGCGGGCTTGTTCCAGGTCGAGGCCAGATTGGCTGGCAAGCAGCAAAGGGCCTTGGGCATCAGCTTGCGGAAGCAATATTTCAAGGACATGCTGGATGGCTGGCTTGTCCAGCAGCAGTGCAATATCGCGGCCCAGCAGTTGCGCGCCAGTCGCTTCGTGTTCGTAGTCTTCCACCATGAAAAGATCGCCATGATCGCGTGCTGCGCGGTCAAAATTGTCGCAATCCATATAGCTTCGCAAATACAGCAGCAGGTCATTTGCGTCTCGCCCGGGGTGGGTATGTTTGCGGTCTTGCCAAGCGGTCACCTTGAGCAGGGCCAGCGCAGGAATCGAAGCAACACGCAAGGTCACGGTTTGGGGCAGCAGCACCGATACGGCAGCATTAAATGCCTCGCGCGCACCAAAGCAATCGAACACGGTGCTCTGGTCTGGTGGCCAGGCAATGGTTCTGTCTGCACGCTCAATACCGCCAAAAGGCACGATATCCAATGGCAAACCACTTTGGTGACGCAGCCTGTGTGTGGCCGGACCCGCACGCTCAGAAAACTCACCGCCTTCGATCAAGGCGGTACGAAGTGCGGCAAAGATTTCCCAGTCCTGCACCATCACCGCAAAATCGACATCCTCCGTCTGACGTACAGGCTCGATGTGATGGCCGTGGCGCAGCATCACGTCGCGTGCTGCGGCGCCCATCAGAAAGAAATCTACAGCCATAGGCCCTGCCACCCGCTGCAAGGAGCCCACCACCTGCGCCAGTGGCACCAGGTCAGCCTTGTGTGAAAAGTCGAGCGACATAAGCGTCATAAACCATTCTTGCTGTTTCAATGCAACGTGCGTCCCCGGTCGCCAGCAAGTCTGCGTAAACCAGCAGCGGTGGCACCACGTTGGTGTGTGCCGGGTCACCGGGGAAATTCCAGAAACGCTTGCGCACCTCGACTACCGCCGTGTGGCCGGGTGCGGGCTCTTTCAGGAACTTCATGCGCGCGGCCAACAGGCCCGGCAGCTTGTCGGCATAGAGGGTGAGGACACCCGGGCGCAGGTAGTCGGTCAGCAGGGCGGCAGCGGGCTCCGCCCCCCACAAAGCGCCATGCTCGGCGAGCGGCCAGTCTTTCCAGCCTTCCAGCGTGGGCACGTAGTAGCGGCCGAGCAATGTACGTGGCCGCAAAACGCGTGCATAGGCATCTGCCCATTGGTCAAGCAGGCGTTCGACTTCGAAGAGCCGGCGCGTGCCGCGCTTGCCCTTGAGATCACGGACGAAACCCAATTGCTGCAAGTCCGGCATCACCCAGCCGACGGTGCCGTGCGCCACGCCCGCCATGTCCGCCAGCTCACGGTAGGGCCGGTTGACCGCCTGCGGGTTGCATAACAAGGTGAACAGAACCTGCAAGCCGGTGGGCTGGAAGGCGCGGCCAGCCGTCACGGTAGCGGGCTTGGCGGCAAGCTTTTGTCCCTTGACCCAAATGAGAAGCGGTGGCTGCTCGAAGTAGGCATTTCCGGCCGTATCCAAAAAAGCGATATGCCGCGCCTTCAGTTCATCCGCCAACGCAGGCGTCACGTAGTCCGTGACCAGCATCGCCTGCGGCCCCAGGCGTTCCAGCTGCTGCAGTGCGGCGCCCAGCGTGGCGGGATGCAAGGCACGGCGCACTTCAACGGCGTAAAGCACTTCCTGCCCGCCGTGTTTGACACGCACCAGTGCGTCCGCGCGGGCTCGGCCAAGCTGGGGTTCCCGTTGCACAATTTCCATGACGACACCCAGCTCCCGCGCCGCTTCGACCGCAGTGTCCAGTAGCATGTGCTCGGTGGCAAGAGTTGTTTTGTCCATTTATTTCAATTGTCCACAGATTATGGACAAATGTCAATAATGGACAACTAGAGGGTAGAAACACCACAAAAAATGAGTTTGTCCAACAAAACACCGCGTACATTAAAAATGGACACGCCAATATACTGAACAAATCAACGATCCCCACCTTCGTCAATTCAGCAACGCTTTCAGCCTTGTGCAGCAACACACAACCGCATATCCTGGGGCTGTGGGTTGGACGCTCTCAAAGTCCACCAGTGCGTGCAGTTCTTCCATCTGGTTTCTATCCGCAAAATTTGCTTCTGGCCCTCGTAGAATATGCGCAAGCAGCTACGTGTTTGGTAGCAATACGTGCTTCAAGTTACTTGCTCTCTACCGTTCGATACGCTTGATCTGGCCGGTTGCGAACCACGGGATACCGCAATTCCAATGCGCCCGCCCTAACCATCCCGGTCAGAAAACGGGATTGCAGCTTTTCAGCATCACGGTCTACCAGCGCCGCCAGTTCGGCAGTCGATAGCCAGCGGCTTTGGCATAGCTGCTGAATAACACCTTTGAGCTGATCCACCGGGAGTTTTTTATTTTTGCGGGCGGGCTCTGCCAGCGGTAGCAGGCCCTGAATCTCCACTGAGAGTCCAGCCAGTCGATCCAATTGGGGGGAGTTCGGTGGCAATTGGGGGGAGTCCCCGCCCAATTGGGGGGGCTTTGGGGGGGGGAGTCTCCCTCCAAATGAGGGGAATCCTCTTCTGATTGGGGGGAGTCCTCCGCCACTCGGTAGCTTGCCCAGCGCCGCTGGTTCTGTTGCGTCAGCAGGCCATCGCGCACCAGGTTTTGCAGCACGCCAGTGATGTCCTTGGAATGCTCCCCGGTAATCTCCTGCATGCGGCCATTGGTCACACTGCCTTCCAACTGGGCGGTCACCACCGCTTGCACCGCCGTCTTGTCCAGTTTGCCGAACCGGTCACCAAAGCGAACCCGTAGCGCCTGATCCACCTCGTCCGGAATCAAACTCACCATGGGCAGCACCAGCTTCACGCGGTCGGGCTGCAAAGACTCTTCCAGCCGGGGCGAGCGCCAATGCTGCGCACGCCAACCGGCCCGAATTTTGTCCATGCCTGAGCCGGCCTTATCGCCACCACCCATGAGCTGAAACATCAGCTGCAAGCTCTTATTGCGGCACTCGCTCACGCCACCCTGCAGCAACTGCACGCGTGAGACCAGCAGCGAACCGGTGTGGGAAATATTGGTTCCAGGTGGTGGCATCGCTTTGCGTTTAAACACGCAACCCTTTGATTTTTATATTTTTTCCAAAAACCACCGCAATAAATTCGGTTTGCTTTTAAGCACTTCCGAAAAACACACTAAGGCTNNAACTTCCGAAAAACACACTAGGCCCAGAACGGCAGATATCGGGCATACCCGGTGGAGGCAGTCTCACCCGCCCCGTTTCCAAGCAACCCTTTGTTAAACAAAGCCTAAGCCATTGAAAAGAAACAAGTTTTCCTGGTGCCGCGAGATGCCACCTTTGCTAACCTGTTTGTTTTCCATTGTTTTTTTGATCCATCAAAACCCATTGCGAAACCGACCGCGACCCGACGTTTCGGATGGTTTTGCCTGACTGCGATGACAGCAGGTTGTGAATTTTCGTGAGCTTCTGCGCCTGACTCAGCACCTCAGGCAGCTTGTCAAGCAGCAACCTGTCAATGTCCTCGCGCGACACCGGCTGGTGCTCACGCACCAGCGCCACGATCATGTCGCGGTAATACTGACTGTCAAAACCCCGGTTGCGGATGTGCTGGGCCTTTTGACCCGCCACCGCCGACACTTTGCCGGCCACCATCAGGTTGGGGTAGCGCCCCTCTACCAGCTTGGCGGCCCGCAGCCGCTTGGCCTCATCCGCAGAAATGCGCTGGCCCTTTTGCACCTTGTCCAGCAGCATGATGGTGGCCAGGTCCAGTTCGCCTTGCGCCATCAGAATCCGGGTGTAGCGCACGTCCAGAATGCGCCCGCGCAGCGTCACCATCACCCGCTCGGGTTGCGATGCCACACGCATCATTGGCACTAAACTTCGAGACATCCTTTGCCAAAGGCTTTGGGTAGTGGCTCAGCCTGGGTCGCCAAAAGACTGGGGCATTTTTTTGGCCGGCACCGCATCAGAGATGCAGATGGCCACCTACAAAGCGACAGCCTTTGGCTGCCAGTGCTTTGATGTCCGGCGACCGGGCGTTAAACGCGCTCTTGCCAGAAGCGATCCATACAACATCTCTCGGGTACTTCGCCAATGGTTTGTCTCTGAGCCATGCCATCAACCAAGCAAGCTTTTTTTCGATTTCATGGACATTTTTACTCGCACTGGCCGGGTGAACCTCAATCCAATGCGTCTGATGAATATTGCCTTGGATTCGGCCCACAACATAATCCCACCGTGCAGCATTTGGCAAAGCGCCTGCCAGAGACGCATCCACATCAGCACTGCCCTTGATCTCTCTGGGACGTTGCGCTGAAACGTGCGCCACGTCCGTTTGCCTCAATGCGCCCAAACCCTTGCGGAATGCATCTGCTCCCAAGACTTGCGTCACATCGGTCTTGAAGCTCATTCGGTTTCCTCGAACAAGTCACCGGAAACAAACGCCGGTGAATTGGCAACCGCTTTCGCAACAGTTTCATTCGCGCGGGCACTGAACTCCAGGAGTCCACCCCAACTTGCCTCCTGCGCCACCGATGACATGGGGTCAAGATTCGTCACGTCAACGACCTTGCTTACCGGGTCAAAGTAGTAGACCTTGGAAGACTTTTGGATCGCCAGTTCTGCCATTGATTTGAGCGAAGCACTCTTGGGCGCGTTAAATAGTGCCAGCAAATCTTGAGGCTTGCCATCATTCTTGCGCAGGGTTTCAAGCGCCCAAACCAATTCCAAAATTTGCGGTGAATGTGTGGAGAGAATCACCTTGTACCCGCGCGTCAGCAGCTCCAGAACAATGAGCAGCACGACCGAGATGGCACGCGGGTGCAAGCCCATTTCCAGCTCTTCAATGACGACCCACTCGATGTCATTGCGCCTGGACACCTTGCCCGGAGGCATCAGCCAATAGAGGCCAAGCAGCAGCGGCACAAATTCGCGCTGCCCGGCCGACCACACCATGAAGGGAAGTGCTTCCTCTCCCATACCAAGAACCAGGCGCTTTTGTGATTGCACCTTGTTAACCGACAGCTTGAAATCACCAAAAACACTGGCCTGCAACAGCTTGCGATAGTCGGCCTTCAAACGATTGGGCTGCGGGAACAAGGGACCGGTACCGTTGAATTCACGCTCCATGAGCAAGCGCAGGTTTTCGCTGAAGGCACGCACCGCATAGGGGTCACCGGATTTGTAGTCGGTAAATGGCCGCGGCCAGCCATTGGCCAACGCCATGACACGTTGCGCCGGGATCAGAAATACTGATTCGGTCTTGCCAGACTGTTGTCGGC
>DHWX01000038.1 GCA_002413395.1 Polaromonas sp. UBA5171 | reverse complement strand
GGGTATTCGTCGGGCGCTTACCATACTCTCGCATATGTCACGACTTCTCCCACTTGGGGTTGGGGTAACCTCGTCTTCAGCGTGATCCGTGCAACAACGCCCTATTTTTGCCCACCCCAAAAAAAGTAAAGGTACCCAATTTAGTCGCGGTGACGTTTGTCAATCGGTTTGAACGAGTGGCTGATTTCATTTGAATGCAATGTCAGCCACCCCAGGAAAAATCCACCGTAACTCGTTCGGAGGTAACTTGGGGCATCACCGTTCGACCATGTTTGGTTAGCGTGACCAAACCATATTGCGCCATGGTGTGCAGCGAACGCGAAACGTTTGGCACATGTTTTCCCACAGCTTTGGCTAAGGCATCCATGGAGTCTGGGTGACTCTCTCGAATGACCTTGAGCAAGGCCATGTTCTCATCTGACAGGACTCGTGCCATGGCGGTCACCGAGGGGAACCAAACGTTGGGTTCATCTTTGGCGCGTTGGCGTGTTCCAGCCGCAATAGCCAGCGAACGGGCACGCTGCATAGGCACTGGCGCAATACCGAACTTCAATACTTTGTTCATGGACTGACCTCTTTTAAAACGCGATCTACTTCAGCATAAAAATCACTGACCAACTGGTAAGCGGTGTCAAACTCGTACAACACACCCTCATCCAGAGCGTGTCGATGGCGGTGGTCGTACGGGAACCTTTTACCTGCATGCTTGAAGCGTGAGCCTGCTGGTCTCACGTTATGGGCATTATCGAAACCAATTAGCCGAGTGTTGTCCGGCGCATGCAGTGTCAAGCTGTACCTGATGCCGTGCGGTCGTTCCGCCGTCACGTCTACACTCGAAACTTCCATCTTGACCCAGTAGCCTGCATCATTTTGAACTTCAATATTGCCATCCAAGCCAAGTAAATATTCCAAACCAATGGCCGGTGAACGTTGTGATTCCATGCCAAAGCTTATCATGAACTGATAAGCTTTTCAATGGTTCGCCAGGCATGACGCGTTGCGCGCAAGCGCAACTTGACTGGCCGTGGTGGCCAGTCAAGTGACTTGGAGGTGAAAGTCCTCTGCACACCCGGCAAGGGGAAGTGTTACTACTGGTTGCGAGTTTTCCAGCTGGGCCGAATCTGTCTGTCCTCCTCTGAGAACGCCCATTTCTGGTCTTGCCGGCTGAGGTGCGTACCATCTCAATGCTTTGGCGGTTGAAATGGCTAATCTTCCGTGACTTTCCATCGTTCCTGAACTTTGCATTCGATTCACGCGACCTGATGAGTGTGTGGCTGGTGGGCCACCCCGTCCTGGTGTGACCGCCGACTCGAAACTGCTGGTTTTTAGCCGGTTTAGAAATGCTTGGAAAGTGGCCTTTTGTTTTGGTTTTGGGTCTTCTTCTCAAGGAATCATTAGTCGTATTCTTCGGCCTTCCTCCTGCCTTCTTCGCTTGGATAAGAGGCCTCAATCGCTCCCTGCGCGTAGTTCAGCTTCCCAGGTGGCACGCTGCCCCAGCAACCGCATTTTCAAACCGGCAATTTCTCTACATGTTCGCACTGGCGGCCACATCCTGGCGCAGACGCTGGAGCGGGCTCCGTATGCGGCGCTGTACAGCCGCATCCAGGTGCGCGTGCAGCTCAAGCCCGTGGTGGAGCGAGAGCGCTTCTGCCTGCTCATCGCGCATGCCTTGAAGAGCGCCGGCTGCCAGCACACCTTGCTGTCCGATGCCGGAATGGAAATCTTGCGTCAAGCCTCCAAGGGGCTGCCCCGCCAAGCCGGGCGTATCCTATGCACGGCCATGCGACTGGCCGTGCCCAAAGCGCTGAACCATCTGCCCGACGAGCTCCTGCAACAAGCCATCGGAGAACTGCAATGAAACCACCATTTGCATCGACCCTTCGTTGCCGCCAGGTGGCCTTGACGATGCCCATACTGAGCGACGAGGCGGTCATTCAAATCCAGGACTTCCTTCATCACGCGCTCGATCTCTTCGAGGACCACTGCGGCGAACAGATCGAAAACTTCTATCTGGCCTTGCACGACCGGACCCAAGACGGCGCACTGGACCTGGGGGACTCACCCTTCTGAGACCGGTACCCCCCCAACCCCCAACGCCGCCAGCTTCAACACTGGCGGCGTTGCTATTTGTGGCGGACGACTGTTGCCATCCCATTTACATCAGGGTGCGTGCACTTCCGAAACCGCGCCGGGACAAACCGCAATAATCAACCCCGAATAGGGTGGGTAGATCAGTTGAATTCAGCGCGGGACGTAACAATAAGCGCAAGATGGTTTTTCATTTCTTGATCCAGGATGCACGCCTAGAAAGAATAATGATCAACGCAGAGGCGAATAGTCAGTCGGCTCGAGCAACTGGTTTTCTACTCTGGCCACAATGGGTGCCTCAGCATCGTGGAGAGCGCGGCCATTCAACCACTCAGGGTCGCTGGAGAATGCGTTCCAGATTCTCTCTCTGGCCGCAAGACTTTCCCATTGCAGCATAAAAGTCAGGGTATGGTTGCTTGGCCCGACCAGCGTTGTCCAGAAGCCGACTGCTTCGATGCCGTGCTTTTTCCATAGGCGCAATGTGACATCTTCAAAGCGCTTGTGCAATGCGGCGAGCCGACCCTGGGCACAATGGTAGATACGGAGTTCGAAAATCATCTTTATTGGGAAACAGGTGGCAACTCGGCATGGTGGAACTTCTTGAAAATCTCACCAAGTTTGCCGTTGGACCGGTTCGTTTTCACCCATTCATTGGTCCACGCAAGCATCTTGGGCTCTTCTTTTGGAATACCGATTCCGAGTTCAAATGTCTTGATGACAAACTTTGTTTCAATCTGACGATCAGGGCTCTTGGCTTGAATGGCCTGCAGAAGGGTGGTTGCCGTCGACACAATAGGTGACTGTCCACTTACAGCGGCTGTAACGAGTGTGGCATCGTCGTCATAACGTACGATCTGAGCCCCCACCGCCTTCTTCATAAGTTCGGCCTCCTGGACGTTGCCGCGCGTGATTGCAATCGACTTTCCAACCAAGTCTGGGTATCCCTTGATACTCATAGACTTCGGTGCCGCGACAACGATCTGAACAACCGAATACGGAGTGGAAAAATCAATTACTTTGGCTCGCTCCGGACTAATTGAAAGTGTGGCGATCGCGAGGTCAGCCTTCTTCGTTTGGAGAAAGGGAATTCGGGTTGGCCCAGTCACTGGAACAATTTCAAGTTCTACACCAAGGTCCTTGGCTAGAAGACGTGCCGTGTCCACGTCAGAGCCGTATGGCTCCATCTTGTCGTTCGTCATTCCGTAGGGAGGTAAAGCCAACTCGATTGCCACGCGCAGCTTTTTTGACTGTCGTACGCTGTCTAGCATGTCCGCATTGGCGGCAAAAGCAGCGACTCCCAAGCAAACTAGGGCAAGGCCGCGTTTGGTTCTTGATCCGTTCATAAAATATCTCCTTGTGTGAAGTGGGGGTTTATTCACAGGCAGTGGCTTTAAAGCGCACTACCCACAAATTTTTTGAGCTCAGGGGTTTTGGAGTTGGAAAGAATATCGGCAGGACCGGTTTCCCAAACCTTGCCCTGATGCATAAAGATTATTTGATCCGCAACCTTGCGTGCAAATGCCATTTCGTGGGTGACGACGACCATGGTCATTCCGCCTTTCGCTAAATCCTCCATGACCTGCAGGACTTCGCCGGTCAGTTCCGGATCCAGCGCTGAGGTCACCTCGTCGAACAGCATCACTTGTGGCTCCATCGCAAGTGATCGTGCAATGGCTACGCGTTGCTGCTGCCCGCCGGACAGCTCATCGGGATAGGCGTCCAGCTTGTTGTCCATCCCGACCTGCTTCAGCACCTTCTTCGTCAGAAGCGCTGAATCCTGACGCGACATTTTTTTGACGGATCGCAAGGCCAATGAGACATTCTGCTGCACCGTCAAGTGCGCGAAAAGGTTGTAACTCTGAAAAACAATTCCGACATCGCGTCGCAGTTGTCTCAGATTCAGACCTTTGCTTGCGAGCTGATGCCCGCACACTTCGATACTGCCGGAGTCCATTACTTCCAGCCGGTCAATGCAGCGTAACGCCGTGCTTTTGCCTGAGCCACTTCTTCCGATGATCGCAACCACTTCGCCCCTGCGCACTTGAAACGACACACCATTGAGAACGGGGGTTTTACCGAAGCTCTTATGAACATTCTCAAGGTTGACAATCACTTCCATTTTCATTTCCTTATCCATCTTCAACCCTCAGCGAGCATCATTTTTTGTCCACGATTCATTTTTTGTTCCAGAGAACCGCTCCAGCGTGAGAGGGGATAGCAAAGTGCAAAGTACATAGCCGCCATAATTCCGAAAATAAGGAATGGCTCGAACAGTGTGTTGTTGATAACCTGTCCGGCCCTGGCAAGCTCCACGAAGCCGACGACCGAGGCAAGAGAACTGTTCTTGACGATTTGAACAAGAAACCCGACCGTCGGCGGCGTTGCGATCCGAACCGCCTGCGGAATAATGATCTGAACCATTCTCTGGTTCGAACTGAAGGAAAGACACTCGGCCGCCTCCCATTGTTCACGCGGAACTGCCTCGATGCAACCTCTCCAGATCTCACCCAGGTACGCGCTTGCATAAACGATCATGGCAAGCGATGCAGCGACCAGAGGCGGAACATTGAATCCCAAAATGCTGATCCCGAAGTAGGCAAGAAACATAAGAATCAGCAATGGCGTACCCTGAACCAGCTGAACATAGGCGCCAACAGCCAATCTAATTGCCAAATAGGGGGAGACTCTGCCGAGCGCAATAACTAGTCCCAAAATACCGCCACCGATGAACCCCGCAGCAGACAGGCCTGCGGTCCACGAGGCACCGTGCAGCAGATACATGAGGTGGTTAACGTTAAAGCCGTTGTTCATTGCTGACTCCTCAGTGCGACTGACCGAATTTTCTGTGGCGCGGAAAAATCAGCTTGCCAAGCAGCCAGAACCCGAAACGCATCACAAAGGAAAGCAAGATATAGAACATACCTACGATGATGTACGCTTCAAAGGCGCGAAAGGTCATCGACTGCACTAGATTTGCAACCGCCGTCAGTTCTTCCGCAGAGATCTGAGAAGTAATGGACGTGGCGAGCATCAAGAGTACGAACTGACTGGTGAGAGCCGGATACACGCGTTCAGCTGCGGGAAGAAGCACCACGTGCCAGTATGTTTGCGCACGAGAAAGCCCCAGGCATTCAGCCGCTTCCCATTGCCCATGCTTGATCGAATCAATTCCGGCACGCATGATTTCGCTTGTGTATGCACCAACGTTAATCACGAGCGTTGCCAGAGCCGCTAGCCAGGCAGGCAGTTGCATTCCAACACTCGAAAAACCAAAGTAAAACAGAAAGATCTGAATCAACAGCGGAGTATTGCGTATGACCTCAACGTAGATCTTGCAGAAATTCCGAACCGACGAATTCTGACTTCCACGACCAATTGCGCAGAACGTACCGACGATAAAACCCAGGGTCGTCGCAGCGAAGGATAGCTGTATCGTCAGCCACGCGCCATGCAAAAACTGGGGCCAATATTCAAGCACAGGACCAAATTCAAACTTGTAGCTCATTACATCAAACGGTTGCAATCGGAGTTGTGGGCGAACCGACAGCGCCTGGCAGCCGAAGTGGAGGTGCCGTCAGCAGAAACCGGCTTCGCTTGTTCTCACGAAGCCAATTGGCCAGCGGGGTAAGGTGCCATAACTCCCCGAGATGCACGCCAAGCTTGAAGAGACAGTGCTCGTGCAATGGCAGCGCAGCACAGCAACCGCTTGGAGATGATGCGGACAGCGCCTCTACTGCCTCGTTGTCGGCAATCAATGCAGACAGCCCAGAATCAGTTATCCACTGCAGAAGTTTTTCATCGCGTCCATCTAGAACGGCGCTGCTCTCACCAAGCACTTTGAGGTCAGGCTTTCGCCGCATTTCGAGAACAAGTTGCGCAAAGCCGGTATGTAGGCACACCATATCGCCTGATTGAACGATGACTCGATCACGATCCAGTACCCGCATCAGGGTGTCGTATCCAACCAGCGTACGCTTAACACCCAAGTTTGCATGCAAATCAATCATCACCGCCCGACCCTGCACGCAGCATTCGGCCATTTTCTCTATTCCCAACGCCTTGGCTGACGAGGTTGAAGTCAAGCGGTGGGGCGCATCGGGAATCCCCGCACCGCTCGGATCCTGGGGGCCCAGCACATCAATTTCGGCTCGGTAGCCGTTGTAAAAAAGAGGTTTGGGGATTCCATCACCATCCGCATCAAACATCTGACCGATATGTGCCAGTGAGTCCCACTGGGTCGAGTACTGAAGATAAAGAATTGCCAAGTCGTCACAGATAACATCCGTCTTGTCGACTTGCTCGGTGGAGAGCCTGTAGTTCATGTTCGGCCGACCACTCCTTAGAGTTGGACGAAGCATAGGGGCATGGCGCTTTTCATTCATGGCATTTCCGCCCGGATAGTCCAGTGGCAGACTCAAACAGAAGGTTCGACCCTCAAGAACCTCGGCGATGCCCTGTTTTACCTTTTCAGGGGTCAGTAGGTTCATCCGACCATATTGATCGTCAGGCCCAAAGTCACCCCAGTTAGACCCCAGTGGGCGGTTTGTCCACCGCAGCCCCTGCGACGCTTTCTGTATATCCATGAATATCTCTTTCCCTTGGTGCTTGTTACTTTGCACGCCGAATAAGTGCCTGAAATAAGTGGATTATTTATGAGACAGCGTCTAATTATTGAATCGATTTTTGGAATTTGTATTAGTATTAACCCTGTCGCCACATCTCTTCGATCTCGGGAAAATTCGGAAATGTTGGGGCACGGGTACAAGAAAGCAACCAAAATAGAACCTAAGGGTGCGGCAACTACAGCCCATTTTTTTGAGACACAGCGGCGCATACGCCACTTCGGATAAAAGCTATGAAAAGATTGCAGATGGCGTTTGATTCAAAAGAAATTGGCCAAAGAGTTCGTGCTTACAGACTTGGAGCAGGTTACACAGCTGACCAGTTGGCAAGCAAACTTCAGGTTTCGCGGGCAGCGTTGTATCGAATCGAGCAAGGCGACATCGTAAAAATTGATGTGATTCAAAACATTGCGCTGATTCTCGAGACCTCACTTGCATCCTTGCTCGGAGTGGCCGTGGAATACCACTCTAATGCCGCCAGCTATCAATCGCGCATGCAACAGCTTGAGGAGAATGCCAGCCATATCGTGGCCCTCTTTAGTCCTCTGTCATACCTGCTCACGACACCGCAATACGACCAGCACCTTGCCCAGATGATTGGAGAATCGATTCCGCTCGGCGGCAAATTGAAGGGCTCGCTCAAAGCTGAGCAAGAGGCAGTTCTGAACGCGCTTCGAGAACGCAGGACGCAAGCCCAAAAGGCAAAGCCTTCCATTACTTGCCTGATATCGCTTGAGGAGGTTCGCCGACTTGCCACAATCGGTCTGGTTGGCCGTATGGGCCTGCCTTCAGCAACAGTCGTGAAACGCAAGCTCGCGGCAAAGGCGGAAGTGCAGAACATCGCCGATCTGATGAGAGCTGAGCCCGTGGGGATTCAGATCGGGCTTATTGAGAATGTGATTCCAAACGTTGCTTTTCAACTCTTTTACAGAGGCAATACCGTCGTATTAGGATCGAGCCCTTTTCGCGTCGGAGAGCTACCCAATCTGCACGTGGGTGTTGCTATGATCACCTCTTCGCCTGAGGCGGTAAATCTTCATGTGCAACTATTTGACCTTCTGTGGAGTGCGTGCAAGCGCGGCGCTGAAGGAGCAAAACTGCTTGAACGAGTGTTGGCCAGCACTTAGGGAAACGCAGATTTATTCACCAAATTTGCCAACCTGGGCAGGCGCCCAAACGTTATGGGAGGGTGGCAGTGGGCATCACTGGGCACGTGAACTCCAGGCGCTGGGCCACACGGTGCGACTGTTGCATGCCAAGATAGTGCGCCCGTTTGTCAGCGGGAACAAGACCGATGCCACAGACGCACGCGCGATCTGGCTGGCGGTGCAGCAGCCCGGGGTAAAGTTTGTCGGGGTGAAGACAGTTGCCCAGCAGGCGACATTGACATTACACCGCCAGCGGGAGTCGTTGATGAAGATGCGAATCATGCAGACCAATGCGCTCAGAGGCTTGCTCTACGAATTTGGGGCCACCTTCGCAAAGGGCAAAAAAGCGCTGTTCAGTGAAATTGAGGAGACCCTTGAGGCTCTGGTTGACACGTTGCCACAAGTGGTGGTTGACAGCCTGCGGGAGCAAGTAGTGCGAATCAAAAAGCTCGATGAAGACATGCTCACCATTGAAAAACGGTTGAAATTGCAACTCAAGCAAGACCCGCAAATGCAGCGCATTGCCAAGATTCCAGGCGTGGGCTTGCTTACGGCCACTGCGGCCATAGCCACCATGGGAGATGCCAGCGCGTTCAAGTCTGGGCGAGAGTTCTGTGCATGGTTGGGACTTGTGCCAACGCAAACCGGAACGGGCGGCAAAGTGCGCCTGGGCAGCATATCAAAACGAGGTGACACCTACCTGCGTACCTTGCTGGTTCACGGCGCCAGAAGCGTACTCAACAGCACGAAAACACCGGGACCCTGGCTCAACGGGCTACAAGCGCGTAGGCCCGCCAACGTGGTCTGCGTGGCGCAAGCGGCCAAGGTGGCCAGAACGATTTGGGCGATAACGGCTAAAGATCAGGAATATCAAAGTGCTCACAAAAGCATCAGGCCGCAAGCGGCCTGATGCGAGAGAACAGTCAGTAGAAATCAACACCAGGAAAGGACTATGGTTTTAGCCTTGGAAGGCTAGCAAGCGGCAACGAGTGAAGTGATGTGAAACAGGTCAGACCGATGATGAGCTAAACCTGACTACGGGCTCGGACATGAAAAGTCCTTGAAAGAGATGAGAAGCTGGCGTGGTTCAAACCTGGGTAACACTTTAACCGCGTTTCAACGCAGGTGATTCGCCCAGCCAGGGGCCTGGCTGCCAGTTCCCTGATACTTGCCACCCTTCATTTCCAGCAGCATCTCGGCATGACTCCATCGACTTTTCCGGCAACCAAACTTCTCTCGACCCAACGCATTGATTTGGCCATCGCGGCCATGGCGGGCTTTGCCAACATCAGCAACGTCGCAGCTGAGCACCAAGTCAGTCGCAAATTTATCTATCAACAAAAGGACAAAGCCACAATCGCACTGAATGACGCCTTTGCTGCGACTGCGCCAGACGATGCCGTGCTGTTTCACTTGCCCGTCACCAAGACCTGGCTCAACCAACTCACCTTATCGCTCACACTCATTTGCCACAGCTCCTACCGGGGCGTGGTGGAACTCATGCGTGACATTCTGGGAGTATCCATCAGCGAGGGCAGCGTTCACAACCTGCATCAGGTGGCCGCTCAGCGCGCCGGTGAGATCAACCGAGCGCAGGATCTCTCGCCGATTCGTGTGGGATTGCATGACGAAATCTTCCAGGGCAACCAGCCCGTCTTGGCCGGTGTCGATGCCAACTCGATCTACTGCTATTTGCTCGCCGCAGAGGATCACCGCGACGCCGATACCTGGGCTATCCATCTGCTGTATGCCGGTGACCAAGGCTTCAATCCCGACTATACGGTAGCTGACCAGGGGACGGGTCTTCGCGCCGGGCAAGCTATCGTCTGGGAGGGCAAGCCTTGCCATGGCGATGTGTTCCACATCCTGCATCAGTGCGAGAGTCTGGCCAACGTACTTGGCAGGGTGGCCCAAGGTGCCACTACCCGGCGCCAGGCCATGGATTTGAAGATGGATGTCGCCAAAGAGTTCGGTTGTGGCAATTCACGTGCGCTCCAACTGGGCCTGGCAAGACGCGCCGAAGTGCAGACTTCTCGACTGGCCAAAGACATCAAGACGCTCACGCAGTGGCTGCGCCGTGATGTATTAGCGCTGGCGGGCCCGTGTTTGGCCACCCGGGTTGAACTGTTCGATTTTGTGACCGCCGAGTTGGTGGCACGCGAGCACCTGGACTCCAAACGCATCCGCCCGGTGCGTCTTGCACTGCAAAACCAGCGTGACGACTTGTTGGCATTTGCTGGCATTTTCTGGCGTATTGGACGGCAAATTGAATGCCATCGCCCAAGACCACGATCTCCCCATGTATCTGGTGCGCCAGGCTTGTTTGTTGCAGCGCAAGCCCGATACATCACCGGCGTATTGGCAAGGGTGGTGCCAACTGTGCGCCCAGATGGGGCACAAGTGTCATGCCGTCTTTGAGGCCGTGATACTGGCCATGGCGCAAACGCCTCGTTGCAGCTCAATGGTGGAGAACTTCAATTCCAGGCTGCGCAACTATTTCACGTTGCGCCGCCAGCTCGGCGGTGAGTACCTGAGTTTGCTGCAGTTCTTTCTGAACCACCGCACATTTCTGCGCAGCAGGGTTCCTGAGCGGGCGGGGAAAAGTCCCAGGCAGCTGATGACAGGGCAAGCTCACCCGCATTGGCTCACGCTGCTTGGGTTCGGACTACCGCAGCCTCTGCGAGGCTGACCCGATGCGGTGACACAAGCCCCGACAATTTCCGAATTCTGCGAAAAACCCCGACTTTTTGAGGGAGGGATCGTCACGCCAGTGTTACCCGAAAACCGGTGTTTTTGAACCACGCCGTCCTCGTACGCGTTCCAACGCATCAGCTGAACTTGCGATGGCTCCATATTGCGAGAGCAATTTCCTGATACTTTCGTCCATTCAACCTATTTCCGGCAGTTGACAGAGCGTAAACCGGCTGCAAGCTAGACTGGGCGCCAGT
>DHWX01000064.1 GCA_002413395.1 Polaromonas sp. UBA5171 | reverse complement strand
CTCAACTGTCGAACCCGGGTGGGCTGTGGAGGTAAACGACACCGAATAAATAGGTGGCACAAAGAGTTGGGGCCGCGTCAGCGACCCCGTTTAGCCGCTTTGAGCGGCTCACAATTTGAAAGCCCCCGGCTTTGCCGGGGGATGGTTACTATGAGGTACTACCATTCTCGTTTGGAGCATGCCCATTGTCATGCGCCTGCTACGCAAAAAGCAGATAACGGAGATATATGTGAATGGATGATCTGAAAGGTAAAGTCGTTCTTGTTACGGGTGCTTCCACCGGTATCGGTGCCGCCTGTGCAAAAGCCTTCGGCGCACTCGGCTGCAAAGTGGCGGTGCATTACAACAGTTCCAAGGCCGCTGCGATGGCGGTAGCCGAGGCGGTCGAAAAGGCCGGCGGCGAGGCACTGGTGGTGCAAGGCGATCTCCGCCTCACCGCCGATTGTGAACGTGTCGTAACGGAAACGGCCAAGCGCTTCAAACGCATCGATGTGCTGATAAACAACGCTGGTGCTTTAGTCAAGCGCGTGCCCATCACCGATGTCAGCGATGAAATTTTCGACGACATCGTGGGTCTGAACGTGCGCTCGATGTTGATGTGCACCAAATACGCCGTACCGCATATGGCGAGGGGCAGCAGCATCATCAATCTGACCAGTATCGCCGCGCGCAACGGCGGTGGGCCGGGCGCCAGCCTGTATGCCGGCTCCAAGGGGTTTGTCAGCACCGCGACCAAGAGCCTCGCCAAGGAACTCGCAGGCCGGCAGATTCGTGTCAATGCCGTCGCCCCTGGCGTGATCACGACGCCGTTCCATGACAAATTTTCCACGCCCGAGCAACTCGAAGCGATGCGCCTGACGATTCCGATGGCTCGGCTCGGCTCGGCACGGCCGACGAATGCGTCGGCGCTTTCATTTACCTCGCCTCGGAAAAGCTGTCCAGCTATGTAACCGGACAGATCATCGAGGTCAATGGCGGGCAGTACATGCCTTGATGCTGACCATTACCGCATCCAAGTCGATGAGCGCTTCTACAAAATGGATTAGTGCAATTCGACAATTTAGTAAATTGATCAACCCAATCAGGGCGGTGCAAGCGCACCGCTTTCACGAGGAGAATGTTGTGGCAGAACGTAGTCGATGCAGCCTTTCCGGTAGTCATGCAGTTGTGTCCGGCGGCAGGACAGCCTGCTGATGGGCGCCGCTGATCGTTATTCCGCTGAAGCGTTGACGCGCTTCGCAGTTGAGCTGCTGCAGACGGCGGGCCTGGATGGCGCGCCAGCCGAGGCGGTCGCCCGGACGCTGGTCGAGGGCGACCTGATGGGCCACGACACACACGGGCTGGCATTGCTTGCGCCTTATGTCAAGGAAATCGAAAACGGCACCATGACACGCTCGGGCGCACCGGAGGTGCTTTCCGATCGTGGCGCCTCCCTCCTGTGGGACGGGCGGCGTTTGCCCGGGCCCTGGCTGGTGTTGAGCGGAATTGATGCGCTGGCGCCGCGCGCCCGCCAATACGGCAGCGCGACGCTCGTCATCCGGCACAGTCACCATATCGCTTGTCTCGCAACTTACCTGTTGCGCGCGACCGAGGCCGGCTTCATGCTGCTGCTGGCGAGTTCCGACCCGGCCGTCCAAAGCGTTGCACCGCACGGCGGAACGCGGGCCGTCTTCACACCCAACCCGATCGCCGCCGGCATTCCGACTTCAACCACGCCATTCCTGGTTGACATTTCTTCCTCGATCACGACCAACGGGATGAGTGCGCGCTTACAGAAAGCGGGCAGGCAGTTCGACGAAGCATGCATGCTGGATGCCGAGGGCAATCCGAGTCGCGACCCGGGCGTGCTCTCCACGAATCCGCCCGGCACCATCATGCCTTTGGGTGGCATGACCTCAGGGCACAAGGGCTTTGGACTGGCGTTGTTGGTCGAGGCGCTCACTGGGGGGCTAGCCGGCCACGGTCGCGCTGATCCCGCCGACGGTTGGGGCGCCACGGTGTTCATGTCGCTGTACGATCCGGCGGCGTTCGGCGGCACCACGGACTTTCTGCGCCAGACCGATTGGCTCGGGGATGCGTGCAGAAGCAATCCGCCGCGGCCCGGTTTCGATGCAGTGCGCATGCCTGGCGACAGGGGGCTTTCGCGCCGGAAGGAACAGGTGTGCGACGGCATCATGCTGCATCCGACCATCCCCCTTATGCTAGCCGAATGTGCGCAGCGCTTCGGTATGCCGTTTCCTGCGCCGCTTGAAAATTGAAACCCTGGCACATCCTGGCAGACGATCTGACTGGCGCGCTCGACAGTGCTGCGGCATGGGCCAACGCGGGCGATGTGCCGGTTTTTCTAGACCAGCCCGGTCAATCCGCACAGGCGGTGCAGGTCGTCGCCACGGGCACACGCGACGTGCCGCCCGCCAGCCTGCCGGCCCTGCTGGCACCCAGCCTGGACTGGCTAGTCGCCACCGGCAGCGCCTTCAAGAAAATCGACAGCCTGCTGCGTGGGCGACACTTTTGCCGAAATCGCCTGGCTCATGCGCAGCGGGCGCTTTGCTGGCGTGGTGTTCGCGCCGGCATTTCCAGCGCAGGGGCGCTTCACGGCCCGGGGACGCCACTGGGTGGCGCCACCGCACCAGCCCCATGGCCCGCGCACGCACGAACACGCCTGCACGCTGGTGCAGGCCTTTTCCAACGTCGGACTGAGCGCGCACATTCCAACCCGTGTGCAGGATAGTCTGCAAGATGCGGGCAAGGTCGTGATTCCCGACATTCTGAGCGACCACGACCTGGACCAGCTCGCAACCCTGACGGCCGGTCCACAGGCGCAGCGATGGCTGTGGTGTGGCAGCGCCGGGCTGGCCTGGGCGCTGGCGCGGCAGGCCGCAGCCGCAGCACCGGCAAGTGCCACCAGCGTGGCCCCGCCGGCCCCTGCGCAGGGCTTGACCCTGGTGCTCACCGCCAGCCGTCATCCGGTGCTGCGGGAACAGCTGCGTCAACTGCCACCGCCCGTTGCAGGCACCGAGGTGCTCGATCTGGCCGAGGCGCAGCCTCTCTTCCCCGCCGAGGCGCAGGTCCGGCTTATGCAGCGCATGCACACCGTCATCACTACCCGGCCCCGCCCGACCACGCTGGTGGTGGTGGGCGGCGACACCTTGCTGGCCCTGTGCCGGGCTGCCGATGTGCGCAGCCTGCAGGCCGGAGCCAGTCCACGCGCGGGCTGGGGCGGTGCCCGTCTGGTCGGTGGGCCGTGGGATGGTCTCAGCTGTTATTCTCGCTCGGGGGCCTTCGGCCCACCCGATGACCTGCGCGCCCTGCTGGCAGCACTCACCCCTCACGCCACCCCAACTGACGAAGGAACACCACACATGAACACCCCCATCCGATTGGCCCTGACCATGGGCGACCCGGCGGGCATCGGCCCCGAAATCATCGTCAAGGCCGCGCACCAGATGCGCGATCTCGTCGCGCAGGGCCGCATCGAACTCAAGGTGCTGGGCAGTGCCCAGGCCCTGGCGCAGGCTGCGCGCCTGCTTCAACTCGACACCGCTGCGCTGGACATGATCGACGTCGGGCCGGTGACGCAGCCGCTAACCGTCGGCCAGATTTCCGAAGCAGGCGGTCACTGGGCCTATCGTGCCGTGGAGCGCGCCGTGCAGCTCTGCCAAAGCGGCGAGGCCGACGCCATCGTGACCGCCCCCCTGTGCAAGGAGGCGCTGCACATGGCGGGCTATCCGTTCGAAGGCCACACCGAAATGCTGGCCCATCTGACCGGCATGCGCGACGGCGTGATGATGCTGGCCCATGGCCCGATGCGCGTCTCCCACGTCACCACCCACTGCGCCCTGGCCGAGGTGCCGGCGCGCCTGACGCCGCAGCGCCTGCGCCGCGTGCTCGACGTGACGCTCGAAGCCCTGCACGCGCTGGGCATCAAGCAGCCGCGCGTGGCCGTGGCCGGACTCAACCCGCATGCGGGCGAAGGCGGCATTCTGGGCAAGGAAGACGGCGCCATCATCGCCCCCCTGGTGGCCGAATACGCCGCCGCCGGCCATGCCGTGACCGGTCCCTGGCCCGGCGACACGGTGTTCATCAAGCTGCGCGCCGAGCAGTTCGATGCGGTGGTGGCGATGTACCACGACCAGGGCCATATCCCCGTCAAGCTGCTGGGCTTCAGCATCGACCCGGCCACTGGCGTGTGGCAGTCGGTCAGCGGCGTCAACATCACCCTGGGCCTACCGATTCTGCGCACGTCGGTGGACCACGGCACGGCATTCGACATCGCGGGCACAGGCCGCGCCAGTGCCGAGAGCATGGTCGATGCCATCCAGTACGCCATGACGCTGGTCGAAGGGCGGCGTACAGCGCGTCTTGCTACCTGACTCCGCAGCCCCCCGGCCCGATCGCCTTTTCACACCCCAGGAACCCACAACATGATCAACACCTCCCAGGCTCTCCAGTTTGCTGGCAGGTCAGTTCTGGTCACCGGCGGTGGCTCCGGCATCGGCGCTGCCGTGGCGCAATCCTTCGGCGCAGCCGGTGCGCGGGTCGCCGTGCATTACTCGCGCAACCGCGAGGGTGCGGAAGGCGTCGCCAACACCATCCGGCAGGCCGGCGGCCAGGCCATCACGTTGGCGGGTGACATGCTGGAGCGCAGCGTGCCTGACCAGTTGGAGGCACGGACCGTCGAGGCCTTCGGCGGTTTGGACATCCTGGTCAACAACGCGGGCGACATGTTTGGCCGCCGCCCGCTGGAGCAAGCCAGCGACGAGGACTTTGACCGCGTGGTCGGCCTCAACACCCACGCGGCCTTCGCCATCTGTCGCGCCCGTGATGCGAACAGCCGGACGCGGCTGCATGATCAACACCACTTCGATTGCCGCGCGCACCGGCGGCAGTGAAGGCGTCGGCCTGTACGGTGCGGCCAAGGCTTTTGTCAGCTCCATGACCCGCTCGTTCGCGCGCGAGATGGCACCGCACGGCGTGCGCGTCAACGGCGTGGCCCCGGGCGTCATCCTGACCGACTTCCACGCACGCAACTCCACGCCGGAGCAGCTCGAAGGCGCGCGCCGTGGTATCCCGATGGGCCGCCTGGGAACAGCGGACGAATGTGTGGGAGCCTATCTGTTCCTGGCCGACGATGTGCTGTCGGGCTACATCACCGGCCAGATCATCGAGGTCAACGGTGGCCAGCTTATGCCCTGAGTATGCAAGCCCAGACCGCAGCGCGGCTTGCCCTGCGGAACTCCGCTGGCCGCAATGGCGGCTTGCGGTTTCATGAGGGTATTTGAGGCAGTACAGGGTTTAACCGGATGTCCGTCAGATGGAATCATGAGACTATCAATTGGCCTGACCAATTGTCGAATTCTGATCAACCTTTAATAACGTTTCAAAAGCACCCAGCATGCCATTGCAAATCATCCAACCGCAACGCTTGTACCGCCAGATTGCCGAGCAATTACGCTCGCTGATCAGCAAGGGCGAGCTTGCGGCCGGTACACGCCTGCCAGCCGAGCGCGAACTGGCCAAGCAGCTGGGCGTGAGCCGCCCTTCAGTGCGCGAAGCCCTGATTGCGCTGGAGGTTGAAAAAGTGGTCGAGGTGCGCACCGGCTCCGGCATTTATGTGCGCAAGCCGAAAGCGCGCCAGCCCGCGCGCAAAAAGGCCGGCGAGGCGGTCGAGTGGGGGCCATTGGAGCTGATGCGGGCGCGCGAGCTGGTGGAAAGCGAGGTGGCGGCACTGGCTGCCCGCAACGCCAAAAAAGCAGACCTGCAACTCATCGGTGACGCCTTGCAACAAATGCGCGACGAAGTTGCCAAGGGCCAGATACCACGTGAGGGCGACGAGGCCTTTCACAATGCGATTGCCCAAGTCTGCGGCAACGAGGTGCTGCGCGACACCATCTGCGGCTACTGGCAAGCCCGACACGGCACGCTGTTCGAGCGACTGGGTGACTATTTTGAAGACCAGAAATCCTGGGATGCCGCCTTGATTGAACACACTGCGGTGCTGGAAGCGATCCGCGCGCATGATGCGGGCGCTGCACGCAGCGCCATGCAACGCCACCTGAAAAAAGCCCATACCCGTTACAGCGCGAGCTGGCGCCGCGCCAAGCCTTCTTGATGCCTAACAATTTCCAAACCACAAACCAAGGAGCCATCATGAAAAAACGAGAATTCACCGTGGCGATCCTGCCCTGGCTGGTGCCTTTGCTGGGCAGTCTGGCCATCGTCACCTACTTCCCTAAGTTGGTCCTGTGGCTCCCTACAATGGTTTTTAATTAAATGACACCTTTTATCCGCCTCCACCCTGACGATGATGTGCTGATCGCACGCCAGCAATTGCTGGGCGGCACCAGCGTCGAAGGGATCCCGGTCAAGGGCCTGATCCCGGCCGGTCACAAAATTGCGACCCATGCCATGGTCCCTGGCGAGCCGGTGCGGCGCTACAACCAGATCATCGGCTTTGCTTCCCGGGCCATCGCACCCGGCGAGCACATTCACACGCACAACCTGGACATGGGCCCGAACAAGGGCGACTTCGAGCGCGACTATGCCTTTGGTGCCGACGTCAAGTTGGAGCCGGTGCGGCGTGAAACTACGTTCATGGGCATCAAGCGCGCCGACGGCCGCGTCGCCACGCGCAACTACATTGGCGTCCTGTCCAGTGTGAACTGCTCGGCCACGGCGGCGCGTGCCATTGCCGACCATTTTTCACGCCAAAACAACCCGGCTGTGCTGGCCGCCTTTCCCAATGTGGACGGCGTGGTGGCACTGACCCACGGCACCGGCTGCGGCATGGACAGCGACGGCTTGGGGCTGCAGATTTTGCAGCGCACGCTGACCGGTTACGCGACCCACGCCAACTTTGCCGCCGTGCTGGTGGTGGGGCTGGGTTGCGAGTCGAATCAGATCAATGCCTGGCTGGCCAGCAGCAGCTTGCGCGAAGGCGACACACTGCGCGCGTTCAGCATTCAGGACACCGGTGGCACGGCCAAAACCGTCGCCAAGGGCATTGCGCTGATCAAGGACATGCTGCCCCAGGCCAACGCAGTCAAGCGCGAGCCCTGCAGCGCGGCGCACATCACCATCGGCCTGCAATGCGGCGGCTCGGACGGCTACTCCGGCATCAGCGCCAATCCGGCGCTGGGCGCGGCAGTCGACTTGCTGGTGGCGCACGGCGGCTCGGCCATCCTGAGCGAAACCCCGGAAATTTATGGCGCCGAACACCTGCTGACGCGCCGCGCCGTGACGCGCGAAGTCGGTGAAAAACTGATAGAGCGCATCAAGTGGTGGGAGCACTACACCCAGATCAACGAAGGCGAGATGAACAACAACCCCTCGCCGGGCAACAAGACCGGTGGGCTGACCACCATCCTGGAAAAATCGCTGGGTGCTGTCGCCAAAGGCGGCACCACCAACCTGCAGGCGGTCTACGAATATGCGCAAGCCGTGAAGGCTCACGGCTTGGTCTACATGGACACGCCCGGCTACGACCCGGTCAGCGCCACCGGCCAGGTCGCCGGCGGCGCCAACCTGATTTGCTTCACTACCGGGCGCGGCTCGGCCTACGGCTGCGCGCCGACACCCGCCGTCAAGCTCTCCACCAACTCGGCGCTGTGGCGCAAGCAGGAAGATGACATGGACCTCAACTGCGGCGAGATCATCGATGGCAGCAGCACCGTCGCCGAGATGGGGCAGCGCATTTTCGAACTTGTACTGGCCACGGCTTCAGGGGCAAAAAGCAAGAGCGAGTTGCACGGCTATGGACAAAACGAGTTTGTGCCCTGGCAAGTCGGCGCAGTCATGTAAATTTTATGCAAAAAACACTTCAAGCCACCGAATTACGTGCGCAGGCAGCTACTGTTTTAATAGCGGCCGGCAGTTCCCCCGAAGAGGCCGCAAGCGTCGCGGCCAACCTGGTGCTGGCCAACCTGAGCGGCCACGACTCGCACGGCGTGGGCATGCTGCCGCGTTATGTGGACGCGGTGCTCGAAGGCGGCCTCAAACCGAACAGCAGCGTACGGGTGGTCCTGGACACCGGTTCGCTGCTCACGCTGGACGGTCAGCGCGGCTACGGCCAGATCGTCGGCGAACAGGCGATGGCGCTCGGCATCAGCCGCGCCCACACCCATGGCAGCTGCATCATGACGCTGGCCAATGCGCACCACCTGGGCCGCATCGGGCACTTTGCCGAAATGGCCGTGGCGCAAGGCTTGGTGTCCCTGCATTTTGTCAACGTGCTGTCGCGCCCGGTGGTGGCGCCTTTTGGCGGCGCCGACGGGCGCTATGGCACCAACCCCTGCTGCATTGGCGTGCCGCTCAACGGGCGCGATCCTTTTGTGCTGGACTTTGCCACCAGCCGCGTGGCACAAGGCAAGATGCGGGTCGCGTACAACGAAGGCCGGCGCGTCGAGCCCGGCACGCTGATTGACGAACACGGCCACCCCACCACTGACCCGGGTGTCGTGGTGGTGCCCCAGAGCAATGGTTTGTTTGGTGCGCTGCTGGCTTTTGGCGAACACAAGGGTTACGGCATGGCCGTGGCCTGCGAGCTGCTGGGCGGCGCCTTGACCGGCGGCGGCACTTGGCACAAGCCGACCGACCCGACCGTGCGCGCCGTCGTTAACGGCATGCTGAGCATCCTGATTGACCCGGCCAAGCTGGGCACCCAGGCCACTTTTGAGCAGGAAGCACTGGCTTTCATCGACTGGCTCACGGCGGGGCCGGTCGCACCCGGCTTTGATGCCGTGCAGATTGCCGGCGACCCGGAGCGCGCCACCCGCGCGCAACGCCAGATCGAAGGCATCGCGGTGGATGCCCAGACTTGGCAGGAAATTGTTGCTGCGGGCCACAAGGTCGGCGTCACTTTGCCAAACTGAATCCCGCAGCCACGGCGGCCACGATGACCTCAGGCCGACGTGCGACATCAAAGATCTGCGCATTCTCCTGCGGGTCCGGCACTTCCAGCGTGGCCAGCTGGCTGACCAGCAGCGACAGCGGCATGTAATGGCCGGTCCGCGCTGCCATGCGCGCTGCCAGCAGGTCGTAGTCGCCATGCAGGTACAGAAAATGCAAGTCGGGCGCGCCTTGGCGCAGGATGTCACGGTAGGCTCGCTTGAGCGCCGAGCACGACAGCACCAGCCCCGTCCCGGCCAAGCGTGCTGCTCCGATACGCTCGGCCAGCGTTTGCAGCCAGCCCGCACGGTCCGCATCGCTCAAAGCAACACCGGCCGCCATCTGCGCTACGTTGGTGGCCGAATGCAAGGTGTCGCCTTCGAGAAACTCCAGGCCCAGGGCGGTGGCCAGTTGGGCGCCCACGGTGCTTTTACCGCAGCCGCTGACGCCCATGACCACAAAAATATTGGAGCGCCTCACAGTCAAATTTCTTCCTCAGTTCAAGTGCTCAACGGTTATTTTGACCAGCGCACCGTAGTATCCGCGCGCTTATGCAGGTCAGGCAACAACGCCAGCCCGAGCCCGGGCTTGTCATTCAGACTGGTCATGCCGTTTCTCACGGTCGGCAGTTCCGTGAGCCGTGCTGCCAGCGGCTTGATTGAGGCCTGGCGGACGGTGGCCAGTCTGTGACACCGGAAGAATACGACGCGTGGTACGACAGCCCGCTCGGACGCTGGATCGGCGACATTGAATTCGCGCTTCTATATCGCCACCTCGAGACGGCTCCTGGCAAAAGCCTGCTCGACGTGGGTTGCGGTACCGGGTGGTTCACCCGTCGCCTTGCTGCCGCAGGCCTTGACGTGACCGGACTGGATATTGATGCCGACGCGCTCGATTTCGCCCGCCAGCGGTCGGATCACGATATATCCTACGTGGAAGGAGACGCTTGTCGCCTGCCTTTCCCCGATCAATCCTTCGATCAAGTCATTTCGATCACAGCACTGTGCTTCGTAGACGACTGGCCTCGCGCGATTGCAGAGATCGTGCGAGTCACGCGGCGTCGATTCGTGCTTGGACTGCTCAACCGGCACAGCCTGTTGTGGCTCGACAAGGGCCGAAGTGGCGGCAAGGGCGCTTACCAGGGCGCTCATTGGCACACCCGGAGAGAACTTTATGAGGTCCTGACGGAACTGCCGGTCGAACACGTTCATTTCAGCACCGTCTCCTCATCGTGCTGCTTGCGGGAGACACCGCCCGCAGCACTTTCGCCCCGACTAGCTGTTCAGGCTGGTAAGCGCTCGTCCCTTTGTTTCTGGCAGCAAAATGGTGGCAATTAGGACCACTGCGTAGGCTCCGCCAGCGAAGATGCCGATGGCCATGGCCAGACCCATGGTCTGGCTCAGGTACCCAACCAACGTTGGGAATAAAGCGCCGAATGCACGGCCGAAGTTGTATGCGAAGCCTTGTCCGTTGGCGCGGATTTCTGACTGGAACAACTCTGTCAGAAAGGCTCCAATTCCACCGAAGATCCCGGAAGCGGAAAAACCCAGAGGAAAACCAAGGACCAGCATTTGCGCGTCGGTCAGCGGCATTTGCGTATAGAAGTACACAGACACGCCTGAGAGAATCGAAAAGATAATCAGGTTAATGCGGCGGCCGAGCCGATCGGTCAGGTGGGCTCCGGCGATGTAGCCGCAGAAAGAGCCGATGATGATCACCGCCAAGAATCCGCCCGTGTTGAGCACCGACAGGTGACGTACGGTTTTCAGATAGGTTGGAAGCCACGTGGTGACGGCATAGTAGCCGTCCTGAATGCCGGTACAAAGCAGGGCCGAGAGCAGTGTGGTGCGCAGCAAGGACGGGGAAAAAATCAGCCAGGGCGAGATGTGAGTTGCGTTTTTTTTCCGCAGCGCTTGCGCTTTCAGGAACAGCTCTGGTTCGGGTAAGTGTTTACGGATGTAAAGCACCAGGAACGCGGGTAACACGGCGATCCAGAACAGGCTCCGCCAAGCCCACTCTTCCGGTAACAGCGAGAACGCCAGTGCGTACAGCAGTGCCTCGACACCCCAGCCGACCGCCCAGCCACTTTGCACCGTGCCAACCGCCTTGGCCCGGTTCTCAGGCCTGATTATTTCACCCATCAAGACCGATCCAATGGCCCATTCGCCACCAAAGCCCAGTCCCTGGGGATGGCCGGGTGCATCGAGGTCTCCGATTGTTTTGTTGCCAACTTTAAGTTCAGACCTTATCATTGTCAATAATATTATGGATAATTAATCTTTGAGGTAAGACCGTGAGCACTAACAACAATCCAAAAGGAATGCGGAAGGGGCTGACCAACTACGGCGATGCGGGTTTTTCGCTGTTCCTGCGCAAGGCATTCATTAAGGGTGCGGGCTACACCGAGAGCGCGCTCGAGCGTCCGGTGATTGGCATCGCCAACACCGGCAGCGCCTACAACCCGTGCCATGGCAACGCGCCGCAACTGATCGAAGCAGTCAAGCGTGGCATCATGCTGGCCGGCGGATTGCCGATGGATTTCCCGACGATCTCGTTGCATGAAAGCTTTTCGCAGCCGACCAGCATGTACCTGCGCAACCTCATGTCGATGGATACCGAAGAAATGATTCGCGCCCAGCCGATGGACGCGGTGGTCTTGATCGGCGGCTGCGACAAGACGGTGCCGGCGCAACTGATGGGCGCGGCCTCGGCGGGCATTCCCACCATTCAGCTGGTGACCGGTTCCATGCTGACCGGCTCGCACCGCTCCGAACGCGTTGGCGCCTGCACCGATTGTCGCCGCTTCTGGGGCAAGTATCGCGCGGATGAAATCGACACCGAGGAAATCAACGCGGTGAACAATCAGCTGGTTGCCAGCGTAGGCACGTGCTCGGTCATGGGTACCGCCAGCACCATGGCCTGCATTGCGGAGGCCCTGGGCATGATGGTGCCGGGAGGCGCCTCCGCCCCCGCAGTGACGGCCGACCGTATCCGCATTGCCGAAGAGACCGGCACACTGGCCGTGCAGATGGCTAAAAGCGGCCTGACGATCGACCGCATCTTGACTGCAAAGGCATTTGAAAACGCAATGCGCGTGCTGCTGGCGATTGGCGGATCCACCAATGGCGTTGTCCACTTGACGGCGATTGCCGGCCGTCTCGGCTTCGAGGTCGACCTGAAGGCGCTCGATCGCATGAGCCGCGAAACGCCGGTGCTGGTCGACCTGAAACCATCGGGACAGCATTACATGGAAGATTTTCACAAGGCAGGCGGAATGGCGTCCCTGCTGCGCGAACTGAAACCGCTATTGCATCTCGACGCATTGACGGTGACCGGCAGAACCCTTGGTGAAGAGATCGAACGTGCCGGCCCCGGTTTTGCGCAGGACGTTGTGCGCCCTTTCTCCAACCCGATCTATCCGCAGGGCGGCATCGCGGTACTGCAAGGTAATCTCGCGCCCGGTGGCGCCATCATCAAACAGTCGGCTGCAGTGCCGGCGCTGATGGAGCATGAAGGCCGCGTGGTGGTGTTCGAGAATGCGGAAGACATGGCGCAGCGCATTGACGATCCCGATCTCGACGTCAACGCAGACGATATTCTGGTCTTGAAAAACATCGGTCCGACTGGCGCGCCAGGCATGCCCGAAGCCGGATACCTGCCGATTCCAATGAAACTGGCGCGCGCAGGCGTCAAGGACATGGTGCGGATTTCTGACGGCCGCATGAGCGGCACCGCGGCCGGTACCATCGTGCTGCATGTCACACCCGAAGCAGCCATCGGCGGCCCGCTTGCGCATGTGCGCAACGGCGACCGGATCCGCCTCAGCGTGGCCAGACGCGAACTGAGCCTGCTGATCTCTGAAGAGGAACTTGCAGAGCGCACCAAGGCCAGCCCGACCATGCGGCCGAGCGCTGAACGCGGTTACCGCAAACTTTTCCTGCAGACCGTGACGCAGGCGGATCAGGGCGTGGACTTCGATTTCTTGCGTGCGGCGACCATTCGCCAGACCATTCCCGGATCCAAATAAGCGACGCCGCATGCTCGCAGCCAATCATGAAAACATGAAGACCAATTCTGCCGTTTTGCCTGCTTCTTCCGGAGTCGCTGAAAGCGACAAGAACAATCCCATGGCCGCCATTACGGCGATGCTGGAAGAAGACATCATCTTCGGCCGGCTGCATCCGCGCGAAAGGCTGATCGAGGAGGAACTGATGCAGCGCTTCGGCATCAAGCGTTATGTCGTGCGGGAAGTGCTGGCCACGCTTGACCGCATGGGGCTGATCGAGCGGCGCAAGAATGTTGGTGCGCTCGTGCGTTCGTTCACGACCAAGGAAGTGGCTGAACTGTATGCCGTGCGCGCGCTGCTCGAAGCCGAAGCGGCGCGACTGATTCCGCTGCCGATTCCGGAAGTTTCGTTTGCCCGTCTGGTTGCGATTCAAGAGCAGCACGACGAGGCCGTCCTGGCCAGCAGCCCGCCGCGCGTGTTCCGGGCGAATCTGGCGTTTCATCAGGCCTTGTTTGAACTGACCGGCAACGAGACCCTGCAGCGCGCGATCGCTGAGTACGCGCGGCAGACGCACCCGATACGCTTCAGTGCGCTGGTCGCCGCCGACTACCGGGAGAAGGCGCGCAGCGAGCACTGGCGCATGATTAATGCGCTACGCGCTGGCGACATTGAAACGCTGGTCGCGCTGTGTGCAGAGCACCTCTTGCCATCACGCGATGCCTACCTGGCTGCGCATGCGCATCACTTTAAGGCGGCCTGAAGACTCGGTGTTCGCGCCGATTGAATATTGACCCACCCTGCCGATCCAATATTGACCCGGCTCTGTTGCTACAAGGGCTTACCCAATTTCGTTATACACAAGTCTCCGACCAACGTTTTGCAGACTTCGATGGCGCCGCTAAGTTGTTGATTTGTATAGGGTAGGCCAAAGCAGGGCATGGAAAATGTGAATTCGTAAGTTGTTGATTTAAAACAAAAAAAATTGCGTATAACGAAATTGGCTTACCCACAAAAGTCGACTTTGTCGCAATAGTGGAGACTGGCCGAAAGGAGTTGCGTCGCTGACCTGGTGATCAAACAGCGAGGCTGTAGAACTGCTGTGCTGCGGACAGGGTTGATCCTTCGGGGCAGTTCATCTGCCCCTTCTTGATCATGTGCATAGTCTCGATGCCGGCGATGATTCGAGCACTCCAAAACGACTTGAATCCGAGCATCGGTCCTGAGATTGTCTTGACTGCCCGGTGGTCCTGCTCGACGATGTTGTTGCGGTACTTGTTTTGGCGCATCAGGGCCAGCTCGGCGGTGAGTACCTGAGTTTTCAGCAGTTCTTTCTGAACCACCGCACATTTCTGCGCAGCAGGGTTCCTGAGCGGGCGGGCAAGAGTCCCAAGCAGTTTATGACGGGTCAAGCGCATGCGCATTGGCTCACGCTGCTTGGGTTCGGACTACCGCAGCCTCTGCGGGCTTGATCCAACGGAGGTAAAACACACCTCCGACAATTCACCGATTACTCGCTGAATCCCGAACTTTTTAGGGAGGGATAGTCATGCCAGTGTTACCCGAAAACCGGTGTTTTTGAACCACGCCAAGTCGGATCAGTCGACTGAAGTCGGATCGATCTCCAATGCCACCAAAAAACGTGACACAAGGTTATAACCGGCAATCACTCCGACAAGTTCCACCATGGCCTGATGACTTCCCAGTGCGGTGAGCGCCGCCGCGAATGTGGCATCGCTGACCTTGATATTGCGCGTCATTTCCAGCGACATCTGCAACACCGCCCGTTCGGCCTGATCGAAGTGATCGGTGTCGCGCGCAGCGGTGTCCGGATCGTGTAGCGCCAGCAGTTGTGCCGCGCCGCCACCCGCTGAAAGAAAGGCGGCGGCGTGCTGCTGATATTGATAATCTGCGCCATTGGTGCTGCCGACCGCGCAGGCCACCAGTTCGCGCAGTTTTGGCGACAACAGCATGTTATTCTTGATGCTGCCGAAAAAACCATTCCATGCAGCCGCCAGCGTCGGACTATGTAGCACCATGCGATCGACGTCCAACAACTTGCCGCCGCGCCGTGCGAGCAGTTCAGTTATAAGCGGGGCCGGTTCGGCGATATCGGGAGCAGTATAGGGTAAGCGTGCCATGGTTCAAGTATAGCGATAGGGCTCCGGATGCTACTTTTTCTAGAAGTCGGAATCGTGGCAGGTCATAAGTTCGCCGCCCAAGAAATTCAGTCAATATTGCTCCGGCCCGATGAAGTATTAAGCCGCATAGCGAACCCGGCAATCCTGGAAGTAGCCCATAACACGCTCAGGGGTACGTTCGAGCATCGTCATGTGTTCGTTGGCCGCTTCGCGTAACTTTTTCTTGGTACGCACCGGAACACGCTTGCCCATCTCCTACTTCAAGTCCGTGTTGAGACGCTCCTCAGGGTTGAGTTGGGGGCTGTAGCTGGGCAGATAGAACAGCTCAATTTGCTCGTGACGCTCGGCTAGCTCAACCCCGTCACGGCAACGATCTGCATGATCCCGATGTCCTTTTTATGCAATCGGACGACTTGCTTGCGCCGCTCGTGGAGTTGCTCCAGGGTTTGTTTTTTTTGCGTTCTCTTTTTCCATGCACCTTGGCCCGCAAAAACCATGAGAAGTTCATATTTCATTGGGCCGTATCAATAGGTACAGACGCGCAATGGTGGCGTTTCCAATCTCTGTGGTGTCCGCATTACCGGGCGGCAGGTTGAGGTCGAGATTGAACGGACAGAACATCACGTCGCCGGTCATGATCATGACCCCTGGCAAGATAAAGGGGCGGCCACGCCCGGCTTGATTAGGGTATCGCCGGACGGTGATTCGCAATCGATGGCGCAGCAGAAATAGGTTCTCGCGTAAGCCCAACTGCTGCATGATCCCAAAGAAAAAATGAGTCATGTAGCCATTGAACTCTTGTCTGTGTCCATCATGCCCCAAGTCAGGATCAATGTTGCTGATGTCATGCGATGTGATGCAGCAAAACTAGGGGTAAGAATGGATTGACGGATTCTTTATTTGAAGGTAGCAATTATTTGATGTTGCCCCCAAAAAACGTACTCCATAGCTG
>DHWX01000021.1 GCA_002413395.1 Polaromonas sp. UBA5171 | reverse complement strand
CGGCATGTACCCCGAGGGCGAGTACGACCTGGCCGGTTTTGCCGTCGGTGCCGTGGAAAAGTCCAAAATCCTGACTGGCGCCGATGTGAAACCGGGAGACGTCGTGCTGGGCCTGGCCTCAAGCGGTGTGCATTCCAACGGCTTCAGTTTGGTGCGCAAGTGCATTGAACGTGCTGGCACCGATCTGCCCGCCACGCTCGACGGCAAAGTGTTCAAAGAGGCCCTGATGGAACCGACCCGCCTGTATGTCAAAAACGTGCTGGCGGCTTTGGCTATTCATCCCATCAAGGCACTGGCCCACATCACCGGCGGCGGCCTGCTGGAAAACATTCCGCGCGTGTTGCCTGAAGGTACCGCCGCGCACCTCAAAAAAGGCAGCTGGCCGCAAACCGAGCTATTTGCCTGGCTGCAAAAAACGGCCGGCATTGACGACTTCGAGATGAACCGCACCTTCAACAACGGCATTGGCATGGTGGTGGTGGTGGATGCCGCCAGCGCCATGGCTTGCGCCAGCATGCTGCGCGAAGCTGGTGAGCAGGTCTATGCGATCGGCGAAATTGTCCCACGGGGCGACGGTGCCGCCGTTATCGTGCGCTGATCGGCGCCGCCAAAGCGCAGTTGTGTCAAAGCGGTATGCCTGAAACCTCCAGAAAAACCGTCACGCAAACCAAACCTCTGCCAGCGGCCATCTGGGCGCTGGGCTTCGTCAGCCTGCTAATGGACATTTCCTCCGAGATGATCCACAGCCTGCTGCCGGTCTTTATGGTGACGGTGCTGGGCACCAGCATGTGGGCCGTCGGGCTGATTGAAGGCGCCGCCGAATCCACCGCGCTGATCGTCAAGGTGTTCTCGGGCGTGCTCAGTGACTACTGGGGAAAACGCAAACCGCTGGCGGTACTGGGCTACGGTCTGGGTGCAGCTTCGAAACCGTTTTTTGCGCTGGCCACAAGCACCGGTATGGCGCTGACTGCGCGCCTGATTGACCGCGTCGGCAAAGGCCTGCGCGGTGCCCCGCGTGACGCCCTGGTGGCCGACCTGGCACCAGCCGGCATGCGCGGCGCGGCGTTCGGGTTGCGCCAGACGCTCGACACGGTAGGCGCTTTCGTCGGACCCCTGCTCGCCATGGGCTTGATGCTGCTCTGGGCCAATGACTTCAGGGCAATTTTCTGGGTGGCGATGATTCCGGGGTTCATGGCGGTGGCGTTGCTGCTGTTTGGCGTGCGCGAGCCCGAACGCGCCCAAAGCGCCAAAGGGGCTGCTCGCATCAATCCGATCAGCAAAGCCAACCTCAAGCGTCTGAGTTCGCCCTACTGGCGTGTCGTCGTGATTGGCGCCGTGTTCACGCTGGCGCGCTTCAGCGAGGCTTTTTTGGTGCTGCGCGCGCTGCAAGGCGGCCTGCGAGTCGCATACACGCCGCTGGTGCTGATTGGCATGAACCTGATTTATGCAATGGGCGCATACCCGTTTGGCAAGCTCTCAGACCGCATCAGCCACACTACGCTGCTGGTCTGGGGCCTGTTGGTATTGATCATCGCCGATGTGCTGCTGGCCTCCAGCAACCACCCGGTCTGGGTCGCCGCCGGCATTGCACTTTGGGGGCTGCACATGGGCATGACCCAGGGTTTGCTTGCCACCATGGTGACGCACGCCGCGCCGCCTGACCTGCGCGGTACCGCCTTCGGCTTTTTCAATCTGATGAGCGGCCTGGCAATGCTGCTGGCCAGCGCGCTGGCCGGGGTACTCTGGGACCAGCTCGGTGCGCCAGTGACATTTGCCGCGGGCGCCGCTTTCAGCGTGGCGGCACTAGCGCTGCTGGGGCTATGGCGCAAGTCCCTGCCACCGTCGTAACAGCGCTGCCGAGAGGATAAAGCACCACAAGCCGGTAAGATTAAGATCATCAACCTCGGCTACAAAGGGCTTCTTTCATGAAAACCTGTCTGATTGTGATTGATGCGCAGGAATCCTTCCGTCATCGACCGTATTCCACGGAGCGCGACATGCCGGCCTACCTGGCGGCGCAGAATGCCCTGATCGCGGGCTGCGTGGCACGTGGCGTACCGGTGGTGCGGGTGCTGCATGTCGATGGCCCCAAAACCTCCGACAACCCGTTTGCGCTGGAATCCGGCTATGTCACGCCGCTGAAAGGTCTGAGGGATTTCACCGCTGCCGCCACGTTTCACAAAGGTCGGCACAGTGCGCTGATCGGCACCGGGCTCGACGTGTGGCTGACGCAAAACGGCATTTCCCGGCTCATCATCAGCGGCATTCGCACCGAGCAATGCTGCGAAACCACAACCCGCCATGCCTCTGACCTGGGCTGGACGGTCGACTACGTGCTGGACGCCACGCTCACCTATGACATGCAGCAACCCGATGGCAGCCCCGTGAGCGCCGCCGACATCAAGGCCTGTACCGCGACCGTACTGAAAGACCGCTTTGCCACAATTTGCACGGTGAAGCAGGCCTTGCAACGCGCCACGCCCGGAGCCACACCGTGATGCCAACGCCGACACAAACAAATATGACCCCCTGATCGCAATGGTGGCCAATCGGGTGTTTGTCGAAGACGGGCCGGTTTTCAGCAGCGCGGTATACGGTCTGGCGCTGGCCGCCCAAGTGGCGCAAACCATGGTGGTGGCGCTGCGACGCGGCCCGCAAGCTCCGAGCTTTCTCCTCTTCTGGTCTTTCAGCCGGGAGCAGCTATCAAATAAAGCTATAAACGTAACACTTGCGATGGCTGTAGCTAAATTTATTTCAAATTTCAGTGGTCGGCGCGACGCAGCGCCGCCAAGCGCTCAGCCACCACGTCAATGTCCAGCGCATCTTCAGCATGCGCCAGATAGGTTTCCAGATCAGCCACCGCACGCGTCACCTCACCCTGCGCCGCCCAAGCCAGACCACGGTCACGGTACTCGGGCCAAGCCTCGGGCTGCAGCACAATCAGGCGGTCCTGCACGGCAATCAGCCGCGTCCAGTCCTCCTGGGTTTTGTGAATGTCCTGCAGGTTATGCAGCATGCGGCTGATGATCTCGCGCGGCGGCGCAGCCTGCAGGTACAACCCGATCGGCACTTCAAACTCGTCAAGCATGCCACCGCGCTGGCGGAACGGCTCAAGTCGCTCAGCCAGTTCCTCGCGGCTCAGGGACTGGCCGCTGAATGGGTCAATCACCACCTGCCCCTTGGGCAGATTGACCTTGACCATGAAGTGCCCTGGAAAGGCCACGCCGCGCGCGTTCAGGCCCAGCCCGGCCGCCAGTTCCAGCCAAAGCACCGCCAGCGAGATGGGGATGCCACGCCGGGTGCGCAGCACCGCATTCAGGTAGCTGTTGTCAGGGTCGTAATAATCATTGACGTTCCCGCCAAAGCTCAAATCGCGAAAGAAAAACTGGTTCAGCGCGCGCAAGCGTTGCAGCGCAGGCGCATCCAGGGGCAGGCGACGCTTGAGCCGGGCCTGCAGTTGATCCACATCGCCAAGCACCTGCTGCACGTCCAGATCAGGGTATTCGTCCTGCGCCAGACTGATGGCCGCTTCCAGCAAGGGAAAATGGGCATCGCTTTGCACCAGACTTGAAAAGTATTGCAGCGGGGACGGTACGGCCAGATTTAATTGCATGGCGCTACTTTCTCACAAACCGGCGCACCTTGCGCAACGCCACCCCCGGCGGGCGAACCACCCGTCTGCTCATCGCCGCAGCAGTTGGCGCAGCTTCAGGCCGGAAACCCGAAGCACTAAAAAATAAATAGCTGCCGAAGCAAACAGAGAAAGCGTGAAATACCAAATTCTCTGAAAATAATGGCTTTTAAGACCAACCGTCGTTCACGCTTCCCGCAGCCCACACCAAAAACACCGCCAGCAGAGCGCTGGCCGCCAGCACCTGCAACGCAAACAAGGCCCAGCCTGGCGCGGGTTTGTAACTGCCACGACGCACCAGACCCACCAGCAGCGACAGCGCGTTGATCAGCGCGCCAAAGCCAATGGCCAGCGCCAGCCCCGCTTGCTGGAATAGTGGCACAAGTACCAGGTTAAGCAATTGCGTGATGACCAGCACGACCACCGCAATGCGCACCGGCGTCTTGATGTCCTGACTGGCATAAAAACCCGGAGCCAGCACCTTGATCGCCACCAACCCCAGCAACCCGGCTCCGTAGCCCATCAGCGCGCTCGTCGTTTGCAACACATCGCGCTCGCTAAATGCACCATAGTGGTAGAGGGTGGCCACCAGCGGCTGGGCAAACGTCAGCAGCGCCACCGCGCAAGGCACTGTCATCAACACCACGATGCGCAAGCCCCAATCCAGCATGGCCGAATATCTGGCCGCGTCGCCCGCCGCCTTGGCAGCCGCCAGTTGTGGTGTCAAGACCACCCCGATGGCGACACCCAGCAGGGCGGTGGGAAATTCCATCAGGCGGTCGGCGTAGGTGAGCCAGCTCACGCTGCCCGGCGTAAGGTGTGAGGCAATCTGGGTGTTGATCAACAGGGAAATTTGCGCCACGCTCACGCCCAGCAAGGCCGGAACCATAAGTTTCGCGATTGCCTTGGTTGCCGGGTCGGCCCATGCAGCCTGGATCACCGCCCAATTCCATCCAATCCTTGGCAGCAAACCCAACCGCAGCAAGGCCGGCACCTGCACCGCCAACTGCAACGCACCGCCCAGCATCACGCCCGCACTCAGGGCGTACACCGGCTCAATGCCGTGCGCCTTGAACCACGGCGCACCCAACCAGGCTGCGGTAATCATGGCCAGATTCAGCAGCACCGGCGTGGCCGCCGGCACGGCAAAATGACGCCAGGTATTGAGCACGCCAGACGACAGCGCCACCAGCGACATGAACCCAATGTAGGGGAACATCCAGCGCGTCATGAACACGGCAGCTTCGAAACCGCGTGGCTCCTGCTTCAGACCGCTGGCCATAGCCCAGACCAATACCGGTGCGGCGGCGACACCGGCGGCGCAGACCAACAGCAGCGCCCAGGTCAGCAGCGTCGCCACCCGGTCAATCAGCAGCTTGGTTTCGGCCTCGCCTTCCCGGGCCTTGCTGGCCGCCAGTACCGGCACAAAGGCCTGGCTGAAAGCGCCCTCGGCAAACAGACGGCGAAACAGGTTGGGAATGCGAAAGGCCACGTTGAAGGCATCGGTCATGGCGCTGGCGCCAAAGGTCGAGGCAATCAGCAGTTCTCGCACCAAACCGGCGATTCGGGAGACCAGCGTGAGCAGGGAAACGGTGGAGGCGGCTTTTGAAAGTGACACAGCAGGAGTTTATGCGACGCCGTCAGGCAGTCCGGGCCAAGCCTGTCAGCAACGTGGCCAGTTCAGCCGAAGATCTCACTCCAAGCTTGCCAAACACCCTGGCGCGATGCACCTCCACCGTGCGCACCGAAATGCACAGTTCATCGGCGATGACCTTGTTGAGTTTGCCGCTCGCCACCAATTTCATGACTGCGTATTCCCGCTCGGTGAGGCTTTGCAAGCGCTGCCGTTCGCGATCACGCTGCGCGCAAAAGGCATGGTCGGCCGCTTCCAGGGCGAGTGCGCGCTGCACCCGCCGGATCAGGGCATCGCCACTAAACGGTTTTTCAATGAAGTCGATCGCGCCTTTTTGCAGCGCGTCCACGGCCATGGGAATATCGCCATGCCCTGAAAGAAAAATGACCGGCAGCACCACGCCACGCGCCAGCAGCTCATCGTGCACCTGCAACCCGGACATCGGCTCCATGCGCACATCCAGCACGATGCAGCCGCGCAGCGCCTGGCTGGCCGCTGCATCCAGCAATTCAGCGCCGCAAGCATAGCCGCGCACGGCAAGTCCATGCGAACGCAGCAAAAATCCCAGTGCGTCGCGCACCGGCGCTTCGTCATCGACCAGGTGCACGGCAGGCTCGCAGTCCATCGATAAACTCATCATATTTCGCTCTCATGGGTATCGACCGGCAAGGTAAACGACAGGCGCGCGCCACCCAGTGCACTGCTACCGGCTTCAAGCGCACCGTGGTGCGCCTCAATGATGGAGCGGCAGATCGCCAGTCCCATGCCCATGCCATTGGGCTTGGTCGAGTGAAAAGGGGCGGCCAGCTCATCAATACCACGGCCCCCCAGGCCACTGCCGTTATCGTCCACATCCACGCGGACAAAGCGCGTTCCAGCCAGGCTGGCAGTGACACGCACCTGAGGCCGGGTAGCCTCTGCCAGCGCGTCGGCGGCGTTGCGCAACAGGTTGATCAGGACCTGCTCCACCAGCACCGGGTCAGCCAGCACGGATGGCAAACCACGGGGCATCAGCATCTCGACCTGGATGCCCCGGTGCCGCAGGTCAGGGCGCAACAGTGTGAGCGCGCGCTGCACGATGTCATCGATGTGGCAGTGTTCCGGCTGCGGGGCATGGCGGGTGAGAAAGCCGCGGATGCGCTGCACGATGCGCCCCGCTTCGGCCACCTGCTCCGTGGCGCGGCGCAAAGCATCGAGCACAACCGCATCGTGAAAACCCAGACGTTCGAGCGAACGCAGTACACCGGCGTTGTAACCCGCCAGCGCCGCCAGGGGCTGGTTGAGCTGATGCGCCAGTGCCGAGGCCACCTCACCCAGTGTCGTCAGTCGTGCCTGGTTGCCCAAGGTCTCAAGCTGGTGGCGCTCGCGCTCTTGCGAGCGTTTGTGGGCCGTGATATCCACAAAAGAGCCCATCCAGCCCATATGGCGTTCGTGCGCGTCCATCAGTGGAGCGTCGAAAATCATCACGTCAATGGTGACACCATCGGCGCGCCGCAAACGGGCCTCGTAACCCTCACGGGGTGCTTTTCCCGCCATGTTGCGACGGTGCCGCTGCATACTGTTTTCCTCGACCTCGGGTAGCCAGTACGGCATTGGCGGCAGTTGACCCAGCAATTGCTCCGGGGCAAAACCGACCAGGTCGCAAAAAGCGCGGTTCACGTGCACCAGACGCCCTTCGGTGTCGCACCCGCGCAGACCCACGGTCAGCGAATTTTCAATGGCATGGCGCCAGGCGGCTTCGGTGCGCCAGCGATCTTCGGCGCTAGCAACTTCACGCATCTGCCGACGCAAAGTCCAGGAGGCCGCGGCGCTCAACAGCACAAAAACCACCATCAGGGCCAGCGGCAGGGTGCGCCACCACGGCACGCGCCGATCATGCGTCGTGAGTTCCAGGAAGGCAGCCCTCAGTTGCGGCTCCATGCTGACACGGTAGCTCTGGCCCCCGCCGGCTGGCTCTGCCTCGCCGCTGGCATCGATGCGCTGACCGTAGTTATCGACCAGCCGCACATCGTACTTGCGCGACAGCCACCAAGGCACGGTTTGGCGCAGCAGGGAGGCCGGAGCAAACCGCACGATGAGCCGCCCGCCATCACGCATCGGTGCGCTCAAATGTGCCGAAAGACCGCTATCGTCAATGTTGGTAATGAGCGGCAAACTTTCGGGGCGCGGGACTTACTGCGGCACGTAGGCCAGCAAGCGATTGTTGGCGTCAAGCACAGTGACACTGATCCAGAGCCGTCGCAATCCCTCGGCGACAGCGCGCTCACGCAGCAGTCTGGCATCGTCCACGCTGGCTGGCAAGGCTTCGGTCAGTGCCACCAACACGGTCTGCTCATTGGCCAGCCAGTCGGAAATACGGCTTTCCAGCGTCAGCACGTCGGCAATCAGAGTATTGCGTTCTTCCTCGAGGTCGCGCGCATCGGACCACTGCAGCCAGCCAGCCACCGCTGCCGCGAAAGCCAGCGCCAGCAGCAATGGCCAAGCCCACGCACCTCGGCGGTGCTGCGGTGCCATGAAGCTGGAGGGGGTATGCAATGGAGTCGGCATCACGGGGTCAAGTTTAGGCGTGGCACGGGTCTGTGCGTGCTGCTGGTGCCAGAATGTGGAAGTCCACAATGTGGCTTTGTAAACGGTTTTTCGACAATCCGACCATCTTAAAAGACACCCACCATGATGAATTGTTTTTTTCGAAGCCTGCTGGCCGCGGCCATGGCTGCCACCTTTGCACTACCCGCCTTCGCGCAGGCACCGATTGTCATCATGTTCAGCCATGTGGTGGCAACCGATACGCCCAAGGGACATGCCGCCGAGTTTTTTAAAAAAAAAGCCGAAGAGTTGACTCATGGCAGGGTCAAGGTCGAGGTATATGCCAACAGCACCCTCTACAAAGACAAGGAAGAAACGGAAGCGTTGCAGCTTGGTGCCGTGCAAATGCTCGCCCCTTCTCTGGCCAAGTTTGGCCCGATGGGGGTGAGGGAGTTTGAAGTGTTCGATCTGCCGTACCTGTTTGACAACTACGATGATCTGCACAAAGTGACCCAGGGGCCCATCGGTCGTATGCTGCTCGACAAGCTTGATGCCAAGGGAGTCAAAGGTCTGGCTTATTGGGACAATGGTTTTAAATCGTTTTCCGCCAACACACCCCTGAAGACCCCGGCGGACTTCAAGGGGCTGAAGATGCGTATCCAGTCTTCCCGGGTGTTGGAGTCCCAGATGCGCTCCCTGGGCAGCGTGCCACAGGTGCTGGCCTTCTCGAAAGTCTACCAGGCCTTGCAGACCGGCGTGGTGGATGGCACCGAGAACCCCATCTCGAACTTCTACACGCAAAACATGCACGAGGTGCAAAAATACCTGACACTGACTGAACACGGCTATTTGGGGTATGCCGTCATTGCCAACAAGAAATTCTGGGATGGCCTGCCGACAGATATTCGCAGGCAGCTCGACGAGGCCTTGCAACAAACTACCGAGTTCGCCAACCAGATTGCCAAGATGGAGAACGACAAGGCTCTCGAAAACGTCCGGAAATCAGGCAAAACGCAGATTTACACCCCTACCGCTGCAGAGCGGCTGGCCTTCAAGAAAGTCATGATCAAGACCCATGCCGACATGGAATCACGTATTGGTAAAGACCTGATTCAGTCCATTTACAAGGAAACCGGGTTCGATCCAGGCAAACTTTAACGCACGCGCAGGCACGGTGGACGAGCAAATCGCCCGCAAGCCCATCGAAATCAAGCGCCAGTCGCCTCAAGCAGGCAGGCTTTAGAGCCATCGTATAATAGTTGGCTTTGCTAGCATCATCCAAAGACTCCTCCCAGGATTAAAGGAACTCATTTATGGCTACTGCCAAACCCAAGAAAAAAAACCCACGCCTTGCCTCCGGTCGCAAACGCGTCCGCCAGGACGTCAAGCTCAACGCCGCGAACACATCACTGCGCTCTAAATACCGCACTGCTGTGAAAAACGTCGAGAAAGCCGTCCTTGCCGGTGACAAGACCAAGGCCGCGGAACTCTTTGCCAAGGCACAGAGCATCGTCGATACGGTTGCCGATAAAGGCATCTTCCACAAAAACAAGGCCGCACGCGATAAAAGCCGCCTGTCAGCCAAGGTGAAAGCCCTGGCTCTGGCAACCGCCGAACCCAAAACCGCCTGAACCATCAGGAAAACCGCCCGGATTCCTGAACGGCCGGGTCCAGAGTTTGCGGCATTGCCGCTGCGATCTGTCCCGCCAGGTTTTCAGGAATCCGCCGTTTTGTAGGGTGCGCTGCAAGCAAAGCAAAAAGCCGCCAGAGTGTCACGCTCTGGCGGCTTTTTTGTGTGCGCTTTGCGCTTCAGCTCCCGGGCGAATCCGGAATCAGGCAGGCCTCGGCCATCTGCAGGTCGTTGTCCTTGGCAAAATTGATCACAAAATCCCAAGCCATCGGCTCGGTATCGCGTAACTCGGCGTTGACAACCACACACTTGACGCCGTTGATCACCGTGGGGACGCACCAGGGTGAATAGGTCAGGTGGCCGCCGGGTTTCTGGCCGCCAGGGCGAAACTGGCTCATCACACCACACAACCGGTCGGACCAGTCGCTTGGCCGGAAGGCTTTGCCACTGCGGGTGATGCCTTGAATGAAGATTTCTCTGGAGGATTTGGTGACCATCGGGTGGAGGATTTTCACGAGCAGCGGGGTCAGGGTATACCCTCATGTTGCATTGCACAACTATTATATCTTATATAAGACTCAGGTTCCGCCACATCAACGCCGTCTTTGCGGATGACGGTGATGCACGAGCATCACCAAAAGCTGTAAGTTCTGCGCCTAAAATAACTCCAGAACCGTCCTCCTCCCTGATCGCGGCACTATTCTTTTACCCCCCCTGTCTCCGGAGTTTCCCCTCATGACCGCTGCTGTTCCCTGCTATATCGAAGCCGCCTCCCCCCACGTGATGAACACCTACGCCCGTCTGCCCATAGCGCTGTCGCATGGCCAGGGTTGCCGCGTCTGGGACGTGAATGGCAAGTCCTACCTGGACGCCTTGGGCGGTATTGCTGTCAATACCCTGGGGCATAACCACCCCAAGCTGGTGCCTGCCCTGCAGGACCAGATTGGAAAGCTCATCCACACGTCCAATTACTATCATGTGCCGCTCCAGGAAACGCTGGCGGCCAAACTGGTGGCGCTGTCGGGCCTTGAGAACGTGTTTTTTTGCTCGACCGGGCTGGAAGCGAACGAGGCCGCACTGAAGCTGGCGCGCAAGTTTGGCCACGACAAAGGCATAGAAAAACCTGAAATCGTGGTCTATGAGAAGGCCTTTCATGGCCGCAGCATTGCCACACTGAGCGCGACGGGTAACCCCAAGGTGCAGGCCGGCTTCGGCCCGCTGGTCGAAGGCTTCATCCGCGTGCCCCTCAACAATATCGAGGCCCTGAAAGCCGCCACCACTGGCAACCCGAATGTGGTCGCCGTGTTTTTTGAAGCCATTCAGGGCGAAGGCGGCGTTAACAGCATGACGGATGAGTATCTGCAGCAGGCGCGCAAGCTCTGCGACGAACGCGACTGGCTGCTCATGATCGACGAGGTGCAGTGCGGCATGGGCCGCACCGGCAAATGGTTTGCGCATCAGTGGGCCGGTATCAAGCCCGATGTGATGCCACTCGCCAAAGGGCTGGGCTCGGGCGTGCCAGTTGGCGCGGTGGTGGCTGGCCCCAAAGCCGCCCATATCTTTGGCCCCGGCAACCACGGCACAACCTTTGGCGGCAACCCGCTGGCCATGCGGGCCGGCGTGGAAACCATACGCATCATGGAAGAAGACGGCTTGCTGGCCAATGCCGTCAAGGTGGGTGACCACCTGCGGGCAGCGCTGGCCCGCGAGCTGGCCGGTGTGGAGGGCTTCCAGGAAATCCGCGGCCGCGGACTGATGCTGGGCGTTGAGCTGAGCAAGCCCTGCGGCGAACTGGTCAAACGCGCCGCCGACAACGGCCTCCTGATCAGTGTCACAGCCGACACCGTGATCCGCCTGGTGCCTTCGCTCATCATGACCACGGCGGAAGCCGATGAAATCGTGGCCATTTTGTGTCCACTGATCAAGCTGCTGCTGAAAGAAAACGCATGACCATGGCAATTACCCCGACCCCCCTGAAGCATTACCTCCAGTTCAGCGACCTGAACGCCAGCGAGTACGCTTACCTGTTTGAGCGCGCCGCGCTCATCAAGAAAAAATTCAAGGCTTACGAAAGGCACCAGCCGTTGATTGACCGCACGATGGTCATGATTTTCGAGAAGGCCTCCACCCGCACCCGCGTGAGCTTTGAGGCCGGCATGTACCAGCTTGGCGGCACTGTAGTAAACCTCACCACCGAAGGCAGCCAGCTCGGCCGCGCCGAACCGATTGAAGACAGCGCCAAGGTCATTAGCCGCATGGTTGACCTGGTGATGATCCGCACCTTTGAGCAGACCAAGATCGACCGCTTTGCCGAGCACTCGCGCGTTCCGGTCATCAACGGCCTAACCAACGAATTTCATCCCTGCCAGATCCTGGCCGACATCTTCACCTACATCGAACACCGTGGCACCATCGCAGGCAAAACAGTGGCCTGGGTCGGCGACGGCAACAACATGGCCAACACCTGGCTGCAGGCCAGCGAAATCCTCGGCTTCAAGGTGCACCTGAGCACACCGGGCGGCTACGAGGTCGATCAATCGATTGCCGGCATTCGCTCGGCAGAGAGTTACCAGGTGTTCAAGGATCCAATGCAGGCCTGCGCTGGTGCCGACCTGGTGACCACCGACGTCTGGACCAGCATGGGCTACGAAGCCGAAAACGAAATGAGGAAAAAAGCCTTCGCCCACTGGTGCGTCGATAGCGAGATGATGCGCGCCGCCAAACCCGACGCCCTTTTCATGCACTGCTTGCCCGCGCACCGCGGCGAGGAAGTCGAAGCCGAAGTGATTGACGGCCCGCAGTCCGTGGTCTGGGACGAAGCTGAAAACAGGATGCATGTGCAGAAGGCGCTCATGGAGTACCTTTTGTTGGGGCGTCAATGATGTCGGCTTGCGCCAAGACCCGGCCTGCCCCGTGATAAGCGCTCAGTCACGCAGCTTGCGATAAAGGGTGTTGCGGCTGATACCCAGGCTGCGGGCGGCTTCGGACAAGTTGCCCCGACACGCGTTCACGGTGCGGACGATGGTTTGGCGCGATACCGTTCGCAGGTCGGGTACGGCACCGTCCACAAGTTCATCCAGACAGCCGGCTAATGCTGCATCAGGAGCTTGCAGCGCCTGGGCCAGGTCGTCGGGCAGGTGGCTCCAGCCAATCGCGGTTTCATGAAGGTCCAGTAAAGCGCAGGCGGTGCGCAAGGCGTTGACTAGTTGACGCAAATTGCCAGGCCAGCGGTAACTGTGTAAAGCCTGCAGTAAATCAGGGGCAATGGTCAGGGCGCGCTCGGGCTCCAGGCGCTGCAACTCACGTGCCAGCAAAGGAGCCAGATCCGACCGCTCGCGTAGCGCAGGCAACTGCAGCGTCAGGCCATTAAGCCGGTAGTACAGGTCTTCACGAAAGTGGCCTGTCTTCATCTCGACCGCCAAATCGCGATGGGTAGCGCACACCAGTGCAAAATCCACCGCTACCGGCTGGCCGCCGCCCAGCGGCACCACCTGTCGGTCCTGCAGCACGCGCAGGAGCCGCGCCTGCAGCGGCAATGGCATGTCACCAATTTCGTCGAGGAACAGCGTGCCACCATGCGCTTCGCGGATACGCCCAGGCGCGCCCTCGCGTCGGGCCCCAGTGAAGGCACCACCCTGGTAGCCAAACAGCTCAGCTTCAATCAGATTTTCTGGCAAGGCTGCGCAGTTGACAGCCACAAAAGGCCGGGCCTGGCGCGGTCCGCTGCAATGCAAAGCACGCGCAAATACCTCTTTTCCAACGCCCGATTCACCCTGCAGCAACAGCGCAATCGGCTTGCCCACAACCTTGCGGGCCCGCGCAATAGTGCGCTGCAATGCCGCATCGCCCATCTCCAGTGCTGTCAGCGCATCGGCCGGTTCAGCAACAAGCTCTGCCGCCGCAGCCGGATGACCACGGCAAGCAGCGTGTGCCAGCCGCCCGGTTTCCACCCGCACCCAAACGGCCTTCCCCGAAGCCGTGTGCACCACACGAGGGATGAGAGACGAGCGCTGGCACCAGTCCAGCAGTTGTTCCAGTGACTCGGCCAGCACCGTATCCAGCCGGGTGTGCGCCAGGTCCAGCCAATGCAGACCCAGCAGATCCAGCGCAGTCGCGTTGGCACCCGCCAGCAGACCGTCTTTGCGCACGGCCAATAGGCCTTCGGTGACGGTTCCCAGACCTTCGGACTGGGCATGAAAGCGTAGCCTCAGACCGCCCCACAGGCGCAGATCATGCCGGGAATCAAACAACCGGTGCTCAATCATCCGCACCGCAGAACGCACCAAGCCCAGTGTATGGTGGTGGTAGCCGCGCTGATCGCCCGACACATCCAGCGCTCCCAGCAGGCGGCCACTGGGGTCGTGAATGGGTGCGGCGGAGCAGGTCAGGAAGCCGTTGCGCTCCAGGTAATGCTCATCTGCGTGCACGACCACGGCTCGCTCGTCGGTCAGCGCGGTGCCGATCGCGTTGGTGCCCCGGTATTGCTCGTGCCAAGTGGCCCCGGGGCGCAACGCCACTCGCTCAGCCCGATTGACAAACTGGGCGTCGCCAAAAGCGTGCAACAGCATGCCATCAGCCCCGGCCAGGATAATCATGCATCCAGATTCGCGGGTCTGGTCGAACATGAATTCCATCACTGGCCGGGCATGCGCGACCAACTCGTGCTGCCGCTCCAGCGCGCGCGCCAGTTGAGCGCCCGAGGCGTGCGGGGCACCCGGCATCTGACCACAAGGCTGCAGCCCGGCGCCCCAACTGCGCAGCCATGAGCGGGCCAGTTCCGGCTCAATCAAATCGGGTGGCAAGCTGCCACGATTCATCAATTGGCGACGTGCTTCGCGCAGCAGATTGGGTGCTGCTCTCTCCTGAAGGGCTTTGGGGGGCATGGCCGTTTGTCTCCTGATGGTTCGGCGCGCGGGATGGGTGCGCCATCTCCAGCATTGCCGCACCGGCAGCGGCGGCAATACTCACATTGTGCGCCCACAACGCTCGCTGTTTCAGCCAGAAAAAGGGCCAAACTGTTCCGTTTTGGCACAGTTTGTGCCAATCCCATGACGCAGTTGCAATACCGGTCAGGCCGTCGCCACCCCGACATCCGGCCCGGTTGCCCCCGTTATTCTGGATTTCAGGTTGAATCCGCCATCTGGCACGCCCCCTGCAAACAAGATGCCGTGAAACCACACCACCGGCCAGGGTGGGCGGATTCATCCTTATCTATTCAACCTACTGGAGACAAAAACATGCTGTATGCCAACCCCGGTGCCGCTGGTGCCAAAGTCACTTACAAACCCCGCTACGACAACTTCATCGGCGGCAAATTCGTCGCGCCCGTTAAAGGCGAGTACTTCGATGTCATCACGCCGATCACCGGCAAGCCTTACACCCGAGCGGCTCGCTCCACCGCGCAAGACATTGAACTGGCCCTCGACGCCGCCCACGCTGCAGCGCCGCAATGGGGCCAAACGCCGGCCGCTGACCGCGCCAACGTGCTGCTCAAAATTGCCGACCGCATTGAGCAAAACCTCGAAATGCTGGCCTACGCAGAAACCGTCGATAACGGCAAGGCCATTCGCGAAACCCTCAATGCCGACATTCCGCTGACGGTGGACCACTTTCGCTACTTTGCAGGCTGCCTTCGTGCCCAAGAAGGCAGCCTGAGCGAAATCAACGGCAACACCATTGCCTACCACTTCCATGAACCGCTCGGCGTGGTCGGCCAGATCATCCCGTGGAACTTTCCCATCCTGATGGCAGCCTGGAAACTGGCACCGGCACTGGCTGCTGGCAACTGCGTGGTGCTCAAGCCCGCCGAATCCACGCCCATCTCCGTTCTGGTGCTGATGGAACTGATTGCTGATCTGCTACCACCGGGCGTGCTCAACATCGTCAATGGCTATGGCCGCGAGGCCGGCATGGCTCTGGCCAACAGCAAACGTATTGCCAAGATTGCTTTTACCGGCTCCACCGTCACGGGCCGCCTGATCGCCCAGGCCGCTGCAACGAACCTGATTCCAGCGTCCCTGGAACTGGGTGGCAAGTCGCCCAACATCTTTTTTGCCGACATAGCCGATGCAGACGATGCCTTTTTCGATAAGGCGATTGAAGGCCTGGTGCTGTTCGCTTTCAATCAGGGTGAAGTCTGCACCTGCCCGTCGCGCGCATTAATTCAGGAATCGATCTACGACAAATTCATGGCACGTGTGCTGGCACGCGTCAAGGCCATCAAGCAAGGCAGCCCGCTTGATACCGACAGCATGATGGGCGCCCAGGCTTCCCAGATGCAGATGGACAAGATTCAGTCCTACCTGGCGATCGGCAAGGAAGAAGGCGCGCAAGTACTGATTGGCGGTGAGCGTGCCCAATTGACGGGTGAGTTGGCAACTGGCGGGAGTGTCAGAATTTCTGTG
>DHWX01000106.1 GCA_002413395.1 Polaromonas sp. UBA5171 | reverse complement strand
GCTTTTAATGCAAATTGGAATAATGGCACTTATGCATAGTAATCGTTGCGACTACACCATTGGCAGGAACAAACTGCCCAAAGCCATCCGATGCGTGTCGCCTGGTCATTGCCTCATCATCAATAATCAGCCAGATGAGTTTGTCCACAACCCTGCCCGCGCTTCAACACGTGCCCCAGGCGATTCCCCCTGCCGAGCCCCCTGCAGTCGTGCCAGCGTATGCGTCGGAGCAAGGTATCGATCCCGATCTGCTGGAGACGGCCCGCATCCGCCTGGAACTTCTGTACGGCGAGGTCGCCGCCACCTGGCCCGGCTTCATCGCGCGTCCCGGTCAGTACGAGATGATGCAGGCGTGCCTGTTGACCTTCTTCTCGGCCAAGGCCCCCGACGACGAGGACCGCCCAGGCGGCAACCTGGCGCAGCTCGAAGCGGGCACCGGCACCGGCAAGACCGTGGCCTACTGCCTCGCAGCGATCGTGGCGTCCGAGGTACTCAAAAAGACCGTCATCGTTTCCACCGCTACGGTGGCTTTGCAGGAACAGCTGTTCCAGAAAGACCTGCCGCGTCTGGCCGAGATCATCCCGGAGTTGCGTTACGACATCCTCAAGGGCCGTGCCCGTTATGTCTGCGAAAGCCGCCTGGAAGGCGTGATCAACGACGTGGTGCAGGATAGCCTGCTGACGGGTGAATTCCAGGAAGCCTTTGCCGACGCCCGCTGGCAGTCCAGGACCGTCCCGCGTGACCGCGCCGAGGCCATGCGCTGGTTCAAGAGCAGCGCCAAAAAGCTGCATTCCGGTGCCTGGGACGGCGACATCGACAGCCTGGCCCAGCCGCCCGAGCCCGAAGACTGGCGCCATGTGCAGGCCAATGCCCATGCCTGCAATGGCGGGCAATGTGAACATTTCAGAAGCTGCGCCTTCTTCAAGGCCCGCCGCCAAGCCGCCAGCGCCACCTTGCAGGTGGCCAACCATGCCCTGGTCCTGGCTACGCTGCAAACCGACAGCAGCCTGATCGATCCGGGCAACACCCTGTTCGTGTTTGACGAGGCGCACCACCTGCCCGGCATTGCGGCCGACCAGTACTCCTACCGCGCGCGCCTGGGCACCAGCGTCAAGCTGCTCACCAGCCTGCGCACCGTGGCCCTACGCCATGGCCGCGTGCTGCCGGCCTCCACCCGCCCGGACCCGGTGGCCTTTGCCCAACTTATCACCGGATGCACCGACAAGCTGGCGATTTTTGAGAACTACTGGACCGAGGCGCAACTCGTCAGTGCCGACAAGGCCGTCCACCGCTTCACCCAGGGCCAGATCCCCGAAGCCCTGATTCCCGAGTGCGAGCAACTCGCCGGCCTCATCCGCGCCATCACCTCGGTGCTCTCCAGCATTGCGGCTGCGTTGACGGAGCCCGACGAATCCCAATCCCCGGCCGAGCGCGAGGAGCAAAGCCGTGCCGGGGTCGAGCTGGGTGTTTATCTCTCGCGACTGGACACCCTGGAAAAACTGTTCAGCGCCTGGGCCACCCACGACAAGGTACCGTGGGCCAAGTGGCTGGAATCGGTCGAGGACGCGGGGGGTGCCACGATCGATGCATGGCTGTGCGCCAGCCCCATGACCGCAGCCCAGGTCCTCTCCAGAAACCTGTGGAACAACGTCAGCGCCGCCGTCTGCACATCGGCCACGCTGACGGCCTGCGGCAGCTTTGACTTCTTTGACCGTTTGAGCGGAATGAACCGCTTCCCCGAACGCCGCGCCCTGGTCGTCGCCTCGCCCTTCGACTACGCCACCCAGGGCGAACTGCGCATCGCCCCCATGAAGCACTCGCCAAAAAGCCCGGGCTTTTCCGATGAGCTGTGCGAAAAACTGCCCGAACTGCTGCGTGAGCACCACCGTGGGCAACTGGTGCTGTTCACGTCCAGGCGCCAGATGCAGGCTTGCCACGCGGCCCTGCCCAGGGACTTGCTGAGCCAGGTGCAGGTGCAGGGCGTGCGCTCACGCACCGAACTACTCAAAGAGCACAGCCGGCGCATCATCGCCGGCGAGCGCAGCATCATCTTTGGCCTGCAATCCTTTGGCGAAGGCATCGACCTGCCGGGCCAACTGTGCGAGCATGTGGTCATCGACAAACTGCCCTTCATGCCGCCGAACTCGCCGGTGGACGAAGCGCTGGCCGAATGGCTGAGCGCGCAAGGGCGAGACCCCTTCACCGAGCTGTCCGTGCCTAGAGCCGGCATGAAGCTGGCACAGTGGGCCGGGCGCGGGGTGCGGACAGTGACTGACCGGGCGGTGATCACGGTGTGCGATACCCGCCTGGCAACGATGCGTTATGGGCAGGCGATTCTGGCGGGGTTGCCGCCGTTTCCGGTGGTGCGGCAGGTGGCCGCAGCCTGAGGGTTACGGCCCTACCCGGACGTTCGACGCTGCATGGGTGTCAGGCTGCTTCGCAGCGGAATGTACATCTTTACATTGCGCTGCATAAGCATCACTGACAGAACCCGCATGGGCCGCCCGGTTCAGGTCGGAACTGGAACGCCCCTTAGATGCTGAGAGTAATCTTAGGCCTATGGCGTTGTGGAAGGTAAACGAGCGGGGGGTTTTGCGCGGGCGTGGCCGCCCAGAGCCAAACTAGTACGTGCCAACCCCCACGCAGCCGATGATCGGACATGGTGGAAAGGCATCCGAGCTTGATGTGAATCCTCGTTCAGGATTACCTCAGGGCGCTTGTCATGTTTGTGCCAGCCCCTGGCTGTAATAGATACGGTGGCATTGATGGGCGTTAAAAAGCCCGCTCTTGGCGGGCTGATTACCACTTGCTCGCCCTTAAACGTCAGAAATTTTGCTCTTTAGGCGAGTTCGCCAGAGCGCCATGCTCCCGAGACGCTTCCTCGATGACGCGGATCTGCCGGTCAGTGGCCTTCTTCAGGACATCCTTGTAAACACGCTTCTTCTCCCCTGAGGAGGCTTCTCGAATGAACTTCGAGAACGAAGTTTCGCGAACTTTGGGTTTGCAATCTAAAAAACTGAACATGGCTTGTGTCCTTACTGAAGGACTATCTCCATAACTTGGCTGCGAGTGTATTTTTCCGGCACAAAGCTCTCGATTTGGTCAACATTAGCATGGTATTGCCGGTGAGTTCCATCTATGTTTTTCAAGAGTAAATCAATTTTAACGTCTTGTTTGAACTTTACCTTCAGCATCTCAACCACCTGACGGGCAGCAAAATACTGATTTACGAAGGTTTGGGGCTCGATCCGCCTGCCCTCTTGGCTTTCACGAACTCGTACGAATTTCCAAGCAGATTGTGGCTCTTGGTACACATACAAGATCTGAACCACACGATTTTTCTTCAAAGAACGTTCAATGTTCTTTTCCGCGACCACATAGCTCGACAACGTCCCGTCCAGCAGGAAACTCTGTTTTTGGCTCAAAGCCAAATCATGAATCTTTTCCACCAAAACCGACACTGCCCGCTGAAAAAGCCATGCATTCGAGCCATCATATTCCGGAAACTCATCCCGCAATTCGTCAGGGTCTATCCGTAAAATTCTCTCGGTTTCGGTCTCGTACTTGCTCAAAAGTTCAATGGATGCTTCAGTTTTCCCGGCCCCGGGCGAGCCCGCCATGAACACCGATACGGGGCTGCCCTCGCCAGGGAACCTGTCTGGATCAGCCAAACGACGGGCAATGGCTTTGCCGTTCGCCTTCGCGAATGCGAGAGCGCGCTCTGCAATTTGATCTTCGATATCGGTCACTGCTCAGCCTCCAACAGGCCTTCGCAACTCAGCGATCCGGTGCATTTCAGCATTTAGGGCAACCAGCCTGTCAGCTAAATCCTTCGCCATAGCTGGTACTTCTTCCACAGCCAACGTCCCAGTCGACATGCCTCCGTAGGTGAACTCCACGAAGTGCGCAAATCCCGGCGGGATGTTCAGCGCCTGCTCCCTGATAGCGACTTCAATGCAGTCATATGACTGCGGCTCGGTCACCAGCACACCACCCTGCTCCGCCCTGGCAACGTAAATTCCAGGCAGTTCCTTATTGATGTCGATAGTCAAGATCATTTGTAAATCGTCCTCGGCTCAGTTTGCCATGAACCCATGCGAGTTTTCGGCGGTGGTGGCGATCTGATCCTGGCCTGGCCCATGCCATCTGAAGGCATTAGCGGCTCGCCCCCCTGTCACAAACCCGACCTCAAGCCTGAGGGTCTGACATAAGGACGACAGACGGCACGTTCTACGGTGACTACTCCCGCCAGTATGCTCCGGCAACAAGCCCACGTCCTCGTCGCACAAAACGATTCGGCGATGGAACGGCCCGCCTGCATATTGACGCGCCTTTGCGATACGTAGCGAATAGCGCGCGTTTCATTCCTGTCGACTCGTCAAGCCCGATACCAAGTGGTCAATCCACACGCGCAATTTGGCCGCCAGAAAGCGATTCGGCGGGTACAGCAGCCAGGCCATACCGGCGTAGTTGGTAACGTGCTCCCAGTCTTCCATCACCGTCACCAGTTCCCCTGCGGCCAGGCTTGAACGGGCGGTGAATTCGGGCAGGCTGGCAATACCCAGAGATTGCAAAGCACCCTCCAGCCGCACTTCGCTGTGGTTGGCCACGTAGCGCCCGCTCACTTTTACCGTGACCTCGTCACCACCACGGCGAAAACGCCAGTGGCGGTCGCGCTCGTCTTCGCCCAGATAAAGGCAGCTGTGCGAGACCAGGTCGCGCGGATGCAAGGGCTTGCCGTGTAGAGCCAGGTAACTCGGACTGGCGCAGGCCAAGTGCGGAATCCGCATCAGCGGTCGCCCGGCCAAGCCCGGTGGTGGGGCGTCCGTAATACGGATGGCCAGGTCAATGGCTTCCTCAAACAAGTCGACTGTGCGGTCGGTGATGACGAGTTGCACATCCACCTCGGGATATTGGCGCAGGAAGGCCGGCATCAGCGGGTGCACCACCTGGCGGCCGAAGGCCTTGGGCATGCTGACGCGTACCAGACCGCGCGGGGTGGCGGTATTGGTGTCGCGCAGCGCCAATACCTCGCGCGCAGCGGCCACCATAGCCTGACAACGGCTGTAGGCCGCGGTGCCGGCTTCCGTCAAACGCAGTTTTCGGGTGGTGCGTTCCAACAGGCGCACCCGCAACACGCTTTCCAGGCGCGCCACTTGGCGACTGACCGCAGAGGGGGGTGACGCCAAGCTGGCGGGCGGCGGCCGAGAAGCTGCCGGCGTCCACCACGCGGGCAAACACAGCCATATCGGGCAGGCTATCTAGCTGGTTATTGATGCTCATCGTGCACAAGTTCTATTCTGTTCTGGTGGATTATCACGCTGAGAAATGAAATTGATAATTTACCCTTATTCAACACCACGAGCATCCATCATGAACTCCCTAGGGAAGCGCGGATCAAATCAACTTTGATCCGCTCGATGACGTAGCGCATATTTTTTGTTTGCGCTGCGCCGAATCCCGCGATTGTGTTCTCGGATCGAGGCCGATTCTTGAGCTTCTTCGCCTCCTTCGGGGCG
>DHWX01000123.1:19705-20304 GCA_002413395.1 Polaromonas sp. UBA5171 | reverse complement strand
CGCTTCGGCCATCGCGGCGATATGCACGCCAGCCATCAGTGGTTGATCATCTTCACCTTGGAACACTGCCCGGGCCGCTCTCCGAGACGGAAGAGCTTGCTGCTGATCGCCTTGACCGGTATTTGTCATACGGCGCAATTGGCACTTCGCTGGTGTCGCAGAACCCGGGCGAGCAGTTTCTCGCGTTATTATTTGGGCGTGAAATCAATGTGCTTCACGAATACAATGTTCCCCTTTTCATTCTTGACGATGTTGTAGCCGTGCAACCCGTCGCCGTTCTGGTCAAACGTATAGGTGCCTTCGACGCCTTTGTAATCCTTGATGTTGTGAATGGCTTTCTTGACATCGACCGGTTTTGTGCTGTTGGCGTTCTTGATGGCCAGTGCGAGGATTTTTACAGCGTCATACGCCCAAGAAGAGTACAAATCCGGCTCAAGCTTGTACCTGGCCTTGTATTTCGTCGCGTAGGCTTGCGCTTCAGGGCTCGATTCAACCGCAAAGTCTGCAATCGAGAAAGTGCCGTATAGCGCATCGCCGGCCAGTTTCATTGCAGTATCGGTTGATATCGATGGCGAACCGACCCAGGCAACATTGACGCC
>DHWX01000123.1:19156-19698 GCA_002413395.1 Polaromonas sp. UBA5171 | reverse complement strand
CGTCACCGGCGTCACACCCATTCCCTTGAGCGTCTCAATCAGGTTGTCCTTGCCGCCGTTGCCAAAGGCATCGGTGGAATGCACGATCGCCCATTTTTTCAGTTTCAGCGTATTGACACCGTAGTCGGCGATGACCTTGGCGGAATAGCCGTCGTTAGGACGCGCTCGAAAGATCCAGGGATTGCCCGCATGGGTCAGGCGATAGTCGGTACCGCCAACCACCATCGGCAGACCGACCTTCAGTACGATCGGAGAAACAGCCTGTATTTGCGTGCTGCGGACCGATCCGATAAGTGCTGTCATGTCGCCGCCGCTGGTAAGCTTCGACACGGTCAGCACGGATCCTGGGTTGGTACTCTGGTTGTCCTCGATGCGCAGCTCGAGTGGCCGGCCCAGCACTCCACCAGCATTGTTGATCTCTTCCAGCGCCATCTTCGCGCCATTGATCTGGTAAATACCGGCTTCCGCATTTGGTCCGGTGCTCTCCGTCATCATTCCGACCTTGATTGAATCGACGGCTTGGGCTTGCAGTGAAACGGCGA
>DHWX01000123.1:4447-19119 GCA_002413395.1 Polaromonas sp. UBA5171 | reverse complement strand
CGCGCGGGCCGCTCGCTCGCGGGCAATTTCTGAAGTCGTTCTTGCTCCAGCCTGTCGAGCAAGGCGTCATTCCATACGCGTGGCTCCGCTTGCTTGGCGATATCGAGGTAAAGCGGACCGTACCGGCCGCAATAATCCCGAATGCCGCCGGGCGCATTCAAATCGATCGTCTCGAATGGCCCCATGAACGCCCAACGCAGTCCCAGTCCATCCTTCACTGCCTTGTCCACGTCGGCGCTATTGACATAGCCGTCTTCCACCAAGCGAAACGCCTCGCTTAGTAACGCTCCCTGCAGCCGATTGACGATAAAACCCTGGATCTCGCGCTGCACCATGATCGGTACTTGCCCAGCGCCTTCATATAAGGCGCGAGCCCGCTCCATGGTGGACTGATCGGTCCAGGGTGCGGGAACTAGCTCAACCAGCGGCACCAGCGAGGGTGGGTTAATGGGATGCCCGACCAGGCAGCGTGCGCGCCCCTCGAGGTCGGCGGTAAAGCTAGAAGCCGGTATGCCCGAGGTGGAACTGGCAAGTATCGTATCCGGAGCAGCAAGCCGGTCAAGTTCGGAAAATATTTCCTTTTTTGCCGTCACCGTCTCGCGCACGTTTTCCTGTACCAATCCTGCACCTCGCACCGCCTGCTCCAGTGTTGGGGCGGTGGTGATGCGCTGGAGCACTGTTTCAGGCTGCTCCGTGATCAAGCCAGCGACATAAAGCTTGGCGAGATTGGCGTTAATGGCAATGAGTGCCGACGTCATCACTTCGGGATTTACATCGTGCAGCACGACAGAATAACCGGCACGCGCAAATACCGTCGCCCATGCACTGCCGATGAGCCCCGCGCCGATAACCGCAATTTTCTCCATGGGTACTGTCTCCTTTACATTTCACTTTTTAAATAATTAAATTGATATGGATATTTCATTACACGTTTGTTTTTCTTGCTTTGCTGCATTGCGTTTATGCACCACCAAATCCATCAAACGCATGTTGCGCCAGCACTAGCGTTGAGCTCATACGACTTCGGCGTGTTTTCCTCCGCCCAAGTATGCGGCTCGGACTTCTTCATTGTTGAGTAGTTGAGCAGGCGTTCCTTCCACCGTCAGGTTGCCCGTCACCATTACATAGCCACGGTCAGCAACCGAAAGCGCCATATTTGCGTTCTGCTCCACTAGCAATACTGTCATACCTCGCGCGCGTATCTCGCGGATCGTTGCGAAAAGCTGTTGTACGATGATCGGCGCCAGCCCGAGCGAGGGTTCATCCAGCAAAAGCAGCTGCGGTTTGGACATCAAGCCGCGGGCGAAGGCGAGCATCTGTTGCTCGCCCCCTGAAAGGCTCCAGCCGAGCGCATTGGAAAGCCGCTTCAAGTTAGGAAATATTTCGTACATCTCTTCCACTTCCGACTCCATCTGCCGGCGGGGCAGATGGCCGCGCGCAGAGCTGCCGATCACGATGTTCTCTTTGACAGTGAGCCCTGGGAAGATGCGTCGTCCTTCGGGCACATGCGCTATGCCCAGCCGCACGATTTCCTCCGGCGATGTGCGGTTGATCGACTTGCCTTCGAATAAAATTTCTCCACTGTTGACGGGAACCAGTCCGGAGATACTGCGCAAGGTGGTGCTTTTCCCCGCACCGTTCGCTCCGAGCAGGGTCACGATTTCGCCCCGCTCGACATGAAGCGAAATTCCTTTGAGGGCCTGTACGTTTCCGTAAGAACTCTGGATGTTACGAAGTTCAAGCAGCGGCATGAGAGGTGTCCCCTAGGTAGGCAGCAATGACGTCCGGATGGCGCAGCACGTATGACGGATCGCCTTCCGCGATTTTCTTCCCGAAATTGAGCACCGTGATCGTGTCCGAAATCTGCTCGATCAAGCCGATGTCATGTTCAATCAGAAAGACCGTCAGCCCGTGTCCCCTCAGCCGCTTCAGCAAATCACCCAACTCCTTCTTCTCGGTCTGGTTCAGCCCTGCCGCCGGTTCATCCAGCAACAGGAACTTGGGATGCCCTGCCAGGGCACGCGCAATCTCCACCAAGCGCTGATGGCCATAAGGCAGGTTCTTCACGATCACCTCGGCCTTGTCTGCCATGCCGACGAATTTGAGCGCCGACAAGGCGCGTTCACGCAATGCCGCGCGTCCGGCCTCGATCGGATTATTCTCCCTTTGGGCGCCCACCATGACATTCTCGACCACCGACATCGCGGGAAACAGCCGGATATTTTGAAAGGTGCGCCCAATACCTAACCCTGCCCGTTCATGCGGCGATTTTTCAGTGATATCCACGCCATCGAAAACGATTTTTCCTGCGGTCGATTTGTAGATGCCGTTCAGGACGTTGAGCGTCGTCGTCTTGCCCGAGCCATTTGGACCAATCAAGGCATGCACCGTGCCGCGTGCCACTTCCAGGGTAATCCCGTTGACTGCCTTGACCCCACCAAAGTATTTTTGGACATTCTCAAGCTTGAGTATGGGAGAGGGGTCGGCGATTGGAATCTCCAGGTCGAGTGCGGGAATGTCGGTGACATCGATCGGCACCGGCTTCCTGTACTTGAGCATCCGGGAACTGATCAGCCCCCAGATGCCGGTAGGCAGAAACACCATGATCAGAATGACCGCCAGACCGTAGACAGCCAGGTAAACTTCCTTAAGGAAGCGAAGCCATTCCGGCAGCAGGATCAGCAAGCTGGTGCCGAGCGCACCGCCAAATGGGGATTGGGCGCCGCCCAGCAGAACCATCGTCAGAAACTCGATGGAGCGAGCAAAATTGAAATTGTCCGGGCTGATGTAGGCAAATCCCGCCGCAAAGAACGCCCCGCCTATGCCGGCCAAGGTTGCGCTAAGCGTAAAGGCGATGACCTTGACTCTCAGAGTATTCACGCCTGTCACTTCCGCAGCCAACTCGTTCTCCCGCACTGCACGCATGGCACGTCCGGTCCGCGTTTGCGGCAACCACCAGACGAAATAGATTGCGAGATACAGTACGACAGTGCACAGTAAAAGATAAGCCCGGTCGTCGGAAAGCACGTAGCCGAACAAGGATGGCCGTTCGATTCCGGAGATCCCATCCGGCCCGCCCGTAACACTGGCCCAATTCAGCAGGACAAGATCGAATATTTGCTGGAAGCTGATCGTGATCATGGCAAGATAATGGCCACCCAGCCGAAGCGTGGTAAGCCCAAGCACGAACCCCGCCACGGTCGCCACGCCGATGCCAAGCAGAAGCGTGATCCAGAAATTCAGTCCGAGCACGACCGTGCCTAGTCCGACTGCATAGGCGCCCAACCCGAAGAACGTCGCCTGGGCCAGGTTGATCTGTCCGGTATAGCCCAAAACCACGGTCATGCCGAGGACGGCAATCGAATACGTCACCGCCTGCATGAATATATTCAGCACATAAGGGCTGAGCTGAAAAAAGAACGGCACGAGCGCTACCAGAACCCCGAGCACGATTACTGCAACGAGTGGTTTGAAAACACTTGCTTCGGAACCGGATCTTGCCGGTTTGCCGGGCACAGGCACTGGCTTGTTGAGAAAGGATAAGTCTTTCATGCTTTCTCCGAGATTTTTTCGCCGAAAATACCTTGGGGCCTGACCAGCAAAAAGATGAATAACAGCAGGAAGGCAAAGGCATCCTTGTACGGCACCGAAATATAGTACGCGCCAAAGCTCTCCACCACGCCGAGCAAGAGGCCGCCGACAATGGCCCCGGTCACATCGCCGAAGCCACCGATGATCGTCGCCGAGAACGCTTTCAGTGCAATGATCGAACCCATGCCGATCGATACGAAGAGTACCGGCGAGACAAGAATGCCGGCGACGCCGCCCAGTATCGCGCTATAGATGAAGGTGAAAGCGATCATCGACGCCACGGGAATGCCAACCAGTCGCGCCATATCCTTGTCTTGCGAGGTCGCCTGCAGCTTCTTGCCCAACAAGGTGCGCTCGAAAAGAAAGTACTGAAAGGCGACCGCGATCGCGGTGACCGCCAGAATGACCAGATACTGCGTGTCCATGAACACGCCGCCCACTTCGATTCCTTGCGTCTTGAAGACCCTTTCCATTGGCTTTGGCTGGGGGCCAAAGAAATAAAGCACGCTGTTCTGCAGGAAGATCGATGCGCCAAGCGTGCTGATAATGACCGGCAAAAATGATCGGTGACGCAGCGGGTAATACACGCCGAGATTGAAGATCATGCCAATAATCCCCATCACCACCAGCGCGAGAAGGATGCTCAGCCAATACGGAAGGCCAGCTCCGAGGAAGGCCACCATCGCGAAACCGCCGAGCATGGCAAAGTCCCCCTGCGCGAAATTGACCACGTTGGTGGCGCGGATGATCAGGACGAATCCGAGCGCAACAAGGGCATATATTGCACCGAGCGCGAGCCCTGAAAACAATACTTGAAAATTAATTACAACAAAATCCATCACCTCTTCTCCTCTACTAATCCGGGCTCCGCTATATTGTTCCGGGAACCCTGGCGGTTGCTATGCGACATGAAACTTATTTCGCGGCAAATGAAATATTTTTGATAAAGACAATCCACTCTTTTTCGTTTTTGGACATATCGAATACCTGTTACTGAATTGATGAAGAACGGTTTTTCCCAACGGGCTGAGCAGCGGCCTGTTGACGCGCCGGTGCATTGTCGGCGCTGCCCTGCGCAAGGCGGCGAGCCACGTTGAACATGTGGGTCTGCGCTGCCGCCCTGGCGGCTACCGCATCGCCGGCGCGGATCGCCGCGACGATGGATTCGTGCTCTTCCCGCACTTCCCGCATGAAATCGTCACGGCGCGCTTCGATCGAGCGCGTCACGCGGGTCGCCGCCTCAAGGAACTTGTTGAGGAATATGAGCGTCTTGAGCAAGAATGGATTGCCTGTCGCTTCCGCGATGCTGCGGTGAAATGCCACGTCAGCCAGTACGCCGTTACCGCCTGCCGTCATGTCGGCTGCAATCGCGGCCAGCGCTTGCCCGATCGTTTCCAGTTGCTTGGGGGTTCGGCGCACCGCGACCAAGGCGGCCACTTCCGCCTCAATGGCGCGACGCAACTCGATGATTTGCATCACAGATTCGAGCGAAGTTGCGTCCTCCACCTTGATGCGCAGCGGCCGCAACTGGCTTTGTTCTGACACATAGACCCCGCTACCCTGCTGCGAGTCGACCATGCCTTCATTCTTGAGGCGGGAAATCGCCTCTCGCACCACCGTCCGACTGACGCCGAACTGCTTGGACAGCTCCGGCTCGGTTGGCAGTTTGGTGCCGGGCGGCGATTCGCCTGACTCGATCTTTTGCAGCAACTCGAGAGCCACCTTGTCGCTCAGAGAGAGGCCGGCTGATACTTTTTTAAACATCGCTACCCCTTTTTTTAAAACGGCTGCAGATCAAAAAATCAAAAGAAATTCACGGTGCCTGTTTTTTTTGGACAACTGCCGCATTCCACTCGCCATAGCCGCCCATGGCAGGCGGCAGAAAATCCGAATCGCTGCAAAGCCAGCGTTTTCGGGATTTAGGGAGGGTGCGCGACTTGAGCGCCACCACCACGGCATCGGTGTCCAGCGCCTGCCCCGGCACGCCGATGGCCTGCACCACACGCATGCCAGCGCGTACCAGGTTGTTGGCGAGATCAGTGGCACCGGTGAAGTCGTCGGCAATACATCCGAGCACTAGTTTTTTCATGGCTTCTTGGGCAACTCAATGCCGGGGAAAATCTTGATCACCGCGCTGTCGTCCTCGCGGGCGAAGCCTGCTGTTGACGCCTGCATGAACATCTGGTGCGCCGTGCTGGAGAGCGGCAGCGGGAACTTGCTGGCGCGCGCCATGTCAAGCACCAGCCCCAAGTCCTTCACGAAGATGTCCACGGCCGACAGCGGCGTGTAGTCAGCCGCCAACACATGGGCCATGCGGTTCTCGAACATCCAGCTGTTGCCCGCGCTGTGGGTGATCACCTCGTACAACGCCGCCGGATCCACCCCCTCGCGCAGGCCCAGCGCCATGGCCTCGGCCGCAGCGGCGATATGCACGCCGGCCAGCAACTGGTTGATGATTTTTACTTTGCTGCCCGCGCCCGCCTGGTCGCCCAGCCGGTAAACCTTGGCCGCCATCGCATCAAGCAGCGACCCGGCCACGGCATAGGCCTCGGGCTTGCCCGAGGTCATCATGGTCATTTCGCCGCTGGCGGCCTTGGCGGCGCCGCCCGAGATCGGCGCGTCGAGATAGAGAATGCCCTGCACGGCCAGCCGTGCCTCCAGCGCAATTGACCAGTTGGGGTCCACGGTGGAGCACATCACAAAGGCACTGCCCGGCTTCATGGCGGCGGCGCAACCCCCCTCGCCAAACAGCACGCTTTCGGTCTGCGCGGCATTGACGACCACCGACACAATCACGTCGCACTGCGCAGCCAGTTCGGCGGGCGACGCACAGGCCACACCCCCCTCCGCGGCAAAGGCCTGAGCGACCTCCGAGCGAACGTCAAATACATGGACACGGCAGCCATGGCGACGCAACGAGCGCGCCATACCGCCGCCCATTGCCCCCAGGCCGACCACTCCAACGCTCCGTGTAATTTGATTGTCCATTTTATTTGGTGTTCAAGCGGTGCACCGAAAAAGGTAAATTTGTATGGTCATCATAGGAATATTGAATCAATCTGGCGACAGGGTTTACCCCGCACCGGACTGATGTCGCGCTTCTCCCAGACAAAGTTGGGGTCAACATCCGACGACGTAGGCCCGAGACGAGGGGGCGCGCCAACTGCCCGCCCGCTGGCTGCCAGAAGGCCGGATCAGCTTGCTCGACGCGCTGAATGGCGTTGTTCATGCTGCGAAGCTGAGCGCTTGGGCGGCACGGGCTCGACAAGTTGCGGTTGTGGCAACTGCGCACCAGCGCCGCCATCCTTGCCCTGTGGTGCCGTCCCAGGCGACCCCTCGCCCGTTTGCCCTGCCTGCACCGCAGCCTGTTAGGCAGGTGCCGCCATAGCCGTCACCGCAGAGCGCAGCGGCGAGTTCGGTGCCAGCACACCAAAATAGCGGTGCCGATGCGTGCGCGGCGGTGGCACCAGGGCGGCAAACCACCCAGGATTCCAGTGGGCTCCCAGATAGAGGCTGGACCGCGCGACGGCGTCGATGAGCAACGCAGTGGCAGTCACGATGAATACGCGCACCCTGTGCGGAGCTCGCACGGACAGCAGGAATGCGAGAAAGCTGTAGACGACAACCGTCATCCGCGTGCTTGGGCACGGGGCCGACCTCGCCGCTTAGCAGCGACTCGTCAAGTTCGAGTTTGTCGGCCGAAAGCCAAGGGCGTCGACCAGCACCTGATCGCCCGCAGCAAGCACGAAGATGTTCGCCAGAACTACCCCGGACGCCGCGATATCGATCGCACTCCCGGAGCGCACTACCAGCCCGCGTCTGGCTCAGTATCACCAGACGGTCGAGTGCACGTTTCGCACGCAGTTCCTGGGCGGTAAGAATGCGCTGCATGCCCAGCCAGATGGTCTTGACTCCGGGCTGACCATCGCACGTTCGCACAAGAAAGCTGCCAAGCCTGGCGACCAGGCTCTTAGATCCACTTGCGACGAAGAAGCCACATCTTCACGCCCTGGGTCAGCAGCACGTAGGCCAAGAGTGTCACTGCCAAAATCGGCCAGTAAAGAACCGGCAAGACAGAAAACCCCAAATAGCGCCCCAGCGGTGAGAAAGGCAGCGCGATCCCAACAGCTACGATGAGCAGAGTAATCACCATCACGGGGAAGGATGATCGACTCTGAAAAAACGGAATTTTGTTAGTTCTGATCACGTGAATAATGAGCGTCTGTGTCAGCAAACTTTCGACAAACCAACCCGTTTGGAAAAGGCTTGCACTCAGTGAAGCGACTTGCGGTGTAGATGTGTCCCAGCAGTTGAAAACGTACAGCATCACGAAGTAGGTCGTGTAGTCAAATACAGAAGAGCATGGGCCTATCAAAACAACAAACCGTGTGAGTTCCTTGAGGTCCCACTGACGTGGCAGCGCAATCGCCTCTGCATCCACTGCATCCGTAGGGATGGCGGTCTGGCTGATATCGTAGAGAAGGTTGTTGACCAGTATCTGAATTGGCAGCATTGGAAGAAATGGCACGAAGATGCTGGCACCCAATACGCTGAACATATTGCCGAAGTTGCTCGAACCACCCATGCGGACATATTTGACAATGTTCGCAAAAACCTTGCGCCCTTCCATCACACCTTCGTCGAGCACAAGCAGCGACTTTTGCAGAAGAATGATGTCGGCAGATTCCTTGGCGATGTCCACGGCGCTGTCCACGCTGATGCCCACATCGGCACTATGGAGCGCCGGGGCGTCATTGATGCCGTCGCCCATGAAGCCAACGGTATGCCGTCTGGATTGCAGCGCCTTGATGATTCTTTGCTTGTGCGCTGGTGAGACACGGGCAAACAATGTGGTTTTTCCGGCGGCATCGGCGAGTTCCATGTCGCTCATCTTCTCGACTTCGTCCCCCAGTAGAACGAACTCGGTTGCCAGTCCGACCTCGGTGCAAATCTTGCGGGCTACCAGGTCATTGTCACCGGTCACTACTTTGACGGACACACCATGCTCTTCCAGCGCCTTGATTGCGGCACGGGCGGAGTCTTTGGGTGGGTCGAGGAAGGCCACGTAGCCCCGCAAGATCAGGTCGCACTCATCAGCCTTGCTGTAGGGGGTTGCGTCACCCGCAACAACCCCGCGCGGCTCAACGTCCTTGCTGGCGATGGCCAGCACGCGGAAACCATCAGCGCTCAGCCGTTCATACTCCTTCTTCAGATCCTCGATATGCTGGTGGTCCATCGGGAAGAGCTTGCCGTCGAGGTCAAAGCTCGCACACTTCGGGAAAATCGCTTCCGGGGCACCTTTGGAAATGATGCAGTCCTTGCCTTCGGGCGTGCGCACCACGACCGACATGATGCGACGCTGGAAATCGAAGGGAATCTCGTCCACCTTGGCGTGGTCCGGAATCTTGGCGTTCGCGTGGGTCTCGGCATGCGCGAGCACCGCCCGGTCCAGAACATTCTTCAGACCCGTCTGGAAGTGGCTGTTAATGTAGGCTAGCGCCAGCACGCCCTCATCTTCGCGCAGGATCACATTGCAGTGGCGCTCGAGAATGACATGGTCCATCGTCAGTGTGCCGGTCTTGTCGGTACACAGCACGTCCATGGCGCCCAGATTCTGAATTGCTTCGATCCGCTTGACGATCACTTTCTTGCGCCCCATGGCGACGGCGCCCTTGGACAGGCACACCGTGATGATCATCGGCAACATCTCTGGCGTCAAACCGACTGCGACTGCAAGGGCAAAAAAGAAAGCCTGACCCCAATCACCCTTGGTCAGGCCGTTGACAACAAACACGAGCGGCACCATGACCAGTATCAAACGAAGCATGAGCCAGGTGAAACGGGCAACGCCCCTGTCAAAGGCGGTCTCAGGGTGCTGCTCCTGGATGGACTCCGCCATGCCGCCCAGGTAGGTGTCACTGCCCGTTGCAGCGACGACTGCGCTGGCCGAACCACTCTCGATGCTGGTGCCAAGGAAGGCGATGCTCGTCAGCTCGACCGGCATGCTTGCAGCTGCCCCGGCATTCCTTTCAACTTCATGCTTTTCGACCGGGAAGCTTTCGCCGGTGAGAGACCCCTGGCTTACAAACAGATCCTTGGCCTGGATGATGCGGACATCAGCGGGGATCATGTCGCCGGCGGACAGCTGGACAATATCGCCTGGTACCAGATGTGCGATCGCGATTTCCTGTGGCGGTCCGTTGCGAACCACGGTGGCCGTCACGGAAATCATAGCTCTAAGTTTGGCTGCCGCACTATCGGCCTTGGCCTCCTGAAAAAGCCTTAACCCAACGCTTAGAACAATCATGACCAGCATCAGGATGGCAGCCCTGGCATCTCCGGTCGCCCCCGAAATCGTTGCGAGCACGGCCAACAAGATCACCAGGGGGTTACGCAACGCATGCCAGAGAAGTTTGCCCAGCCCGGCCCGCTGATCTTTCGCGAGTACGTTCGGACCGTACTGAGCCAAACGTGATTGGACCTCTTGGGCAGACAATCCTTCAGCGCGAGTATTTAGACGCGTGTAAACGGACGCCGCGTCCATCGTCGCTGTCTCCACCAGAACCGGTGACACATGAATCGTTGACCGATTCGCGAGAGCGGCTGCATGCCAACTTTTGGGCAGAACAGCGGTCGAGATTTTAGCCATGCAGACCTCGTAAGCAGGTTGAACTTTTGGCAGAACGACGCATGGTTGTTGGGACCTGGGAGCTTACTTCCTACAGTATGGACACTTCTATGAATTCCAAAGCTAAAAATTCGAACTCATTAACATCGTTCTTTAAAGCTCGCACAATCGACCCATGGTCGCATCCTGACATGAAAATTCAATCGTGACCTGATATTCTACAAACCGGGTGTTGTTGAAGGCACCAATTTATCGCCACGGAACAACAATTGAACGGCGAAAGCTCTTCAAAGATCCCCCGAAATCGGTCTTGAAACGCTGATCGCACGCTAGTGCCCATCATTGGAATTTTCGAAGCTTACTGTCATTTTTGAAAACTGGTATCAAGATGGATTTATTTTCCAGGCTCTACTACAAGCTGCGCAAATATTGGAAAGCTATTCGGCTTTATCTCGTCATTGCTGGTCCAGGCCTGGTCGTGATGGTGGCAGACAACGACGCGGGAGGCATTACCACCTACGCAGCTACCGGTGCCAAGTATGGCTTCAACCTGATCTGGTTTCTGCTGATTTTGATTCCCGTTGCCTACTACGTGCAGGAAATGACTGTGCGCCTGGGGGCAGTCACCAAGCGCGGTCATGCGGAAGCCATTTTCGACGGCTTCGGTGCCTTTTGGGGTTGGTTTTCGCTCATCGACCTGATGATTGTCGACTGGCTGACGCTGGTCACCGAATTCATTGGCATGACATCCGCGTTGAGTATCTTCGGCGTTGCGCCCTGGATCACCGTGGCTGGCGTCGTCACCCTGATGGGGATCATCGTGATCAACGGGCGCTATTGGACCTGGGAAAAAATAGCGCTGCTGTTTTGCACCTTGAATCTGATCTACATCCCGGCCGCATTCATGGTGCATCCGTCGGTCTCGGATATTTTCAAAGATGGTTTGATCCCGAATTTCCCTGGCGGTTTCAATGGAGAGCTGTTTTTCATTCTGATGGCCAACATTGGCACCACCATTGCGCCGTGGATGCTGTTCTTTCAGCAAAGCGCGGTGGTCGATAAAGGCATGCTGGAAAAAGACATTCCGTGGGGCAAATTCGACACGCTCGTAGGTTCGATATTTACCGTAGTCGTTGCCGTTTTCATCGTTATTTTGACGGGTGCTGTCTTGAAGGGCGTTGCTATTGACGACGCGGCGCAAGCGGCGTCGCTGCTGATGAATACCAACCATTACGTTGGAACCTTCATGGCCATTGGCTTATTTGATGCTGGCCTGCTGGGTGCCATCTGCATTTCACTGGCGAGCTCCTGGGCTTTCGGCGAAATCTTTGGCTGGGCGCACTCCCTCAATCAAAAAATCAAGGAAGCGCCCTGGTTCTACATCACTTACTTCTTTACTCTGATTACGGCCGGTCTGGTGGTGTTGATTCCGGGTGCGCCGCTGGTGCTCATCACACTGTTCGTTCAGGTCGTGGCCGTCACTTTGCTGCCCGCCGCCCTGGTGTTCCTGATATTGCTGCTCAACGACAAGAAGCACATGGGCGAATACTGCAACAGCTTGACGGAAAACTTGATCGGTGGCTTTATCGTCATCGCCATTGTGATTTTGTCCACGCTGTATGGGGTTAGCGTCATGTTCCCCAAGCTGTTTAATTGACCGGAGCAAATCAAAATGGCATCGAGCATCAACCGCCTGGTCAGGAAAATTCGGGAAATCAACCATCGCTACAGCAAGCCGCATATTGAAATGACGCCCCTGGTAAAAATTTCGCTGATGGCTTTGCGCGTCTATCTATTGCTTCTCGTCGGTCTGATTATTTACAAATTTGTTGTCACCTTGAGTGCAGGACAAATCCAATGATCACCTTACTTGAGCACAAATTCTTTCTAAGTGAAATCATTGGTCGCAAGGTTTACCTGAAGACCGAACATATCGGCCGTTTGGACGACATGGTCATCGTTGAAACGGGGAAACTGCCCGAGGTCAGCCATTTTGTTGTCAGTCGCTCCTTTGGCTATCCGTCCCTGTTGCTGCCGTGGGACAAACTGACCCTGATTTCAAATACAGAAATCGTCTTTGACGTGAATGCCCCGCATGAGTATGAGCGAGTGCCACCAGAAGGATCGATCCTACTTCGCGCGCACGTTCTTGACAAGAAAATTCTTGACATGGACGATCATGAGGTGGAGATTGTCTATGACATCAGCCTGCATTTTCAGGCTGGCAAGCTCTATGTCAGCGAGGTTGATTTCAGCCGGCGGCGCCTGCTGCGCAGAATGGGTCTGAAAAAGCTTGCCAACTGGATATCCGAGCAAAGGCAAGAGACAACCGGTCTCCTGGCTGTATGTTCAGCCCTTACCAGAGCACATCGGGGCATTCAAGGGGCACGTCAAGCTCAGTGTGCTCAAGGAAAACATTAGCGATATCCATCCGGTTGATTTGGCTGACATTCTTGAAGAACTCGAAGGGGATCAGCGCTTGGCGGTATTTCAGGAACTTGAGACTGAACACGCTTCCGATACGCTGGAAGAAGTGGAGCCCCGCGTTCAGCGAGAACTGATCCATGCCATAGAAAAACGCCATGCCGCACAACTGATCAATGCCATGAGTCCAGCGCAGGCAGCAGATATTCTGGCGGCGCTCCCGACCTCCGAAGCTGACGAGTTACTTCTGTTGATGGACAAGGACCGCGCCATCAAAATACAGAAAATTATTGATCAGCACGACGAGAACATTCTTTTGTTTTCTACCCAGAAATTCATGAATGTGTCCAAATCGGCGCTGGTCGGGGATGTTATTGAGCGTTTCCATGAAATAGCCCGGGACATCGACGTCATCATGTACGTTTATGTGACCGATGAGCATAGGGTCCTGGAAGGCACTGTTGATTTCAGAGAGCTGATGGCCGCAGAGTCGGACCAAACACTCGGAGAAATCATGACCGAAAACATCATCAGCTTGAACCCGCAAGACACCCTGAGCGACGCCATGGCCATGTTTGATCGGTACGCTTTTCGCGCCATTCCGGTGACCGACGATGAAAATGTCTTGCTGGCGGTTGTTTCATTCAGGGATATTCACGGTATCAAGCCACGGATAGACGGATAGGCATTTCAACCACTTGAGCCGCAGTATGGCACCGTTGAGCAGCCGTCGATCTTCATGAAAACGCCCTGCCTGGCAGGGCCCCCACCAAAATTTGCTGTCCAGAAGGGTGATTTTCCGCGCAAGAGGAATGCCAGGCGCAGGGCTTCGCCGCAGCGCAGCTGAATCGCCGTTTCGCCCTGTCACCAGTTGATGCGCTGATCTACTTCGTAGTCGGGTGCCGGTTGCGCTGCCAGATCTCAGTCCGGCTCGATTTGCGCCCTATCATCCGCCTGCGCGTCACAGTCCTCCCACAGCGGTGGCCCGCGTGCCGGGGATAACCGTACCAATTTTGATCGATGTGGCAAGTCGGAGAATTTCCTCCCAGTAATCGCTGATCGCCTTTAGATTCACTTGGCCAGCGACGAGCGGCGCTAGCGCCGGTGGGATATCCACGCCGGCAATGGTGTACAGCCGCTTGTCCTTGAGATCCAGAATGCGAGGCGCAAAGCGAAAGCCCAGCAAGTGACAAATTCCAAAGACATGGTCACTGAACCCACCCGTGTCCGTATAGTGCTCGTGTATAACCAGACTGCTTTCGTGATAAAGCAGGCCGTCCAAGACATGCGGCGCTTCACTGGCGGTCGCAGCGATCACATTGGTGTGAAACGGCCCATACTCACCTATGGGGAGTTCGTGTCGTTCAGCGTCTTCAGGAAGGCGACGATCGCCGCCTCCTCCGCCGGGGTCAGACCGAGATTGCCCACCTCGCTGGTCATGTTGGCCGCATACTCGGGCGCGGGCCAGCCGGCGCCTGATACGTCGCGGGTGTTGTAGAAGTGAACGATTTCCTCAAGGCTCTTGAAGTAGCCGTTGTGNNTAGCCGGCGCTCTTCAGGTACCCGCCGAGACCCAGGTCGACCCAGGATGCGCCAAGAGGATTGAAAGCGGGCTCCGAGTAGAACGGGTTCATCGGGTTCTTCGGCACACCGAGGTTGATGTACGTGAAGTCGGTGAACAGCACCTTGCCACTGGCAGGATCGGCGGTGCTGGTGTGGCAGCTGGCGCACTTTGCCTTGCCGTTGAACAGCGAGAGCCCCAGCTTCTCCTGCGGGGTCAGCCCGTTGCCTGTCCCGATGGACGTGTCGAACCGCGAGTTGTATGGACTCACCTCTGCGGACCGCTCGTAGTCGGCAATCGAGCGGCCGATCATCTGGTACGCCGTCACGGTGTCGTCGAAGGCGTGCGTGCCCCACACCGCCATGAACAGGTTCGCGTACGTCGATTGCTTCACCTTGTCCACGACCACGCCGGCGCTCGCGTTGTTCTGCTCCAGCGGGTTCAGGAACGGGCCCATAGCCTGCTCGGC
>DHWX01000123.1:0-4257 GCA_002413395.1 Polaromonas sp. UBA5171 | reverse complement strand
GAGAGGCCAGCCGTGGCTGAACACCATCGGTTGTCCGGTGCCCCAGTCCTTGTCATAGATCTGGGTACTGTCCTTGGTCGTCATCGTACTCACGGTTCAACTCCTTTTCTATTCTGGTATCAATGTCTCGGTTTAAGAGCGACATTGGTCCAGCCATCCTTGCGCGCATCAAAGTTTTCGTAGCCTGCGGCCGCCCGGTCGAGTTGCAGCTTGAGCCGGTCGGGCGCACCGTTTTCACTAGATTGTTCATCGTCACGTTCGGCACCTCATGCCATTGTGGTTGCAGCATTGATAGCGACCGGCGACAGAAATCTGCCGCGCCCTGGGCATACCAATATTCACAAGCATTGGATATCTTTCCCCCCGGAGACGCTCTGTGCGCTACCGAACGTAAAGGAACATAAAGTTTGAGCCATATCAATAGACGTGACAAATGAGGGCATACATTCAACTTGCTGGTCTGGCGGGCCAGGTCTTATTTTTTGGAGGCCCAATGTTCGAACGACATTCTTTTCAGTCGTATCTACAGACGCGCTTCGCATGCAGGGACAGAGAGGTGGTCGCGTCCGTCCGCATGGGCACATGCATACACCTCTAAAAAATCGCCTTCTTGCGGCTCTGTTGCTGGCTGCTGCTACGCCTCGACCGCGCGCCAGTGGGAGCGAGAAGAATCCGTTCGAACCTTGGCATAGCGAGCGGTTGTGTCACCAAGTCTGATAGTAAACTGGCAGGCACACCGCCATGTCAACTCCACCCACCGCCTCTTTGCCCGGCCTAGTACCCCAATCGTCGCGCGCTCCAGAAATTGACCCCACGGCGCGGCTGCTGTTCATCATCAATGCTGCGTCGGGTCGTAACGATCCTGATATGACACGCCAGCTGATCGAAGAGACGCTGAAGGCGAATGGGAGGACAGGTGAGCTGCTGTTCACCCGCCCCGACGAACTTGCAAGGGCCGCACAGCAAGCCGCTGCGACGGCTTGCGCCCGGGGTACCGCCGTTGTTGCCGTGGGCGGCGATGGCACGATCAATTCGGTGGCGCAGGCCGCGCACCTGCAAGGCTGCGCCATGGGCGTGCTGCCGCAAGGCACCTTCAACTACTTTGCCAGGACGCACGGCATTCCGACCGATGCCGCGGCGGCGGCACAGGCCATGCTGCGTGCTGTGCCCGTGCCGGTACAGGTGGGTTTGATCAACGACCAGGTGTTTCTCGTCAATGCGAGTCTGGGTCTCTACCCTGAGATGCTCCAGGACCGCGAGGCCTATAAGGCGCGTTTTGGCCGCAGTCGGTTTGTCGCGTTCGGGTCCGCTTTGATCACAATGCTAGGCCGGCACCGTCATTTGCGGCTTCGCATCGAGCTCGGTGCCAACGCGCGCGAGGTGCTGACTCCGACGCTGTTTGTCGGCAACAACCGGTTGCAGCTCGAGCAGGTCGGTCTGCCGGAGGCGGCTGCGCTCGACGAGGGCTGCCTTGCGGCGGTGATGCTGCGCCCGATCGGAACGGTTTCGATATTCTGGTTGTTGCTGCGCGGGACGATGGGTACCCTCGGCGAGGCGGATACAGTGGAGAGTTTCAAGTTCCATCGCATGCTCGTCAAGCCGCGGCTCGCATGGGGTGGTCACACGGTGAAGGTGGCTCTGGACGGTGAGGTGAGCTGGATGCGCGCGCCGCTTGAGTTCCGGGTTTCCCCCAGGCCACTCTATCTTCTCAAGCCGAGCGCCGAAGAGGAAGCAAACAGTCCTGGACAGGGCAGCGCGTGAGCGTCCTGTTACAGATATCGGACCCCCATTTCGGCACCGAGCAGGTGCCGGTGGTTGAAGCGCTGCTGACGCTGTCGCGGCAACAGCGGCCCGACCTGCTGGTGCTCTCGGGCGACATCACCCAGCGTGCCCGTCCCGGCCAGTTCCGCCTGGCGCGCGCCTTTATTGATCGGCTTGGCGCGCCGCTGCTGGCCATTCCGGGCAACCACGACATTCCGCTCCTCAATCCAGGCGCCCGTCTTTTTCACCCCTACGCCCGGCACAGCGCCGCCTTCGGTGATGAGCTTGAACCCGTGCACTCCTCGCACGATCTTCTAGTGGTGTGCGTCAACACGACACGCTGGTACCGGCACAAGAACGGCGAGGTGTCCCCAGGGCAGATCGACCGGGTGGCCAGGCGTTTGGGTGTAGCAGGTCCCGAGCAGCTGCGCGTGGTGGTGGTCCATCAACCCGTTGCCGTGCTGCGCGCCGGGGAAGGACACAATCTTCTGCGCGGGCACGTCGCTGCACTGCGGCGCTGGGCCGCTGCCGGCGGCGATCTGGTGATGGGCGGACACATCCACCTGCCCTACGTGATGGCGTTGCCGGATCTCGCGCGGCCGATGTGGGCGGTGCAGGCCGGTACCGCCGTGTCGTCGCGGGTCCGCGACGGCATCCCGAATTCGGTCAACCTGGTGCGTTGGGGTTGCGATGCGCCTGAAGGACGCTGCTTGATCGAGCGCTGGGACTACGTAGCCACTGCCCACGCGTTCGTTCGTATGACGGTCACCGAGGTCAATCCGGCGCGCGGGCAAGGAGTGGCCGATGAGCGCTGATGGGGAAATTTTCACGCAGTGGGCTCTTTGGGTGGGTCAGCGTGTTGACGCCAGTACGAAATTGACCCAGGCTGCCGATTTTGACTGCCCCATGCCAAATCTCTGAAGTCCCAATGTTGACAACTGCTTACGTCGTCATCTGGTGGGTCAATGATTTCTGGCAGCCTGGGCCAATTTGGCGTCGGCGCCAACACCACATCCTCCCATTTGATGCCCTTGGACACTTTGGTAAGAAGTGGCCCCGGTTGTTTGAACAACTTTCCCCGATTTATAAGTGGACTCTGGGCGGTTTGCCAAAGGTGCAGAGTTGTCCACGGCGGCGAGCGTCGCTTGCGACGAACGCAGAGCCGCGGTGGGCAACTCGGGGTGCACCAGGGATTTCATTTTATGCAGCCTCGTGCAGCTGGGGCAACAAGTTCAGGTAGGTCTGCTCGGGCGTGACGCGATCCAGGCTCGAATGAGGCCTCCGGGCGTTGTACCAGGCAAAGTATTGGGCAATGTCCGCGCGTGCGGCGCCTACACTGTCATAGGCCCTGAGATACACACGCTCGTACTTCACGCTGCGCCAGACGCGTTCGATAAAGACGTTGTCTCTCCAGGCACCACGCCCATCCATGCTCAGCTTGCAGCCCTTGTCCAACACCGCTTTGGTGAAGTCCTCAGCCGTGAATTGGCTGCCCTGATCGGTGTTGACGATGTCGGGAATACCGTAGCGCGCAAAGGCCTCTTCGATGATCTCCTTGGCGTGACAGGCCTCCAGCGTGATGGCGACCTTGTGCGTCAAGACCCGGCGACTGGCTACGTCCACGACCGCAGTGAGATAGACAAAGCCCCGGGCCATCGGGATGTAGGTCGTGTCCAGCGCCCAAACTTGGTTGGGCCGCGTGATGGCCAGATTGCGCAACAGGTAGGGGTATATCTTGTTCCCTGGTTTCTTTTTGCTGGTGCCAGGCTGGGGCGCCAGCGCCTCGATGTCCATGCGAATCATGAGCGTTCTGATGTGGCGTCGGCCAACATGGATTCCCTCACCAGCCAGTTGGTCGCGCAGCATTCTGGCACCCATGAAGGGATGCAACAGATGCAGCATGTCTATCCTGAGCATGAGCGCTAAATCGGCCTCGCTAACTGGCTTGGGCAGGTAGTACACCGTGCCGCGACTCACCTTCAGCAATTCGGCTTGGCGCGTGATGGGCAGTTTGTGGTCACGGTCGATCATGGCTTTGCGCTCAGCAATCCCGCCTTGGTGAGCGCGTGTTCTAAAAAATCATTCTCCAGCGTGAGTTGGCCAATCTTGGCGTGCAGCGGTACCAGGTCTACCGGTTCGTCGTGCGCAGCGGTACCACCAAAAACGTTGGCGGCGTTTTCCAGCAACTGCCGCTTCCATTCGGTGATCTGGTTGGGATGCAGTTCAAACTGCTTGCACAACTCGGCCATCGTCTTGTCTTCACGCAGTGCGGCAAGGGCCACGCGGGCTTTGAACGCCGGCGTATGTGTGCGCCGTGTACGACGCGCTGATTTCTTGACCATTGAAAACTCCTTCTTGCCGGGCCGATCTCGGCCAGGCTTTATGCCCAGAGTTTCCACTTATAGCGCTGTTCAAATTTTCGCGGCCACTTCTGTAGTAATGATTTTTTCGGTGATGTCGTTGCGGTTCATGTTGACTTATATGGATGCCTCCCGG
>DHWX01000094.1 GCA_002413395.1 Polaromonas sp. UBA5171 | reverse complement strand
ACCTCTTGCCGTTGGCGGGGAGTCCATATACGAGTGGTTAGGTTGCGCCGTTTTCATTACGCTACTGCCTTCAATTCAGCAACCGCCGCTGAATAGACTATCAACGCGCAGCGCGCGTCCTCAAGCGCTCGATGGGCGGTACTACCGGCAAACTGTCCGTCGGAGGCGAGGTCGCGGAGGCGGAAACTCCTTCTCTTGGGCCACGCGCGTCTTGCCATCTTGAGCGCGCAGGACACTGGATTGCTGATTGCTGGGCGGCCGAGTTGCGACGTGGCGGCATGAAGAAACGCCATGTCAAAGTCGGCATTGAACGTGACGAGCCGACCGTTTCCAACAAACGCCATTAGCTCACGCATGACATCGGCCAACGCTTCGCCTTTGGCGTCAACCATTTCCTGGGTAATGCCTGTGATTTCGGTAATCTTCTTTGGCACCTTCTTAGATGGCTTAACCAATGCCTGACTTGTTTGGTGATTCGTAGTCCCTTTCCGGTAGCGAATCGCAGCAATTTCGATGATTTCGTGGCGATCGGCATCGAGCCCCGTTGTTTCGAGGTCAAGAACGATGAATGTATCCGGGAGATGGTCGGTCGGGATTTGTTGAAGGCCTGTGGTTCTGCCACGTAGCAAGAAGTACGCAACAATCGCAATGAGGATGAGTAGGAGGAAGATGTTCATGCGAGGACCCGTGTGGGTGTGCGACCTAACGAATGTAGCCGAGCGCCTATCTTGGCATTCCCAAGCTAGACGACGAAATAAACCGCCCCGCCTGCTGGATCAGTTGCNNTGGGTGCGATTTTTCATTCGCTGGCATGGGCGCGACGGGCAGATGAAGCATCCACGCACCATGGGCGCACCTGAGATTGAGGCGTTTCTCACCATGCTGGCCACCGAGCACAAGGTTTCGACTTCCACCCACAACCAGGCTTTGAGTGCCTTGCTGTTTCTCTACCGCGAAGTTTTAGGCATTGATTTACCCTGGATGGACGGCATCAACCGCCCTGCAGCCGGGTCGATGGCGTCAGCAAGTGCGCCACCGGAGATAATTGAACCGGACGGCTTCAACCGTGCTCACCCTTCATCCCGCAACCAACCAGCCACAGTCAAAATGAAAATCATGAAATCAACGCTTGCCCTGCTCGCCATCGCCGCCCTGGCATGCAACGCTTTTGCCGCAGCCCCCGCCGAAACACTGCCTTCGGGCGTGAAAATTGTTCACACCGTCGATGGCACCGGCGCGCAGCCCACTGCGACGGACACCGTCAAGGTCAACTACCGCGGCACCCTCGCCGACGGCAAGGAGTTTGACAGCTCCTACAAGCGCGGCAGCCCCGCGACCTTCTCGCTCAGCCGGGTGGTGCCGTGCTGGACTGAAGGCCTGCAAAAAATCAGGGTTGGCGGCAAGGCCACGCTGACCTGCCCGCCCGCCACGGCCTATGGCGAGCGCGGCGCGGGCGGCGTGGTGCCCCCAAACGCCACGCTGACGTTTGAAGTTGAACTGCTGGCGATCGAAAAATAGCTGGCTGCGCGCGGACGCGTTTCGCCAGGCAGCTACACGGCGGCGTGAGGTGCAGCGCCGAGCGCCGCCAGCAATGCCGCATTGAAAGCTTCAGGCTGCTCAAACTGGACCCAGTGCCCGGTCGCACTGATCGCGACAAACGAGGCAAGATTCTTGCCTTGCCGCAGCACGCTTTCAAGTTCAATCAGCTTTCCCCTATAGAACGCATCTTCACCGCCGTAAATGGCGTCAACAGGGCACTGCACCCGGGCCAACGCACGCGCAAGTATGTCGGTGCGCGACAACCGACGCCGTTGCATGCGGTCGCGAACGACGTTGGCCTGGTGCAGTTGCAACGCCAGGCCGGTGATGGCCTCGGGACGGTACAGCATCAGCGTGGCCAGATTGCTGCGGTGTACCGCCTCGCGCTCGGCTGCCTCGGGCAGATGCCGCCAGCCCCGAAGGCCAATCGGGGCGCCAGGTGCGATGCCCAGACCTGGCGCGCCCACCAGCACCAGCCGGGCGGTGCGCGCCGGAAACTGCGCAGCAATAAAACCGGCAACCATGCCGCCAAATGAAAAACCCACCAGATCGCAGGCACGATTACCCAGCAGCTGGCCCAGCCCCTGTTCGACGGGTTCAGTCAGTGCATCGGCGTCCGAACCCTTGGGCGGCGCGGCTGAATCGCCAAAGCCTGGCAGGTCGGGAATATAGACACAGCGGCCAGCCGCCACCAGCGCGCGGATATTGCGCAACCAGTGCGTCCAGCTGCCGCTGCCGCCATGCAACAGCACCAGCGGCGCAAGCGCGCGGTTGCAGCCTTCCAGGCCCCACACATGCCAGACCAGGGGACCCGAACAAGACTGGGTTTCGAGACGGGTCGCGGATTCCAGAAGCACCTGGACTTCAAAAGGCAAAGTGACATCAGTGGACGAAGACGCAGAGGGGTTCATGCCTTGTTTATATCCTCTCCGCAGAGGGGCATCAGGACCAGAACCCGTGCCGTCTGGGCGTCACTGCACCGATCAGCCTTGCCGCTTCAGGCAAACAGGCCATCAAAGCCATCGACGGGCTCAAATCGTTTGTTGCGATAACGCAAGCGCGTCGGCCCGGGCAGCGCCTGTTCACGAACCGAGTGAAGCATGTCGCCGGGGTAACAGATGACCCGGCCCTCTTCATCGTCAAAGGGCTCTGGCTGTATCAACGGCGGCCGCCGCCCACGGGCAGCTGTCAGCACGCCATGCGCATCGGTGTAGCGAGACAAGTGAGCCAGGCTCATGATCTGCGGTGGCGCCAGCATGATCTGACCTGACCAGTATTGCTGCAGCGCGGTGCGCGGGTTGAGCCAGACACTTTCCGTAGTCTCAAAGTTGTCGTGGCGAGCATGCTGGCCAACGGGCGCAAGCGCCACAAAAAAACGGGTGTCAAAACGCTTGTTTGTCACCGATGGGGCAGTGGGCGTGATCCAGCGCGACCACGGAATGAGGTTGCGGGTCTGCAGACGCAGCCCCATACGGGCCAGCACCGTGTTAAAACCATGACCCTCCCGCAGCAATGCCGCTGCGCGCTCGGCGTGATCCGCCGCGTCAAAAGGCAGGCCGGAGACACCCTGCGCAAACAACACGCCGGACTCTTCAAAAGCTTCACGCAAAGCGGCCACATACAGCGCGCCAGCGGTACGCTCGTCAATGCCGGCTTCATTCAGGCCGGCGAGCAGCGGCTGCAGGGGCTGATCCAGATGGGACACCATGTCGAGTTCAGCATCAGCAGCATCGACCTTGCCGCCCGGAAACACATAAGCACCACCCAGCACGTCGGACAGACGGTTGCGTTGCATCAGAAACACCTCCAGGCCGCTGGGCCCATCGCGCAACAGCACCACGGTCGCGGCCGGGCGCGGGGGCGTGGTGACGATTTCCAGATTCAGTTCCATCGTGGCCTTTCATGGGATTGCGGCGCGGTCCCATACCAAGCCGCCTGACTACCCATAGACTATCAGAGCCACCCAATGCTGTGCTTCATGGCTCGTCATGGCTGTATTTCCCACGCGACGCCTTGGTGGCCGAGCGCTGGCTTTTACCTTCGAGGCGACGCTGCCGCGAACCGTAGCTTGGTTTGGTGGCACGTCGGGGTTTGGGTGGATTGGAAATGCTGTCAATGACCTCCTGCAGGCGCGCCAGGGCATCGGCGCGGTTCATCTCCTGCGTGCGATGCTGCTGCGCCTTCAAGACCAGCACGCCTTCCTGGGTGATGCGGCTGTCGCTGAGCGCGAGCAGGCGGGCCTTGATCTCATCGGGCAATGAAGACGCTGCGATGTCAAAGCGCAGATGCACCGCGCTGGAAACCTTGTTGACATTTTGTCCGCCTGCACCCTGCGCCCGGATGGCGCTGAATTCGACCTCGCGCTCATCGACCGGATACTTCAAAAGTGCAGGCATGCGTCAGCGCCGGTAAGGGTTCATCAGGCCCATTGGGCCGGCTGGGCCAGTTCGGCCAGGGGGATTTGCGAACCGTACATGGCAGGCTCGCACATGCCCATCAAATTGAGATTGGGACCGTTCAGGACCAAGGTTGTTTTCATGTAGAGAGTCTTTCTGTGAATTGACCTTTTGCCAAGACTTTACCCTGCGTTTTCGAAAAACTGTTCAAGCAAACTGGCGAATGCCGCAGGCTGCTCCACGGCGCTCAGGTGCGCGGCCTCCAGCGTACGCCACTGCGCACCAGGGATGCTGCTGCAAACCGCCTGCAACATCGCCACCGGCGTGGCTTCATCACGCGTACCGGCGATCACCAGCGCCGGGCAGCGGATACGGCCGTTGCTGACGCGAAAATCGATGCTTGCGACCGCCTCGCAACTTGCGGCATAAGCGGCCGCATCCGTGCTTTCCAGCCGGTGGCGCAGAGCAGCTACGCGCGCGGCTCCGGCCTGATCGGCCCTGAACTCAGGGGTGAACCAGCGCTGCATGGCCCCGTCAGCCACCGCCGCGACGCCCCGCGTCAAAACAGTATTGATGCGCGCCTGCCACAAGGCGCGCGCCGCATCGTCGTACCAGTGGGTCGCGTTGGCGATGACGATACTCTTGAGCAACTGCGGGTGGCTTGCCGCCAGTGCCTGCGCCACCATGCCACCCATGCTCAGGCCAACAAAATGAACCGGCTCTGCCGCCTGGGCGCTGATCAAGCCGGCAGCGTCCTCTGCCAGCAGCTCGATGGTGTAAGGCCCGGGTGGCGCTTGCGACCGCCCGTGCCCGCGGTGGTCATAGCGCAGCACGCTGTAGTGGTGGGCCTTCAAAACCGCGGCCACACCATCCCACATGCCGAGGTCGCAGCCGAGGGCGTGACTGAGCACCACCATCGGCCCCTGGCCCTCTTTTATCCAGTGCAAAACAGCTTGCGCCATGTGCTGCTTCCTCCAAAAATTAGGGCTTTCCCGCCGCCAGGCCCCGTTCATGCAAAATTTCGCGCGCCACTGAAAATGCGTGGTTGGCAGCGGGCACACCACAGTAGATCGCCGCCTGCAGGATTACCTCCTTGATGTCATCGGGCGTAAGCCTTGACTCGGCTGGGCCATCGAGGCCGGCGCGAACGTGCATGGCAAACTCTTCGTAGGCTTTCAGTGCGATCATGGTGGACAGCACCATCAGGCGCCGCGTCTTGTCGCCCAGCGCAGGGCGGCCCCAAATTTCATGCCAGGCGTAGCGCGTGATCAGGTCCTGAAATTCCGCGTTGAATTCGTCGCTGCGGGCCAGCGATTTGTCCACCCATGCATCACCCAGCACCCGGCGGCGGTTAAGCAGGCCTTGGTCATAGTCGCTCATGGCATCACTTTCGTTGCATTGACTGCTGTTTGCCGGATCAGCGCAGTGACTTGGGCTCGCGCCATTTCCGCAGCCTGGTCGGCCATCGCGGGTCTGAACCATTCCTGCGCGACTGCGGGATCCAATACCGCCCGCAGGGCACCCAGGTTGGCCCGCATGCGCTGCGTATCCACCTGCAGCCCAGCCAGTGCCTGGGCCATTGCACGCGCGCTGCCATGCGCCGACATCAGCAGCCCTGGCCATTCGGCCAGTTCAGCCTGCCAATTACCCAGCGCGCGTTCATGCTCTTGCGGCATGGCCGCCAGCAACGCGGCTACCCGCTGTGGTGCGCGCTGCGCCGCCGCCAGCGCCACCATGCAGGCCGCAGGATTGCGCTTGTGCGGCATCGCCGACGAGCCGCCGCGCCCGGGTTCCGAGGGCTCGGCCACCTCGCCCACTTCGAACTGGCCAAGGAGGGAAATGTCCTTGGCCATTTTCCCCAGGCTGCCCACCAGCAGCCCCAGCTCACAACCCAGCGCCACCCATTCATCGCGCTGCGTGTGCCAGCCAAAGAGCGGTGCCTTGAGCTGCAGATCAGCGGCCATGAGCGCAATCACCTGCGGCCCGGTTCCCTTCATGTGCGCCAGCGTTCCCACGGCGCCGCCCAGTTGCAGGCTCAAGGCATTGCTGCTCGCGACCTCCAGACGCTGCCGGCTGCGAACCAGCGGCGCAGCCCAGCCGGAGCATTTCAGCCCAAAGCTGGTGACCGAGGCCGGCTGCATCAGTGTGCGTGCCAGCATGGGGTCGGCGACGTGGCGCTCGGCCAGTATCAACAGCGCAGCGATCACCTGATTGACATCGGTTTCGATCAGCCTCAATGCGTCGCGCGTGACCAGTACCAGCGCGGTATCGATCACATCCTGGCTGGTGCTGCCGAAGTGGACGAAGCCGGCGGCCTCCTTGTTGAAGAGACCTACGGTTTCCCTGAGGCTCTTGACGAGCGGGATGGCGATGCTGCCGGCCCGTCCGCTTTCACGCTCGATTTTGGCCACATCAAACAGCTCGACTTTGCAAGTGCCGATGATGGACTGCGCGGCGGCCTCCGGGATCAGGCCGACGCTGGCCTGTGCACGCGCCAGTGAGGCCTCAAAGCGCAACATGGCTTCCAGAAAGTTGCGCGCACTGAATGCCTCCAGCATTTCGGGGCTGGACAGAAAGCTTTCAAAAATGTTGCTCATGCGATGTAGGGGTTCCGTAAATGAATCAACAGGCGGCTCAACGTCAGATCAACATTTCAGACCTATCTGGTCGGGCAGCGGAACGAAGCGCTGCAGCCTGAAATCAGCCGCGCGGACGCATGATGTCCGGTGTGCTGACCTTGACGTCGGCATTTTGCGCGCGCTGCCGCAAGGCGTGCTCCATCACGACCAGCGCCAGCATGGCCTCGGCAATCGGCGTTGCGCGAATGCCCACGCAGGGGTCATGGCGCCCCTTGGTCACCACCACCGCAGGCTGGCCCGTCACGTCAATCGACTGGCGCGGCGTGATGATGGAGCTCGTCGGCTTGATGGCAATGGACACTTCCAGGTCCTGCCCGGTGCTGATGCCGCCCAGCACGCCACCGGCGTTGTTGGATTGGAAGCCTTCGGGCGACAACGCATCGCCATGCGTGGTACCGCGCTGCGTGACGCTGGCAAAACCGGCGCCAATTTCCACGCCCTTGACCGCGTTGATACCCATCATGGCAAACGCAATATCGGCATCGAGCTTGTCAAACAGCGGCTCGCCCAGGCCCACAGGCACACCCGAGGCCGTAACGCGGATGCGCGCCCCGCAAGAGTCGCCCGCCTTGCGCAATTTGTCCATATACGCCTCCAGTTTGGAGACATCTGCCACCGGGGCAAAAAACGGATTGTTGGTCACATGCGCCCAGGACTCGAACGGAATGACCACATCGCCAATCTGCGTCATGCAGCCGCGAAAGGCCGTGCCATATTTTTCAGCCAGCCACTTTTTGGCCACTGCCCCAGCCGCCACCATGGGCGCCGTCAAGCGGGCTGAAGCCCGGCCCCCACCGCGCGGGTCGCGCAGTCCGTATTTGTGCAGGTAGGTGTAATCGGCATGACCGGGACGGAAGGTTTGCAGGATGTTGCCGTAATCCTTGCTGCGCTGGTCGGTGTTTTTAATCAGGAGGCAAATCGGCGTGCCGGTGGTCTTGCCTTGATACACGCCAGACAGAATTTCAACCGCGTCGGGTTCGTTGCGCTGCGTGACGTAGCGGCTGGTGCCCGGACGGCGGCGGTCCAGGTCACCTTGAATATCGGCCTCGCTGAGCGACAGGCCAGGCGGGCAGCCGTCAATCACGCAGCCAATGGCCGGGCCGTGGGATTCACCAAAATTGGTGACTGCGAAGAGGTTTCCGAAGGTATTGCCACTCATGCGCCGGATTATCCCAGAGCGCGCCGGCAACCCGAAAATCAGGCTTCCCTGGCGCCGTCGTCATCCGGCCAGTCGCGGATGTAGGCCTTGAGCATCTTGTTTTCAAAGTTCTGGCTGTCCACCACGGTCTTCGCAACATCGTAAAAGCTGATCACGCCCTTGAGCATTTTCTGGTTCATCACCGGCATGTAACGCGCATGGCGATCCAGCATCATGCGGCGCACTTCATCCAGCTCGGTCTCGGTGGTGCAGGTAAGCGGACAGTCGTTCATGGCCTTACGCACCAGCGTGGCGCCAATCTCGCCGCCATTTTTGACAATGCAGAAAATCACTTCACGGAAGGTCAGCATGCCCACAACATCGCCATACTCCATGACGACCAGTGAGCCAATGTCGTTCTCGGCCATGATTTGAGCCGCCCTGCCCAGAGGTTCATCAGGCTCAACCGTGTAAAGCTCGTTGCCTTTGACGCGCAGGATGTCAGAAACCTTCATCAATTTCTCCTCGATTGTTCCGTCATTGTTTCCCCGCAACCGAACTGCGGAAAATTAGGTTTAAATATAGCCCACAACCGATCGGCTTCCTGCAACGGTCATCCGGGTTTACCCCCTTGATCCTGTTCAAATCTGATCTGGACGAATTTTGCTGCCCACTTCCGCTATCTTGTATTGGAGACAAAACCATGCCCGGCTACCCTGATCCCGGCTTTGACACCCTGGCATTGCACGCAGGAGCGGCCCCCGACCCGGCCACGGGCGCACGCGCCGTGCCGATTCACCTCACCACTTCCTTTGTCTTTGAGTCCAGTGACCAGGCCGCCAGTCTTTTTAACATGGAGCGCGCGGGATATGTCTATTCACGCATCAGCAACCCCACCAACGCGGTGCTGGAGCAACGCGTCTCGGCGCTGGAAGGCGGCATCGGCGCGATTGCCACCGCCAGCGGGCAGGCCGCGCTGCATCTGGCTATTGCCACGCTGATGGGCGCTGGCTCGCACATCGTGGCCAGCAGCGCGCTGTATGGTGGCTCGCAAAACCTGCTGCATTACACGCTGCCCCGCTTCGGCATCGAGACCACCTTTGTGAAGCCGGGCGATCTGGACGCCTGGCGCGCTGCCGTGCGGCCCAATACCAGGCTGTTTTTTGGCGAAACTGTTGGCAACCCGGGGCTGGACGTGCTGGACCTGCCTACCGTGTCGGCGATAGCGCATGAGGCGGGCGTGCCGCTGCTGGTGGACTCAACGCTGACCTCGCCCTGGCTGATCAAGCCTTTCGACCACGGCGCTGACCTGGTGTATCACTCAGCTACCAAATTTTTAAGCGGCCATGGCACGGTGATCGGCGGCATCATTGTCGATGGCGGCAGTTTCGATTGGGACAAGTCAGGTAAATTTGCCGAATTGACCGAGGCCTACGACGGCTTTCACAACATGGTGTTCAGCGAGGAGAGCACCGTCGGCGCCTTTTTGCTGCGCGCACGCCGCGAAGGCCTGCGCGACTTCGGCGCCTGCATGAGCCCGCACACCGCCTGGCTGATTTTGCAGGGCATTGAAACCCTGCCGCTACGCATGGCGCGCCACATGAGCAACACTGAAAAGGTGGTCGGATTTCTGTCCAGTCATCCGCTGGTGACACGCGTCGGCCACCCCCTGCTGGCGTCGCACCCCAGCCATGCACTGGCAAAGAAACTGCTGCCGCGCGGCGCGGGCTCGGTGTTCAGCTTTGACATCAGAGGCAGCCGCGCGCAGGGCAAGACCTTTATCGACTCGCTCAAGCTGTTCAGCCACCTGGCCAACGTCGGCGATTGCCGCAGCCTGGTGCTGCACCCGGCCAGCACCACCCATTTCCGCATGAGCGATGAGGCGCTGCTTGGGGCTGGCATCACGCAGGGCACGATTCGTTTGAGCATCGGACTGGAAGACCCGGACGACCTGATCGACGACCTCAAGCGTGCACTGAAAGCCGCGGAAAAGGCAGGTGCATGATGGAACTCACCGTTAACGGCCACAAAACCTACTGCTACACCGGCGGCAAGCCCTTGGCTGCCGCGCAGCCCACTGTGGTTTTCATTCACGGTGTGCTCAATGACCACAGCGTCTGGATTTTGCAGAGCCGCTACCTGGCCCACCACGGCTGGAATGTGCTCGCGGTTGATCTGCCGGGCCACTGCCGTAGCGCGGGCGAGGCGCCATCCAGCGTGGAAGAAGCGGCAGACTTCATCGCCGCGCTGCTCGATGCGGCGGGTGTGCCACATGCCGCGCTGGTCGGGCATAGCTGGGGCGCGCTGATTGCGCTGGAAGCCGCCGCCCGGCTGAAAGACCGCGTCAGCCACCTGGCGCTGGTTGGCATCGCCTTTCCGATGAAAGTGTCGCCAGCGCTGCTCGATGCCTCGCTGAATGAACCGATGAAGGCACTCACCATGATCAACGTGTTCTCGCGCAGCACGCTGGCTCCGCCGCCCTCGGCGCTGGGCGCGGGCACCTGGGTCTATGGCCTCGGCATGGCGCTGGGCCGCCGCGTGCTGGCCAGCAACCCGGACATCAATGTGTTTCATCGCGGCTTCAAGGCCTGCGACAGCTATGCGAATGGCGAAACGGCCATTCAAGCGATCACCTGCCCGGTGCTGTTTGTACTGGGCGTGCAAGACCAGATGACGCCGCCCAAAGCCGCGCAAGGGCTGATCACCACAGCCCGCAACGCGGGCAAGAGCGTGCAGGTCGCCAGCCTGCCGGTCGGGCATCACCAGATGACCGAGGCACCGGACGGAACGCTGTTTGCGCTTCGCGACTTCCTCAAGAGCCACTGACTTTTGCAACGCAGCGCTGGACGCAGGCCATTGCTGCGCTGGCGCAATGGCTCCCGTCGTGGCCCAACAACTGCCTGGCAGCGCCTGACTAGCGTTTGAGCAGCACTTTCAGCGCGTTTTGCACGCGTCGGGCGTTGCCAGCGTCAAAATCGGCGGCCAGTACCTTGGCGGTATCCTGACCCCAGGTCTCCAGCGGCGCAGGCGCATTGCGCCGGGTCAGCAGTTGCAGTTGCAGCATGCGGCGGGCACTGAGTTGCTCGGCGGGCGTAGGCAGCTCGGCAGCGATTTCCAGGCGCAGCAGCGCCTCGGGAGCCTGGGCGGCATCCTTGGCCGAAGGCGTGCCGAGCGCCTGCACCCAACTGCCGCGCACTGCGGGCGTGACCAGTTTGCCAAGTTCCTGCACGCCCGGGAGTTGGGCCGGATCGCGCTTTTCCCAGGCGCTGAGCAAATGCGTCAGCACTTCACCATGGGCCTGCACGGCGAGCTTTTTCAGGGCCTGGTTGGCCGCGTCAAAAGCTTCGCGCTGGGCACGGAACGCGGCATCACCCAGACGCGGGCCACGCTCTTCAAAGGCTGGACGTTCATTGAAACGATCACCCCGGTTGTCGCTGGCACCGCGGCTGTCGCGCTCGCTGCGCTCGGGACGGTAAGGCTCAAACTTGTTGTCGGTGCTGGAGCGCGGGCCACCGGGCTTGCTGCCAGGGCGCGAATCTTTGCGGTCGCCAAATTTTCCGCCACGGCCTGCGGCCACGGGTTCGGCTTTGCGCATGCCCGGGCGGTCGTCGCCACGCCTGGCCACGACCGGCTTGGCGGCCGGTTTGGGCGCTGGCACCGGTTCGGCCGCCGCTGGCGCCGGTTCGGCAGCTTCAACCGATTCAGCCGCAGCCGCCGCATCGGTGGCAGCCGCCGCTGTGGCAGGCGTCTCATCTGCTATTTTTTCTGTCGCTGATTGCGCGGTTGGTTCGTTGCCTGGCGCCTTATTTTGTTCAGGAATTGGCGCTGACTCAACAGTTTCCACGGCCGCCACCGCAGGCACCTGCCCGCGAACAATGGCCTCCAGCGCCTTGGCTGCCGCATGGATTTTTTGCACATCACCGCTGGCGGTTGCGGCCTCAACCGCTTTGGCGGCTTCAAGCACAAGGCGGTCGTATTCACCCAGCGCGGCCGCGGCTTTTTCGCGCTCGGCGGTTTTGCGCTGAAACGCGTCGTCAATCGGCTTGCGAAATGCGTCCCAGAGCTTTTGCTCCTGCTTGCGCTCAATCGGCACGCTCTGCGCCTCGTGCTGCCAGCGCTGTTGCAGCGACTTGACCGCGTCAATGCGCAATTGCGGCTCAGCACCCAGCACCTGCGCTTCTTCAATCATGGCCTTGCGGCGCGCCAGGCTATCGGCACGCGCTGCCTTCAGCGCGGCATCGGCCGCATCCATCGCAGCTTTCCAGACCGGCTGGATTTCAGCAAAGGCTTTTTCGCCCAAGTGCCCGGCCGCCGTCCATTTCCCGACAAAACCGTTCAAGCTGCGAATGTGGTGCTTCCAGTCGGTGTTTCCCTGATTTTCTGCGGTCCACGCCAGCACTTCATCAATCAGGACGCGCCGCTCAGCCTTGACGGCTTCGGTCTGCTCCTTGACCTTTTCGAGCCACGCTTCAACCACCTTGTGAGCTTCGTTGCAGGCATCGTCAAAACGCTTCCACAGGGCGTGGTTAGGGGTGCCGCCCTGGTCGCTGGTCTTCCACTGCTCGCGCATCACGCGCAGCGTTTCCTGCTGCTTGCGCCCGCCCATCGGGTGCGCCACCAGCGCTTCGGCTTTGACCACCAGCTCATCGCGAATCTGGTCGGCGCGCCAGCGTTGCCAGCCTTCAAGCTCGCCTGCAGCGGTCAGGGCAGCGTGGGCCGCCGCTTCAAGCGTGCTGTCGATGTGGCGGATGTGCTCCTTGAGCACATGGCGCAACTCGGCGGCCACCTTGGGAGTGGCCTTGCCGTGGCCTTCGGTGACTTCATGCTCCAGTTTTTCCAGCGCCGTCTGCACAATGACCGCCGCCTTTTCGCGCATTTCCTTCAGCAGCGCGGGGTCGATCTTGACCTTGGGCGCTCGCGCGGGCTGTTCGCCAGTGCTCTCGCCATCTGGCGCTGCCATGCCGCCGCGCAGCATGCGCAGTTCGTCGGCCCACACTGGCACCGCGGGCAAGGGGGCGGCGGCATCGTCAGCCGCTTTAACGGCCATGGCCAACGCGCCCTGGAATGCGTCCCAGACCGCCAGCAACTGGCTGCGGGAGGCGTCGAGCAATGGCGGAAATTTGACATCGACGCTGGCCCAGTTGGCATCCTCGGCAATCTCGCTGGCCTGGGCCTGCCAGTGCGCCACATCAGCGCGCAGGGTTTCAAGCGCCGCCTCGGCATCGCGCCATGGCTTGATGGACAACACCTCAAGGCGCTGCGCGATCAGCACGGCAGCTTCGCGCTGCACCTGAGTGCGGTGCTGCAGGTCTTCAATAGTTTTCACGCGCTCAGCCAGTTGCACTTTCAGGCTGGCCAGCGGCTCCTTCGACAACGGCGCTCCGGCCTTGGCGGCATCGCGCTGCCAGGCCAGCGCATCGGCCAGGTTGAGCTTGGGCAAAGCCAGCAAGGCCTGCGCCTTGACCGCCCATTCGGCAGCGACGGCTTCCTGCCCCTTGGCACGCTTGATCTCGTCGAGTTTTTCCTTCAGCGGCTTGGCTGCGCCCTTGTCGCGATTGGCCAGATCCTTGAAAACCTCGGCCATCTGCTCTGCCGTGGGCCCGGTGGCCAGCCACTGGCGAATGCGCGCGGCACGCTCACCCGAGGTGGGCGCTGAAAATGCGCCGCCCGTCAGTCCGTCCAGCGGATGGGCCTCGGTGCTTTTGGCCGGACCGGTTTTCACGGTGGAGGCACCGGCCGAAGTGATTTCAGCCTGGGAAGATTTGCTCAATTTGGGGAGGGGAAAGCGCAGCATAAAAATAATGGCAATCAGTTCGAAAAAATACTGGGCGGCATGCTGAACATGGGCATTCGGGGCCCCGGGACTCACACACCTGCCGGCACCTGCGGCGGGGACGAAGAATGGGGCGATAAACAGCGAACGCTCAGCGGTAAAAAAATTCAGGTCACGGCTCGCAAGGCCTGGCACCCTCAGCCTTACAAAAATAAAGCAATCCCGGTATTTTCGCTGTTTTTAAGGCATTGCCAAATTAAGTTCTGCACGCGGTGTCCATTTGGCCTCGGGTGGCACCGCTTTGACGGCCCCCAGAAAGAGCCTGTCGGACGGCAAATCACGCGCTGCCAGGTAATCCTTGACTGCCATGCCGCGCTGCACCGCCAGCTCACGCATGGCGTCATCGCTGACCTTGATGCTGGCCAGCAGCAGCTTTTCCATGTCAGGCACGGGCTGGTCTTTGGTCAGGCCAATCAGGTTGCGCGGCTTCGGGATGTCGGCGCGTTGATAGACTTCCTTGAGCAGCGCCGGATATTCGGCGGGGCTGACACTCACCGCATCCGCTTTGATGCCTGCCTTGACCATCTGGCGGCGCTTCTCGGCGCGCACCAGTTCGTCAAGGCGCTCACGCTTGAAGCCCTCGCGCTCGGTTTCCAGGCTGCTGGCGCCGACCACCGTGAGCCTGAGCGCAGGGCGTTCGAGCATCGCCCTGGCCACCTTGTCAAGTCCGGCTTTCGCCTCGGCCGAGAGTTGCGCGCTGCCCGCCGGAAAGCCGACCATGCTCAGCTCTTCACCGCCGCCACCCAGCGCATGGGCGAGCAGACTGAACGGCGCGGTGATGGCCTTGCCGATGACGTTGAGAATCACCTTGATGATGATGGGCCCGAGGCTGAACTGGGGATCGTTCAGCGAGCCGCTGATGGGCAGGTCAAGGTTAATCACGCCGTTGCGGTCGGCCAGCAAGGCGACCGCCAGCTTGACTGGCAGGCTGGCCGTCGAGCCTGGCACCTTGTCGCCAAAGCTGAGCTGGTTCAGGACCAGCTTGTTGCTGGCGGTGAGCCTGCCGTCGGGCAAGACCACGTAATTCACATCAACGCTGAGTTTGCCGCGTTCAATGCCATAGCCCGAGTATTTGACGGCATAGGGCGAGAGCGGCGGCAACTCCAGGTCGCGCACCTTGCCGGTGATGTTCAGCGCCAGCGGTTTGGCCAGCGGATTGAGCTTGCCCAGAATCTCCAGCGAAGCCGTACCCTCGGCCTTGCCGCGCAGTTCGAGGTCGGCCATGGCGGGAGCGCTCGCCGTGCCAGAGCCCGTGGTACTGGGTGCCACCGACGAAAACGCACTGAGCTTTCCGGTCAGCTCGCTCAGTTCGGCCGAATAGTTGGGTTTGATAAAGCGATCCGAGAACTGAACCTTGCCATTGATCAGGCTGATGGGGCCAAAGTGAACGACGGGCTGCGGGCCGGTGGGTGGTGGTGCCGTCACCGGGTTTGTCGATGTCGTGACGTTGCCACTGACCACGGCAAGTGGCGCTGAGGTAGTCGCATCTTGCGAGTTTTTTACGGCATTTTCGCTGGATGATGGACGAGCGCCTCCAGCCATTGTTTTAGCAGCATTCACACTTGAAGAGGATGAAGCCGACGCCGCCACCGTTGCGGCTGGCGCGGCGGGTTTGAGTAAATCCTGCAGGTTGATGCGGCCATCGGGCATGACGATAACGCGCGCAAAAAAGTCGGTCAGCACCGTTTCCCTCACATCCACCCGTGTCGCTTTCGCGGGATTCAGCGCCACGTTCAGGCCGCGCACATTCAGCGTTTTCCAGGCCAGCAAGTCTTCGCTGGGTGCCAGGGTGTTGGCCTTGAACTCTTCCAGTGCCACGTCTCCAGCCACCTCGGCCTGCGGACCGGCGGCCATCTGACGGTAAGCCACCCGCCCCTTGAAGCTGGCGTCGGCACGCAACAGTTCGATATTGAGTGCCCCGGCAAAGTAAGGCTCGAAGGCCTGCACCGGCAGTCGGCTCGCCACCAGTTGGCCCTTTGCCTGCAGCGGCGTCAGGCCCAGGCTGCCCTTGAAATCAAGCTTGCCGGGCTCAAACCGCCCCGTCGCCAGGCGCAGCGAGGCGGACAACGGCATGAGTTTTGCGGCCTGCGCCTTGGCTGAAGGCCTGTCGTCCAGCACCAGCCCGCCCAGTTGGGCCTTGGCGGCTGTGACCTCAAACGTCACCGGCTTGGCGCCCGCCTTATCAGAAAACGACATGGCGCCGCCATCGAGAAACACGTCGTTGATTGCCACTGCCCATGACGGCACGCTGGCTTTGGCGTCGATTTTTGAAGTGGCCGGCGGCGGACTCGCGAGGCCATGGGCCACCAGCCAGCGCTCATACATCCAGCGCTTGTCGGCGTCGCGCTCGACCCTGGCCTTGGGCTGGATCAGCTGCATTTTGGCAGCCTTGAAGGACTGGCCCGGCACATCGATGTCCACCTCCGTCAGCTCCACCTTTTTGACGGATACCAGCGAGGTTTTTCCTTGCGCCAGCTGTACCTCGCTCACGGCAATTTGCGGCGCGGTAATTTGCAGCGCCTGCGGCTTGTCTGCCGTGGCGGCCTGCCAGTTGACGCCCAGCTGCGCGTCAAGCTGGCCGTTCAGCGCAGGCAGCAAAAACTGGCCGACATATTTTTCAGCCATATTGAGCGGCCAGTTCGCGACCGTGGCCGTCAACTGGACCGCCTGGTCGGTTGCAGAGCCGTTGAAACTGATAAGCGCTGGCGCAGACTGGCGCTCGGGCTGAGCGCCCTTGACCACGGCTTTACCCCGCGTCGGTGCACTGGCCACCAGCGGGTCCAGTCCCAGCGAGCCGGTGAACTGCAAGGGCGCGCCAGCCGTAAACGGCATGGCAATCGCCGAGGCATTGAGCGCCAGGTCCGTCAGCCGGATCTGGGCCGGCGATGGCAGGGTTTCATCCAGCCAGTTGACGCGACCACCATGCACCGCCACCTTGGCCACCTGCACTTTCCAGGGTGATGGAGGAATAGCTTTGGCAACGGAAGCCGGAGCGCTGGCAGGCTGAACGGCCGCTTGCGCCAGCGATTCCGGGTTTTTTTGACCCGTAATAATTGCCGGACGATTGCTAACCGCTATGTTTTTCGAAGCAGATTGAGTACCCAATGACAGCAGATTGAGTTGCCCTGCCCGATCTCGGCTCACGAACAGCGTGGGCTTGTTGAGCTCCACCGCAGAGAGTTTGACAATCTGCTCCAGTGGGCGCACGTCGTCCATGGCGATCTTCAGGCGGTCAAACGTCAGCAACTCATGGCCTGGCACTGACGCCGCGGCACCCGGGCTTGGGAGTTTTGTATCCAGCAGCCTGACCTTGTCCGCCGTGACCGTTCCGGAAATCTTCAGCATGGTGGCTGGCGTCTGCTCAAACGCTACCTTGACATCGGCCTGCAGCACCGCGCCTTGCAGCCTGAAAGGCAGGCTCGCTGGCCAGTACGCCAGATAAGGACCCAGGTCAAGGTCATGCAGCGTGATGTTGATATCGCTCTTGTGAGTCTGGGCAAAAGGGGTCCCAACGGCGTCGCTGTCAAAACTGCTGCCATTGAGCGTGAAGGACAGATGGGGCGCAGTTTTGATCTCACGCTGTGATTTAAGATTGCTTAAAAATGGCACGGAGACATTCAGGTTGCGCAGCTCATAGGTCTTGTGAACCGACTGGTCGATAAAGTTGAACTGCCCGCCGCTGAGTACCAGGTTATAGAGGGAAAATCGCTGTGGATCGCCAGCGGGCTGCGCCCCGCTTGTCTTGAGGCGGTCCAGGATGTCGTCAATGTCATAGCGCCCGTCACCCAGATGGGTCAGGGACACCACAGGCTCCTCGACACGGATAGCGTCTGCCACCGGGGCCAGCCGCAGCAGGGACTCAAGTTCCGCATCTATATAGATACGCTTGATTTTGAGTTGGGGCGGTAATTGGGCTGCTGACGGTGCATTGCCGGGCGCTGTCGCTGGGCTGCCTGTCGGTCCTGCCGCGCTGTTTTTTGCAATCATCAGGTCATTGAGAGTGAGCTCCAGCGACCACGGCTTGAAATCCACCTGCCCCAGCGTGACCTGTCGACCAAATTTTTCAGAGGCGATTTTTTGAAGTTGCCATTTCAAAAGGGGCGGCACTGCGACATAGGCCAGCGCCCACAGCAACAACCAGACACCGACAGCCCAAGCCACGCGGCGTTGCCAGCGACGCGACCGGAGCATGGCATTTGCCTTGGCCGGAAACGATCGCGCAAAACCCCACCCCGCGTTTTTTGATTCGTTTTCATGGTTTGACATGGACAGCAAGTTTTTAGCACTCGGGCGGAAAGGTCAATGCCTGATTGAAAAAAACTACCCTCCAAAAAACAAAAAACCCCGGTCAGATTGACTAACCGGGGTTGACAGCGGGCGTTTATACCCATGCCGTCGGGGTTCGCAAAGGAGAGAGTACTCGTCTCGCAGTGCGGTGGGAGCAAGTGATTGCTTCCAGTTATGCCAGGGTTGGTTACCTGGCTGAAGCCTGAATTAATCAGGCAATTGCAGATTAAACCTTTGCTGGCACCCAAGCAAGTCCATATTTCCAATCGGCCAGGCTGGTGTGATTGTTGTTCTCTTGGGGCAGCCATCGCGCCACCTCGGACCGGCAAGCTCCGAGCATGAACTTTACTTAGAGCCGCGCCTCAAAAATAAACCCTCAACAAGGTAATTTTGGCTGTTTTCACCAAGAAACAGACTTTAATAT
>DHWX01000082.1 GCA_002413395.1 Polaromonas sp. UBA5171 | reverse complement strand
GAGGGAGGGAGTTGGACACCAGAATCGACGCTATCTGCCGCAAGATGCGGCTAGCAGAATAAGAAAGATATCCCAAAGAAAAATCCCGGTCTGCCATCAAGCAGCCGGGTCTTGGCGAGGCATTGCCGCCCGCCAAAATGGTGAGCGCTCAGATGCGCTGGTATCAACCACGGCTTTGGTCACTTTGGCATCCTTGACGCAGACGTCCTTGGCATATTTCCGGCGGAATCGTTGCATCTACAGCGCGGAGACGTTTGTTTACTTCAGGTTCAGCGGATCTGTGGCCTTGCCGTCGCCGATCAGTTGCCCCATCTTGAAAATGCCACTCACGCGCAAGGCCGGTTGGCCATCGGCGCTCACCAATCCCTGACCGAACAGCATATTGCGCGTAGTCCGAAGCACGTCGGCCTCTCCCTGCACCCATGCGCCCAAGGCAGCCGCGCCCATGAAATCAACCTGCAGGCTGATCGTGGGTAAAAAGCGCCGCTCCATGTCGGACTGGTACATCGAGGCACATGGAATCAGCATGTCGGCAAATGTGGCCAGCATGCCTCCGTGGCAAATTTTGAGCGGATTGGTATGCCTCTCCTCCACGCGAAAACCCAGGAACAGGCGCTGACCAGTCCATTTTCCGTAAAGCGGACCGTTATGGTGAATGAAAGGGCCGCCGACTTTGATGGGTCGGAACCCTTCGGGGATGTCGTCGAGGATATTGGCCGCAATGTCGTCGAAATTGGAAGTGAGTGGAGTGTGGGTCATAACTGTAGGGTCCGGGGTGTCAGGTTCATTCGGTAAAAAGAACCACTATAAAAGTTTTTCCAAACCGAAGCCAAAGGGCAGGTCTGTGCGGCGACGCAGCAAGACCGCAGTGCCGTACCGGGCTGACACACTCGCAGCCAATGCAGCTGCCCTGCTAAGCCTGTCTCAAGCGCTCAACCTCTTCGCGCAGCGAATGCACCCATTCGCGTCTGGATTGCCCCTGCGGGATGCCAAAGGTCACCACTGCAATCAACCGGCGTGCAGTGAGGGTTCGCCAGATCGATCCAACCAGCGTTTCATCGTCCACATAGCTAGGAGCCAGGCTCACCGCACCGCTGGCTGCATCAATGAATTTAAGCCCCACCGGTTGTATCGGAACGGACGCTGCAATGGCGGCCTGGATCAGGTTGGCATGAAACGGTTTGAGGGTGATGCCATCACCCGTCGTGCCCTCCGGGAACACCGCAAGAATGTCGCCCGCACCCAGCCGCTCGGCCATTTGCGCCACCACCCGATGGGCATCGCGCCGCGACCCGCGCTCAAGATACAGGGTGCCGGCATCGTCGGCCAGCGTGCGGACAAAAGGCCAGCCCTTGATGTCGGACTTTGAGACAAAGCGGCAATGGCGCGCGGCATGCAGGACCACAATGTCGAGCCATGAAATATGGTTGGCCACCAGCAGCACCGGGCCGCTGGCGGGCGGTGTGCCATTGACCACCAGTTCAATATCCGCGATTTGCAGCATGGCACCGGCCCAAGCATGAACACACGCCTCTTGGTCGCCAGGGTTGAGCCTGGGGAAGATGGTCTTGATGGTCCAGAAACCGGCCGCGGCGTGCCCCATGGCGCGCAATACCTTCAAGCCAACACCGGGCAATCTCATCGAGTTCAGCAAGGCGCTTCGTAGGCCACTTGACCGCCCACCAGGGTCCAGCGCACGCGCGCAGGAAGCTCGTAACCTGAAAAAGGCGTGTGCTTGCCCTGGCTGCGCAAGGCTTTCGGCTCGATCCTCCATGCTTGGGCCGGATCAAACACGCAGAGATCTGCCATGCCACCCTTGACCAGCCGACCCGCGCTGGCCTGCAGGGTGCCTAGTGCATCACCCAGCACGCGCGCGGGTTCGCTCGTCAACACCGCGAGTGCCCGCAGCATACCGGCCTGACTGTCACTGCCCCACTTGCAGGCCAAGCCCAGCAGAAGTTCCAGACCGGTAGCGCCCGGCTCAGCCTCGGCAAACGGCAGGGTTTTGGCATCCTCGTCGACCGGCGTGTGATCAGACACCAGTGCATCAATCGTGCCGTCTGCGAGCCCCAAACGAATAGCGTCCCGGTCGCGTTGCTGGCGAAGGGGCGGGTTCAGCCGCATGCGGCTGTCGAAGTAGCCGATGTCTACATCGGTCAAATGCAGATTGTTGATGCTCACGTCGCAGGTCACGCCCAGCCCCTCCGCCTTGGCCTTGCCGACCAGCGCAACCCCTTCGGCACTGCTGATACGGCACAGGTGTACCCGTGCACCGGTGGCGCGGACCAGTTCAAAAATCGTGTGGAGGGCAACGGTTTCGGCGGCCACGGGCACACCGCTGAGGCCCAGGCGCGTGGCCATCGCACCACTGGCGGCCACGCCCTGGCCGAGGTGCATCTCCTGCGGACGCAGCCAGACGGTATAGCCAAAGGTGGCGGCGTACTGCAGCGCACGCATCAGCACCTGGGTGTTGGCCAGCGGCACTTCGGCTTGGCTAAAGCCCACACAACCAGCCTCGGTCAGCTCGACCATCTCGGTCAGCGCTTCACCTTTCAAGGCGCGCGTCAACGCGCCCAGCGGGAACACGCGCGACTGGTGCAGCTTTTCTGCGCGGAACTTGAGCATTTCAACCAGCCCGGGTTCGTCGAGGACCGGATCGGTATCCGGCGGGCAAACCAGGCTGGTCACGCCGCCGGCAACCGCCGCGGCCAACTCGCTTTCCAGCATGCCTTCATGTTCGTAGCCGGGCTCGCGCAGCCGCGCCGACAGGTCGATCAGGCCCGGTGCCACGATGCAGCCCCTGGCGTCTATGGTTTTGTTGGGCACGAAATCGGCGGCGGCGCCTTTCAGCGACACGATGCGGCCTGCAGCAATGGCCACATCGCCCACTTCGTCCAGATGGGAAGCAGGGTCGATGACCCGGCCATTCTTGATGAGGAGTTTCATTTGATTTTTCCGGAAAAAGACCGCCGCGCCGGGCCGCCCCAAGCAAGGCCAGCCGCCGATGGGGGGAGCGCATTACATGAAGTGAAAAGCGTGGGGGCCAGTTCCGCCGACGGGCCGCCCCTAGGCGGAACAGCCCCCTCGGGGGGCAGCGCAGCGCACGAAGTGGCAAGCGTGGGGGCCAATTCCGCCGACGGGCCGCCCCTAGGCGGAACAGCCCCCTCGGGGGGCAGCGCAGCACACGAAGTGGCAAGCGTGGGGGCCACAGTCATGCTTCATTCCCGGCAACGATACTCATGACGGCCATACGCACTGCGATGCCGAAGGTGACCTGCGGCAAGATGACGCTCTGCGCGCCATCGACCACCGCCGAAGCGATCTCCACACCCCGGTTGATGGGGCCTGGGTGCATGACAATGGCATCCGGCTTGGCCAGCTGCAGCTTCTCGTTGGTCAGGCCAAAGGTCTTGAAAAACTCCTGGCTGCTGGGCAGCAACGCACCCGACATGCGCTCGTTTTGCAGCCTGAGCATGATGATTACGTCGGCGCCCTTGATGCCCTCTTCCAGCGTGTTGCAGACGCGCACGCCCATCTGCGCCATGTCAGCGGGCACCAGGGTCTTGGGGCCGACCACACGCACCTCCGCGCAACCCAGCGTCGTGAGCGCGTGGATGTCGGAACGCGCCACGCGCGAATGCAGCACATCGCCCACGATGGCGACCGTGAGGTTGCTGAAGTCTTTCTTGTAATGACGGATGGTGTACATGTCCAGCAAACCCTGCGTGGGGTGCGCGTGACGCCCATCACCGGCATTGATCACATGCACATGCGGTGCCACATGCTGGGCGATCAGGTAAGGCGCGCCCGATTCGCTGTGGCGCACCACAAACAGATCAGCGGCCATTGCGCTCAGGTTGGCAATGGTGTCCAGCAGCGACTCCCCCTTGGAGGCCGAGGAACGTGCAATGTCGAGGTTGATCACGTCGGCCGACAGGCGTGTGGCGGCAATTTCAAACGTCGTACGGGTGCGGGTGGAGTTTTCAAAAAACAGGTTGAAAACGCTCTTTCCGCGCAGTAACGGGACCTTTTTGACCTCGCGGCTGCTCACGCTGACAAAGTTGGCGGCGGTATCCAGAATCTGCGTCAGGGTCGCCTTGGGCAGACCTTCTGTCGAGAGTAAATGAATCAGCTCACCGTTTTTATTGAGTTGTGGATTTCGTCGGTACAACACGCTTTGGGCTCCTCTTGCGTTCTGATTTTCTGCTCTGGATTTGCGCTGGATGTTTCGGCTTGGGGTTACCGGTCCTGGACCTGAAAACTGAACTGACCGTCTTCCGCGCGTTCCAGCTCAAGCGTCTGCGAGGCCGGCAAGGTCACTCGCGCCACTGCAAGATCGGGTTGTATGGGCAACTCGCGCCCGCCCCGGTCCACCAGCGTCACCAGCTTGACGCTGGCTGGCCGCCCATAGTCAAACAGTTCGTTGAGCACCGCCCGTGTAGTGCGACCGGTGTAGAGCACATCGTCGACCACAATCAGGTGCGCGCCGTTCACATCAAAAGGCAGCAGGGTTTTCCCGCTCGAAGCCAGGCCGCGTTGCGAGAAATCGTCGCGGTGCATGGAGGAAGAAAGAATACCGATCTCTTCGGCCAAACCCAGGTCTTTTTGCAGGCGCTGCGCCACCCAGGCGCCTCCGGACGCGACGCCCACCAGCATCGGAGGCTGGTCGTAGGAAGCCAACAGCAGCCGCATGCCACGCAGCAACTCGTTGTATAGCGCCTCGGCGTCCAATATCAAGCTGCTCATGGAAGACTCCTTAAAAACTGTTCCAGAATGATGCAGGCGGACGCCGCATCTGCATCCTTAGCGCCGCCAGTCAATGCCTCGGTCGTGCTGTAGCGCTCATCGACCTCAAACACCTGAAGACCATAACGCCCACGCAGCTGACGGGCAAATTTTTGCGCACGCACGGTATTGTCGTGGCTCGCACCATCGGGGTGAAACGGGATGCCGACAATCAGCGCATCGGGCTGCCATTCCCTGATTCTGAGCTCAACCGCCTTGAAACGCGCAGCGCCTTCGGCGGCGATGGTGGCTTGCGGTGAGGCCGTGCGCGTCAGCAGGTTGCCGGTCGCCACGCCAGTGCGTTTGAGGCCGAAGTCGAAAGCGAGAAAAGTGCGCAGACTTGCGGCCGCTTGAGACGCGCCTGCAGGACTCATGCGTGACCGGCCTCGGACGACAGCATCCAGCTCTGCAGACCCAGCAGCATGAGGGCTTTGTCGTAACGCTGCTCCACCGGCGTATCGAAAATCACGGTCAAATCAGCTGACACCGTGAGCCAGCTGTTATCGGATATTTCCGACTCCAGTTGACCTTCACCCCAAGCGGAGTAGCCCAGTGAGACAAACACCTTGCGCGGTCCGGCACCGGTGGACAGCGCTTCCAGCACATCCTTGGAGGTGGTCATTTCCAGACCGCCCGGAATCGTCATGGTCGAGGCATACACCGATTCACTGCCGGGCAGCATGCATTCGTGAAGCACAAAGCCGCGCTCGGTTTGCACCGGGCCACCCTGGAAGACCATGGCTTCGGTAAGGTCGTTGCGGTGCAGCGGTAACTCCACTTTGTCAAACAGGCTCTTGAGCGTGATGTCGCTCGGTTTGTTGATGACCAGTCCCAGGGCGCCACGGTCGCTGTGCTCGCACATATAAACCACACTTTTGGCAAAGGCACGATCATCCAGCCCAGGCATGGCGATGAGAAAATGGTGCGTCAGGTTTAGCGCTGCGGGATCCGGGTGCATGGGTTGATTTTACGCGCACCGGGGTCACGCACGACGGCAATTGGTGTGGGCAGGAAAGACCACATGCAGCACGAGGATGCGCCTGCGAGAACCTTGCGGCGCTACACTGTATTGAAAAAAGGATTAGCTATGTTTTTATAGCGAAATGCGGCTGCCATGGGCTGGCGGCACTTTTTATGCTGAGACAGCGGCCTCTTCAACACAATAGCGGCGCACCAGGCTCATCAATTCTTCTTCGGAGTACGGTTTGCCCAGATAGTGGTCCACACCCAGTTCCATGGCATGCTCGTGGTGCTTCTCGGCAATCCGTGAAGTAATCATGATGATCGGCAGATGCTTCAGACGCGCGTCGGCCCGGATGTTGCGTGCCAGGTCAAAGCCATCCATGCGCGGCATTTCGATATCTGACAACACCACCATGGGCATTTCTTCCTGCAAACGCTCCAACGCCTGCAGACCGTCTGCCGCCATGGCCACACGGTAGCCTTCGCGCTGCAACAGGCGCTGCGTGACACGCCTGACCGTGATCGAGTCATCCACCACCAGAATCAGCGGTGTTTGTGGCCCGGCAGAGGCCAACGCAGGCACTTTCCGGGCGCTGCCGGCAGACTCTTCGAGCATATGCGGCTCGGCCCGATCCGCACTCCAGCTGCGCGCTTGCTGACCATACACCGAAGCCAGCGCGACCGGGTTGTAGATCAGCACCACGGCACCTGAAGCCAGCACGGACATGCCCGCCAGGCCCGGCAGACGCGACAGCTGTGGGCCCAGATTCTTGACCACAACCTCCTGGTTGCCCAGCACTTCATCCACATGCAATGCAATGCGCTGGGCAGCACTTCGGAAAATCACAATCGGTGAGTTCTTGGCCTGCACTTCGGTGCTCTGATTCGAGACCTGCAGCAAGGCACCGGACCAGAAGAAAGGAATGGTTTCGCCAGCGAAATCCAGCGTGCCTGCGTTGTACGCCTGCTGCAGTTCCCTGGCTGGGGTGCGCCGCACAACTTCAACGACGTTGGAGGGCACACCCACCGTCTGATTTCCGGCGCGAATCATGATCACCTGGGTCACGGCCGTGGTCAGCGGCAACACCAGTTTGAAGTGCGTCCCCTTGCCGGCTTCGGTCGAAGTTTCAATCCGGCCCCCCAGCGCATTGACTTCCGCGCGCACCACATCCATGCCGATGCCGCGTCCCGCGAGCTCGGTGATCTGCGTGGCGGTCGAGAAGCCGGGCATGAAGATCAAATCGGCAGCCTCCTGATCATCCATTGGCTTATCGGCCTTGACCAGCCCGAGGCTCAAGGCCTTTTCGCGGATGCGACGCAGGTTCAGGCCCGAGCCATCGTCGCTGAAGTCAACCGATACGTCATTGCCTTCCTGGCGAAGATGAACCGTGATGAGGCCAACCGGATCCTTGCCGCCAGCGCTGCGCTCTTGCGGGTTTTCAATGCCGTGGACCACGCAGTTACGCAGCAAATGCTCAAAGGCGGGCGTCATGCGATCCAGCGTGCCGCGGTCCATCTCGATGGTGCCGCCCAGCAAATCTAGCCTCACCTGCTTGCCGGTTTCCTTGGAAGCCTGCCGCACCACGCGGTACAAGCGCTCGGAAATACCCTCAAACTCCACCATGCGCGTGCGCAGCAGATCGCGCTGCAATTCCCGGGTCTGCCGGGCCTGGGCAATCAGATCATCCTCGGTGGCTTCCACCGTGCGCTGCAAGGTGCGCTGCACCGTCGCCACGTCATTCACCGACTCGGCCATCATGCGGGTGAGTTCCTGCACGCGGGTAAACCGGTCAAACTCGAGCGGATCGAAACCGGCCTGGGCTTCCTTGGCTTGGGCCAGGCGCGACTGCATCTGGGTTTCGGCCTGCAATTCAATGTCACGAAGCTGCTGGCGCAACCGGTTTAGGTTATCGCTCATGTCATTGAGCGAGCCGCGCAGCTGACCGAGCTCGGCTTCGAGACGCGAACGGGTGATCATGACCTCGCCAGCCTGGTTAACCATGCGGTCAAGCAACTGCGAGCGCACGCGTATGGAAGCAGACGCCGCCAGCCGAACCGGCTGCAGCTGCATGGCTTGCGGCGGCGGAATAGCCAGTTTTCTGGAACCGGTGTCACCGGCAGTGGCCGCGGCGTCCAAAGTCTGCGAAGCATCCGGCGCTGGTGTCAGCACCGGTAGCAGTGGAGTGACCGGTGGCTCTGTGGCGGCGGGTGGGGTTACAAATGTTTCAACAACTGCGGCATCCACACGCCGCAAGCCTTCAAACGCGGCTTGCATGGCATCAAACCGGGTTAACAGCGGTTCAAACTCCTGGCTTGCCACGGCATCGGATCCGATTTGCTCGATTTCAGATTCGATCCGGTGCGCCATTTCCCCAAGCCGCATCGCGCCGGCCAGGCGGGCGCTGCCTTTGAGCGTATGCAGCGCCCGCAATGCTTCCATGCGTGCGCTCCGGTTGTCAGGCCGCGCGGACCATTGCCGCAATGCGCCACCCAGCTGGGGCATGAGTTCGGCGCACTCCTCTTCAAAAATTGGAAAGAGGTCAGGGTCGATCACGTCCACCGCATCGAACTCTTCACTGCCGCGTGCGCCGAATGTTATTGAAGCGTCAGCGGGAATGGCAACCGGCACAGGCGCTGCCAGCCGCGCCGTCGGCGCGGCAATCGAGACAATCGGGGCAGGGACTGGCACCGGGGCTGCTGGCGAAGGTTTTGGGGTCGCAACTCCCATGACCGCCGCCATCTCAGCTTCGGACAGAGGCATGGGTACGTCATCGGCTTCATCCGCTTGCGGGAGTTCACCGGGAATATCAAGATCGGTATATCCACTCGGCGACGGCAGAATCGAGTCAACGAATTCAAGCCGCATCAGGCGATCAAGAATGTCGGCATTAGGCTCCTTGAGAAACCCGGCCGCAAACTGGTGCAGCAGTCGGCGTATCTCTTCCGCCGCGGCAACAAACAACTGACCATAGGTGGCAGCACCGCTGCTGTGGTGAGCCCGGGACTGCTGCAGGGCATGCTCGAGCGCACGGGCGATCTCGGACAACGCGCCAAAGCCGACGGTGGCAGAACTGCCCGCCAGGGAATGCGCCAGTGCCACCGTCGAATCGCTGACCGGCAGATGGTGTTCCATGGCCCATTCGGCAACCTCGGTCACCAGTCGCCGCGACCATTCATCGGCCTCGTTCAAATAGACGTTGTAAAGAGGAATGCCAATACGCAAGTTACCAATGACCCTGACCTGCTCATCTTCATTGCTCTCAAGCGCCAAGGCCTCATCAGGCACATGATCCGGTGCCAGAACCTCAGGGGCCAGTAATACTTCAGCAGGTTGTGGTTGGGCCACTGCTTCCATCAAGTCAGACGGTTCCAGCACAGGCGAAGATTGAACCGTCGGCGCCGGCTCCTTAGCGCCGAACAGGCTGTCAAAATCAATGCTGTCTATCTCCATTTCGGACGCGCTCACCTGCTCAGCCGGTGGCGTGGCAGGCTCAATGGCCACTTCGTCGGGCAGGTCAACGTCGATGTGGTCAGGCACTCCAGACGCCAACGCAAGTTCCAGTGGCTCCGCAGCCGCAGCTTCCATGGCAGACAGATCCAGGGCCTGGTAACGCCCTTCCATGCGCAGGCCGTCCGCACTGCTGTGGAAAGCGGACGCTGACCAGCGCATGTCATCACTTGCGGCAATATCATCAATCCATTTCGTAAACCCTGTCATGAACTGCGAGCACAAGGACCTGAATTCATCGGTCGCGGCTTTTTGATCCGCAAGCCAGCTATTGAGAAGTTGCTCAATAGCCCACGCGGCTTCGCCAAATTCACTGAGTCCAACCATCCGCGAACTGCCTTTGAGCGTGTGAAAAGCACGCCGCAAGATCGTCAGTTGGGTGACATCATTCGGATTGCTTGCAAGTTCGGCGATGGCTTGCCAGGCGTTGCCAACCACTTCACGCGCTTCTTCAAGGAAAATACCACGCAAGTCATCCTCTTCGAAATCCGCCGAAGCAGACTGGCGATCCGGTGTCTGCGCCGCCGTGACGGTCAGACCCGCCAGTACCTGGGTGNNAGCCCCGCCAGTACCTGGGTGACCGCGTCAGCATTGTTCGCGGAAACCGCCTGCGCCGCATCACGGACGGTCTGGGCCAGGGCTGGCTGCCCGTCTAACGCGGCACGGGTCGCCAACGCATTCAGTCTGTCGGGGAGATTTTCAGCCGGTTTTTCGATGCCGACGTCTTGCATCGTAGAGATCACTTCCCGTGACAGCGAATCACTGTTCACTGCGACGGACGGCACTGCGTGGGCAGCGTTTTGGGTGCGCCCCATCAAGGGCTTGAGCTCGCCATTTTTCTCGTCGTAGACAAACAGCTTTTTCGCCAGCACTGGCTGGTAATTGAGCATGTCGATCAGGAAGCTCAGCGCACCCAGATTGTTGCCGAGGTGATCAAATGTTCCCGCAATGCGGGCCCCTTGTTCATCAATTTCCGTAACCAGTATTTGCTCAACGCTGTCTTTCATGCGTGAAACGGCATGGACTGCCTGATCGAGCCCGAGCACTGACAGTACGCCCCGCATTTGTGAAAGTTGCGCGGGTACCGGCTGCAGGGACGTCTTGTCCTGCGGGTTGCGAAAGAACTGATCCAGGGCATTTTCAAGCTCACCCAGGGACACGCGCAATTCACCCACCACGCTGCCCATGGTCTGCTTGTCGCTGACCCGGCCATAAAGCTCCTCCATCCAGCTTTCCAGCGGCTTGGGTTCCCCGCCCGCCCGGACGTCTTCCAGACGTTGCGCAAGATTTTCCGTTCGCAGCGTCAGTTGTGGATCATTCGGGTCAAGCTCAGCAAAGGCAGCTTCGAGATAAAGGACCGATGTTGCAACTTCCATGGCCAGCTCAATTCGGGGCGCATGACCCGAACGAGCCGCGGTATCAATTGCATGGGTCAGCGCCAATGCAAGCGGTTCGCTGGGTGGATGGAGTTTGCGCAGTGAATCGGCCACCAGGTTGAATTGGTCGGTTGCCGGTTTGAACTTGCTGACGTCTCCCGCAGCGAGGGACGACCAGGTTTCCTTGGCGGAAGTGATCCGCTTGCGTGCCTGAGCCAGCAGTGCTGGATCGAAACGACCAAACTGCACCAGCTCGTAATCCACCGGTTTGAACTGTGCGAGGCTGTAAGTTGAACGAACCGCCGACAAGATGGGAATATCGCTGCCCCGGGGACAAACCGCCTGAGCACAGAAAAAAAGCAGATCCTGCGCGAGGCGCTCCGATATTGCGGTATCACCGTTGGCAAGGGACGCATATTGCAACAGGACCCGGGATGCGGCGCGCCTGACATAAATATCGGACTTCAGCAGGTCATGCGCGACAGCTTCAAAAAAGGCTGCTGCAATTTTCCAGAAAATTCGGGGCTGGCGATCGGCTTGCCGGACTGAAAACCCAAGGCTCAATTCCTTGAGATCATTGGCAGCCTGGGGCGCCTGCCCCCTCATGATCTGAAGCACCGCATTGTCCAGCACCGCCCTGGCGCTGTCGCCGTAAGTCCGGGGCTTCACCGGCACAACCAGCTCCGGCTCCAGCCAGCGCCACTCAAACGGCCACAAGTCGGCGGGGTGGATGCGGTCAGCACGCACCAGTTCCTGAATATCGCGGTACTGAGGAAACAGGGAAACCGCTGAAACCGGCTTATCAGCCAGGACCCCTTCAAGATATTCGGACAGTGCAAAACTGGCGCGCTCGATTTTGGCGGCTGCTTCCTGGCTGCATTGTTCGGGTTGCTGCACAAACTTTTGTACTGCCGCCTCCATGGCCCGTAGCACCAGCGCCGGGCCGACCAGTCCCACCATCTCCAGCGCGCCCACGGCCTGATGCAACTGCTGCCGCGCGATGCGCAACTGGCTGGTGTCAAGCGCTGCGAGATCGGAGCCGCGTGCGGCTTCGGCCTCCCGCACAAAGCGCTTGAGCGCCTTGGCGGCACCATCGAGCGATTTGCGCAGCTCGTCAAGCACCCACGCCAGCGGGCCAAGATCGTTCATGCTGAGCTCAGGGCCGCTGGCTGTGGAATTGGGTACGTTGGATTGCATGGATGACAAACCGGTTCAGAAATCGGAATTAGCCGTCAGCGCGCAATGAGCGGACATCAGGCGATCTTGAATCGGGACACCGACTCGCGCAACTCCTCCGCGATGCGTGAAAGATCGCGCACCTGTTGTGCCGTGGAACGGGTGCCATCCCCGGTTTGCTCCGTCACCGCAAAAATGTGCTGCATGTTGCCTGCGACCACGTTGGCCGAGGCAGCTTCCCTGGCTGCGGCGTTTGAAATCTGCTCAATCAGATCGGCCAGCCGCCGGGACACCTGGTCAATTTCGGTCAGCGCCGTACCCGCGTTATCGGACAGTTTTGCCCCTTCGACCACGCCCTGGGTTGAGCGCTCCATGGCAGCCACCGCATCCTGGGTATCGGTCTGAATGGCCTTGACCAGCGCCGAGATCTGGCGCGTTGCATCGGCGGAACGTTCAGCCAGCCGCTGCACCTCTTCAGCAACCACCGAGAAACCCCGCCCGGCCTCACCAGCCGATGCTGCCTGAATGGCTGCGTTCAGCGCCAGCACGTTGGTTTGCTCGGTAATGTCGGAAATCAGCTCGGTAATTTCACCAATCTCCTGCGACGATTCGCCCAGTCGCTTGATTCGCTTGGAGGTCTCCTGAATCTGGTCACGGATGAAGTTCATGCCGCCGATGGCATTCTGCACCGCCTGCAAGCCGGATTCGGCGGATGTCAGTGACTGGCGCGCCACCTGGGAAGATTCTTGCGCCTGGGTGGACACCTCGTTGATTCGCGTCGCCATGTCAAGCACCGACTGGCCGGTTTCACGAATTTCGCGCAGTTGCTCGGTTGATGCCGCCAGCAGCTCCGTGGATGTGCTTTCCACCTGCGCCGTCGTCTGTGCCACCCGTGCAACCGTGCTTTGCACGTTGCCCACCAGTTGTCGCAACTCCTCCACCGTGTAGTTCACCGAGTCGGCAATAGCGCCGGTAATATCCTCGGTCACGGTCGCTTCCTGCGTCAGGTCACCCTCAGCCACTGTCTGCAACTCGTTCATCAAACGCAAAATGGCGGCTTGGTTGGCATCGTTGACGCGTTTGGCGTCCTGTTCCTGACCTTTGGCTTCCAGCCGCTGACTTTCAGCAAAACCCTGGCGTTGCCGACTTTCCAGAACCTGCAAGCGGGCCAAGCCTGCCGCGCAAAGCAGCGCGAAAGCGGCAGCAACCGCCAGCGTGGTTAGCACAGTCGCGCTCAGGCCAGCCTGGGCAGAAAGCTTGTCCTGCAAATTCTCAAGACCACGGCGCAGAGGCTCGCTGTCTCCAATGATCAGGGATTGTGCTTCGCGGGCTGAGACCAAACCCTGCAAGTTACCCAAAATCGCGCCCGCCTGAAGTCGCGTTTGCTCATAAAGCGTCATCAGGGCATCAAGCCGCTCGCGCGTCTGGGGGTCCTTGGAGCCAGTCAGACGCAACTCGGGGCTGCCATCCTGCAGGCCTTGCGCGATCTCCTTGAATGAATTCAAGTCTTTTCCCAGCAGGAACACAGCTTCGGGACTGACGCCTTCCATGGTCATGAATTCGTTGGCGGATTTACCAATGCGCTGGGTCAACATCACCAACTGGCCGGCAGCCGAAATTTCCGCGGGTGCCGCATTTTGCTGGAGCTTCAGCGACGACACGGTTTCCGCAATTTCCAGCAAATCGGAGGACTGATGGTTGATGGTGCGCAATGCGTTGCCAACCTTTGTCAGAATATTTTGCTGTTCCATCACCGTTTTTGCATTTTTCTCGGCGTGATCGACAAGAGGTGTGATTTTCCCCACATCGGGCTGCATCTCGTCGCTGACCGGAACCAGATTCAAGGTGGTATCGCCAACCTGCAAGCCACGTACGGATTTGGCCAAGACCGCGGCACTTTCGCGTACTTCGGGAAAGGCCTGGGCGCTACCCACCATCGCCTGCGATACGGATTTCGCCAGTCGCTGCGACTGCATCAGGGACTGACCGGTTGCCTCCAGCTGCTGAGCCACATGGTGCGCCTGATTCAGTGCCAGAAAGGTCACGGTACCCAGTACCGCCACCGCCAAAGCCAGCAAAGTCACCAAAATGGCAATGTGCTGGTTGAGGGTTCGACGGCCGAGCAAGGGAAGCGTCAGCAGGTTGAGATCGTCAATCAACGCGCTTTCTTCAGTGGTCGCTATGCGGCTTGGCGCAAAAGCGTCGCCCTCGGCGCCCACCCGACGAACAGACGCAGCGTTCGCAAGCGCCTCACTCATGGCAGCGGTGCTCAGAGGATCGCCCGGCATGCCCACGGATGCCATGTCCATGCTGTCTTCAGGCTGGCCGAATTTCGGTTTGAATAGTTTCTGGATATTTTCAATAACAGACATGGTGGGCCTTCTGGAGAAAACAGGAGACAGGATGCGCTAGGCACCTATCGTCAAAAAATGAGCTTGCCGAGCCAATACCTGGAGGTTGATTTCCTGCCAGGACGTCCCGTTGAGATCAACGTACTGATTGCCAAAAAACTCTGGCGCATCGGGCGATTTTTCGGAAAAGTCACTAAACGCATCCTGATTGCGCAGCCCGGACAGCCTGTCAATCAGCAGGGCACAGTTGACTTCAAGCGCGCTATTGAGCGAAACCAGCCGCGAATCCGAGCGGGCCAGTTCATTTTTCTGCGCTGGCGCCTGGCCGCTTACATAGCTGGCCAGGTCAACGACACCAAACAGACCCCCTCGCAAATTGGCAACGCCAACAAACCAAGTCTGGGTATACGGAACCGGCTGTGTGCCGACCCACGGGAAAATCTCTCCCGACTGACTCAGGGGAAACAGGTATTTGCCCGCGCCAGCCTCCACCGCCAACCACGATGCGGCAACACCTTGCGTGCGGGCAATCTGCAGCCTGTCAGCCAGCCGGGTTTGCAGCTCTCTAAGAGCTTGTCTGTTCGCCATGCTCTGGTTTGATGCGCGGTATCAGCCAAGGGCCTTGATCTTGGCGAGCAATTCATCGGCATTGACGGGCTTGGTGATGTAGTCGCGCGCACCCTGGCGCATTCCCCATACCCGATCAGTTTCCTGAACCTTGCTGGTGCACATCATGATCGGGATATCGGAATAAAGCGGGTCGCGCGCAATGGCACGCGTGAGCTGAAAGCCGTTTTGTCCGGGCATCACCACATCCATGAGGATCAACTCGGGCTTCTCCTCTGCCAAGCGGCGAAAGGCATCTTCCGCATTCTCGGCGGTTTTAACGGTAAACCCATTTTTGACCAGCAGATCAGTCAGAAACATCAACTCGGTCTTGGAGTCATCCACGACCAGTACTTTCTTAATTGCCATTACGCTACTCCTAGTTTTGTCCTGCCCAGTTCCTGAACGGTTTGCAGCAACTGGTCTTTTGTAAAAGGCTTGGTCAGATAGTCTTGTGAACCCACCATGCGACCGCGCGCCTTGTCGAACACGCCGTCCTTGGACGACAGCATGACAATCGGCACGCCCGAAAACTTTGCATTGCGTTTGATGATCGCACAGGTTTGATAGCCATCCAGGCGCGGCATCAAAATGTCGCAAAAAATCAAATCTGGTTCGTAGTCATTGACCTTGGACAAGGCATCAAACCCGTCTACTGCCAGCAAAACTTCGTGCCCTCCCTGCTTCAGGAATATCTCGGCGCTGCGCCTGATGGTATTGCTGTCATCGATGACCAAAACCTTTAGTCCGGAACTGGGAATGCTCACTGCCTTTGCTCCTTTTTTGCAGGCCTCTATACCATGGCACCGGGCTGCGATCATTCAGTCCAGCGCCCAAGAAACGCGTGTATTTATATCTGGACCATTTCGAAATCTTCCTTGCGAGCGCCGCATTCAGGACAGGTCCAGTTCATGGGTACTTGCGCCCACCGTGTTCCGGCCGCAATACCGTGCTCGGGGTCACCCGCAGCTTCATCGTACATCCACCCACAGATTAAACACATCCACGTTGTCGACTGGGTCACAGCTTAAATTGCCTTCGCATAGAATGCAACAATTGTATCGAGACAGCGTTGCTTATTCGCGTACAAGGCAAAATCACAGCCTATGGCAAACCCCAATATCCCCGAACTCGATACTCGGCAACTCACCGCTGAGGACGGCGATGCCTCGCCAGCGTGCGTCATGACATTCAACGCCAACGACCCGAGCGGCGCGGGCGGCTTGTCCGCCGACATCATGGCGATCGCTTCGGCAGGGGCCCACCCACTGGCCGTGGTGACCGGAACTTACGTGCGCGATACCGCCGAAATTTTTCAACACTTTCCCTTCGACGAAGAAGCCGTCACTGACCAGGCGCGCTACGCACTGGAAGACATGCCGGTCTCGGCCATCAAGGTAGGCTTTGTCGGCAGCCCGGAGAACATCAGCAGCATTGCCGAAATCGCATCTGATTATTCAGATGTACCGCTGATTGCTTACATGCCCAGCCTGTCCTGGTGGGACGAAAGCGAGATCGACAGCTACCTCGACGCATTTCGCGAGTTGCTGCTGCCGCAAACCACCGTACTGATCGGCAATCACAGTAGCCTGTGGCGCTGGCTGCTGCCCGACTGGCCGAGTGAGCGCAGCCCTTCGGCCCGGGACATCGCCAAGGCCGCCGCCGACTTGGGTGTGCCCTACACGTTCGTCACCGGCATTGCGCTGCCTGATCAGTTTATCGAAAACGTGCTGGCGACGCCGCAAGCGGTCCTGTACAGCGAAAAGTTCGAGCGCTTTGAGGCAGTATTTGACGGCGCTGGCGATACCCTGTCTGCCGCTCTTTGTGCCTTGTTGGCCAATGGCCACGACCTGCAGGCGGCCGCTGCCGAAGCGCTGACCTACCTAGACCACAGCCTGGAGGCCGGTTTTCATCCTGGCATGGGCAATATCGTGCCTGACCGCCTGTTCTGGGCGCAGGCTGACGACGACGCTGCTGCTGATACAGAAACCCCCGACGATGCCGCCCTGACATCAAAACCAAATTTTGACCTGCCCCCCAATGGAACCCTCAAACACTAAGCCCACTCCCTCCCAAGCTGCATCCCGCAACGCCGCGTTGTTTGAGCGCGCCAAAAAACTGATCCCGGGCGGCGTCAATTCGCCGGTTCGAGCCTTCAAGGCGGTGGGCGGCACGCCGCGCTTTGTGCAGCGTGCCCAAGGTGCCTATTTTTGGGACGTGGACGGCCAGCGCTACATCGATTACATCGGCTCCTGGGGACCGATGATTCTGGGCCACGGGCATCCAGCGGTTGTTGAAGCGGTGCAGAAAGCCGTGCTCGAAGGCTTCTCCTACGGCGCGCCGACCGAGCGCGAGGTGGAACTGGCCGAAGAAATTGTGCGGCTGGTGCCGTCTCTCGAAATGGTTCGGCTGGTGAGTTCGGGCACGGAAGCGGCCATGAGTGCCATCCGGCTGGCGCGCGGCGCCACCGGACGCAGCAAGATCGTCAAGTTCGAAGGCTGCTACCACGGCCATTCCGACGCATTGCTGGTCAAAGCCGGCTCGGGCCTGGCCACCTTTGGCACACCCACCAGTGCCGGGGTGCCGCCTGAGGTGGTGCAGCACACCCTGGTGCTTGAATACAACCACATCGCCGAGCTTGAAGAAGCCTTTGCCCTGCATGGCAGCGACGTCGCCTGCCTGATCATTGAGCCGATTGGTGGCAACATGAATTTTGTCCGGGCCAGCGTCCCGTTCATGAAACGCTGCCGCGAGCTTTGCACCCAGCACGGTGCGCTCCTGATATTTGACGAAGTCATGACCGGTTTTCGCGTGGCACTCGGCGGTGCGCAAAGTATCTATGCCAAAAGCATTCCCGGTTTCAAACCCGACATGACGGTCATGGGCAAGGTCATAGGTGGCGGCATGCCGCTGGCTGCCTTTGGCGGAACCCGCGCGGTGATGGAACAGCTCGCGCCCATGGGAGCGGTTTACCAGGCCGGCACCCTGTCGGGCAACCCGGTGGCGACCGCCTGTGGCCTGGCCACGCTGCATGAAATTGAGCAACCTGGCTTTTATGACGCACTGGGCGCTCGCACGCGCAGCCTGATCGCCGGTCTGACCCAAGCCGCAAGCCAGGCGGGTGTGCCTTTTTGCGGTGACAGCGAAGGCGGCATGTTCGGCTTTTTCCTGCTGCCCGAATTACCGCAAAACTACAGCCAGGTCATGCAGACCGAGGGCGCGAAATTCAATACCCTGTTCCACGGACTGCTGGATCGCGGCGTCTATATTGCCCCGGCGCTGTATGAAGCCGGCTTCGTCAGCGCGGCGCACAGCGAAGAGGACATTGCGGCAACAGTGGGGGCAGCGCGCGAGATATTCAATTTATTCTCAAAATGATAGCTTGAAGCTGATGAGGCGCAATGGATAGCGCATGATTTTAAATAGAAAAGCGGCTTAGAGGCCGCTTTTCTATTTCAAGGGGAGGGGTGTGGATCACCGAGATATTGGAGGAATCCGAACCCGACTTCCCGGTTACAACTGTGCCGTAACGTTGTTGCGATTCAGATTTGAGTCCGACATAAAACTGCTGCGCGCAATGCGCTCGAATTAATGCCGGAAATGCCGCACGCCGGTCAGCACCATGACCACCTCGTGCTCGTTGGCGGCGGCAATCACTTCGTCGTCACGGATACTGCCGCCCGGCTGGATCACGCAGGCGGCGCCCGCATCCACCACCACGTCAAGGCCGTCGCGGAACGGGAAAAAGGCATCGCTCGCCACCGCCGAGCCCTGCAAGCTCAGGCCTGCATTGGCCGCCTTGATGGAGGCGATGCGCGCCGAATCGATCCGGCTCATCTGGCCCGCGCCGACACCGAGCGTCATGCCGCCACCACAAAACACAATGGCGTTGGATTTGACGTACTTGGCCACCTTCCAGGCAAACAGCAGATCCTGCAACTGGGCTGGCGTGGGCTGCAATTTGCTCACCACTTTCAGGTCGGCCAGCCGCAACTCGTGGTTGTCGGCAGTTTGCATCAAAAGGCCAGAGCCGACGCGTTTGACGTCGATCAAATTGCGGCCCTGCTTCCAGGCGGTGTCACCACCGGGCGGCAGGTCAATCTGCAAAATCCGCACGTTGACCTTGCTCTTGAACACCTCCAGCGCCTCGGGCGTGAAGGCGGGCGCCATCAGCACTTCGACAAACTGCTTTGAAATTTGCAGCGCTGCGCGCTCGTCGAGCGGGCAATTCAGCGCAATGATGCCGCCAAACGCCGAGGTCGGGTCGGTCTTGAAGGCCTTGCTGTAGGCGTCCAGCGCGTCTGTGCCGGTGGCCACGCCGCAGGGATTGGCGTGCTTGAGAATGACACAAGCCGCGCCGTCTTTGCGCGCCTCAAAGCTCTTGACGCATTCCCAGGCGGCATCGGCATCGGCGATGTTGTTGTAAGACAGCTCCTTACCCTGCAATTGCCTGGCCGTGACCAGCGAGCCCGGTGCCGGATACAGGTCGCGGTACCAGGCGGCCTGTTGGTGCGCGTTTTCGCCGTAACGCAGGTCTTGCAGCTTGATGAAGCGGCCGTTGGCCTGACCCGGAAACATCGCGTGGTTGCCGTCGGGCTGAATGCTGGACAGGTAATCACTGATGGCGCCGTCGTACTGGCTGATGCGGTTGAACGCCGCGACCGACAACGCGAATCTGGTTTTGTCGGTCAGCTTGCCGCCCTCTTTGAGCTCAGCCAGCGCACCGGCGTATTGTGATGCATCGGTCAGCACGCCCACATCTTTCCAGTTCTTGGCCGCCGAGCGCACCATGGCCGGACCGCCGATGTCGATGTTTTCAATTGCCTCTTCCAGCGTGCAGCCGGGCTTGGCCACCGTGGCTTCAAAAGGGTAAAGATTGACCACCAGCAAATCGATGGTGTCGATCTGGTGGCGCTGAAGGGCAGCCATGTGCTCAGGCACATCGCGCCGGGCCAGCAGACCGCCGTGGACCTTGGGATGCAGGGTTTTGACGCGGCCATCAAGCATCTCCGGGAAACCGGTCAGTTCGGCCACTTCGGTCACGGGCAAGCCGGCCTCCAGCAGCAGTTTGGCCGTGCCGCCGGTGGATAGCAGCTTGATGCCCAGCGCATGCAAGGCCTGCGCGAATTCGAGGATGCCGGTCTTGTCGGAAACGGAAATTAATGCATTCATAGGTGTCTTTTTGATGAAATAAAAGGTCTGAAAAATAGGTCCGCAAGGGATTATTTGAGGAGCTTGTGCTCGACCAGTTTTTTGCGCAGGGTGTTGCGGTTCAGACCCAGCCATTCGGCGGCGCGCGACTGGTTCTGTTCGGCGTGCAGCATGACGACTTCCAGCAGCGGTTTTTCAACCACGCGAACCATCATCTCGTACAGGCCGCCGGGGTCGGTGCCGCGCAAATCCCTGAAATAGCTTTCTAGACTGGCGCGCACGCACTCTTCGATGTGTTTCTTGCTCATGCGGCAGCAACCTCCTTATTTTTGTCCTTGTTCATCCGTTCTGGCGCGGGACCACTCCCGCTGCCCGTTCCCATTTCCGCGTTTGCCGGAATCCGATCCATCCGGACTCCCAGGTCATCAAAAAAATCACCGACGGCCTGCAACTGCGCCTGACACGCTTCCAGCCCATTCATCCGCACGCGAAAGGCCTCGCCGCCCGGCAGGGTTTTCAGATACCAGCCGATGTGCTTGCGCGCCGTGCGTACGCCGGTGAATTCGCCATACAAGGCGTAGTGGTCCAGCAAATGATCGAGCAGCAGACGTTTGACTTCAGCCACCAGCGGCGGCGCCAGATACGTGCCGGTGGCCATGAAGTGCGCCACCTCGCGGAAAATCCAGGGCCGTCCCTGCGCCGCGCGGCCAATCATCACGGCATCGGCACCGGTGCAAGTGAGCACATCACGGGCCTTTTCGGGGCTGTTGATGTCGCCGTTGGCCACCACCGGAATGCGCAGCGCCGCCTTCACCGCGGCGATGGTGTCGTATTCGGCACATCCCTTGTAACCCTGCTCACGCGTGCGGCCATGCACGGTGACCATCTGCACGCCAGCGCTTTCAGCCGCACGGGCAATCGTCACTGCATTTTTGTGACCTTGGGCCCAGCCTGTGCGCATTTTTAGCGTAACGGGAACGTTGTGCGGCGCGCAGGCCGCGACCACTGCCGCCACAATCTGCAGCGCCAGCGTCTCGTCCTGCATCAGGGCGGACCCAGCCCACTTGTTGCAGACCTTCTTGGCCGGGCAACCCATGTTGATGTCGATGATTTGCGCGCCGCGATCCACGTTATACGCTGCGGCTTCAGCCATCATTTGGGCGTCGGTGCCGGCAATCTGCACCGCAATCGGCGCGGTTTCGCCTTCATGGTTGGCGCGGCGCGAGGTCTTCAGCGTGTCCCACAAATCGCGACGCGAAGTCACCATTTCGCTGACCGCATAACCCGCCCCCAACTTTTTGCACAGCTGGCGGAACGGCCGATCAGTGACACCGGCCATGGGCGCGACAAACAGCTTGTTTGTCAAAGCGTAGGGGCCGATGTTCATGAAAAATGGGGCGGTTCTGGCTGCTGAAAAACGAGACGTCATTGTAGCTGCCTAAAATTTCAGCAATTAAAATTTAACGACAAGCTTGCGTATGGATTTGTAAGCGTTTCAAGGGCCGACTTGCCTTGCTGCCTATACTCGAGCACTCATGGAAATCTGGATCCGCCACCTGATAGAACTGCTGGCCTTGCCACGATTCGGCCTGAGCACGGTATTTTTGGTCTCCTTCATCTCGGCGACGCTGCTGCCGCTGGGCTCTGAGCCGGTGGTGTTCGGGCTTGTCAAACTCAACCCGCACTTGTTTTGGCCCGCGGTACTGGTCGCCACCACGGGCAATACGCTGGGTGGCGCGCTGGACTGGTGGATGGGTTATGGCGCGCACAAGGTGGTGGATAAATATGCGCATTCATCGCATCATGTCCGCGCTATCCGCTGGCTGAACAAACTTGGTCCCAAAGCCTGCCTGCTGGCCTGGTTGCCAGCAGTGGGCGACCCACTCTGCGCCGTGGCTGGCTGGCTCAAGTTCCCGTTCTGGCCCTGCGTGGCCTACATGGCGGTTGGCAAGTTTGTCCGCTATTTTTTAATGACGGGCAGCCTGATCTGGGCCTTTCCGGGGATGATCGGAAACTAAAACCGCTCATGCGGCAACAGGTAGCGCCACTGGCCGGGCGGCAAACCACTCATGGCCACGCGGCCAATGCGCAGTCGCTTCATGGCCTCTACCCGAAGTCCAACGCTTTCGCACATATAGGCGATCTGGCCTGGCACTTCACCCTTGAGCGCAAAGCGCAGCCGCGCCTCGCTCTGCCAGCTCGCCTTGGCTGGCGGCAATAGCGCACCGTTAAAGGTAAATCCGTGGTCCACGCGGTTCAGGCGCTCAAGGCCACCGGGTTTGATCTTGCCGCTGACCTCGACGATGACTTCATGCTCCAGAACGCGCGCGTCTTCCCGGAGCTTGCGCGCCACGCGCCAATCCTGAGTAAACACGACCAGGCCACTGGCCGCCGTGGCCAGCGGTGTGACCAGTTCCGCGGCGGAAAAATGTTTCTTGAGCGGGTGGATACCCGAGCGATCATCGGGCGAGTGGTTGGCGGCCGTCAGCAGCTGGTTGACGGTTTTACTTCCTGCGGCACTGGCCGCATCACCGGCTTCGCAGCCCGCAGGCTTGTGCAGCAACAGCGTCACCGGCGCCAGTGCCAGCAAACTGGCGTCCTCGTCCAGCGCGATGGTCTGGTTCAGGACGCGGAATTGGGGCTCTTCGACCACCACGCCATTCACTGTGACCCAGCCGCCTTCAATGTACTGTTCGGCTTCACGGCGCGAGCAGGCGAGCATTTCGGCGAGGCGTTTGGCGAGTCGGACGGGTTCGGTCATGGCAGCACGGGTCCTGGTGAGTCCGGTAAAAATCAAGAAACCAATTCCTCTGTGGAAGCGTTCGTGCGGCCCCGCCCAAAAATTTCCGTTCAGGAGCTAAACAGGAAGTTCATCACATCGCCATCCTTGACGACATATTCCTTGCCTTCGGCGCGCATCTTGCCGGCGTCCTTGGCACCCTGCTCGCCCTTGAAGGCGATGAAATCTTCAAACGCGATGGTCTGGGCGCGGATGTAGCCCTTCTCGAAATCGGTATGAATCACGCCAGCGGCTTGCGGCCCGGTGTCGCCCACATGAATGGTCCAGGCGCGCACTTCTTTCACACCGGCAGTGAAGTAGGTTTGCAGGCCCAGCAGCTTGTAGGCAGCGCGAATCAGGCGGTTCAGGCCCGGCTCGCTCTGGCCCAGTTCTTCGAGGAACATCTGGCGGTCTTCATCGCTCATTTCCGCCATTTCGGCTTCCAGCTTGGCACTGATGGCGACCACCGGCGCGTTTTGCGCGGCAGCGAAGGCCTGCAGGCGCTCCAGGAACGGGTTGTTCTCAAAACCGTCTTCCGCCACATTGGCCACAAACATGGCGGGCTTGGCGGTGATCAGAAAAAACTGTTGCAGTAGCGGCAACTCTTCCCGGTTGAAATCGAGTGCGCGCACCGGCCGGGCCTGATTCAGCGCGGTCTGGCATTTTTCCAGAATGGCGACCAGCTTGATGGATTCCTTGTCGCCTGAACGCGCCGACTTGGTGACCCGGTGCAGGGCTTTTTCCACCGCCGCCAGATCTGCCAGGCACAGTTCGGTCTGGATCACTTCAATGTCGGAGATAGGATCAACCTTGCCGGCTACGTGGATCACGTTGTCGTCTTCAAAGCAGCGCACCACGTTGATGATGGCATCGGTTTCGCGGATGTGCGCCAGAAACTTGTTGCCCAGACCCTCGCCGGTGCTGGCACCGGCCACCAGGCCGGCAATATCCACAAACTCGACAATCGCGCGCTGCACCTTTTGCGGCTTGACGATCGCTGAGAGCGCATCCAGACGCGGGTCAGGCACCTCCACGATGCCCACATTGGGTTCGATGGTGCAAAAGGGGTAGTTCTCCGCCGCGATACCGGCCTTGGTCAGGGCGTTGAACAAGGTTGATTTGCCAACGTTGGGCAAGCCCACAATGCCACATTTCATAAAAATCCTTATAAATCAATATCCAAATTGCACTATCGAACCCAATGCGGGCATCGTGGAAGTGCCAGGCCAGCGCCAAATGGTGTGGCCACAAAGATCAAAGCAAACCGGCGTAAACGCTGCATTCCTGCAGAGTTTTGTCCTCGTTTTGTCCTGGGAGATTGATGTCAATTGTAATGATCAGTGAATCCCTGCTTCAAAGGGCGACCGCTGCAGACGGACGAATCCTGCGTGACCGTGTTCTGAGTGGCTTTGGCGTGCGCCTGAACGCACATAAGCGGACTTTCTTGATTGCAAAATCAGTGAAGTGTCTGGCAAGCCAGCCAGTTGCCCGCTGCCGTCACCCAGGCAGCGTCAATGGTAGGGTTTCCGCTGGAAACCAAACTGTTGCCACATAGGTTGCTCCCGCCTCGGACCAGTGAAGTTGGCGCAGCCGCTACTGGCCCGGTCAATTGATTTTTATTGACATAAAAAAATTGCAAAGTTGTCAACCCGCTGAGCGAGGGAATGGGTCCCGATAGCTGGTTATTGTCGGCATAAAAAAATTGCAAAGCTGTCAGCCCGCTGAGCGAGGGAATGGGTCCCGATAACTGGTTACTGGCAACCTGAAATAAATTCAAAGCCGGCAGTCCGCTGAGTGAAGGCAAGATGCCGACAAGATGGTTGTTTCCCAATCCGATATAGATAACATGAGTCTGCGCGCCATCACACGTGACACCGTACCATGTGCATTCGCTCCCTACGTCACCCTTCCATCTGGTATTGATAGTCCAGGATGGGCCATTGGTGGAGTCGTAAAGATTGGTCAACACCGTTCGTTCGGAAGCAGGAATTGCTGCCTGCGCCGCACTTGCAGCCCCGAGCAGCAGAAAAGACAGTGCCAGCCAGCGCAACATAACAAATACAAAATTTGGTTTCAACATGACAGTACTATTTATAGGTCGTCGTACTTTTAAATCTTTAGGAAGATTCCCAATCAGTGAAAACACTCCTTGCAAGATCAAGTACTTTTGATGAGGTCTTGCGCACGATTTTTGGTGCTAATGTTTTTATTATGCTTCGTAGCATCGCCAGGCGGGAACGTCATGCGATGAGCTCAAGGAATTGGGCGGCTGGAAGTCACGCGAGATGGTTGACCGCTATGCCAAGTACGCCACGACCCATTTGGCCGAAGCCGCCATGAAAACCGAGCGGGTAGTGCTGAGAACGTGGGAAATATCGTCACGTTCTCGTCACGTTCCGAAAAAAAAGGACCTGGCCTTGCAGCTAAGTCCTTGATTCAAATGGTAGGGCGTGTAGGACTTGAACCTACGACCAAAGGATTATGAGTCCTCTGCTCTAACCAACTGAGCTAACGCCCCCCTCTTCAAGAGATGGATTGTAAGGGCCTTACTTGCTGAAGCTCAGTGCCGAACTGACCAGCCTGGATGTGATGTCGACAATCTGGATCATTCTTTCGTAGGGCATGCGCATGGGACCAATCACGCCCAATGTTCCGACGACCTGACCATCGACCTCGTAAGGCGCGGTGACCACTGACAATTCCTGATACGGTATGGCCTGGCTTTCGCCTCCGATGTAGATGCGAACGCCTTCAGCGCGGCTGGAGACATCGAGCAAGCGCACCAACTGCGCCTTCTGCTCGAAAAGATCAAAGAGCTTGCGCAGATTGCCCATGTCGCTTGAGAAATCACTGACCGCGAGCAGGTTGCGCTCACCCGAGACTACCACTTCATCACGTGACTCGATGGCCTCGGAACTGACCCGAACCGCTACCTGCATCAGTGCGGCGATTTCTCCCCTGAGCGCTTCCGCCTCGTTTTGCAGGCGCTCTCGCACTTCCTCAATCGCCATGCCGGCATAGTGCGAATTGAGAAAATTAGCGGCTTCCACCAGCTGTGACTGGGTGTAGTCTGTCTCGGTAAAGATGACGCGGTTTTGGACATCGCCATCGGGCGAAACGATGATCACCAAAAAGCGCTTTTCGGACAGGCGTAAAAACTCGATATGCCGAAACACCGAGGTTCGGCGCGGTGCCATCACCACCCCGACAAAATGCGACAGACTGGACAAGATGTGCGCGGCGTTGCTGATCACCTTCTGCGGCTGATCACGAGCCAGCCGGGGTGCATTGAGGTGCTCCGCGTCAGCCTGCGGGTCGCGCTGCGTGGTCAGCATGGTATCGACGAAGAGGCGGTAACCGCGGGCCGTGGGAATGCGTCCGGCTGAGGTATGGGGACTGACGATCAGCCCGAGGTCCTCCAGATCGCTCATGACATTGCGGATGGTGGCGGGAGACAGCTCCAGGCCCGAGGCTCTGGACAGCGTGCGAGAGCCGACCGGCTGGCCATCGGCAATGTAGCGCTCTACCAGCGCTTTGAGCAACAACCGGGCACGAGCATCAAGCATGGTGACATTCTACGAAGCTTCGCCCATCGTGATGTGATGTAATTTGCCGATGAAGTCGCAATTTCGCCATATCGCCCTGATCGGCAAATACCAGGCCCATGGGTCTCGTTCCGCACTGGAAAGCATCGCGTACTTTTTGGGGACGCAGGGATGCGATGTCGCGATTGAGCAGGACACCGCCAACAACACCGGTTTGACCCAATACCCGACGCTTGACGCGGCCGGGATAGGCGCCCAGTGCGACCTCGCCCTGATCGTCGGTGGCGATGGCACCATGCTGGGCATTGGCCGGCTGCTGGCCCAATTCGGCATTCCGCTGGTCGGCATCAACCAGGGGCGGCTAGGCTTCATTACGGACATCGCCTACGAAGATTATCAGGATGTGCTCACGCCCATGCTGCGCGGCGAATTCGCCGAAGACCGACGCTGGATGATGCAGGCCAGGGTTGTGCGCGACGACCGCTGCGTCTTCAGCGCGATCGCCATGAACGACGTCGTGGTTTATCGTGGCGCGACTGGCGGCATGGTTGAGTTGCGTGTCGAAGTCGATGGCCGCTTCGTGGCCAACCAACGCGCGGACGGCCTGATCATCGCGTCGCCTACCGGCTCCACAGCCTACGCTCTGTCCGCGGGTGGACCCCTGCTGCACCCATCCATCGGGGGCTGGGTGCTGGTTCCGATTGCTCCCCATACCTTGTCGAATCGGCCCATCGTACTGCCGGATACGGGGGAAATTGCCATTGAAATAGTGTCAGGCCGGGATGCCAGCGCCAACTTTGACATGCAGTCGCTGGCGAGCTTGCTGCACGGTGACCGCATCAGCGTCACACGCTCAGAGTATCAGATGCGTTTCCTGCACCCCAAGGGCTGGAACTATTTTGATACCTTGCGAAAAAAACTTCACTGGAATCAGGGTGTCGCCTGAGTTATGAGCCTCAAAAGCATTTCGCTTCGCGATTTCGTCATCGTTCACGAAATGGAGCTGGATCTGTCCGATGGATTTACGGTCCTGACCGGTGAGACCGGAGCCGGCAAATCGATCCTGATCGACGCACTGCAACTGGCCCTGGGAGCCCGGGCCGACGCTGGCGTGATCCGAGAAGGCGCGCTGCGTTGCGAGATCAGCGCACAATTTGACAACCCGCCCGGCCTGACGCAATGGCTGGCGCAAGCTGGTTTCGAGGCAGGGGACAGCTTGCTGCTGCGCCGCACGATTGATTTACAGGGAAAAAGCCGTGTCTGGATCAATGGCAGCGCAGCCACCGCCACTCAGCTCAGGGAGATCGCCGACCAGCTCGTGGATATCCATGGCCAGCACGCGTGGCAAAGCCTGACCCGTCCGGATGCCGTGCGGGGCCTGCTTGACGCCTACGCGGCAGTTTCCACCGAAGCGCTGACGGGGCGTTGGCAGGAATGGCGCATGGCCCAGAAAATACTGGCACAGGCGCATGACGCGCAGGGTGGGCTGCAGCGTGAGCGAGAACGCCTGACGTGGCAAATTGGCGAGCTGGACAAGCTGGCACCCGGCGCGGATGAATGGAACGAGCTCAATACCCAGCATGGCCGCCTGTCCAATGCGCAAGCCTTGCGCGATGCGGTGCAAAGTGCGGTCGATGCCTTGCAGGAGTCTGATGTCAACGCGGCAGGACTGCTTGGCCAGGCCATTGGCTCGCTACAGAACCAGGAACATATTGAGCCCGATTTCAAAGGGCTGGTGGAACTTCTAAGAACTGCGTTGACGCAACTCGAAGATGCCGTCCATTCGCTGCATGGTTATGCCAGGCACGCCGAGTTGGAGCCGCAACGGCTAGCAGCGCTTGACGAACGCCTGTCGCACTGGATCAGTCTGGCAAGGCGCTACAAGCGAGCTCCTGGCGAACTGCCTGAACTGCTGGCGTCATGGCAGTCCGAGCTGCAAAAGTTCGATGAGGCTGCCGACCTGGTGCAGCTTGAAAAAAACGAGAGCCATGCCAGATCGGCGTATCTTGAGGCGGCGCGCCAGGTCTCCAAATCCCGCGGCAAAGCGGCCCCCCTGCTTGCCAAGGCCATCACGCAGGCGATGCAGGGCCTGGGCATGCAGGGCGGCAGGTTTGACGTGACACTCACCCGGCTTGAATCGCCGGCCCAGCATGGGCTTGAGCAGGCCGAATTTCTGGTGGCCGGGCACAGTGGCAGCACGCCCAGGCCCGTCGGTAAGGTTGCATCAGGCGGCGAATTGTCGCGAATTGCGCTGGCCATCGCCGTGACCACGAGTCAGTTGGGGCAGGCGCAAACCCTCATTTTTGACGAGGTTGATGCCGGCGTGGGCGGAGCCGTGGCGCAAACCGTTGGTCGCCTGATGAAACAACTGGGCAAAGACCGGCAGGTGCTGGCAGTCACCCACCTGGCTCAGGTAGCGGCGTGCGCCGACCAGCATCTGGTGGTCGCCAAACACACTGAAAACGGCGCCACCAGCAGCACCGTGGCCGCCGTGAATGCAGAGGCGCGCGTCGGCGAAATTGCCCGCATGCTCGGCGGTGAACGGCTTTCGGACACCACACTGGCGCACGCCAGGGAAATGCTGGAGCAATGATGGCACCCCTTGACATCGTTCTCATCACCGGCATGTCGGGCTCGGGCAAGTCGGTGGCGCTGCACGCGCTGGAAGATGCCGGCTATTACTGCGTGGACAACTTGCCCCCCGAGCTCCTGGGTCCTTTTGTCGCGCTGGAGCAGCAGCATGGTGCCAGAAAGGTGGCGATCGCGATGGATGTGAGAAGTGCCGCGTCATTACCTCTCGTGCCACAGCAACTGCGGCATTTGCGGGCGCAGGGCGTGACCGTGCAGCCGCTGTTTCTTGACGCCAGCACCGAAACACTGGTGCGGCGCTATTCTGAAACGCGGCGGCTGCATCCGCTGTCACATCCCGACCAATCTGACCAGCACCGGGCACTGGTCGATGCCATTGAGCTCGAGCGCGAATTGCTTGGCGAACTGCGCGAACAAGCTCACGTGCTCGACACCAGCATGATCCGCGCATCCCAGTTGCAGGGTTACGTGAAGTCGCTGATTGAAGCCCCGGCAAGCCAGCTGACGCTGGTGTTTGAATCGTTTGCGTTCAAGCGCGGCGTGCCGCTGGATGCCGACTTTGTGTTTGATGTGCGAATGCTTCCCAACCCGCACTATGAATCGGATCTGCGCCAACTGACCGGGCTCGATCAACCAGTTGCAGACTACCTGAAAGCGTCTTCGGAAGTGCAGGACATGTTCGAGCACATCGAGCAATTCCTCAGCCATTGGCTGCAAGCGCTGGTACGCGATCACCGCAGCTATGTTACGGTGGCAATCGGCTGCACCGGTGGCCAGCACCGCTCGGTCTATCTCGCGGAGGCGCTGGCGGCGGCATTCGGTCAACAGTGGCACACCCTGAAGCGGCATCGCGAACTCGATGCCATCCAGTCAGACATCGGTTAAGAGCCTATTCCTGGCCAGCGTGGTGTTGCGCCAGCAGTTTGCGAATCGGTGCAGGCAGCCCCAAAGCGGGCCATTCTCCGGGACCAAACCATGCGCCCGGCCGCAGCGCCGAAGCCATCGCCTTGGGCATGGCCTGACTGGCGCGAAAGCCAGCGATCCACGGCGACAGCTGCAGATCCCGATGCGTCAACACATGGACAAAACGTGGCCGCGCTTCAAACCGCGACCGCAAGCTCGGGACCAAGAAGGCTTTTAGCGCCTCATCGCTCTCGAACACAGGCAGGCAGTAGAGACCACCCCAAATACCCGGCGCGGGGCGTTTTTCAAGCCACACAGAGCCATCGGGTCTATGCGCCCAAAGCAGACTGAGCGCCAGGGAGCTGCGTTTGATCTTTCGGCTTTTAAAAGGGTATTTCCCGGGTTCACCGTCGGCAGAGCCGCGGCAAAGGGGTTGCACCGGGCACAGCAGGCACTGCGGCTGCCGGGCGGTGCAAATCGTGGCACCCAGATCCATCAGCCCCTGTGTATATCGAGGCATGGTTTGCGGTAAATCCTGATTTGGCAACAACTCAGTCGCATGGCTCCAGAGTGTGCGCTCATTGGCACTTTGCGCCAGGTCGCCGGTAAACCCGAGTAGCCGCGTCAGCACGCGTTTGACATTGCCGTCCAGGATGGCGACGCGTTCTCCAAAACATAAAGACGCAATGGCGGCCGCAGTGGAACGGCCTATACCCGGCAAGGTTTGAAGCTGCGCGGCCGTCAGCGGAAACCGCCCCCCATGCAGCACTATCACATCCTGCGCGCAACGATGCAGATGGCGCGCGCGGCTGTAGTAACCCAATCCGCTCCACAAAGCCAGCACCTCATCCTGCTCCGCAGCAGCCAGCTCACTCACCGTTGGAAAACGCTCCAAAAACCGGGCGTAGTAGCTTATTACCGTGGCAACCTGGGTCTGCTGAAGCATGATTTCGGAGAGCCAGACGCGATACGGATCGCGCGTGTTTTGCCAAGGCAGCCGGTGGCGCCCATGTGCCTTTTGCCATCGCACGATTTTTTCGGGAAAAGTGCAAAGTCCGATACTGATTGCAGAATCCGTCAACGCTCAAGCCATCTCGGTCAACGCCGCAATGACTGTCGCTTCCGCCTCATCTTGCGCTGGAGAAGGCAACGCTGGCTTGCCCACAAGATGCGAAGTCAGCTCTGTCAGCTTGGCATCAAGCTCATTGAGGATATTCTCTTGCGCGTCAATTTCGGCAATCCGCTCATTCAGGCCGGAGGCTGCCTGCTGGATGCGTTTGATCGCCTCAAGTCTGCGCCCGAAATTGCGCCGCCGCTCCCGCAACTGCGCATCCAGTTGGGACGATGCCGACTTGTTCCATAGCTCCACTTCACTCAAGGCTGACTCGTACACCACGCGCAGACGGGTCGCCAAGGCGCGGACCAGCCGCTCGGAAAACTCTGGTTGTGACAATTTCAGTATATTGCCCAGCCCAAGGTACTGCAGGTGGCTGCGCTGTATCAATTCGAGATCATGCTCATAGCGAGTGAAGTCAGGCTCATTGGGTGGCTGCAGGGAAAAGCTGAATTCGGCATTGAGTTGCCGGAAAGACGCCGTCAGCATCGACTGGATTTCGCCGCTGAGTATCTGGGACTTTTGCAGGCCTTCGCGCAGCCGGGAAAAGGCCTGGCCATAGACTCTTTTAACGCCCAGTTTGATCCCCGGCTGTTTAAGCGCGTGCGTCAGCTCTGCCAGTTCGGCCCTCAATGTGGGCGTGCCAAGCAGAACGAAGACTTCACGGAGCAATTTGAGATGCACCGAGCGAACCGCATGAATTTTGGCCCCACTGGCATTAAATTCTGCCCGCTCCTGTTCGATGCGAAACCGCATGTGATGAATGACCGAGACGTTTTTGCCTCTCAGACCGCGCAATTCAATCATCTGCTCGGCCAGATCACGGCGGCGGATGTGCATGGCCCGCTCGGCCTCACCCTTGAGTTCCCCAATGCCGTCGGCGACCGCCGCACGCAATATTTTCTGGCGCTGCCCCATCACGCCTTGTGCAAGCGCCAGTTCCAGCGTCGGCAACTCGCTGGCCTGCAACAGCGCCTCATCGCCAGTCACTTTGGCCACCAATCCCTTTTGCGCGGAAACCGGGATGACCTGCGACTTGGGCAAGCCCAGAATTTCGGCCGAAATAGCGACCTGTCGGTCAATTTGCATCTGCACCTGCTCGGGTGTGCTCAAGGCGTCCCACAGGGTGTCGATTTTGTTGAGCACCACCAGGCGGGACTCACATCCATCGCCTTCGGTGATCAGATGTTCGCGCCAGATGGAGAGATCGGATTTGGTCACGCCCGTATCGGCCGCCAGAATAAAGACCACCGCATGCGCCTGGGGAATCAGGCTGACCGTCAGCTCCGGTTCGGCGCCAATGGCGTTCAGGCCCGGCGTATCGAGTATGACCAGCCCCTGCCTGAGCAGAGGATGCGCAATATTGATGAGGGCGTGGCGCCATCTTGGCACCTCGATCAGGCCGTCAGCCCTGACCAGCGGGTTGTCATCCAGATTGTCGTCATGCCAAAAGCCAAGTGCACGGGCTTCTTCCCGGGTGACATGCCGCACTTCTGCCACTTTTTCGAGGGCGCGCGCCAACTGTGCCGGATCGTTCACATCAAGATCAACGCGGGTCCACTTTTCGGGAACCATGCGCCACTCCATCAGCGCCTGCGACTGCAAGCGGGTCTCGATGGGCAGCAGGCGCAGGCAGGGCGGGACGTCCGCGTCATAGCCCAGCTCGGTCGGGCACATGGTCGTGCGGCCAGCACTGGCCGGCATGATGCGGCGGCCATAACCGGCAAAAAAGATCGCATTGATCAGTTCGGATTTGCCGCGCGAAACCTCCGCCACAAAAGCCACCATGACCTTGTCGGAACGCACCTGCGACTCCAGCCTGTGCAGGCGCTCCTCCACCGCCGCGTCAAGCAGATCATGGTCTTTCATCCATTCGGCAAGCAGTTTCAGGCGCAGCGCAAATTCGCGCCGCCAGACGCCGTGCTGATCAAATTTTTTGTTAAAAGACATCGGTCTGCCGTAAAAGTACGATGACTCAATATAGCATCGACAACCCAAAAGGACCACCACCGCCGCTTACGATTTCTGGCAACGGACGCAGTAAAAAGTCGAACGCTGGCCCTGGCGCATGGTTTTGATCGGTACCCCGCATATCCTGCAGGGCAGACCGGCCCGGTCATAGACCATGGCTTCAAGCTGGAAGTATCCCGCCATGCCATGGGCATTGGAAAAGTTCCGCAGGGTGCTGCCGCCTTTCGCAACGGCTTGCGTCAACACCTGTTGAATGGCGCGGTGAAGCAGCGCTGCGCGCGGCTTGCTGATGCGGAAAGCCTTTGTGGTAGGGCGGATACCGGCCAGAAACAGCGCTTCGGATGCGTAAATATTACCCACGCCCACCACCGCTTCGCCGCCCAGCAATACCTGCTTGATGGCGGTTTTCCTGAGCTTGAGCGCCTGATGGAATGCAGCCGCGTCAAAGGATTCGCTGAGCGGCTCCACGCCGAGCCGACCCAGCAGCTTTTGCGCTGCCGGATCACTTTCACCGCTGGTGTATACGACGGCCCCGAAGCGGCGTGGGTCATGCAGGCGCAAGGTGCCCAGGCTGGTCAGCATGTCAAAGTGGTCGTGCCTGCCTGGCGCGGAAAATTCGGTGCCAAAATTCAGGCTGCCCGACATGCCCAGGTGGATCAGCAGCAAGCCGCCGCTCAAGTCAAGCAAAAGGTATTTGCCACGGCGACGCACATCCAGCACGTGCTGGCCTTCGAGCTGCTGCGGCGGGCAGCCCAGCGGCCAGCGCAGCGGCTTGCCGATGGTCACTGCCTCAATGCGGGCGCCTGCAATGCGGTCCGCAAAGCTCAGGCGAGTGACTTCAACTTCGGGCAATTCAGGCATGGTTCACGAGTCAGGGTGCAAAAACCCGGCACAAAACATTGGCAAAAGGCCGGACCTCAAAACATGGTGCAAGGCAGCGGGAAAGCGCAGCCTGCCCGCTTCAATTATCATGGCTTCGATGAAGAACACACTTGGCCTTGCTTTTGCATGTCTTTGCCTCACTGGCCCTCTGGCAATGGCACAGCCCCCAGCACCTGAACCCGCCACGCCTTCCGGCCTTGCCCAGGCACAGGCCGCGCACGAGTCCGCACCCTCTTCGCTGCTCGACAGCGCCCTGTTTTACCAGTTGCTTCTGGGTGAAATAACCTTGCAGGACGGGGATCCCTCCGCGAGCTTTGCACTGATGCTGGATGCCGCCCGAAAAACCGGCGACGCGGAGCTTTACCAGCGTGCCACCGACATCGCGTTGCAGTCGCGATCAGGCGACGCGGCACTGCAGGCCGCCCGGGCCTGGAAGCAGGCGCAACCTACCTCGCGTGAGGCCAACCGTTATGAGCTGCAAATCCTGATTGCACTGAACCGCATTGCCGACACCGTGGAGCCGCTGAAGACCGAAATCAGGCTTGCTCCCGATGTCGAGCGTGCTTCAGTGCTGGCCACGGTGCCACGTGCCTACGCCCGCGTCAGTGACAAGAAACTGGCTGCTACGGTAGTTGAAGAAGCGTTGGCCAATGCACTGAAAAGTGCCGCGACCGCCAGCGCAGCCTGGACCACCGTGGGACGGATGCGACTGGCTGCGGGCGACCAGCTTGGCGCGCTGGTTGCGGCCCAACGCGCCCAGGACGCCGATGCCAGCGATGAAGGCCCGGTTCTGCTCGCACTGGAGCTGATGGAAGCGAACCAACCCGACGCGGAAGGTCTGGTCGGGAAATACTTCAGGGGCAATCCCACGGCCCGACCTAACCTGCGCCTGGCGTATGCCCGCGCCCTGCTGAACCTGCAGCGCTACACGGAAGCGGCCGCCCAGTTGCAGATTGTGACGCGTGAAAAGCCTGATTTCCTCGAAGGCTGGCTGCTTCTGGGCTCCTTGCAACTGCAAGACAACCAACTCACGCAGGCACAAACTTCGCTGGAACGCTATGTGGCGCTGGCCCAGCAGCAGAAACCGCAGGGCGAAAGCGAATACGGCCTGGCTCAGGCCTACCTGTCCCTGTCGCAAGTGGCCGAGAAGCGCAAGGATTATGCGGCAGCGGAAAACTGGCTGAGCAAGATCGACAATCCGTCAGATTTTGCGCGCGTTCAAATCCGGCGCGCTTCCCTTTTGGCAAGCCAGGGGAAGCTGGAACAAGGCCTCCAGCTGATCCGCGAGCTGCCCGAAGGCAGCGCCGAGGAAGGACGGCTCAAACTCAACGCTGAAGTCAGTTTGCTGCGCGACGCCAGGCAATATCAGTTGGCCCACGATGTGCTGGCGCAGGCCCTGAGCAAAACACCAGACGACCCGGACCTCCTTTATGACCAGGCCATGATGGCCGAAAAGCTCGACCGCACGGACGAAATGGAGCGACTGCTGCGCCAGTTGATCCAGCTCAAGCCGGATTACTACCAGGCCTATAACGCCCTGGGCTACTCGCTGGCAGACCGAAAAATCCGTTTGCCGGAGGCCAGGGAACTGATCCGCAAAGCGCTTGAATATGTGCCCACCGACCCCTTCATCAAGGACAGCCTGGGCTGGGTTGAATTTCGCATGGGCAACACAAGCGAATCGGTGCAAATTTTTGAGGCCGCCTACAAGGCCAAGCCTGACGCGGAAATTGCCGCGCATTTCGGTGAAGTGCTCTGGAGCATCGGGCAGCGTGAGCGGGCCATGGCCATCTGGAAAGAAGGCCAGCTACTCAGTCCGGACAACGAGACACTGCTTGAAACACTCAATCGATTGCGGGTCAAGCTGTAAACTTGCCTTACCCCAGGATCTATCCCTTGCGTGTCGTCGCCCGCCTGCGTTTCATCTGTTTTTGCGGATGCTTGATGGCTGCTATCTTCATAGCTGGCTGTGCTCATCCCATAAGGGTGAAGTCTGTTAATTCATCGGAAAATGAATTCTGGACAGGGCGCATCAGCCTGCAGGTGCAAAGCGAACCTGTGCAGGCTTTTTCGGCCAGTTTTGAACTCAGGGGCCAGCCGGAGCGTGGCGAGTTGACGTTGATCAGTCCGTTCGGCAATGTGCTCGGTGTCCTGCGCTGGTCGTCTGGCGCCGCCGACCTTGATTCAGGCAACCAGAAGGTTGAACATTTTTCCTCAATCGACGAGTTGATGGAGCGGGTCACCGGCGCGGCCGTGCCGCCGAGTGCGCTGTTTGCCTGGCTGCGCGGGGACCATGCAAGCGTCAGCGGATGGACTGCCAATCTGTCCCGCCTGAGCGAGGGGCGCATTTCGGCCACAAGAACCCAGCCCGCGCCGCAGGCCGAGCTTCGCGTGGTGCTGGATCAATAAGCCCGGATGTCGACCGGCTCGCGTTTTTTCCAATATTCTTCAATCAACCGTGGCATACCCTGACTGTTCGTTGCGCCCGCTCAAGGCCCTCTACGACATACCGGCACCGGCCAAGCTAAACTTGTTTTTGCACATCACGGGGCGAAGGCCCGACGGCTACCATTTGTTGCAATCGGTGTTCATGCTGATCGACTGGTGCGACACGCTGCACTTCGAGTTGCGCACCGACGGTCGCATCAGCCGGACCGACCTGAGCGATCAGGGCGATCGGGCCGAAAGTGCCGCCGAGGCGCTGCCTTCCGAAGACCTGACCATGCGGGCCGCCAGGGCCTTGCAGGAGGTCTGCGGTACCTCGCTGGGTGTTGACATCAGTCTAAAAAAGCGGATTCCGTCGCAAGCGGGCTTGGGGGGCGGATCGTCGGATGCCGCCAGTTGTCTGCTCGCGCTGCAACGCCTCTGGGGTGTGCGCCTGCCAGCCCAAGACTTGCTGGCCCTGGCCTTGGCCCTGGGCGCGGACGTACCATTTTTTCTTTCGGGTGGCCATGCCTGGGTCGAAGGCATCGGCGAAAAAATCACTCCCATTACTCTCCCGTCCGCCCGGTTTGTGGTGGTTAAGCCAGCCGCCGGACTTTCCACGCACGGAATTTTCAGTGTGCCGGGACTCAAACGCGACACGGAAACCGCTATAATCCAAAGCTTTGCTGCAAATGCCAATGGCCCGGTTTTTGAATTTGGCCATAACGACTTGCAGCCGGTCGCGCAGGCCATGTGTCCGCAAATCAGCCAATCACTGGATTGGCTGAAAATGCAACACCTGCAAGGGCGCATGACCGGCTCTGGAAGTGCCGTGTTTGCGCAATTGCCGCAAGATGCTGATTTACCGGAATGGCCAGCCCCCCCTGGCGACTGGCAAATCCGCAAATGCAGCAACCTGAAGGCGCATCCCCTGGCCGGTTGGTAAAATAATCGATTATGAAAATGCGTTTTCAAGGTGATGAATGAGGAAAAGTTTATAGGTCGGTTGTTGCCAGGTTGTGTTGACTGATTTCAGCCAGCGCTTCGCAGGCAACTTCTGTCCTGTGTAGGGGTGTCGCCAAGTTGGTTAAGGCACCGGATTTTGATTCCGGCATTCGCAGGTTCGAATCCTTCCACCCCTGCCAAAAATTTCAACCTGTGGACAGTCCCGCAGGAGTTTCATATCTGCCAGTTGGGGATATGTTTTAGGTTCGGGCCCGCGCAGTGCGCGTCTGGGTATTTTTGGAGGCACAAGCAACTGGCGCTCACTGCCAAGTCCCGGTTGCAGCGTGTTTTCCCGTGCGTATTTTTTTTCAATAAAAGTTTCAGCCACCTTCAGGTCTTTGTAGCAGCTGGACGTCACATTCAAATGCACCATCCCGACTTCATGGTTTTCACCGGCAATGCCAATCCGGCTATGGCCCTTGAGATCGCCCAGCATCTAGGCATTTCTCTGGGTGCTGCCCATGTTGGACGTTTTTCAGACGGTGAAGTGACCGTTGAGATCCAGCAAAATGTGCGGGCCCGTGACGTGTTCGTGGTGCAGTCAACCTGCGCGCCGACCAATGACAACCTGATGGAGCTGCTCATTATGGTGGATGCGCTCAAACGCGCATCAGCCGAGCGGATTTCCGCCGTCATTCCTTACTTTGGCTATGCCCGTCAAGACCGCCGCCCACGTTCGGCGCGTGTGCCCATCTCCGCAAAGGTGCTGGCCAACATGCTGCAGGTCGTTGGTGTGTCACGTGTCCTGACCATGGATCTGCATGCCGACCAGATTCAGGGATTTTTTGACATCCCGGTGGACAACATCTATGCGACACCCGTGTTGCTGGGTGATTTGCGCCAAAAAAATTACGCCGACCTGATGGTCGTCTCGCCCGACGTGGGCGGCGTGGTGCGCGCCCGCGCAATGGCCAAACAACTCGGTTGCGATATGGCCATCATCGACAAACGCCGGTCCAAGGCGAATGTGTCTGAAGTGATGCACGTCATCGGCGACATTGAAGGCCACAATTGCGTGATCGTGGACGACATGATCGACACGGCCGGCACGCTGGTGAAGGCCGCCGAAGTACTCAAAGAGCGCGGCGCCAAAAAGGTTTACGCGTATTGCACGCACCCGATTTTTTCGGGTTTGGCGATTGACCGCATTACCCAAGGTGACGCCCTTGATGAGGTAGTGGTCACCAATACCATTCCGCTGGGCCAGAAGGCGCTGGACTGCAAAAAGATTCGCCAGCTCTCCGTGGCACCATTGATCGCTGAAACCATGCAGCGTATCGCCAAGGGAGACTCGGTCATGAGCTTGTTTTCGGATCAGGACCAACCGGTTCTGATTTGAAGCAAAAAAGGTGGCTGCACGGGCTCTACGAGCTTATGCAGTCTTGTTATGTCGGGGTGAACTGGTCGCGGTTCACCTCTTTTGGAGAAGATTATGAAATTCGTTGCTTTTGAGCGCGCCAAGCAGGGCACGGGTGCGAGCCGCCGTCTCCGCATCACGGGCCGCACGCCAGGTATCGTTTATGGTGGAACGGGCGAGGCCACGCTGATTGAACTCGATCACAACGCGCTATGGCACGCCATCAAGAAAGAAGCCTTCCACGCTTCCATCCTCGAAATGGAGCTTGGCGGCAAATCACAGAAAGTGTTACTGCGGGATCTGCAGATGCACCCGTTCAAGCAACAGATCCTGCACATCGACTTCCAGCGGGTTGAAGCCAAGACCCGGCTTACGATGAAAGTGCCTCTGCATTACAGCGGCGAAGAAGAGTCACCAGCCGTGAAAACCGAGCAATGCCTGGCCAACCATGTGTTGACCGAACTGACCATCTCCTGCTTTCCCGCGGACGTGCCGGAATTCATTCCTGTTGATTTGAGCGGTCTGACGAAAGGTGCCTCGCTGCACGTCAAGGACATCACGCTGCCAAAAGGCGTGAAATTCGTCGCCAAGGGCCAGGACAACCCGGTGCTGGTGTCGGTCACTGCCATCGTGGAAGAAGTTGAAGCAGCCCCTGCGGCAGATGTCGCCGCCACCGCGGCACCCGCCGATTCAAAAGATGCCAAGGCCACAGCCAAACCGGCCGCCAAAGCGCCCGCCAAAGCGCCCGCCAAACCCGCTGCCAAGAAGTAATTTGCGTCTTGAGGGCATTGTGGCCTGAAACAGGCCACCGACGCCTGAACGGCTCTTGTCTTCCATTGGAGATGAGAGCCGTTTTTTTTTGCAACGCGTTCTGCTACGCTAGCAGGATCGCACGCAGACGCCATCCCAACCGCCTGCCGCCATGTCTTCTCATCGCACTACATGATCAAATTGTTTGTTGGCCTGGGCAACCCCGGCACCGAATACGAAGCCACGCGTCACAATGCCGGTTTCTGGTGGATTGATGCGCTCGCGCGCGAGTTGAAGGTACCGCTCAGACTGGACAAGAGTTACCACGGCCAGGTGGCCCGCACCACGGTGAATGGGCAAGCCGAGTGGCTACTCAAACCCATGACCTTCATGAATCTGTCCGGCAAATCGGTGGCCGCGTTGGCCCGGTTTTTCAAAATAGCGCCTGAAGAAATTCTGGTGGCTCACGATGAACTCGATATCATGCCAGGTCAGGCCAAACTCAAATTTGGCGGCAGCCACGCCGGTCATAATGGCTTGCGCGATATTCATGCCCAGCTTGGCACGCCCGACTACTGGCGGCTGCGCATCGGCATCGGGCACCCCGGCGTGAAGGCAGAAGTCATCAATTGGGTGCTGAACAAACCTTCACAGGAACATCGCGCGGCGATTGAGGACTGCATCGCACGCTGCCTCAAGGCAATTCCAGAACTCTTTAGCGGCGAGATGGAAAAAGCGACGATGCTGATTCACACCAGCCGACCCGAGCGGCCCAAGCCTCCGCGGCCTGTGGTTGCATCTGCAGCGTCGCCCCTGTCAGATGCACCCGCCAACCCGTCAAAGCAGGACTAAGAGCGATTATTTTGATAGCTTTTTGCCAGCGTCCTTGTTTGGCTAATGGCGGATTCGACTACAAAATATTAGCTGATTTGGGAAATGTGCCGAATTACCGGGGCAACACCGGCGTGATCGCTTGCAGGCGCAGGTATTTTTCCCAAAGGGTTTCTCTGCTTTCAAAATGTTGCGGATCAACCGGAATGCAGGCTACCGGACAGACCTGGACGCATTGCGGTTCGTCAAAATGGCCGACGCACTCGGTGCATTTTCTTGGGTCGATCTGATAAATTTCCTTGCCCAGAAAAATTGCCTCGTTGGGGCATTCGGGCTCGCACACGTCGCAGTTGATGCATTCGTCGGTGATCATCAGGGCCATGATCAGGCTCCTGTTGCCGTACGGAGCGCCGTGGCCAGCATTGCGGCCACGGCTGGGCTCACCATCTGGGTCACATCACCGCCAAGCTTGCTGATCTCGCGCACCAGCGTACTGCTGATGCATTGCAGTGGCGCATCGGGCAACAAAAACATGGTTTCCACCTGCGGGCGCAGCTTGCGGTTCATGGCGGCCATTTGTGTTTCGTAATCAAAGTCCGTTAGGTTGCGCACGCCCCGCACCACGGCGCAGGCATTGTGCGTGGCACAAAAATCCATGATCAGTCCGTCAAACGGCAGCACCTTCACACCGGCCATGTTTTTGGTCGCAGCCTGCACTTGTGCCACGCGCATATCCAGTGGAAACAAGGTTTTTTTGTGATGCGCTGCCGCCACGGCAATAATAAGCTGGTCAAACAGTCTGGCGGCGCGGCGCACCACATCATCGTGGCCCAGGGTGAACGGGTCAAACGTGCCGGAGTAAACGGCGACACGAGGGCTGGATGGCGGAAGTGACGGCAAGGTGGCGGACATGACGAAATTATGCCCCGGTCAGCAAATGAAAATGCACGGCGCCTGCCTTGCCGCTGCGGTGCACCCGCAGGCCCAGCGGCAGCAACTCGTTATCGAGCCACGCCCTGGGAGCCTCCAGATAGATCAGCCCGTTGGGGCCAATCACCTGAGCAGCGGCTTTCAGCATGGCCTCAAACTGGGTAAATTCAAACGGCGGATCAAGCAGCACGAGTTGCATGCTGCCCGCGCTCAAACGCCGCAGCGCGCTCAGCCCGTCGCCGCGTTCAATCCTGACCATGCTGGCCTGCAACTTCGCTTGCAACGCTAAAAGTCGCAGCACCAACGCCGGGTTTTGCTCGCACAACAACACCTCGGCGGCACCGCGCGACGCCGCCTCAAACCCCAGTGCGCCGGTACCGGCAAACACATCGGCACAGCGCCAGCCGCTCAGATCCTGGCCCAGCCAGTTAAAAAGGGTTTCCCTCACACGGTCGGGCGTGGGGCGCAGGCCAGGGCTGTTGGGCACCGGCAGCTTGGTTCGTTTGTACTTCCCGCCAATGATCCGGATTTCTCCGGGCGGTTTGAGGTGAGCCGTTCCCTTGGGCTTCACGGATGCCTTGGTTGAAAGTTTGGCGGGCGTATATTTCATGGCGTAGCCCCAAGAATGACGGTTACCATTTTTTCGGGCTGCAGCTTGCGCGCAAAAGCCGCTTTGATGTCAGCCACCGTCACCCTCTTCACCTGCTGCGTCCATGTATCCAGGTAGTCGAGCGGCAAGTTGTTCCAGGCGATACCGGCAATGTTGCCCAAAAGTTTTCGATTGCTATCGATGCGCAGCGCAAAGCCGCCAATCAGGTTGTCCCTGGCGGCCTGGAGTTCGGCCTCGGTCGGTCCCTTAGCCACAAAGTCTCGTACTACCTGGCGTACGATTTCAACTGCCTGCGCGGCCTGGTCAGGCCGGGTCTGCAAGCTCACCGTGAAACTCCCGGCGTTCCGGCCTGGCGAGAAATGACTCGACACCCCATAAGTCAGTCCACGCTTTTCCCGTACCTCATTGGTCAGCCGCGACACAAAACCACCGCCGCCCAGAATGTAATTACCCACCGTCAGTGCAAAATAGTCAGGGTCGGCGCGTTTGAAGCCGGGCTGGCCAATCAGCACATGCGCCTGCGCCGAATCGAAGGGAATGCGTATTTCTTTTGCCTCGGCCAGCGGCTGCACTTCAGGCACCGCAGGCAATGGCGGCAGGCTGGCGCAGGACACCTGCTGCGGCAGCCGCGACAGCAGTTGCGTGGTCATGGCGTCGGCCTGCGCGCGCGTGACGGCACCGACCATGCTGACGCGGGCGCGGCAGGCCACCACGCCCGCGGCATGGGCCGCGCGCATGTCAGCCACACTTATGCGCGCCAGGCTTGCCTCGGTCATTTCGTAGCCATAAGGATGCGTGCCATACACCGCCTGCGTATAAGCCCGGGCCGCGATGGTGGCAGGGCGGGTATTGGACTCCTTGATGGCGGCATTCATGCGCTCGCGTTCGCGCTGCCAGATGGTCTCTGGAAAAGCAGGCTCGGCGATCTCACGTGCGGCAAGCGCCACGGCCTTGCCCAGCAAGTCGGGATCCGTCAGTGAACGCAGTGAAAAATTCAACCGATCGGAACCGGCACCGGCACCAAACTCCGCCCCGAGATCGGCCCAGGCCTCGCCGAGAGCGCTTTCATCCAGGGCTGCATCATCATTGCTAGAAGCCCTCACGCCTTTGTCCAGCATGCCTGCCATCATGCTGGCCAGACCCGCCTGCGCGGACGGGTCGCGCCGACTGCCCGCATCAAAATCAATCTGCACGTCGACCATGGCAATGGCCGGGCTTTCCACCAGATAGACCTGCGCACCGCCAGGTTGCGTCCAGTGCTGGATCGGAATGGCGGCCAGCGCCATTGAATGAATAAAAATTCCTGTAACGCATATCAACAGTGCTCTAACAGTTATTTTTTTAGTTGCGATCATCATGAAAATGTCGAATCAATCGGTTCTGGGTTCAGTTCAATCGCGGATGCCGGCAGCCGCGCTGCTCGGCTTGCGCGGCTTGTGTGCCGGATCGGGCGGCTGAGGCAGTAAGGTTGCCATGGTCATCTGGTCGTCACCAAAATATTTGGCGGCAACGGCTTGCACTTCGCTGCTGGTGATGCTGCGCAGTCGGGCAATCAGGCGCGCGCTGGCGTCCAGCGGCAGGCCTTGGACCCAGTCGGAGCCCAACTCTTGCGCCTGGCTGAACACCGAGTCGAGTTTGTAGGTTTCACTGGCCACCCATTGGGTCTTGACACGCCTGAGTTCGGCCTCGCTAACGCCGCCTTGGGCAATCAGAGCCACCTGGTGGCGTAGCGCCTCGGCCACCTGCTGCGCGGTTTTCCCCGCAGCCGGAACCCCATCAAGCACAAACAACTGCGGCCCACGGCCGATCAGGCCGCTGGCGGCTCCGGCGCTGTCGGCGACCCGACCCTCGCCGTTTTCGCCTTGCACCAGCGCACGCTGCAAACGGGCGCCATCATAGCCGTCAAGCACTGCAGCCAGCACCGTGAGAGCCAGCACTTCGCGGCTGGCCGCCGCGGTGGGTGCCGCCGCGCCTGGCCTATCACGCAAATCGGACGCGTCCAGGCTGGGAATCCTGAACGCCATGTTCACATAGGCCTGGCTGGCCGGGGCCTTGTAGTCAAGATGCCGCGCGCCCGCCTGTTCCGGCTCGAGACGAGGTTTGCGCCTTGGCACCGGGCGCGCGGGAATGGGGCCATAGTATTTTTCAGCCAGTCGCCTGACCTCTGCCACACTCACGTCGCCCGCCACAACCACAGCGGCGTTGGCCGGCACATACCAGCGCCGGTAAAAGTCGCGCACATCACTGGGCGTCATGGCGTCGAGGTCGCTCATCCAGCCGACCACGGGCCGCCGGTAGGGCGACGCGATAAAGGTGATCGCCGTCTGCTGCTCATCCAGCATGGCCCGAGGCGAGTCTTCGGTGCGCAGGCGGCGCTCTTCCTTGACCACTTCGATCTCGCGCTTGAATTCATTGTCAGGCCACTGGTTGTGGGCAAAACGGTCAGCCTCCAGGCGCATCACGTCTGCTAGCTTGCTGGCCGGAATCTGCTGGTAAAAGCCGGTGTTGTCGCGGCCGGTGAATGCATTCTCACGCCCACCCAGCGTGGCCACTTTCCTGGAGAATTCGCCGGCCTTCACCGTGGGCGTACCCTTGAACATCATGTGCTCCAGCGCATGGGCCACGCCCGAAGTGCCGTCCACTTCATCCATCGCACCCACACGCACCCACAGCATGTGGACAGCGGTAGGTGCGCGGTGATCCGGCTTGACGATGACCGTCAGGCCGTTGGCCAGCGTGAACTGCTCAATGCGTGCGGGAACCTGTGCAAATGCTGTATTGCCGGAAAAAAAGGCGAGCACTGCTGGCAGGAAGACCAAAAATCGGCGCCCAAGGTGCCTGAAAAGGGGTGCCGGGATCGTCAAGGAGGCTCGCGTGGGGTGTTTCATAGAATAGGGTGACTCTACAAGCATACTCAATGTTCAGTTTTTTCAAAAAAAAATCACCGTCCACTCCTCCCGAAGTGCCCGCAGCCCCGGCATCCAGTGCCAGTGGGGGAGGACTCATTGGCAGCGCGCTGGTCACGCCCATTGCCATTCCGGTGACTGGCACGGTGGTGCCCGAGCGCCAGCGCTGGTTCAGCAAACTGCAGGCGGGCCTGCGTAAAACCGGCGTCACCATTTCCACCGTTTTTACTGGCAGCCGGATTGACGACGTCCTGTACGAGGATCTGGAAACCGCACTGCTGATGGCTGACACCGGTGTGAAGGCAACGGAACACCTGCTCAGAGACGTCAAGCGCCGGGTGAAGGACGGCGGTATGACGCACCCTGTGGCTGTCAAGAATGCCTTGGTTGACGCCATTACGGAGTTACTCAAGCCGCTGGAAAAGCCGCTGGTGATCGGGCAGCATCAGCCCACCGTGATCATGGTCACGGGCGTCAACGGTGCTGGAAAAACCACGTCCATCGGCAAACTCACGAGCCATCTGGCCAATGAAGGCGCTTCAGTGCTGCTGGCCGCCGCCGATACCTTCCGAGCTGCCGCACGCGAACAACTCAGCGTCTGGGCCGACCGCAACACCGTCGAGATTGTCAGCCAGCAAGGCGGTGATCCGGCCGCGGTAAGTTTTGACGCGGTGACCGCAGGCAAGGCGCGCGGCAAGGACGTGGTGTTGGTCGATACCGCAGGCCGCCTGCCCACCCAGCTTCACCTGATGGAGGAACTGCGCAAGATCAAGCGCGTGGTGCAGAAGGCCGAGGCCACGGCGCCGCATGAGGTGCTGCTGGTGATCGACGGCAATACCGGCCAGAATGCGCTGGCCCAGGTCAAGGCTTTTGATGCGGCGCTGCAACTCACCGGCCTGATCGTGACCAAGCTCGATGGCACCGCCAAGGGCGGTGTGCTGGCAGCCATTGCGCTGTGGGCGCGGGAGCGCACCCAAACCTTCCCGGATTTGCGCCCGGTGCCGGTGTACTTCATTGGTGTGGGAGAAAAACTGGAAGACCTAGAAACTTTCAACGCGCGTGAGTTTGCGCAGGCCCTCTTGGCTTGAAATTGCCGCTTTAAGCTCAATCTGCGAGTATTAAAAGGAATTTCCCACGTGCCCAGTGTTGCCAGCCGAATATTGAGTTTTGTTTTCAAGCTTCTTTTGGGCCTGTTCGCGGCCATTTTTGCGGTTAGCCTGCTGGTGGCAGCCCTGTTTGTGGTCGCTCTGAGCCTGCTCACGTCTCTGTTTACTGGGCGGAACCCCGCGCCAGCGGCAGTCTTTGGCCATTTCCAGCGGTTCTCACGTCAGGGCATGTGGTCGGGCGGATCGGCCCGGCACGAACCAGTCAGCCCAAGCGCAGGCGAAGTGGTGGATGTTGACGTGCGTGAAATCGCCGAAGATAAGCGCCAGCCCTGAAAACGCAGCGGCACCAGCGTTTGCCGCTGCTTGCGTCTGATCAGGAAAAGGGGTTAACAGGCTCTGATGAGGGCATTTGATGCCAAATCTCCTGCTCCATCTCCTACAAACGTCCACCGAACCAAAGTCCAAGATAGAAGACTAAGTCTGATAGACCAAGGGGAAAGCATGGATTAGCCTGACTCTATCAAAGCCATTGAACCTATTGCTTAGCACTCTCTCTAATAGAGTGCTAACATTTATATCTTCGAGAAAAGGAGCTCTGCCGTGTCATACACCCTTTCGCCCCAGACCCGAGCTGCCGCTGTCGCGCCGAACACCAAGACGGGTGCCGTGGCTAACCTCAATCCTTGGTCGCTGGTTCCCCCTCTGGGTAACTTGGATGCTTATATTTCGGCGGTCAACCGTTTGCCCATGCTCACTCTGGAGCAGGAGCAGGAATTTGCCAAAAATCTCAAAGAAAACAACGACCTTGACTCGGCTGGTAAGTTAGTGCTATCTCACTTGCGCCTGGTCGTGTCTATTTCCAGAAAATATCTGGGCTATGGCCTGCCCCACGGCGACCTGATTCAAGAGGGGAATATTGGTCTGATGAAAGCGGTCAAACGCTTTGATCCCGACCAGGGTGTGCGCTTGGTCAGCTATGCCATGCACTGGATCAAGGCCGAAATTCATGAATACGTCCTTAAAAACTGGCGCATGGTCAAGGTGGCCACGACCAAGGCCCAGCGTAAATTGTTTTTCAACCTGCGCTCCATGAAGCAGGGCTTCAAGGACGATGCCGAGGTAGCGACGCATCGAGACGCGCTCACGCAGGGCCAGATTGATTCAATGGCAAAAACGCTGAACGTCAAGCGCGAGGAAGTCATTGAAATGGAGCAGCGCATGTCCGGTGGTGACGTGCTGCTCGATCCCAACCCCGCTGACGATGGTGAAAATGCCTTTGGCCCGATTGCCTACCTGGCTGATGTTACGCAGGAGCCGACGGCTCTGATGGAATCACGCCAGCATGACCATCTGACCACGGATGGCATCAGCGCCGCCCTGGAAGAACTGGATCCACGGGCGCGCCGCATCGTGGAAGAGCGCTGGCTCAAGGTTAATGACGATGGCTCGGGCGGCATGACGCTGCATGACTTGGCAGCAGATTACAAGGTAAGCGCTGAGCGCATTCGCCAGATTGAGGTCGCTGCCATGAAAAAAATGAAAAAGGTGCTGGCCGCCTATGCCTGAGTACCAGGTCTGATAGGCCAGGCTGAGGTCGACGCAGGCCTAGTTCATGGCTTGATGGCTTCAAGAGTCACAAGGAGCCGGGACTGCGGCCTATCCGTTATTTTTGAGCAGCAATTTGATGTCGGATGCCAGCGCTTCAGCGCCAGCACCGTAACGGCTGTACAGGCGGATGCGGCCTTTCCCATCAAAAACGTAACTACCCGCTGAATGATCCATGCTGTAGCTGCCTGGCGTTTTTCCTTCTGCTTTTTTGTAATAGACCTTGAAGGACTTGGCGACTTCCGGCAACTCGGCCAGGGTGGGCCGTAGCGCCAGGAAAGTGGGGTCAAAATTACCCATATAAGCCTTGAGCATCTCTGGCGTGTCACGCTCGGGGTCAACGGTGATAAGGATCGCCTGTAGCCGGTCGCCATCGGGACCGAGTATCTGCTTGACCTGCGTTATTTCGGCCAAGGTGGTCGGGCACACATCGGGGCACTGGGTGTAGCCAAAAAACACGATGACAACCTTGCCGGGAAAGTCCTTGAGGGTGCGCACTCGGCCATTGTGGTCAGTCAGGGAAAAACCCTGCGCGTAGTCGGCACCCGTCAAATCGACGCTTTTGAACTGCGGTTTATCTGGGCTGCAGGCCGTCAAAAATCCGGCGGTCAGGATCAGGGCAAACACGCAGCCCATCCAGTGGGCGACAACGCGACGTCCAGGAAGCAATGAAAACGTATTCATACGAGGTAGTGATCCAGCAGCAGGGCTGCGAACAAAGTCGAGAGGTGAATCAGTGAAAAGCGAAAGGTCTTGCGTGCCAATGCATCAGAATAATTGCGCCACAAGCGCCAGGCGTATCCGCTAAAACCAACGCTGAGCGTCACCGCAGCCACCAGATATAACCAGCCGCTCATTCTGAAAATAAACGGCATCATGCATGCGGCAAACAGCACCAGAGTGTACAAAAAAACCTGCAAACGCGTAAATTCGTTCCCATGCGTAACCGGCAGCATGGGCAGGCCGGATTTGCGATAGTCTTCGACACGGTACAACGCCAGCGCCCAGAAATGCGGCGGCGTCCACAAGAAGA
>DHWX01000026.1 GCA_002413395.1 Polaromonas sp. UBA5171 | reverse complement strand
GTCAACTGCCGGAAATAGGATCAATGCAACTTTCTCACCTTTTACTTGTGTTTCTTGCGACGAGCTGTCTGTCAGCGCAAGCCCAGCCGGTGGCTCTAAAGACCGCAGACGAACGCTTGGCCCCGGTCAGTGAAACCCGCTGCCGCAAAGATGTCAATGACTATGTGGACGCCATGCGCTTCGTGCGCCAGGCCGCTGGCGAGCAAATTGGTAACCGGGTAGCCAAAGGCTATGTAAGCGAGGATGTACTGAGCCGATTGACAGCAACGCAAGGCCCCTGCGCCGCCGCCCAGCTGTTGCGCGACAAAGGTGCGAGCCGCTGAAAGCGATCCAGTCAATTGCCAAGGGCAAGTTCAGGAATAACTTGCACATTGACTCGCCTGATTCGGGCACCCCGTGGTTTGCGTCTTGCCCTGACCCAAAATCCATCGGTCTGATAGATTCCACCAAGCGTGCCACTTTCCAGCGTCCGATCAGCACATGGCGGCCAAAGCGCCAAGTCGTTGCCTGCAGCATGATGCGCCACCAAGTGCAGCATTTCCCGGCGGGTGTTATCTGGGGCCAGTACTGCACTCTATGTAACTGAGAAGGTCAGTTGCCCCATCCGCCTCGTCAGTCGGCCGCCGGAGCCCGGCTCACGCGCAGCGAGCTGAAGATGCCCGCCACGGCCGCGAAACAGGCCGCCAGCGCCAGTGCAATCACGGGTCCGCGCCCATTGTGGGCATTTACCATGCTGAAAATAATCGACAGCAGCACCGCGCCCCAGGGTTTGTCCGGTCAGCCGCGCCGTGCCCAGCATGCCGCTGGCGCCACCCGAACGATGCTCGGGCGCCGTCGTCAGGATGGTGTGGTTATTGGGCGACTGGAACATGCCGAAGCCGATACCGCACAGCACCATGCGCCAGGCGATGGCGGCGTTGTCCGGTTGCGCCGGCAGAGCTGCCATCAAAGCTAGTCCGATTGCCATGATGCCCATGCCGATGCCGCCGAGCAGACCGTCCGGATAGCGGCCGATCAGACGGCCCACGATCGGTGCCACGACCACGATGGCCAGCGGCCATGCGGTGATCAGCAGGCCGGCTTGCAGCGGCGAGCGCCCGTAGCTGTCGAGCAACAGGAACGGCAGTGCGATGTAGGCCAGCATCTGCGCCGCGAAAGCGCCCACCGAAGTGCCCATCGACAGCGCGAACACGGGAATGCGCAGAAGATCCAGCGGAAACAAGGGCAGCGGCTGAACCCACTGGCGGCGCACATAGACCAGCCCGACCAGCAGGCCACCCGCCACCAAGGCGAGGCCAGCGCCGACACTGGAGGGCGTGGCGGTCAATGCGCTGCGCGCGCCCAGCGCATCGACCCCGAGCACCACCAGGCTGAACATGAGCACATTGAGCAGCACATCAAGCCACGACAGCCGCACCCCGGCCGGAGCGGCCACGGAATTTGGCGGCAGGGCGCGAAACCCCAGCCACAGCACCACCACGCCCAGCGGCAGGTTCAGGACAAACAGCCAGGGCCACGACGCGACCGACAGGATGCCGGCGGCGATCGACGGCCCAGCCACCGAGGCCGTGGCCACCACCAGCGAATTGATCGCGATGCCCCGGCCCAGCATGCGCCGGGGGTAGATCAGGCGCACCAGCGCCGCATTGACCGACATGATCCCCGCTGCACCAAGACCCTGAATGGCGCGCATGGCGGCCAGCAGCAGCAGCGAATGGGACAACGCGCATCCGAGCGAGGACACCGTGAACAGCACCAGCCCACCCAGGTACACGCGCCGATAGCCAATCAGGTCACCCAGCGTTGCACACGGCAGCAGCAGGGCCAGCGTGGCCACCTGGTAGGCATTGACGACCCAGACTGCCTGCGCGGCGCTGGCCTGCAGGTCGCGCGCAATGCCGGGCAACGCCAGGTTGACGATGGTGCCATCGAGCACCGACAGCGCAATGCCGAGAATGATGACCACCATGGCGTGGTAGCGCGCTGGCGTAGGCAGACCGTCCGGAACGAGCATGGGTATCTTATGGAGGGAGAGCGCGCCGTGCGGGGCACTCTCAAAATGATAAAGGCTGTCAGTGGATCTTATCGCCAACAGTCCGGTCATAAATGGTGGGCTCTGACCGGCTCGAACTGGCATCAGGCGGCTGGGTCGGTGCGTTGGTTTCCAGCGCCCGATCCATAGCGGCCAAAACGACCGTCCGTTGCCTCCAACGTGATGCGCCAAATACCCGGCGCAGTAAGCCGCAGTGCAGACGCTGACCGTGGCGATGGTGGCAGGTCGTGGGGTGGTGGTATTCTGATGTCATGAAACTCCTCGTCAACTGGCTTTTAAGTGCCGCTGCCTTGCTGGCGGTAGCCTATCTTTATTCAGGCGTGGTGGTGAGCAGCTTTACCGCGGCGCTGCTTGCGGCGGCGGTGCTGGGCGCGCTGAATCTGGTGGTGCGCCCCATTCTGGTTCTGCTGACGCTGCCGGTCACGCTGGCGACGCTGGGGCTTTTTCTCTTCATCGTCAACGCGCTGATGTTCTGGGCCGCAGCCAGCCTGGTCACGGGCCTGAGCGTGCGGGGTTTTGGCGCGGCCCTGATTGGCTCGCTGCTTTACTCGGTGCTGCAGCTAGCGATCGACTTTGTCTTGCAGCGCCTGCTCTTTCACAAGTAACGCAACCTGGCGCGCGCGCGCGTCAATGATCGAGCCCTCCACAAAATCGGCGCTGGTGGGGTTGCTGCGCATCAACGCCTGCGCTGCCTTGAAACGATCCAGCGCTGCCGGGTAGTCAAGCTGCGCGACCCGGCTTTCAGCGTCGGCGCGAATCGCCCGGACCGCCTGATTTTGATTGCCATACGCCTCCGAAAGCAGCTGCCAGGCCAGCGCATCCTTGGGGTGGGCCGTCACCCAGGTCTGCAGCCGGTTTGAGACCTCTGGGGCGCGCCGCGCGGCCAGCAACGACCGCGCCTCAATCAACACCTCGGCGCGCGTATTGGCCTTGGTCAAATTGACGCTCGATGCGGAAGGCGGAACCACGCCCGCCAGCAAATCAAGCTCAACGGCCAGCAGGTCCACGACTTGATTGGCGCGTGCAATGTCGGAGACAAACGGCTTGAGCCGGGCCAGAAGCGTTCGGGCCGCAGAGAAATCACGCAACTGGGCCGCTGCAAACACGCCCGCGTACAAAGTTCCAGCATCACGGATATTGGCGTCCGAAGCAGGAGACGCCGGCGCTGGCAGCGAGACCGCTGCACGCTGCGCTTCGGCAACCATGGCGCGCAATGCATCAACGCCAGGGGCCGCCAGAATTCTGGCGCGCGCGGCCATCATGGCATGCAACACGTGCGCTTTGGCTTCATCATTCTCATGCGCTGGCGTTGGCTTGGCGGCGGACGCCTCGGCCAGTTGCACCCGTGCCTGCACTTCGGCAATGCGCTGGGTGGTCAGCGGGTGCGAACGCAAATATGGGAAGGCCCCGTTATCATTCAGGCGGGCCGCCTGCTGCAGCTTTGCAAACATGGTGGTCTCGCCACCGCTGTCAAACCCGGCATCGGTCATGACACCAAAACCGACCCGGTCGGCTTCGCGCTCCATGTCGCGCGAAAAATTGAGCTGGCCTTGTGCGGCAAGCGCCTGCCCGCCAACAATGGCCGCGCTGCCAACATCCGGGCTCTTGCTGGCGGCCAAGACACCCAGAATCATGGCGGCAATCAGCATGGGAGCCTGTCGACTCTGCTGCGTGATCAGTCGCGCAATATGCCGCTGCGTCACGTGGCTGAGCTCATGGCCCAGCACGGCGGCCATTTCATCGGCATTGCTGACCGAGGAAATCAGGCCCAGATGCACCCCAAAATACCCACCGGGCAAGGCAAAGGCATTAAGGGTTCGGTCCCGGATCAAAAAAAGCTGCCAGGCAAAGCGCCCATCGATCTCCGCGGAAAGCTCGCCCCGCGCCCGCGCAGCCTTGAGCAGCGGTTGCCAGATACTCTCAAGATAGTCGCCGAGAACCGGGTCATCGATATAGTCCGGATCGCGATAAATGCTCGCGGCAATGCGGTCACCAATGCGGCGCTCGGCAGCCACCGACAACTCGAAGTTATCACCCAGAGACGGCAGCGCGCCAGTCGCGCCGCCTGTGGCCCCGCCTGGCGATTGCGCCAGAGAAAAATTGACCGGAGCCAACAGCATCATGGCCACCAGGGCCAGTCGGCTCAGGCCGAGCCGCGGTTTTGGCGGCCTGTGCGTTGAATGAACGGATGAGCACAAAAGCAGTCACCTTTGAAGTGTTGGTGGAATCGTGGGCATGCTCTTATGATGGAGCATGGTTGTAAAGGTTCTGTAAAAGCATGGTGACAATGTCTTCTTCCTCCCTCACGCATTTTGATAGCCAGGGCCAAGCCCACATGGTCGATGTCGCGAACAAGGCGGCTACCCATCGTATCGCCGTGGCACAAGGCCGCATTGTCATGAAACGGACAACGCTGGCGATCATTCTTGACGGCAGCGCCAAAAAGGGCGATGTACTGGGCATCGCACGCGTGGCGGGCATCATGGCGGCCAAAAAGACCAGCGATTTGATTCCCCTGTGCCATCCACTGGCGCTGACCCGAGTTGCTATTGATTTTATGGTTGATAAATCACTGGATAAGTTGACAAGCAACAATGTTGATGATGATGATGATGAAAGAGCAGCCATCTTGGGCACCGCCACGATAGAAACCGTGGGTCCGACCGGCGTGGAAATGGAGGCGCTGACCGCGATCAGCGTGGCCTTGCTCACGATCTACGACATGTGCAAGGCGGTGGACCGCGGTATGACCATGACCGATATGAAACTGCTCGAAAAGCACGGCGGCAAATCCGGCAGCTACCTGGCGGGCGCGTGAACACGCTGTTTGCAGGTGCCGCCAGACAACTTTAATCAAAGGTGGCGGCCCAGAGCTGCTCAATCGCGTCACGCTCGGCCTGATACGCGGGCGCGGTGACCTGCGTCGGCTCCTCGTTGAGGCGGGCATGGTGCTGGATACGCCGCAGTTCGCGGTAGGCGCTGGCAGCGCGCTGACCAACGCCCGGTGGCAGCAGGCCGGCGATTTCCGCGCGCTGCAGCAGGGCGATGTTGCCCACATTGTCGGCCAGTTCGGGGTGCCGCCCCGACTGGGAGAGCACCAGAAACTGCACCGCGAATTCGGCATCCACCATGCCGCCGGTGCTGTGCTTCACGTCGAATTTCCCGGTTTTGACCGGATGCGCGACGCGGACTTTTTCGCGCATGGCCACTATTTCATGGCGCAGCGCTGCCAGATCGCGCGGCGCGCTGATCACGCTGTGGCGAACGTCGTTAAAGCGCTGGCGCAGCAACTCATCCCCCAGCACGAAGCGCGCGCGCGTCATGGCCTGGTGTTCCCAGGTCCAGGCGGTATTGCTGCCGCGTTGCTGCTGATAGCGGCTGTAGGCTTCAAAGGGAGTCACCAGCAGGCCCGAGTTGCCGTTGGGTCGCAGCGCCGTGTCAATCTCGAACAGGTCACCCTCGCCGGTCTTGAGGGTCAGCCAGTTGATCAGCTTGCGCACAAAGGCGGCATAGACTTCCGAAGCGCGTTCGTCGTCGTCTTCATAGACAAACACAATGTCCAGGTCGCTGCCGTACGAAAGCTCCTTGCCGCCCAGCTTGCCGTAGGCAATGATGGCGAACTGCGGGGCCTCGCGGTGCCGGTTCTTGAGGCGCTGCCAGCACCACTCGGCGGTAATGCGCAAAATGGCATCGGCCAGCGCACTCAGATCGTCGGCCACCTGCTCGACCGTGAGCACGCTTTCCACATCGCGCGCCAGCGTACGAAACACCTCGGCATGGTGGGCGCGACGCAGCAGGTTCAGGCAGCTTTCCTCGTCGTCTTCACCCGTGCGTTTGAGGGCGGCCAGCCGCTGCTGCAGCTCCTGAACGAAAGCCGGCGGATCAAAACGCTCGTGCATCAGCGCGTCGCTGGCGAGCTCGTCGATGACCCCGGGATGCTGGAACAGATAGCGCGCGGGCCATTTTGCCGCGCCAAGCAGCCGCAGCAGCCGTTCGTGGACGGCAGGGCGTTCCTGCAGCAGCGCCAGATAACTCTCGCGCCTGAGCAGGGGTTCCATCCAGTCAATGAGCCGCAGCGCGGCCTCTTCGGTCACCGTGCCTTCATGCAGCCATAGCGCGGTGCGCTGCAGCAGCCGGGTCAGGCGGACACGCGAGTCCTCGCGCAAGGCAAGCAGCCTGGGGTGCTGGTGCCACAGTACCAGACGAGCGCGAAATTTTTCCGGCCAGTGCACCGGCGGCTGCTCAAGCAGTTCGTCAAGCTGTTGCGGTGCGGAGTCGGCTGTCGCGGCAACCTTGCCGCAGCCCTTGCACTCGGTTTTACCGCCGAGCAACTTGTCAAACTCGCCAGCGACCAGTTCGCGGTGCGCGTCGAGTTCGCCCAGAAACTCGTAGCAGTTTCGAAAACCCAGGGTCTGGGCAATCCAGGCCAGGTCGTCGTCACGACTCGGCAGTACATGGGTTTGCTGGTCATCGAGGTACTGGATGCGATGCTCGACGCGGCGCAGGAAAACGTAGGCCCTTGCCAGCGCGTCGGCGGTGTCCCGCGGCATCAGCGCAGCGCTGGCGACGCGCTGCAACGCGTCAAGGGTGGGGCGGGTGCGCAATTCGGGAAACTGCCCGCCGCGCACCACCTGCAGCAGTTGCACGGTGAATTCAATCTCGCGGATGCCGCCACGCGACATTTTCACGTCGTTGGCGCGTTCGGGGTGACCAGCGCAGCGCCTGGCCGCGTGCTCACGAATTTGCCGGTGCAGGATGCGCAACGCATCAAACACGTTGTAGTCCAGATAGCGCCTGAACACAAAAGGCAGTACCGAGCCGCGCAAGGCCTGCGCCGAGCCACTGCGGACACCCTCCAGAGGCGCAACGACGCGGCTTTTAAGCCATGCAAAACGCTCCCATTCGCGCCCCTCTGCCTGAAAATATTCTTCCAACGCGCCCAGGGAAATGGCGGCCGGTCCGCTGCTGCCATGCGGCCGCAGCGCCAGATCAACCCGGAACACAAAGCCGTTCTCGGTGGCGTCGCCGATCAGGCTGTAAATGGCCTTGACCTGGTTCGCAAAGTATTCGTGGTTGGATATCTGGCCGCGGCCATCGCTGCGGCCCGCCGTCTGGCCATCGTGGTCATAGACATAGATCAGGTCAATATCACTGGAAACATTGAGCTCCCGCGCGCCCAGCTTGCCCATGCCAACCACCCACATCCGGGCGGGCGCGCCACCGGGGGCCTGCGGGGTGCCATACAACGCGTCGAGCGTCCTCCGCGAGTCCTGCATGGCGACATCGAGCGCCAGCTCCGCCAGTTCAGTCATGGCCCGGGTGACCACGGCCAGCGGGGCCTGGCTGGCGCAGGCGCCGTCGCAGTCGAGTACCACCAGCCGTTCCATCACCAGTTGGCGCAGCACCCGCAGCGCGGCGCCGGTCTCCAGGCCGCTTTCCAGCAGGGCCTCCAGAGTGGTCTGCATGGCGGCACGCACTGGCGCGCCAGCTGGCAACAGGGGCAGCTGTGCCGCATGGCGCCGCCGGATACGCTGAACACAGCGGGAATATGCCGATGCCTCAGGGCTGCCGGGCAACAGGCTGTCAATGCAAACGATCGAGGGAACAGTCATCACATTAATTCACAAAACTTCATCGTACTATCCCAAGCGCACAACGCCGCCGACGGTCATAATTCTCATGTCAATGGAGCTCATGATTTTCAAACCACCGGTCTTGCCGTCCCGACGCCTGCGATGGATCGCACTGACCATGCGCTTGTTGCTGTGGCTGGTTGTGGCGGCGTGGCTGCTTTTTGGCCTGAGCGTGCTGGTGCTGCATGGCTGGATTGTGCCGCGAATCGGAGAACTTCGTCCGCGCCTGGAAATCGCGGCCAGCAAGGCGCTGGGGATGCCGGTTCGCATTGGCCAGATCACCGCACGTTCGCAGGGCATGATCCCCACTGTTGAGCTAAGCGACGTAATGCTGCTTGATGCGCAGGGACGCGAGGCCCTGCGCCTGCCGCGCATTCTGGGAGCCCTGTCGCCCTCTTCGCTCTGGGGATTGGGTTTCGAGCAGCTTTATATCGATAAGCCCGATCTCGACATCCGGCGCGGCGCCGACGGAAAAATTTATGTTGGCGGACTGGATGTCTCGCGCAGCCAGGACACCAGCCACAGCGCGGCAGCTGACTGGTTTTTTTCGCAAACCGAGTTTGTGATCCATGACGGCACCGTGCGCTGGACCGACGAGTTGCACCCGGCGCAGCCACTGGCGCTGACGCACGTGGATTGGGTGATGCGCAACGGTCGCAACCGCCATCTCATGCGCCTGGATGCCACGCCACCAGTCGAATGGGGTGGGCGCTTCACGCTCCGGGGAATTTTCAAGAGTCCGCTATGGTCGATCAAGGCGGGCAACTTTGCCACGTGGACGGGACAGATGTATGCCGACTTCCGCCGCGTCGATGTGTCGCGCATCATGCAATACATCAGCATTAAAACACTGGGCGTGGAACTGATACGGGGTGGCGGAGCGCTGCGCGCCTGGGTTGATGTCAACAAGGGCCGGATTTCCGGCGAGACCGCCGACGTGGCGCTGCAGGATGTGGATGTCAGACTGGGAACCCAGCTTGAGCCGCTGGCATTCGAATCAATGGCCGGGCGCATCGGTGGTGGGCAACGCGCCAACGGATTTGATTTCAGCACCGAGGGTCTGCGCTTTCGCACCCAGGACGGCTTGCAGTGGCCCGGCGGCAACGTGGCACTGGCCCACACCCGTGATCAGGCAGGAACGCCCCAGCACAGCGAACTCAAGGCCGACAAGCTGGACCTCGCCGCCCTGGCGCAGATCGCCAACCGTCTGCCGCTGGACCGCGCCACGCACGAGCTCATCACCTCGTTCGCGCCCAAAGGCCTAATGCAAGCCATTGAGGCCCATTGGCAGGGCCCCCTCGATGCACCGACCACCTATGCGGCAAAAGGCCGTGTGGTGGGACTGAGTGTTGCCGCCGCACCCGACACGCTGGCAGCGGCCAGTGGCGAAGCGGCCAGTTCCGCGCATGCAGCGCCCGGTCGACCGGGCGTCAGCGGTGCCGACCTTGACTTCGATTTCACGCAGGAAGGCGGAAAAGCCAGGGTGAAAATCAGCCAGGGCGCGCTCGATCTGCCCGGCATCTTCGAGGAGCCGCGACTTGCGCTGGATCAGCTGTCGGCGGATGCGCAATGGAAGCTGTCAGGCCGCAGAATCGAAGCGCAGCTGCGCAATCTGCAGTTTGCCAATGCCGACGCGCAGGGACAGGCGCAAATCAGCTGGCATACCGCAGAGGAGGCTACAAGTCCATCAGTGACCGGCCCTTCGCCCGATCGCCGCTTCCCCGGCGTGCTTGACCTTCAGGGTACTTTGAGCCGGGGCGATGGCACCCGGGTTCACCGCTATTTGCCGCTGGTGCTGCCCGACAAGGTGCGTCACTATGTGCGCGACGCAGTGACGCAGGGTCAGGTCAGCAATGTGAAATTCAGGGTCAAGGGAGCCCTCGATCAACTCCCTTTCAAAAACCCGGCCCAGGGGGATTTCCGGGTCTCCGCCAAAGTACACAACGTGCAATTTGCCTATGTCCCGAAATCCCTGCAGCCACCGGGCACAGCGCCGTGGCCGGCCCTCACCGATCTCAATGGCGAGCTGGTTTTTACTCGCGCCGCCATGGAAATCAATGGTGCCAGCGCCAAGGTCGCCGGCTTGCCTGGCCTGCAACTGCTCAAGGCCAACGCACGCATTGCTGACCTGACGCAGGGTGCCACAGTCGAGGTGACGACCGAACTCAAAGGGCTGCTTTCCGACGCCCTCAACTTTGTCAACATCTCGCCGGTTGGCGGCATGACCCACCAGATGCTGGCCAGGACCGTGGCCACCGGCTTGGGTGATTACCGCTTCCATTTGAGTCTGCCCATCCAGTCCATCGACAAATCGCAGGTTGCAGGCACCATCACGCTGCCCGGCAACGATGTGCAGTTCGCTCCCGGCACCCCTCAACTGAAAAAGCTCAAGGGCGTGGTGAACGTGACTGAGCGTGGCTTTACCGTCACCGGCGCCCAGGCGGGTCTGTTCGGCGGCGACATCCGCTTTGACGGCGGCATGCGCGCGCCGTCAATCCCGGCAGGAGGTGGCGCAGTGGCAGAAGTCCCGGTGACCTTCAAGGCACAAGGCACGCTGACGGCGGAAGGGCTGCGCCAAGCCAGGGATTTGGGGATGGTTTCACGCATGGCGCAAAACGCCAGCGGCGGCACGGCTTACTCCGCCGCGCTGACCTTTCGACGCGGCGTGTCCGAGATCGCGCTTTCCAGCAGCCTGCAGGGCCTGGCGCTGAATTTACCGGCACCCCTGAACAAAACGGCCGAGTCAGCACTGCCGCTGCGTTTTGAGAACGTCCTGCTGCCGGGCGCCATGGATTCGGGCCAGCCACTGCAGGACCGGCTGTCAGTCAGCATCGGACGGGTGGCTGCCATCAACTATGTGCGGGATGTGAGCGGCACCGAGCCCCGCGTGATTCGCGGCAGCATCGGCATCGGGCTGGAGGCCGGTGAAACCGTGCCAGCGCTGGAAACTGGCGTGGCGGCCAACATCAACCTGGCCCAGGTAGACCTTGATGCCTGGGAGAAAATCCTGACCGCCTGGCCCGATACCGGCGCACCACAGCCGACACCCTTGGGGCCGGCTATCGTGCCGGTGAACTCCACCAGCGCCAGCGCGGCCCAAGGCTACCTGCCCACTGTGATGGCGATTCGGACCAGGGACTTGCTGGTGCAGGGGCGCAGGCTGCACAACGTCGTGGTCGGGGGATCGCGCGACGGCTTGAACTGGCGCGCCAACGTCGATGCGTCAGAACTCAATGGCTATGTGGAATTTCGCCAGGCCGGCGGAATGGGTGCCGCCCGCCTGTTCGCACGGCTTTCACGCTTGAACCTGGCACCGGGCCCGGCCAGCGAGGTCGAAGCCATCCTTGACGAACAGCCCGCCAACATCCCGGCACTGGACATCGTGGTGCAGGACATGGAGTTGCGCGGCAAAAAGCTGGGACGGGTTGAAATCGAAGCGGTCAACCGCGGCGCAACAGCCAGCGGCAGTGAGGGCGTGCGCGAGTGGCGCCTGAACAAGTTCAACATAATCGTTCCCGAGGCCGTGCTGACCGCCACCGGCAACTGGGTTGCGATGAACGCCCAAGCGGGCCCTTCCGTTGCCGAGCGCCGCCGCACCGTACTGAACTTCACGCTGGACATTGCCAATTCGGGCGAGTTGCTCAAACGCTTTGGCCTGGGCGAACTGATCCGACGCGGCAAGGGCAAGCTCGAAGGGCAGATTGCCTGGATTGGCTCGCCGCTGAGCCTGGACTATCCGACCTTAAGCGGGCAGTTCAATGTGAATATTGAATCAGGACAGTTTGTCAAGGCGGACCCCGGCATCTCCAAGCTGCTGGGCGTCCTGAGCCTGCAGTCCCTGCCCCGGCGGCTGACGCTGGACTTTCGCGATGTCTTTTCCGAAGGTTTTGCCTTTGACTTCGTTCGCGGCGATGTCACGATCAAGCAGGGGCTGGCGACCACCAACAACCTGCAGATGAGCGGTGTCAATGCCGCCGTACTGATGGAAGGCAGCGCCGACATTGCCCGTGAAACACAAAACCTCAAGGTGGTCGTGGTCCCTGAAATCAATGCCGGCACGGCCTCACTGATTGCCACGGTGATCAATCCCGCCGTCGGCCTGGGCACTTTTCTGGCACAGATGTTTTTGCGCAAACCCCTGATGGAAGCTGCGACCCAGGAATTTCACATCGACGGCACCTGGTCCGACCCCAAAATCGCCAAGATTGGTCGCCGGGCCACAGCCCAAGACAAGACGGGTGAAACTCCCGTGGAAACCCGTTAACCCGACCCGGATTCAATCATGAAAATAGCGGCCATACAGATGGTTTCAGGCGTGAATGTGCAGAACAATCTGACCACCGCCGGGCAATTGCTGGCGCAGGCTGCCGCCCAGGGTGCCGAGCTGGCAGTGCTGCCCGAATACTTTTGCATCATGGGATGGCAGGACACCGACAAGCTGGCAATCCAGGAGCGCGCTGGCAGCGGGTTGATCCAGGATTTTTTGAGTCATTCAGCGCGTGCGCTGGGACTCTGGATCGTCGGCGGCACACTGCCAATAGCAACCAGCGACCCAGACCGCGCACGCAATTGCTCACTGGCTTACGCGCCATCGGGCCAGTGTGTGGCGCGCTACGACAAGATTCATTTGTTCAGATTCACGCACGGCAGGGAAGACTACGACGAAACCCGGGTGCTGGCGCCCGGCACCGAGCCGGTCGCGTTCAAGCTGGCCTCCAGGGACGGCAATGTGTACACCATCGGCATGAGCGTTTGCTACGACCTGCGTTTCCCCGAGCTGTACCGGGCCTTGAACGCCGATGTGTTGCTGGTGCCGAGTGCCTTCACCTACACCACCGGTCAGGCCCACTGGGAGGTGCTGCTGCGCGCGCGTGCCATTGAAAACCTGGCCTATGTGGTGGCCGCCGCCCAGGGTGGTGCCCATGAAAATGCGCGCCGCACCTGGGGCCGCAGCATGGTGATTGACCCGTGGGGTGAAATCATGGCGCAGCAGTCACAAGGAGCCGGGCTGGTGATGGGAGAAATTCTGGCCGCCCATCTGCAGGACGTGCGCCGGCGTCTGCCCGCCTTGGGCCATCGCGTGCTGTGAAGCTGCGGACGTGGGGCCAGACTTTGTATCAACACCGACAGCTGGGCGCATTTATTTCTTGCCCGATCCGGACTCTGACGCGGGAAGCGTCGGCTCGCGTGCAAGTTCACCTTTCTTTCGGCCTGAAAACATGGTCCACCACACAATGAAGACCAGCAGCAGCAAGGCCCCCAGGGCTTCGAGTAACAATGCGAACATGACGTTTTCCTGGATTGCAAGCAAGGTATCAAGACCCTCTAGGCACCTTACCCTGATTATCGCCATCGCGGCGCTGCTTGTCTCGTGCGCCAGTCCGCCTGAGCCGTCTTCATCAGTTCCGCCGACTGCGATGTCCACGGCAACCGGCGGCAACGCTGGCGCTGGCGCGATTTTGTCAGCACCGCTACTGCAGGTTAAAAGTCGCTGGGTGCCGGTTCACTGGGCCGAGTTGCCAGGCTTTCAGGACGATCCGTTGTATGAGGCCTGGAACGCCTGGATCAGAAGCTGCGAACGCCCAGGTCCGGTTTTTGCGCCTTTGTGCAGCGAAGTGCGGCGTTTGAGTCTTGCATCGGTAGATGAGCAACGTGCCTGGATGGTCGCACGGCTGCAGCCCTACCGGGTCGAGACCCTGCAAGGTGCTTCCGAGGGCTTGCTCACCAGCTACTATGAACCGGTGCTCAAAGCCAGTCGGCAGGCTGGCGGGATTTACCAGGTACCGTTGTACCGCCCGCCAGCCACGCTGGACAGCCGCAAGCCCTGGTTTTCGCGGCAGGAAATCGATACCCTGCCCGAAGCCCGCGCCGCTCTCAAAGGGCGGGAAATTGCCTGGGTGGCGGACCCCATCGACGCGCTGTCGCTGCAGATACAAGGGTCGGGCCGACTCAGCATCAGCGAGGCCGACGGTTCGCAGCGCACGGTTCGCGTTGCCTTTGCCGGGTCCAACAATCTGCCTTACCGCAGCGTGAACCAGTGGCTGCTGGAGCAGGGCGTCAGCAAGATCAACCCCTGGCCCGACGCCGCCAAAGCCTGGGCAGCGCAAAACCCGCAGCACCTTCGGGAACTGCTCTGGAGCAACCCGCGCTACGTCTTTTTCCGCGAAGAGCCCCTCAGCGATTTTGACGCCGCCTTCGGCCCCAAAGGCGCGCAGGGCGTGGCACTGACGCCGGGCCGATCCATCGCGGTGGACCCGCTCAGTATTCCCTACGGCACGCCCGTGTGGCTGGCATCGCGCGGCGGTGCCGCGAATTTGCAGAAGCTGGTGCTGGCGCAAGACACCGGCAGTGCCATTGTGGGCGCGGTGCGGGCCGACTATTTCGCCGGTACCGGTCTGGATGCCGGTCTGCTGGCTTCGCGGGTCAACCAGCCTTTGCGGCTCTGGGCGCTCTGGCCCAAGTAAACACGCCAGTTCCTTAATAACGCCACCGTGTTTTGAGCGTCAAACAAAGAAGCGGCCTACGGCGGCGTTGGGGGGTAAGTTGACCACGAGCCACCGTGGTCAACTGCGGGGGCCGCCAGAGAACAGGCAAGCCACTGAAATATCGACTGTGGCGCTCTTCTTGTTGTTCCATTGCGCGTTGATCAGCGGATCGACGCCCAGTCGCCTGCTTAGGGATGGTCTTAACCCACGCCATGGCATCTGATCTCGTCGCCGTTGAAAACCGCCTTTGGGCTACCCAGCGGTCCTGAATTGATGGCGGCTCCGGCAGGTTCAGCGGGGGCTTGAGCCTGATTTTGTTTGAGGTGTGATGATTTTTCAGCGTGCGCCGCAGGTGCTTCGGCCTCGGCAACCGAGGGGCGACAATCTACTACCTAGATGCCCCCATCACCAACATCAAGAGCAGTAACATGACCCAGGACTTGAATCGACAAAACGAATTGAAGAAGATGGAGCTGTGCGATTCGTGTGCCGGCATCCAGCGCAACTGGCGCCGCGCCCCCGGGCACCCCGAGCTGGTGCAAGGCGACAACCGCCAGGAAAAGCGCGGCGGCCATCAGGTCACCATCACCAAGTACCGCTGCGACCGCTGCGGCACCGCGTGGGAGTATGAGAACGACAAGGCCAACCTCCACGCGGGCTGGTCGGTGGTGGGTCGATAGACGGCGCGGAGCAGAGCAGTGCACAATCCCCTGAATGAAAGCACCTTCCAGACTCCAATCCCTCATTGATGAAGGCCTGATCGACACCGTCGTTCGCCAACTCATGAGCGGCAAGGAAGCCATGGTGTTTGTGGTGCGCTGTACGCATGACGGAATCAGCGAAACACGCTGCGCCAAGATCTACAAAGAGGCCACCCACCGCAGCTTTCGCCAGGCCGTGGACTACACCGAAAACCGCAAGGTCAAGAACTCGCGCCAGGCCCGTGCCATGGCCAAGGGCACCAGGTTTGGCCGCCAGGCGCAAGAAGCCGCATGGCAAAGCGCCGAGGTCGATGCGCTCTACCGCCTGGCCGCCGCCGGTGTGCGGGTGCCGCAGCCCTACAACTTTCACGAGGGCGTGCTGCTGATGGAGCTGGTGACCGACGCCCACGGCGACGCGGCCCCGCGCCTGAACGATGTGGCTTTCACGCCGAGCCAGGCGCTGGCCCACCACGCCACGCTGGTGGCCGAGGTGGTGCGCATGCTGTGCGCGGGGGTAGTGCATGGGGATCTGTCGGAGTTCAACATCCTGCTGGCGCACGCTGATGGGCTGGATTTCCCCGTGATTATCGACCTGCCCCAGGCGGTGGACGCCGCGGGTAACAACCACGCCCAGCGCATGCTGCTGCGCGACGTGGCCAACCTGCGCGACTTCTTTGGCCAGTTTGCCCCTGAGCTGCTTACCACGCACTACGGCCCCGAGATGTGGAGCCTGTACCAGGCGGGCAAGCTCGGCGACGAGACGGTGCTCACCGGCCACTTTGAACGTGCGCAGGCCGATGTGGACATGCAGAGCGTGCTGCGCGAGATTGACGACGCGCGGCTTGAGAACGCGGCGCGCCAGCTGCGCATGGCCGTGGCCGTGGCCGCCGCGCCATAGGCTGAAACTGTGGCTATGGATGCAGGTACCGAGGCCTTCCCGAATCATCTATTCATACAAATCGGGTATCACCGGTTTGGTTTTCTCCGAAGGCGTCTTCCCGGGCGGTGCCGCAAAGGCCTGCGCCAGCGAATCACCGTGCCATGCAGCCCCGGTATAGCAGGCGCGATCAAGTTGCTGCAGCGGCTCTGTGAACCGGGCATCGGCCAGTCGCAGAGCGATTGCATGGAGTCCGCACGGCGGGGACTGCGGCCAGAAACTCGCGGCCCAGTCCAATAGATGGCGGCGAGCGGCCTGCGGGTCGTTGTCTCGACAGGCATGTTGAAGCGCGCTCAAGGCCTTGCCTGCAGGGAGTCTGGCTGCCAGTGCCGGGCTTGCGGGTGGGGCGGACTGGGTCAGTGGCTCAGGCTGTCGCGAGCGCCACCAGGCCAGCAGGGTGCCTAGCCAGAGCAACGCGAAGGCAACGCTGATCCACTGCCATGGCGGTGCATGGGCCGCCATGGCGGGCGGCAGGAATGCCCCGGGCTGCGCCTGGCCAGGTGCCAGGGAAGCGGGCAAATTTTCAGTTGGCGGCGGCGCGGCAGCGACCTGGTCGCCCGTGGCGGGCAGGATGTCCAGGGTGCGGGCCGGCAGGTCGGCTTCGCGCTGGACGTTGCTGGTCGTATCCCACCAGAAAAGTCGCATTGTCGGCAGTTCGTAGTGGCCCGGTTTGCCGGCGATCAGCGCAATGTCCTGGTCGCGGCTGCCGAGCAGCGTTCCGGCGCGTGTGCTGTCGTCGGTCTTGGCTTGGTCGGGATACATCTTGATGCCGTCGGGTGCCGGCATCAGCTTGCTGAGATCGGGCAGTTGCGCCCCGGTCATGCCCAAGGCCGTGAGGTGAAGATGGCGGGTGAGTGGCTCACCGACATGCAGGGCGCCCTTGTCAGGCCGCCAGCTCTCCTCCAGCGTCACCTGCTGCGCCGGCAGCCAGTTCGTTCCGGTCGCGGCGGCGGGTCGCGGCAATACATTCACTTCAATGGCGCTGGCCGACAGGCGCAGTGGACGCATCGTTCCCATGAGCCGACTGAGAGGTGATGGTCCAAAGGCGTTGTTGAAAAATGAGTTGAGGTCCGACGGATCGATGGCCCCCGTGTCTCGCACCTGCGCCTCAAACATTGGGCCTTTGAGGCTGATCTGGCCGCTGCGCTGGGGCACCAGCACGTATTGGCGTTCGATCACCTGGTAAACGCGGCCATTGCGTGATTCACTGGTTTGTGTATCTTTGCCGAGTTGTTTGACAAACACGTCGCTGCTGCCCTGCAAGTCGAGGCTGGCTTGAGTGATCTGCGTTCCAACATGGAGCCGAACGGTCAGCACAACGGCCGATTGCACATAGGGGTGCTTCTGGTCAAGCGTTGCCGTCATGGAGACCGGTGCCGCATCGGCTGGCGGGTCAGCGCCCTGACGCGCCGCATTGCCGTTGCCGCCAACAGTCAGTGCGAGCGCCGCAGATTGCTCGGCGCCCCATTGCAATGGCGGGATCTGGATCGTGCCTTCGCGCCTGGGTGCCAGGACCAGCGTGACCTGTGTCTGTGAAGACATGTGGCCATTGATGATCTGGGTGCTGGAGCCGCGGCTACTGCCGAGCACCTCGAAATCCTGTTGCAGCGGTCCGATGTCTGGTTGCTGGTCGGTGCTGCCGTCGCTTTGCATCAGGAGCCGCACCGTCTCACCCAGGGCGACATGGGTCCGGTCCAGGGATGCGGTGACTGTCGCCAGCGCGGACAGGCACATGCCGCTGGCGAACAGGGCGGCGGCCATGCGATGAATCGTCCTCTTCATGGTTTTGCGTCTCGCTGTCTCATCAGGTGTTCGATCAGGAATTTGCGTCGCAGCAAACCGCCCGGGTCGTCAGGAATGCTGCGCAGCCATTGCTCCTGTGCAATCTGTGTTTCAGTCAGGGGGGCGGAACCGGTTTGCGCGGGATTGACACCGCCGGCGTTGTCTTTACCGGCACCACCTGCCTGGCCTTGTTGGACATCTCTCATGCTGGCGTTGGCGTCGCGCCGCGCCTGCTCGGCATCGCTTTGCGCAGTGGGTTGAGCCTTGTCTTGCGCTGACGGCGAGCCAGGCATGTTTTTCCCTGTCGCGTTTTGAGCATCGGCTGGCCCGGCTTTCGCCGGATTCTGCGCGGCCGATTGGGGTTGTCCTTTGCCACCGGGTTTGTCGCCCGGTTTCCCGTCCTGGCCAGCGCCTTGCTTACCTGGCTTGTCAGCCGGTTTATCCGCCGGTTGACTGTCCTGCTTTCCGTTTTGCCTGTTGTCCTTCTGGCCATCCTGCTTATTGTCCTGGGGCTTGTTTTTGTCAGCGTCGTTTTGCTGCTGTTGCTCAAGCGCCTTGGCCACCAGATCGCGGTTGTGGCGCGCATCCTGACTTTTTGGGTCGCGCTTCAGGGCGGCGTCAAAGGCCTTGAGGGCGCCTTGCAAATCACCGGCGTAGGCCAGGGCATTGCCCCGGTTGTAGTGAGCCTCGCTGTCATCGAAGGCGCTCAGCGCATGCGCCGCGGCGGCATAGTCGCCGGCCTTGAATTGGGCATAGGCTTTGCGGCGGGGATCAGCGTACGCCTGCGCCGCGCCGCTCGCATTGCCCTGCTGCAGCATCGCTTCACCGCGCTGATCTGCATTGCGCCAGAGATCTGGCCAGAGAGTCGACCCACCGGTGTCGGCTTGCGCCTGTGCCGCCAGCGCCAGCAGGGCAAGTGCCGCAAACGTGTTTCTCATAGCCATCTCCGGCGCGTCAATAGCGCTGCCAGCAACAGCAACGCTGGCAGCAGGTAGGCGCCGGCGTCGCGCCAGTGAGCGACCTCAACGCCCGGTGCGGCGATGGCCTCACCCGGTCCTTGTGACGATGCCTGCAGGTCGGAAACCAGGCTGGGCAGATGGGCCATGTCAACGTAGCGTCCGCCGCCGACCGTGGCCAGCTGTTGCAACTGATCGACATCGAGGCGCGCCAGCTGAGGTTGACCGTTCGCATCCTGTGCAAAACTTCCGTCGGCGCTGCGCAGTGGTGCGCCGCCCGGGGTCCCCGCGCCCACGACACTGATGGCGACGCCTTGCGTCTTGAGCGCAGCAGCGGCCCGCAGCGCAGCGGCCGGATCGTCGAAACCGTCGGTCACGACCACGATGCGTTTATCACTGGCGCCGGATGCCGTGAGCAGTTTTTGCGCTTGATCGAGTGCGGGTGCCAGATGGTCCCCGGCGCTTGGCATCATCCCGGGCGCCAGCGAGGGCATGAGTGCGCGCACCGTGGCCACGTCCTGCGTGAGCGGCGTCACCGTGTAAGGCTCATCGCTGAAGACGACCAGGCCGACTCGTGCATCGCGCGCTGCACCGAGCATGTCGTCAATCGCATAGCGCGCCCGCGTGACACGATTGGGGGCGAGATCGGCCAGCTCCATGGAAGGCGAAAGGTCCAGCACCAGCACCCAGGCTGCCGGGGCGCGATAGGCCGGCACGCGGTTTTGTCGCCAGCTTGGGCCGGCCAAAGCCAGTACCGCAAGCGTCCATGCCAAAGCCAGCCAGGGCCAGGGGCGCAGGGTGCGACCGGCGCCGTTGCTGCTGCTATCAGCATCGAGCCGCAGCGCCGGCAACAGGTCGGCGTCGATGATGCTGGACCAGTCTTCGCCGCGCGTGCGGCGCCGCGCCAGCCAGAATACGATGACCCATAAAAAAGGCAATGCCAGCAGCCACGGGGGACGCAAAAAATGAAAGGCCTGCAGGAGTGCGTTGGCGGTCATGTCTGCTCCCGCATGAAGACGGCAAACACACTGAGCAGCAGCGCCAGTGCCAGTGGCCAGGGGAACCATTCGCTGCTCGGGCGATACCACTGGGCTGGTCCGGTGCCGGGTTCGAGTTTGTCGATCTGGGCGTAAACATCCTGCAAGGCAGCCACATCGGTCGCACGGTAATAGGTGCCGCCCGTGATCTGCGCAATGGCTTTGAGCGTGTTTTCGTCCAGATCGGTATTGCCGCCTGTGATGAAGGCGCCTGGCTGTACGGCGGCCCCCACGCCGATGGTGTAGATGCGCAAACCCGCGGCGGCGGCCATCTTGGCGGCCTGGATCGGGTCCATCAAGCCGGCATCGTTACCACCATCGGTGAGGAGGATCAGCACCATTTCCCCTTTCGGTCCTGACTGAGTGCGATGGGCGTTTAAGCGCTTGATCGCCAGCCCGATGGCATCGCCGATGGCGGTCTGCGGCCCGGCCACCCCAATCACCGATTCGCGCAAAAACTGGCCCACCGTGTCGAGATCGGCCGTCAGTGGCGCTTGCAGGTAAGGGCGGGTGCCGAACAGGATCAGGCCAACCTGATCGCCCATGCGGTGGCGTATGAAATCACCGGCCACGGCCTGCACCACCTGTAGCCGCGTGGCACCGCCAGCCATGTCTTGTTCGGCCATGGAGCCGGAGGTGTCGACGGCCATCATCAAGCGTCGCCCGGTGGTGGGAACTGGCTGCGGCTCGCCCAGCCACTGCGGGCGCATGGCCGCGCCCACCAGCAACACCCAGACCAGTGCAAACAACAGCACGCGCCAGCGCGAATTGGCCCGCAGACCCGGTGTCCAGTCGGCTGACACGGTCGCCGCAAACGGCAGAAATAGCGCACCGCCCTGCGGCCTGGCAGGCGGCACCAGGCGGCCCACCAGCCAGGGCAAAGGCAGAAGCAACGCCATCCATGGCCAGGCAAGGTGAATCATGTTCGCGCTTTGAAAAATGTCCGTGCGCCCGAGATCCAGCGTGTGCGATCAGATTGGGAGGTGCCACCATAAGCGGCTTGCAGCAACCCGGCACCGGCATCACCGCGCCAGTCCGTGCCACCATGCGCGACGACAAAGGCAATCCAGTGTGCGCCGCTCAGGCCCGCGACGGCTTCGCGCCCAAAACGCGCCACCGCGTAGCGGCGCACCAGGTGTTCCAGGCCTTGTGCCAGGTCGGCATCACCGGTCTCGGTTTTTTCCAGTTGCACCAGTTCGCGCAAGGCGGCGCGGCGCAAGCGCACCTGCGGGCGGCGCTGCCAAAGCGACACGCCGACGAGGGCGATGACCATCAAGAGCGCCAGCGCCCACCAGCCCGGCGCCAGCGGCCACCAGCCCGGTGGCGGTGGCGCGTGGGAGGGTGACAGTTGCGCGAGCCAGTCGGGTTTCACGCTGCCCATGTGGGCTCCTTGAGCAGGGAGATCAGCCGACCGGGCAAGGCGTCGGACGTATCGAGCCGAACCAGCGGCAGATTAAGGCGTGTCGCCAATGCTGTCAGCGCTTGTTCGCGCCTGCCCCAAGCGGCCTGCCAGGCGCTGCGACTGCCCCGTCCATCCATCCACCACAGGCGCTCCGGCAAGCCAACGCGATGGGTGCCTGCGGGCAAGCCGCTGCGCTCCAGCGGATCGGTGATCCACAGCAAGCGGCAGTCGTTTTGCGCGGTTGCGCCAGCCAGGATGTCCTCAACACCCGTGTCAAGGCCGGTAAAGTCGCTCAGCAGCAGAACCAGGCTGCCAGGCTGCAACAGCGGACGCAGCGTCGTCAAGGCAGCTTGCAATCCGGTCTGGACTGGCGTGCCCGGCGCGCGCGGCTGGCACTCCACCAGCGCTTGCAGCATCGGCAGCACGCCGGCTTCACGGGTGCGCCCTGGCAGGATACGCGGTGCAGCGCTGCCATCGCTAATCACGGCCCCCACCCGGTCGCCGCCCAACGCTGCCACCCAGCCGAGCAACGCTGCAGCGTGCAGCAGCAGCGCCGACTTGAACTGGCGCCGACTGCCGAAGAAAAGCCCGGGATGCAAGTCGGCCACGATCCAGACCGGGCGTTCGCGTTCTTCACGGAACAGCTTGGTATGCGGCTTGCCGCGTCGTGCAGTCACGCGCCAGTCGATCGTGCGCGCATCATCGCCCGCGGCATAGGGTCGCACCTCTTCAAATTCCAGTCCGCGACCGCGTTGGGCGCTGCGATGTTCCCCCTGCAATTGCGCCAGCGCGGGACGGCGCGCATGCAGGCTCAGCCCGTGCACGGCGCCGCGCTGCACCACCAGATCCATGAGATCGGGCAGTTTCATGGTGCGGGAATCAGCCGCAACAGTTCATCGACGCAACTTTGCGCGGTAATGCCGCGCGCCTGTGCCGTGTAGTCGAGCAGCAGGCGGTGGCGCAGCGCGTCGGGCGTGATCGCCTGCACATCCTCGGGACTGACGTAATCACGCCCATCGAGCCAGGCCAGCGCCCGGGCGCCGCGCTCGATCGCAATCGCCGCGCGCGGACTCGCACCCCAGCGCAACCATTGGGCCAGCTGCTCGCTGTAGGTTGCGGGATGCCGCGTCGCATCGACCAGGGCGGCGATGTAGTCGGCAACCGATCCGGTCAGCGTGATGCTCAGTGCTTCGCGCCGCGCGGTGAACACGATTTCCTGCGTCACGTGGCGCGTCGGCGGCGGCAACTCGCGCCCATCCAGCGCCTCGCGCCGCGTCAAATCCATGATCAGGCGGGTGGTGGCGCGGTCCGGATAATCGACCAGGGTATGCAGCATAAACCGGTCCAGCTGCGCCTCGGGCAGGGGATAGGTGCCTTCGTGTTCGATCGGATTCTGCGTGGCCATCACCAGGAACAGCCGTGGCAACGCATAGGTGGACAGGCCGACGCTGATCTGGTGCTCGCCCATTGCCTCCAGCAGCGCGGACTGCACCTTGGCCGGTGCCCGGTTGATTTCGTCAGCCAGCACCAGGTTGTGGAAAAGCGGGCCGCGCTGGAAGTGGAAGTTGCCTTCCTCGGGTCGATAAATGTCGGAGCCAGTCAGGTCAGCCGGCAACATGTCGGGTGTGAATTGCACCCGCTGAAACTCGCACTCCAGACCGTGCGCCAGCGCCTTGATGGCGCGCGTCTTGGCCAGGCCGGGCGGCCCTTCGACCAGCAGATGGCCGTCCGCCAACAAGGCCACCAACAAACTTTCAACCAGTTTTTCTTGCCCCAAAATTTGGGTATTGAGGTATTGGCGCAAACTCTTGAACGAGGAAAGAGCGTTGCTGCTTACGTGGTTCAAATCGCGTGTTGCGGTATCCATGACAGGACTCCTGTTGGTGATGGTTGGAGCGCGGCAATTTATTTTTCAAGTCGTGGGTTGTCATATTCGGCTGACATCGTCAGCAGCAACAAAGGTACGCCACAGCTCTGGAAATTCATCTGACTCCACCTAAAAAACGCCAGTTCCTTCATCCCAATGCAGAGGACGAACTGAACAGATGCCACTGATGAAGAATGATTCTAGGCACCCATGCTTAGGCGAAAATTAAGCCGGTTTTGACCTCATGGCGGCCAGTTCGACCCCAACGTTTCGGGTCGCAATAGTCCCGACGCTGGCGGAAATTGTGCTGCGCCTGGCTGTGGTGAGAGGTCTTGAGATAGTTCGGAAAGATCCGGAATCACACGACAAGACGGTCCCGAAGGACCGTCTTGTTCTGCTCATTGCGGAAGGGCTTACTTCCGGGGCTCACCCTGCTCGTTGACGGTCACTGTAGATCCAGGCGGAGCAGTCATCTGAACACGATGCTCCTGGCCCCGGAAGTTGTAGCTGACATCCCAGTATTCGGGTCGGGCGTGGCTGGGTACGGTTTTGCAACGCTGGACATCCTGAGTAGAGGGTTGCTGTCCGTTGCCGACGTTGGCACCCACCGCAGCCCCGGCTACAACGCCGCCGACCGTGGCGAGATCCTTGCCGCTTCCGCCCCCCACCTGGTGACCCAGAATGCCGCCAATGATGCCGCCGACAATTGCTCCGGGTACGTTGGCGTTGCTTCGGTCCTGCGGAACTTGTTCACGCTCGACCCAGCATCGCTGCTCGGGTGTTCCGACCACCGCGCGCACTGAAGTAACGTTCGCCTCGTACAGTCGCTCGTCATTGCGACGGCGGTAGTCGGGGGCCGCAACCGGAGCGGGCGCGGGCGCATAACGCTGGTCATCGATGCGCTCGTTCCGGGCCACGGACCGTACCGATGAAATGCGGTCATTCAAGCCCATCCCGGCCAGCGACGGATAACGGCCCGGACGCAAGATGACACATCGACCGCCGAACCGAACGTCTTCGCAAACCTCCCACGGCGCGCCGACAACATCGACGGACGACGCGCGGTCATTGAAACCAATGCGCCCGAAGTTTTCGACCGGCCGGTCCGTGGTGAAGGACCGACCGCCAAAATTTTCATTCTCGTAAAAGGTGACCTGTGCGGCCACCGGAGCGGGCGCATAACGCTGGTCATCGATGCGCGCGTTCCGGCTCACGGCGCGCACCGATGAAACGCGGTCATCCAGGCCCATCGCGGCCAGCGACGGATAACGGCCCGGGCGCAAGATGACACACCGACCGCTGAACCGAACGTCTTCACAAACCTCCCACCGGTCGCCGACAACTTCGACCGACGAGGCGCGGTCATTGAAGCCAGAGCGCTCAAGATTGCCAATCTGCCTTCCCGTGGTGAAAGACCGGCCTTGGAAGCCGTCATGTTCGTAAAAGGTCACCTGCGCGACCGCTTGCGTGGCGATGGCCACCGCGGCCAGCGCCAGGGTGTTTCTCAATAGTGCATTCATTCCTAGCTCCTGTAAAAAGTTGTGGTGGGCTGCAATTCCTGAAAGGATCTGTACGGGTAACCAACAGAGCGCCACGTAGCTGATAGATGAAGGTACCAGTGGACCGCAGCGCGCCATGTAGGACGATTCCACGATTGCTTGTCCGCCGGTGCGGGTGGCGCACCGGGCGCACAATTGCGGCTCCAATGGAAGGAACTGGATGGAACGCAGACTGTTGTTGATCGTGGCCGGCTGGCTGGCGCTGGGAGGGAACGCCTGTTCGGCCGCGCCGGGAGCGCGCGGCCAGCCCGGCTACAAGGTGTCCGCCGAACAATTGCAGCAGGCCCTGGCGCGGCGTTTCCCGCGGCGCTATCCCGTGATGAATGGGCTGCTTGATCTCGATGTGCAGGCACCACGCCTGCGTTTGCTGCCCGAACTGAACCGGCTGGGCGCCGACATGGTGGTGGAAGCCAAAGGCCCGGTATTGGGGCACAGCTATGCCGGCGAGTTGGATCTGGATTTTGCGCTGCGCTACGAAGCCAGCGACCGAACCCTGCGCGCGCACCATCTGCGGGTCAATTCGCTGCGCTTTGCCGGCCTGCCGCCGGGCCCTGCCGAACTGCTCAGTGCGTACGGGCCCACACTGGCCGAGCAGACCCTGCACGAAGTGGTCCTGCACCAACTGCGGCCGCAGGATCTGGCGCTTCCGGATGGCCTGGGGCTGGAGCCGGGCAGCATCACCGTCACGCCCCAAGGGCTGGTGATCGGCTTTGTGGCAAAGCCGCTGCGCTGATGCGCTGACGCAGTCGCTTCAATGCCCCGTGGCATCCACCTCGCGCAGCAGGCGCATGCCGACCAGCGTGTAGCGGGTCTGCGGCGAATTCCAGTTGCGGTAGCTACAGCGGGCGTAAAGCGCCCAGGTGTGCCACGAGCCGCCACGGCGCACGCGCACCGAGCCGTCCGCGGGGCCCGGTGGATCATTGGCCGGCGAGTGGGCGTAATAGGCCTCGTCGTACCAGTCGGCGACCCACTCCCAAGCATTGCCCAGCATATCGTAAAGCCCCATGGCGTTCGCCTTGAAACTGCCAACCGGCGCGGTGAAGGGATAGCCATCGTGGCCCTCAAGTGCATAGGGCTGCCAGCGTGGCCAGTTTTTGGCGGTATCGGCATCGAAGGTATTGGCAATCTGCAGCAAAGCCTGGGGATCGTTTCCATTGGGGTAGCGCGAATGCGATCCGGCGCGGCAGGCGTATTCCCATTCGGCTTCGGTCGGCAGCCGATAGGTTTTTCCTTCCTGCTGGCTCAGCCATTTGGTCAGGGCCACGGCGTCGTTCCAGGTCACGTTGAGAACCGGGTGCGTGTCGTCCTGTGCAAAGCCGGGGTTGTGCCACGAGTACTTGGGGCTGCGACCTTCAAAGGCATCGCCGCGTCGGGTTTTCGCAGGGTCGTAGTCGGCGTTGTAGCCGTAGCCGCCAGTGCCGTCGGCGATTGATTCCGGCGTGTAGCCCGAAGCTTCGACGAATTTGCGGAACTGGCCGACGGTAACTTCATACTGCCCCAGAAAGAAGGGCCGCGTGATGCGTACCCGGTGCACCGGCGCTTCATCAAAGAGTTCAACAAAACGCTTGCGCTCGTAGCGCGGGTAATCCTGGGCCAAGGCGTCTGGCGACTCGTCGCTACCCATCAGGAATTCACCGGCAGGCACCCGCACGAACTTCATGCCCAGCGAGTTTTCGATCACCTGCGGGACGGGTGGGTCAGGCAGCGCAGTGCAGGCCGGCAAAAAAAGCGTGAGGGCAAGCAGAACAAGCAGGGCGCGTGGGTTCATGGTGTTTGTGGAGGTCAGTGTCGCAACACTGTAGCGCAGCGCGCAGCAGCGCCAGCGGGCTCAGCCTGCATGGCTCTACTGGGTGGGCTTATTCCATTGTTGACGTCGCGGGCATCGCGTTGCCTTTGCAAGATATGCAAAAATTATTCTCCCACTGAAAAAAGGAAACAGCCATGGAAGTTCAGCCCTACCTGTTTTTCAACGGCCGCTGCGAAGAGGCCCTTGAGTTTTACCGCACCGCACTTGGCGCCGAGGTGACGATGCTGATGCGTTTCAAGGAGAGCCCCGAGCCGCCACAGCCGGGCATGTGCCCGCCCGGATCAGAAGAAAAAGTGATGCACGCGAGTTTTCGCATCGGCGAAACGACGCTGATGGCCTCTGATGGCCGGGTCACGGGACAGCCGGAATTCAAGGGTTTTTCGCTGTCGATCTCAGCGCCAAATGATGCCCAGGTCCGGCAATTGTTCACCGCGCTGGCCGATGGCGGCCAGGTGCAGATGCCGTTGAGCAGAACTTTTTATGCCTCGTCGTTTGGCATGGTGGCTGACCCGCTTCAGCGTGTCCTGGATGGTGATTGTCGAGCCGGCCGCGCCATGAAACAAAGCTCCAGCCATGCTGCGTGCATGGCTGGAGCTTTGATTGTCGGCCCTTGCTGGCGCGATGGCAGCTTATTTCTGTGGAACCACGACGACGGTATTGCCGCCAGTTTTGCCCGTGGCCCCCACTGCGCCTTCATCGCCCGTTGCGCCGGTAGCTCCAGTGGCTCCGGTGGCTCCGGTCGGGCCGGGAGCGCCGCCGCCAGCGCCGGTGTCACCTTTGGCGCCCTCGTAGCCAGTGGCCCCCGTAGCGCCGGTGGCTCCCGAAGCGCCGGCCGGGCCGGGTACGGTCACGACAGCCGGTACCGGCGCCACAACCGTTCTTTCGCAGGCGGTCAGGCCCAGCGTCGCGAGGAGGGCGGCTAGCAGTATTGAATATTTCATGGTGATCCTTCGAGGGTGATGAGAGAGAAATGCGCTGAATAGTTTGCGCCAGCAGTTTTTTTATCGGCCATGAACAGCCTGAAAATAATTTCCGGGTCGGTACAACAGCACGAACCCTGAACTTACCAGCGGCGCGCATGGCATGGTGTAGGACGGCCTCACGCATGCCTGTCCGGATATGCCGCTTGCGCCGGGGAGTGCCTGAAGCTTCAAAAGCCACCCGGGCGGCCGCGAGGAACTGCCGTAGTTGTCGCCGACGCAACCTTAACGGACCAACAGCACCGGCACCTTGCCATGCGCCAGCACCCGGGTGGCCACTGAGCCCATCACCAGGTTACCGATCGCGCCGTGCCCGTGTGAGCCCATGATGATCAGGTCAAACTTGCCCGCATCGGCAAACGACGCAATGGTTTCTCCGACCTGCCCCACCTTCCAGGTGCTCTTGGCGGCGATGCCGTGACGTGCCAGAAACTTGGTCACCGGGGCAATAAGCTTTTCGGCATCTTCCCGGTAATAGTTTTCCACCACTTCCTTGCCCACTGCAGCACGAGCCCGCGACGGCAAGGCCTGCTGGACCGTGAACACGGTGTAGTCATTCTGGGTACCGAACAACTCGTCATGTGTGGTCAGATAGGCCAGCATTTTCTTGGTGTAGCTGCTGCCGTCGATGGCCAGAAGAATCTTCATGGTGGGCTCCTCTTGAAAAACTGTAGTTTAGCCAGTGGCAGCGCCGCGCAGTGGGCTGAAAACAAAGCAAAGGAGTTGCCTCAAGACTCTCAAACCTCCAGTTCAATGCAAAGCAACTCCCGAAACGCAGCCTGCTCGCCCTTGTGGGCATAGCCCAGCGGGTTAGACATCACGCGGCAGCCATGCTTCACATAATCCACCGGGCAATGCAAATGGCCGTGCAGCCAGAGCTTGGCCAGCGGCAGCAATTCGTCCAGCGAATTGCAAAACCCGGCGGTGCCTGGCGTGACGCCGTAGCGCGGATCGGTACTTTGCAGGCTGGGCGCAAAGTGAGTGACTGCCACTGTCGGCCCGTCAAACGGCTCGGCCAGCGCCTGGCGAAGCCAAGCCTGACTTTTCAGTCCCTCTTCACGCACTGCTTCGGCCAGCATGGGCTGGCCATCTCGAAAAGCGTGGTTTTTTGTGAGGTAAAAATTGGCGGCGCGAAAGGCCTTTTGGCGCGCATTCAACTGCTCGCCCAGCGTGATGTCCCGGGTTCGCGCCAGTTCGGTGCTGAGCGCATCGAAGTCTGTCCAGAGCGTGCTGCCGACAAAGCGCACGCCCTGCAGCAGCACAGTTTCGCGCTCCAGCCAGATCAGGCCCAGGCGCTCGCAGGTCTCGCGCAGCCGGGAATGCGCGGCGTCAAAATCAAGCCCGTCATACTCGTGATTGCCAGGCAGAAAAAGCACGGGTGCTGGCCAGCCAGCGCCACCACGCGCCACCGGCAAGGGTGAAAACCGCGCCAGGCCGAAGTCGCTGACATTCAGACGGCCCAGCAGCGAGCCATTCTGGTAGGAGCCGATGTCACCGGCCAGCACCAGCAGATCGGCGCCAGGCAACGGCTGCGCCTTGAAGTTCGGGTTCGATTCGAGGTGCAGATCGGACAGGAGCTGGATTTTCATCCGCCGATTGTGCGGCAGCGCCATGAGGCGCTACCGCTGGAGGGAACTCGAAGGCGCTATTCCAGGGAAGTGGTCAGCGTTTACTTCGCCACCACGCGCACCATCTCCAGGCACTTGTTGGAGTAGCCCCATTCGTTGTCGTACCAGGCCACAAGTTTCACAAACGTGCTGTCCATCGCCAGTCCGGCGGTGGCGTCAAAGATGGAGGTGCGGGCATCGCCGCGGAAGTCGGTGGCGACCACCTTGTCCTCGGTGTAGCCGAGCACGCCTTTGAAAGCGCCTTCGCTTTGCGCTTTCATCTCGGCACAGATTTCCGCGTAGCTGGCTGGCTTATTGAGTTCCACCGTCAGATCGACCACGGAGACATCGCTGGTGGGCACGCGAAAGCTCATGCCAGTGAGTTTTTTGTTCAGTTCGGGAATCACCACGCCAACCGCCTTGGCGGCACCGGTGCTGGAAGGAATGATGTTTTCGAGTATGCCGCGGCCACCGCGCCAGTCCTTGTTGCTCGGGCCATCAACGGTTTTTTGCGTGGCGGTGGCGGCATGCACGGTGGTCATCAGACCACGCTTGATGCCCCATTTGTCGTTCAATATCTTGGCGACCGGAGCCAGGCAGTTGGTGGTGCAGCTGGCATTGCTGATGACAGCCTGGCCTTTGTAGGTTTTGTGATTCACGCCAAAGACGAACATCGGCGTGTCATCCTTGCTGGGGGCCGAGAAGATGACCTTCCTGGCGCCCGCGGCCAGGTGTTTTTCGCCCGCAGCCTGGTCCAGAAACAGGCCGGTGCATTCGAGCACGACATCGGCGCCGACTTCGCCCCACTTGAGGTTGGCCGGGTCGCGCTCTTGCGTCAGGCGGACTTTCTTGCCGTTGACGATCAGGGTGTTGCCATCCACTGAAACCTCGCCCTTGAAGCGGCCATGCACGCTGTCGTATTGCAGCATGTAGGCAAGGTACTCGGGTTCCAGCAAATCGTTGATGCCAACGATTTCAATGTCACTGAAGCTTTGCACGGCGGCGCGAAATATATTGCGCCCGATGCGGCCGAAGCCGTTAATACCTAGTTTGATCGTCATCTGTTTTTGCTCCTGGAAGTTAATGGTGAATCACCCGCCCGGCAGGCCGAGCCCGGACGGAATTATTTTTTTGCCAGCACCTGGCGCACGGTGTCGGCGACATTCTCTGGCGTGAAGCCAAAGTGTTTGAACAGCACGGGAGCGGGTGCCGATTCGCCAAAGGTGTCAATACCGACGACAGCGGCGCAGCCGTATTTCCACCAGCCGCCGGTCACGCCCATTTCCACGGCGATGCGCGGAATGCCTTCAGGCAGGACTTCTGATTTATAGGCCAGTTTTTGCTGGTCAAACGTGGTGGTGCTGGGCATGGACACCACGCGCACCGCAATCTTGTAAATCGCCAGCAGCTCTTGCGCCTTCAGCGCCAGCTGCACCTCGGAGCCGGTGGCAATCAGGATCGCCTGCATCTTTTTCTTCAGGCCGACTTCCGTAGGTTCGGCCAGCACGTAAGCACCTTTACTGATCTGGCCGAGATCGCCCTTCGGCGCATAAGGCAGGTTCTGGCGGCTCAGCAGCAGGGCCGTGGGCTTGTGCCTGTTTTGCAGGGCCACGGCCCAGGCCACGGCGGTTTCAGCGGTGTCGCCCGGACGCCAGACATCGAGGTTGGGAATCAGGCGCAGGCTGGCGGCATGCTCGATCGACTGGTGCGTCGGGCCGTCTTCACCCAGCCCGATGCTGTCGTGGGTGAACACATGAATCACCCGCAGCTTCATCAGCGCGGCCATGCGGATGGCGTTGCGCGAGTAGTCGCTAAAGGTGAGGAAGGTGCCGCCATAAGGAATGAAGCCGCCATGCAGCGCAATGCCGTTCATGATGGCGGCCATGCCGAACTCGCGCACGCCGTAGTTGATGTGACGGCCACCGGTTTTGCCGCCGTCAGCGGTATCGGTTTGCACCACGTCGCCGTTCAGGTCGAAGCGCAGGCTGGGCGTGCTTTTGGTGTTGGTAAGGTTGGAACCGGTCAAATCGGCCGAACCGCCGAGCAGTTCGGGCAGGCCTGCGGTGAAGGCTTCGAGCGCCAATTGCGAGGCTTTGCGCGAGGCCACCGTTTCGGCCCGGGTGTGGGCGTTCACCGCCGTATCAACGGCGATTTGTGCGAAGCCTTTAGGCAGGTCACCTTTCATGCGCCGCACAAATTCAGCGGCCAGTTCGGGGTAGGCGGCCTTGTAGGCGGCCAAGCGGGCATCCCAGGCGCTTTCAAGCGCCAGACCTTTGGCTTTGGCGTCCCAGGCAGCGTGGGCGTCCTGGGGGATTTCAAACGGCGCATAAGGCCAGTCCAACGCCTCGCGCGTGAGTTTGATTTCCTCGGCGCCCAGCGGCTCGCCGTGGGCCTTGGCGGTATTGGCGCGATTGGGCGAGCCTTTGCCGATGTGCGTTTTGCAAACGATCAGCGTGGGTTTGTCGGTCGTGGTTTTGGCGCTGGCAATCGCCGTGGAGACGGCTTCGGCGCTGTTGCCGTCAACCGGGCCGATCACGTTCCAGCCATAGGCGGCAAAGCGCTGCGCGGTGTTGTCGATGAACCAGGGGGTCACCGGGCCGTCAATGGAAATGCCATTGTCGTCGTACAGCGCGATCAGCTTGCTCAGCTTCCAGGCACCGGCCAGTGCGGCGGACTCGTGGCTGAGGCCTTCCATCAGGCAGCCGTCGCCCAGAAAAACGTAGGTGTGGTGGTCCACGATCGCATGCCCATCGCGGTTGAACTCGCTGGCCAGCAGCTTTTCAGCCAGCGCCATGCCCACGGCATTGGCCAGGCCCTGGCCGAGCGGGCCGGTGGTGGTTTCCACGCCCGGGGTCTGTCCCACTTCCGGATGGCCAGGGGTCCTGGAACCGAGCTGGCGGAAATTTTTGAGCTCGGCAATCGGCAGCTTGTAGCCGGTGAGGTGCAGCAGCGCATAAAGCAACATGGACGCATGGCCGTTGCTCAGCACAAAGCGGTCGCGGTCAAACCAGTGCGGGTTGTGCGGGCTGTGCTTGAGGTGCCGGCCCCACAGGGCGACGGCCATGTCGGCCATGCCCATCGGGGCGCCGGGATGTCCCGAGTTGGCTTGTTGCACGGCGTCCATCGCAAGTGCGCGTATGGCATTCGCCATCAATTCATTAGTAGCCATCAGGCAAAGCTCCGGGAGGTTCGGTAAGATCAGGGTAAACCGCTATTTTACCGGGCGCTGGATGGAGTCGAATTTCCGCGGACTTTGCCAGGCACCGTGCAACCGTCATGCGGGGGTGGTTTCAAATACTTTAAATTCTGGCTCATGCAAGGCCCGCACTTCTTTGCCTGCCGCCCCTTCCCGGTCTTTTCCGTGGGTGCATACTTGCCGCACGGCGAAGATCTGAAGTGGCACTTTGTCGGCCTTTGCTGTATCTTTTTACCCCTTAATGGAGATGCATTCATGAGCTCACAAACCAAATACCTGCTGGACGAAAGCCGGATGCCCAGGTTCTGGTACAACATTCAGGCCGACCTGCCCAAGCCGCTGCCTGCGGTGCTGCACCCCGGAACAATGCAGCCGATTGGTCCCGACGACCTGGCACCCCTGTTCCCCATGGCGCTGATCATGCAGGAGGTCAGCACCGAGCGCGAGATTGAGATTCCCGAGCCGGTGCGCGAGGTATTTCGCCTGTGGCGTCCGGCGCCGCTGTTTCGTGCCCACCGGCTTGAAAAGGCGCTGGGCACCCCAGCCAAGATTTTCTACAAGTACGAAGGTGTGAGCCCGGCCGGCAGCCACAAGCCCAACACCGCCATTCCACAGGCCTTCTACAACATGGACGCTGGCATCAAGCGCCTGGCCACCGAAACCGGCGCGGGCCAGTGGGGCACGGCGCTGTCGTTCGCGGGCTCACTGTTCGGGCTGGAAGTACTGGTGTTTCAGGTGCGGGTGTCGTATGACCAGAAGCCTTACCGCCGCGCCGTGATGGAAACCTACGGCGCGCGCTGCCTGCCGTCGCCCTCCAATGAAACCGCTTACGGCCGCAGCGTGCTGGCCCAGCGGCCCGATCACCCGGGCAGCCTGGGCATTGCGATCTCCGAAGCCGTGGAAGTGGCGGCCCAGCGCGACGACACCAAGTACGCGCTCGGCTCGGTGCTGAATCACGTGCTGATGCACCAGACCATCATCGGACTGGAGGCGATGGAGCAGATGCAGATGGCCGACGCCTGGCCCGATGTGGTGGTTGCCTGCACTGGCGGCGGCTCCAACTTTGCCGGCATCGCCTTTCCGTTCATTGGTCACGGTCTGCGCGGTGGTCCCAAGCCGCGCATCGTGGCGGTTGAGCCGGCGGCCTGCCCGTCCCTCACGCGCGGCAAATATGCCTATGACTTTGGCGACACTGGCCACATGACACCGCTGACCAAGATGCACACCCTGGGCTCGACCTTCACGCCGCCCGGCTTTCACGCGGGCGGCCTGCGCTACCACGGCATGGCACCGCTGGTGTCACACTTGAAGGAGCTGAACCTGATCGAAGCGACTTCTTACACCCAGGGTGAATGCTTTGCCGCAGGCGTGCAGTTTGCGCGCTGCGAGGGCATCGTACCCGCTCCCGAGGCCAACCACGCCGTCAAGGGTGCCATTGAGGAGGCACTGCGCTGCAAGCGCGCGGGCAAGAGCGAAACAATTTTGTTCAACCTGTGCGGCCACGGCCACTTTGACATGACCGCCTACAGCAAGTACCTGGCCGGCGAACTCACCGACGAGAAATACGACGAAAACGAACTCGCCATGGCGCTGGCGGGACTGCCGAGCGTGCCCGCATAAGGTTGACGACGGGAACTGAGGGTCGGGGCGGGTCTGCTGGCCAAGGTTCTCTTCAGCTATGCTCACTCCCATGAACCTGCTATTTTCCCCCCTGACCCTGCCATCGCCCCGCGGCGGCTTGCGCCTGCCCAACCGCATCGTGGTGGCCCCCATGTGCCAATACGCCGTTCATAACGGCGAGGCGGCCGACTGGCACCTGATGCACTGGGGCAACCTGCTCAACAGCGGTGCCGGGATGTTCACCATCGAAGCCACGGCGGTGGTGCCCGAAGGGCGCATCACGCCCGCTTGCCTGGGCCTGTGGGACGAGCGCACTGAAGCGGCCCTGGCCGATACCCTGCAGCGGGCCCGCAAACTGGCACCACCCACTGCCGTGTGCATGCAACTCTCCCACGCCGGTCGCAAGGGCTCCAGCGCGGTTCCGTGGGAAGGCGGGCAACTGATCTCCCGCGCAGACGGTGGCTGGGAAACCTTTGGCCCTTCGGCCCAGCCCCAATTGCCCGGCGAGCCGCCGCCCACCGCGCTGAGCCTGCCCCAAATGGCCCGCATCACCGAGGCCTTTGTTGCAGCCGCCCGGCGCGCTGACCGCATCGGGGTGGATGCGATTGAACTGCACTGCGCCCACGGGTATTTGCTGCACGAGTTTTTGTCACCCATTGCCAACCGGCGCAGCGATGCCTATGGCGGCAGCTTTGACAACCGCATTCGCTATCCACTGGAGGTTTTTGCCGCGCTGCGCAAAGCGTTTGATGGTGTGCTGGGCCTGCGTTTGTCGGCCTCGGACTGGGTCGATGGTGGCTGGGATGTTGCGCAGAGCGCCGAATTTTCCAAACGCCTGAAGGCCTTGGGCTGCGATTTCATTCATGTCTCGTCGGGCGGCGTTTCACCCGCGCAAAAAATTACGCTGGGCGCCGGTTACCAGGTGCCATTTGCGCGCGAAGTGCGCCATGCCAGCGGCTTGCTTACCACGGCCGTGGGCCTGATCACGCAAGCCCAGCAGGCCGAAGCCATTTTGCAGGCCGGCGACGCCGATTTGATCGCGCTGGCGCGCCCCTTTTTATACCAGCCGCGCTGGGGCTGGCAAGCTGCAGCAGCGCTGGGCGGCACGGTCAGCGCGCAGCCAAACTACTGGCGCTGCCTGCCGCGAGAGGCGCAGGCGGTGTTTGGCAAGTTCACGATCGGCATGCGCTGAAATGCCGATTGCCGCCATGATTCTGGCCGCAGGCCGCGGCGAACGCATGCGCCCGCTGACCGACGCCACGCCCAAGCCCTTGCTGAGTGTGCGCGGCAAGCCGTTGATGCAGTGGCTCCTGGAAGCGCTGGCGCGCGGCGGCTTTGGCCGCGTGGTGGTCAACACAGCCTGGCTGGGAGAGCAAATTTCTGAAAAATTTGGGAATGTTTTCGTTCTTCAGCCCACGTCGAATAAGCGCACTTCGCGATTCAATCAGGAGCCATTGCAGGAACAACTGCGGATTGATTACTCCCACGAAGGACGTGATTTTGGCGGCGCGCTGGAAACGGCAGGCGGCATTGCCCGGGCGCTGCCGCTGCTGTGTCCACCCCCTGCTTCTGGTGCCGATGCGGCCAGCGCCGAGGTTTTTTGGGTGCTGGCAGGCGATGTATTTGCCCCTGATTTTGCGTTCAGCCAGGCGGCGGTGGCGCGCTTTGTGGCCAGCGGCAAGCTGGCCCACCTGTGGCTGGTGCCCAACCCCGCGCACAACCCGCGCGGCGACTTCGGCATCAGTGCTGATGGCTTGGCGTTGAATCTGCCGCCCGGCGACCCGCAACCGCGCTATACCTACAGCACCATCGGCCTGTACCGCCAAGCACTGTTTGCACCGCCCTGGTGCGACATTCCCGCGGGCAACCCGCAGGGCCTCAAAGCCCCGCTGGCGCCGCTGTTGCGCACCGCGATGGACAATCAATGCGTCAGCGCCGAACGGTATGAAGGTGCCTGGACCGATGTGGGCACGCCAGCGCGCCTGGATGAACTGAACCAAATCACCAAGAGCTGAAACCATGAACATCCCATCCAGGCCCGTGTCGATCTACGCCAAGCGCCGCGCCGCCGTTGCCCGCGCCCTGAAGGCGGCTGGCGGCGGCGTTGCCGTGCTGCCCACCGCGCCCGAACTGCAGCGCAACCGCGACAGCGATTTCCCTTACCGCCACGACAGCTACTTTTATTACCTCACCGGTTTCACCGAGCCGGGCAGCTGGCTGGTGATTCAAGCCAGCGGCAAGGCCAGCCAAAGCACACTGTTTTGCCGGCCCAAGGATTTGGAGCGCGAAATCTGGGACGGCGTGCGACTCGGCCCCAAAGCCGCGCCCACGCAGTTGGGCGTGGACCAGGCATTCAGCGTGGAGCTGCTGGACGAAAAAATGCCGGAGCTGCTGGCCAATCAAAACGCCGTGTGGTTTCCGTTTGCCACGCACCAGGGCCTGGAGAGCCAGATTGATGGCTGGCTGAACAAGGTGCGCGCGCGCGTTCGCGTGGGTGCTGAATGCCCGCAAAGCCAGCACGATTTGTGCAAGCTGCTTGATGAAATGCGCCTGTTCAAAGACAGCCATGAAATTGCCATCTTGCGGCGCGCCGGAAAGATTTCCGCCGCGGGCCACGTGCGCGCCATGCAGACCTCGGCCAGGCTGTTGCGTGACGGCGTGAAGGGAGGCGTGCGCGAATATCACCTTGAAGCCGAACTGCTGCACGAGTTTCGCCGCCACGGTTCGCAGTTTCCGGCCTACACCAGCATTGTGGCGGCCGGTGCCAACGCCTGCATCCTGCACTACCGCGCAGGCGATGCCGAACTCAAGCCCGGCCAGCTCTGCCTGATTGACGCCGCCTGCGAGCTTGACGGCTACGCCAGTGACATCACCCGCACCTTTCCGGCCAATGGCCAGTTCACACCGGCCCAGCGCACGCTGTATGACATCGTGCTGGCGGCGCAACAAGCCGCCATCAAAGTCACGCGCGCCGGCAAGCGCTTTACCGACCCGCACGACGCCGCCACGCGCGTGCTGGTCGAAGGCATGCTGGAAACCGGGCTGCTGGCCAAGGCCAAACACGGCAAGGTTGATGACGTGCTCGATTCCGGTGCCTACCGCCAGTTCTACATGCATCGCACTGGCCACTGGATGGGCATGGACGTGCATGATTGCGGTGACTACACCGAGCCCGGCAGCAAGCCCCGCGAAGAAAAAGATGCCCTGGGCCAGAGCGTGATGCGCAAGCCCTCGCGCTTTCTGCATCCCGGCATGGTGCTGACGGTGGAGCCCGGCATTTATGTACGCCCCGCCAAAAACATACCCAGGGAGTTCTGGAACATCGGTATCCGCATCGAAGACGATGCACTGGTGACAGACAAGGGCTGCGAGTTGCTGACGCGGGGCGTGCCGGTGGATGCGGATGAGATTGAGGCGCTGATGCGGGGATGAAGGCGGCGAAAAGACAATATCTGTTTTTCGCGCTTGTTTGCTCGACGGGCCGCCCTAGACTGGCAGCGGCTCTACAACTTTCAAAACTGCTTGCCCGATAACGGTCAGAGAGGATTTAACTTGACCGATCCCGCATCTGGCTCCGATACAGACCAGGCGGCATTCCAAACCACCGCTTGCAAGCACGAAAGAAATTACTCTGGTCCGCAAACCCCAGCAAATCCGATACCTCGGCCAGAGAGAGACAGTCATCAGCCAAGTATTTTTGTGCTGATTCGACCCGGACTTCATCCAGTAAATCCTTGAAGCACGCCTGTTCAGCATTCAGGCGTCGCTGAAGAGTTCGGTCCGTCATGCGGAGCAGGGCCGCAATTTCTCCACGTTTGGGTTCACCATTTTTCAGCCTGGACATCAGTTGTCGTCGGGCTTGCTCGGTAACGTCTTGCGAACCCATGTCATGCAGTCGATTCGCAATGAGTTGCTCATGCATTGCCAGAACCGTTGGGTTGTTACTCGGCAAGGTTGTTGTCAGGTCTTTGGCATTGAACAGCAGGAAAGTCGTGGTCTGATTGAATCGCAACTCGCACTGAAAGGCATCCCGATAAGGTTCAAGATTTTGCGGCAAAGGAAACGCAAAACCAGCAGCCAGTGGTTTCAATTCCCGCCTTGTTAGCCAGTTGCATAACATCAGCAACGTCAAGAGTCCGAATTCTGTTCGCTGGCGGGGCACTGGACGTTTGTTGCCAACATGGCCCAGTGACAAAACGTAGCCATGGTCAGATTTCTCAACCGAGAATGTGGCGGCGTCTGAAACCAAGGCCATGGCGTTGGCCATGACCTGCAGTCCAGACAACAATGTGGGACTCGACGCCATCGCATGGCCGACCAGACCCACGTTCCCGAACCGTGCAGCCAACTCGCGGGTCAACCCCAGATTTGGCTTGTCTGACCCTGCAACGGCCATTTCCCACAAAACGCTGACAGCGTCTACCGGGTAGCGAGCGTTCGGATCGCCGAGGCAATTCGGATTCAGTTTTACAGCCTTGAAGAGGGCGGTCGGATCGAGTCCCTCGGCCGCGAACATTCCAGCGACTCCCTCGAAGCCACGCTGCCGAACTGGTGCGTTCAATCATGTCTCACAAACTCCAAGCGATCAACGTGCCTCTCAGCCACTGGCTAGAACTGGTCAACATAATGCGCTGCAAAGTCAGTAGATTGGCGTGCTAGAGATAGCGCAATTGATTAGACCCGTTCCTAGAATATTTGTGCGCGATGTGCTTGCTGTGAGTTTCTTCCGGTTTGCCAGGCGACGCAAGTCAAGACTTACCCCAACATGGAGACAATAATGACTTTCACGACCAGAGGGCTGCTTTGGGCAGGTGTTTTTATAATTGCTAGTATTGCCGGATGCGGCGGCGATCCAATCCCCCCGGAAGTCCGCGCAACGGTGTACGGGCAGGTCCAGGGCGTCAATGACTCGGCGAACTCAGGAACTTACCTGTGGAAGGGCGTACCTTTTGCCAAGCCCCCTGTTGGTTCTCTACGCTGGATGGCACCCGTCGAGCCTGATCCTTGGACCAGCATCTTGCAGACCAAGACATTTGGCAATGCCTGCATCCAATATGGCCGAATATACGGTCCGGGGTCCAACAACAAATATGATGCCACCATTGGCACCACGCTCAATACTGCCGTCGGTAGCGAAGACTGCCTGACTCTCAACATCTGGCGTCCTGCGAGCGACGACACCAATTTACCAGTCATCTACTTTATTTATGGCGGTAGCGATGTCTCTGGCTACTCTGCCGATCCCGTGTATGACGGCGCCACGTTGGCCAAAACTGCCAACGCCGTTGTTGTCACTGCCAACTACCGGGTTGGTCTTTTTGGCTGGCTCAATCTGCCTCAGCTTAAGACTGGCGCTAACGCCAACGACGACTCAGGCAATTTTGGAACACTCGATACCATCAAGACATTGCAGTTCATCAACAAGAACATCGCGTCCTTTGGTGGCAATCCAGGCAATGTGACAGTCATGGGGCAGTCTGCAGGCGCCATCAACGTCTATGCGCTTCTGACATCCCCTCTGGTCGTGAATGCGAACCCCAAGCTGATTCACAAGGCTATTCCCATGAGCGGCGGCATCTCGCTGGCTAGCAACCTCCCCGCTGGCAGCATTCCTACACTCAACCCGCCTGCGGTGTACTTGGCGCAAGGTAATGCTCTTCTCAACAATTTGCTGATTGCCGACGGAAAGGCAGTAGACAACGCATCGGCCCAGGCGTACGCAGCAACCCAAACCAACGCACAAATTGCGAGCTATATGCGCTCCAAGGACGGCAGCACATTACTAACCACGTTGTTGACGAAGTTGGCTGCTCTTGGCTTGGCTGGTTCCGGCCCCATACCCGAGGGCACCGTGCTACCACCTGATCCGATTGCGGCGATCAAGGCCGGCAACTATCTCAAAGTGCCAATTCTGGCCAGCAACACACGCGATGAGGCCAAACTGTTTTCAGCCTATCTGGCACTATCCCCCGCCTTAGGTGGAGTGCCGGGCCTGATCGTGAGTGACGCCAGCCGCTTTGCAACCATGTTCAATTTCAACCCCGACGCCCCAACGACGTTGACGGCGGCAGACTTCATCAATGCTGCCTATCTGCCTGTATCAACTCCGGTCACTGGGTACAACGCCAGAACCGATTTATTGAACGCTATCTTCTTTATTGCCAGCCGTGATAATGTGCTTAATGCCATAAAGTCACAGCAAGACAACCTTTGGTATTCCCAGTTCAACTGGGACAAGGAGCCAGGCCCATGGAATGACGTATACGGTGCTGCCCACGCATTTGATCTGCCCTTTGCATTTGGAAATTTTGGACCTTCATTATTTGGCAACGTGATGGGTGGCAACGCCAACAAGGCGGGGCGCCTGGCCTTGTCGAACGCGATGATGAAAAGTATCGCGGCCTTTGCGAAAAATGGCGACCCCAACGATGCAGCACTTGGGGTGACCTGGCCGACATGGCCAAAGAAACTGGTGTTTGACGCTACATTGACCGACAAAGCCATATCAGTGCCTTGACCTCTAGGTCTGCATTCGGGAACCACCTAAGAAGTGGTTCCCGGAGCGCAGTGCAAAGGTCAGGCGATCGCTCTGGAAATAGGGGTGGGATCGACATAATCCTGCCACTTCGGTAGCAATCAAATGTGGCGATAACCGATGGCGGAGCGTTGCTACGGATTACTTCTGTCTCGAAGGGAATTGAGTTGCCAGGAAGCTGACGATGGCGGCCGGCAGCTCTCGCTGGAGGCTGTGTATAAAAACAAAACGTATTTTCATCGCTCCAGCGAACCTCACGAAAGAGCGGCGCCTTTTCCCGATTCTTTGATCTTCGGATGCCTCATACTATTTCGCATTCAAACGTATAGATGTAATCCATTGGAATCCGGTAAGACTTTGCATCCGAGCATGGTCTGACTCAAGGAGTCGCAATGCGGTGCTGAGCGCCTTATCTGCAGCATCGAGGCTGGCGAACACGGTGTTGGCAACGCAGTCTTCACGTAGCGCTTGCCAAATGTGTTCGGCTGGATTGATCTCTGGGCTGTAGGGCGGCAGCAAGACCAGACGCATGTTCTGTGGCACCTCGAGTTCTTGGGCGATGTGCCAGCCCGCCTGGTCCATGACCATGACGATGAATTCATTGGGGTGGCGTTGCGCCACGGTGGACAAGAACAGCGACATCGTCTGCGCGTTGACCCACGGCAGGATCAGGCTGTCCAGCACGCCGTCGTGCGGGCTGACGGCGGCAAAGGCATAGCTGAATTTGCGCACGAGGCGCGCGCCCACCACGGGCCGCACCCCAGTGGGTGCCCAGCAGCGCCTGGGCTTGCCCAATAGACCGAAGCACCCCTCGTCTTGGAACATCAGCCGCACGCCGCGGCCCCGCTCAGCTTGGCGCGCGACCTCTCGGCGTACCAGACGGCGCAGTTTTTTTAAAGGCGTCCTGCGCTTGCATGTCCGCCTTGGGGTGACGTGGTCGGGGTACGACCTTGCGCCAGCCATGGCGGTCCAGCATTCGGTAGACGGTAGAGGCGGCCACCGCATTGCCCACATGTTGCTCCAAGGCTTGCTTGATCTCGCTCACATGAAGCAGTCCGCCGGCCTGGGCCTTGGCAGTGAAAGGGGTCAGTAGCCGAGTCTCCTCGTCCGCGCTCAAGTGCTGATGACGCCGACCACCACGACCGCGCAGGTCGAACAGTGCCTCGCCCTCCTTGGCCCAGCGTGAATGAATGACGTNNGCGCGGATCAGCACGCACTGAATGCGCTGGTATTCGGCGTGACTGGTGGCTCGCTTGAGTCGATCCGCCAGCGCCGCAATGGTTGCCTTATCACACGAAATTAGATTCTTCACGCCCAACTCCTAAAAGTCTGGGCACAATCATATTATCTAATCCATTGAACGCAAAATGGTATTAATGGGCATATTGATCCAGCGGCGCGTATTCCAGCAAGCGTGCGCGCTACCACTGCAGCCACACTGGGGGGTTGGATTTTTTCTTTTCTGAGACGGCCCCAGCGTTGGACTTGTTGCTGTATATATCGGGACGGGATCATTCAAATGTCCAAACACCACGCATTCGATTGCTTAGCCCCAATGTGGGTTCAACAGAAGGACGGAGTAAATGACATGTACACACTCATTAAATTCATATTTTGGCTTGTCATTGTGATGTTGGCATTCGTCTTTATGCCAGTCACATCTATGCTCATCTTGGTTTTTTCACTTTTATTTTTTGCTGTGTTGTTCGCACCTTTGATTTCCCGTGCTTTAAAAGCACGGCGCGAAGGCAGGGCTGATGCCGCCGCATGGGACGTTTTGATGTCCGAAAAATGGGATGCCGGTGATGCCAAGCGCTTTCGTGATCTCAGAGCAACTGGCTGGCCTGCCATGTCTGCACGAGGGGTTGTTGCAGAGTACAACAAGGAAGCAGAAAGGCTATTACTTAGTACCGATGCTGATGCACTGATGCACTGATGCACTGATGCAGTTTCTTAACAAATCAAAGATTGTGACTTGACGTGTAGGAACGAACAGGGCAATTAGCTCAAAGCCCCAATCCGGCGATCAAGTGAGGCTCACTGCGTTGAAGTCAGTCAAGCCAACTCAAGTAGCGGGTTGGCATTTTCTGGCCATTTGACCATTGATAAAACAGGTTGTTGGGCGGCGGGGCAACATCAAACAGCACGATCTTGGCGCTGTCAAGAGCTCAGGCGCGCTTCTGAGTAGAGGTACTGCGTGCGAAGAGTTTTCTGCTGGCTTACTGGTTGTCGTGACATTACCTTAGGGGCTGATTCTTAAACCCGGCCTCAAAAGGAACCTGCCATGCCAAAGCGACCACCTGACAACGATGATGACTTCGTTCATATCAAAAACGAGCGACTGCGCTTTTGGCTGTGTGTGATTCATGAAGGGCGGCTGGCATTTGAGGCCGCCGCCGCGAGCAAGTGGATCACGTATTGGACCTGTTCTACGGTACTTGGAAGATCTGCGCTATGGGCAATCAAGACTTACGGGTGACTCCGAATGAAGAACGGCGGCTGCTACGAGTGACTCATTGCGCAAACGTCTGCGTATGTGGCGTGAAGAAAAGTGTTGAATTGGACTTCCAGGAACCTACCGTTCGTGGTGGTCGGCTTGCGCTGCGATGCAGACTGTCGCCATGTGGTATCGACCACCCGGCTTGGGTCGATTCTGATCATCCATGATTTGCCCACCACCAGCACCCCGCGCCTGCTCAGCCATGACTGCTTCAGCGCAGAAACGCTCCTGATTAAATAGCTTCTTGCGCATGTCTCATAAGTACAAGGACCCGATTTATTTCACAAGATTCAGGATGCATTCTCGCCCCGCAATGCAATGCAGGTGATCGCCGTCAGTCGGCCTTCTTGCCACGCAAAACCTTTTGCCCCACTTCGGTAGCGGGCTGACTGTTTCCTGAATGCGCTCCCGGCTTCACCTGTGAGTGGTACAGAACGGCAGCATCCGTCAGATGCACGGCCACAGCAAGATTGGTCAAGGTGCGTGGGTAACGGGCAAGTATTCGATTGGCCGGTACGGCATGTCCGCCTTCGGTAACGCGCTGGCCACGCGCAGGCCGACAACGGCGCAGGCTGCAAAACAGGTAAAATCAGGGGACTTGTTCAAGCATTTCAGGAACCTTCATGTCCATCTCAGCCAACCACGCTCCCCTTGCTGCGCACAGCAGCCCCGCGCCTGCCTATGAGCCCGACGCGGTTGAGAGCGTCGTGCCGCTGATCCCCATTGTGCTGCCACTGGCCGGCGGCGTGCTGATATTCCTGCTGGCCTTCATTGCTGTATACATGGCCTGAAGCGGCCATGCCAAAACACCAAAGTCCGCAGGTTGCGGACTTTTTTCGTTGGTGTGTTCATGCCATGAAGGCCTCAGGGACGCTGACTTCCAGGCTGATGCGCCGCCAGCGCTCAGATGCCCGTTGCCCTCTGCCCTGTGTAAAAAACTGAATGGAATCCCTGGTGTTGGACGCGCCAAGCCGTCGTTGTTTGTTAAATGGCTGGCTGGCTGTCTTGCTGGTGCTGCCCTGGCTTAGCCCCTACACGGCAGGCCCCACGCCAAATGCGTGGCCGTGGCTGATCAGCGCATTGTGCGCGGCCATCATCTGGCTACTGCGGCGCAGGCTCAACGTCCGGCTCATTGCCACCGCCTGGGTGCTGGCCGCAAGCCTGAGCGCAGTGATCGGGCTGCTGCAGTATTTTGGACTGGCGCACGCGCTTGGCCCCTGGGTCAGCCAAACTGCAACCGGGGATGCTTTCGCCAACCTGCGGCAACGCAATCAGTTCGCCACGCTCACCAGCATCGGCTTGGTCGCGTTGATCGCCCTGATTGCGCTGCCGGCAACCCGTCGAATATCGGCCACCACTGTGCCCTGGTGGGCCAACGCCCTGGCGGCTCTATTGGCCCTGGGCAATGCGGTTAGCAATTCACGCACCGGGTTGCTGCAGTGGGCGCTGGTGCTGGCGCTTACGGCGTGGTGGAGCGTTGCGGGTCGGCGGCACCGGCTCGTGCTGGCGCTGCGGGCGGTGCTGGCCTATGGGGTCGCGGCGCTGGCGCTGCCCTGGCTGCTGGAATTGGCCACCGGCGTCACCAGTGGCGGGCTTTTTGCCCGGCTGGTGGAAACACCCAACTGCGCCAGTCGCTGGGTGCTGTGGTCCAATGTGCTCACCCTGATCACCCAAAAACCCTGGCTGGGCTGGGGCTGGGGTCAGCTGGCCTATGCCCATTTCATAACGCAGTACACCGGCCCACGTTTTTGCGATATTCTGGACAATGCACACAATCTCCCACTGCACCTTGCGGTCGAATTGGGGCTTCCTGCGGCGTTGGCTATTTGCCTTGTTCTGGGATGGGCCGCGTGGCGCGCCAAACCCTGGTGCGAAACCGACCCGGCGCGGCAGATGGCTTGGGGAGTGCTGGCCGTCATCCTGCTGCACAGTCTGCTCGAATACCCGCTGTGGTATGGGCCGTTCCAGCTCGCGGTTGCCTTGTGCATTGGGGTGTTATGGGTAACCGCAGCCGGTGCAGCTCCTGCGGCTGGCGCAGCATCAGGCCACGAATGCCGCCAAAAAATCAGGAGAAATAGCGTTTTAGCCCATGCGGTCAATGCATTTATAACTATTGTTTTTATGGCCTTTCTGGTGTTTGCCGCCGTGGACTACCACCGTGTGAGCCAGATTTACCTGGCGCCCGAGGAGCGCAGCGCCGCCTATCGCGAAGACACTCTGAACAAAATACGCGGCACCTGGCTGTTTCGTGATCAGCTGCGGTTTGCGGAGCTGTCCGTCACTGACCTCACGCCGGGCAACGCCGCCGCTGTTTATGTCATGGCCCAGGACCTGCTTCACTATTCGCCAGAGCCACGGGTGATCGAGAAGCTGATTGAAAGCGCCGTGCTGCTCGGCCGCGATGATGAGGCCGCGCTGTATCTGGCACGTTATCGCGCGGCGTTTCCGCAGGACCATGCGCGTTGGGCCCTGAAAAATCCGAAATGACGGGGATGGAGCTCTTTGGCTGGTGACTTGTTATACTTATAAAGCGCCGATTTGCTCAGCTTGCGGGCGCTTTAAAAGTACCGCTAAAGACGAAGCGCCATCAACCCGGACTCGCCCTTGGCGATGCCGGGTTTTCTTTTTCGGTGTTTCGTGTCCTGATTCTGGGTCTTTTTATTGTGCCATCCACTTCAGTCTTTGTCGCCACGCCACAGTCCATGCATTTTGCCGAGGCCCTGCCGCTGCAAAGCGGCGCGTCGATTCGCGCCTACGACCTGGCCTATGAAACCTACGGCACACTGAACGCCGACAAATCCAATGCGGTGCTGATTTGCCACGCGCTTAACGCCTCGCACCATGTGGCCGGGGTTTATCTGGACGAAGCAGGCCGCGTCAAGGATAAATCCGAAGGCTGGTGGAGCACCATGATCGGTCCCGGCAAACCGGTCGATACGAATCAGTTTTTTGTGATTGGCGTGAACAATCTGGGCTCGTGCTTCGGCTCCACCGGGCCGATGCAGATCAATCCCGACTCGCATGAGATTTACGGTGCCGATTTTCCGGTTGTGACGGTGCAGGACTGGGTCAGCGCGCAGGCCCGCTTGCTTGACGCGCTGGGCATCGAGACGCTCGCGGCCGTCATGGGCGGCAGCCTGGGCGGCATGCAGGCGCTGGCCTGGACGCTGCAATACCCCGAACGCGTGCGGCACGCCGTGGTGGTGGCCAGCGCGCCCAACCTGACCGCCGAAAACATCGCCTTCAACGAAGTGGCGCGCCGCGCCATCGTGACCGACCCCGACTTTCACGGCGGACATTTTTACCGGCATGACGTGCTGCCCAAACGCGGCCTGCGCATCGCCCGCATGATTGGCCATATCACCTACCTGAGCGACGACGTGATGAACGAGAAATTCGGCCGCCAGTTGCAGGGCGGCGCGGACATCAAGTTTTCAACCCAGGAGGTTGAATTCGAAATTGAAAGCTATTTGCGCTACCAGGGTGACAAGTTTGCCGAGTACTTCGACGCCAACACCTATCTGCTGATTACCCGCGCGCTCGACTACTTTGATCCGGCCAGCACGTCTGGCGGTGACCTGAGCCGCGCCCTGACAAAAGCCAGTGCCAGTTTTTTGCTGGTCAGCTTCACCACCGACTGGCGCTTTGCACCGGCGCGCAGCCGCGAAATCGTCAAGGCGCTGCTCGACAACCAGCGCGACGTGAGTTACGCCGAGATTGATGCTCCCCATGGACACGATGCTTTTTTACTCGATGACCCGCGTTATTTGGGCGTGGTCCGCTCCTACTTTAAAAGCAAGGTGGCAGTATGACGACCGGGCGGCCTGATGTGATGGCGCCTCCCTCCGGTGATCTACTGTCGATTGTCCGGTTGGTGCCGCACGGTTCCCGGGTGCTTGATCTGGGCTGTGGCAATGGCGAGATGCTGGCCTACCTGATTCGCGAGCGCGGCTGCTCGGGCTATGGCGTCGAGATCAACGACGCCAACGTGCAGGCCTGCGTGGCGCGTGGCGTCAACGTGATCCAGCTTAACCTCGAAGAAGGCCTGGCCCTGTTCGGCGACAGCTCTTTTGACGTGGTGCTGCAGATCGACACACTGCAACATTTGCGCAACGCCGAAGTCATGCTGCGCGAAACTGCCCGCGTGGGCCGTATCGGCATCGTCGCCTTCCCCAATTTCGGCCACTGGCCGAACCGCCTGGCCGTGCTGTGCGGGCGCATGCCGGTGACCAAGGTGCTGCCGTACCAGTGGTATGACACGCCCAATATCCGCGTCGGCACGCTGCGCGACTTTGAAGCCCTGGCGCTGCAAAACCACCTGAAAATTCTTGACCAGTTTGGCTTGCAGGAGGGCCAGGAAATCCGCTTTCTGCCCAATGCGCGCGCCAGCCGCGCGGTGTTCAAATTTCAGAAAAGTTGACGCTCAGCCTGACGCGCGGGGCAAGCTGCAGATGGCTGAAGCGGTCGAAGCGGCCGTCAGGGGGATTTGCCGCCAATTTCCTTCAAGTTCGACAGGCCGCTACCCGGCCAGCTCTGCCAGAATCGGGCAATCCGGCCGACTGTTGCCCTGGCAGCAATACGCCAGGTGCTTCAGGGTTTGCCGCATCGCTTCCATCTCGGCGATGCGGTGCTCCAGGTCAGCGACATGGGCCAGCGCGATGCGCTTGACGTCGGCGCTGGCGCGGCGGGTGTTTTGCCACAGTTTGAGCAGCTCGGCGATCTCAGCCATGCTAAAGCCCAGCGCCCGTGCGCGGTGGATGAAACGCAGGGTATGCACCTGCCGGTCGCCATACTGCCGGTAGCCCGTGTCGGTGCGGGGCACCAGCGGCAGCAGGCCGAGGGTTTCATAGTGGCGGATCATTTTGGCAGACACGCCAGAGAGGGCTGCGGCCTGGCCGATATTGACGAGGCCGCTGAAGGTGGGGTTGGACGTCATTGGGCGCTGCCTTTCCAGCGGCGCAGCAGCAGGGCGTTGCTCACCACGCTGACACTGCTCAAGGCCATGGCTGCGCCGGCGATCACGGGACTCAGCAGGCCAAAAGCGGCCAGCGGGATGCCCACCACGTTGTAGAAAAATGCCCAAAACAGGTTTTGCCGAATTTTGGCGTAAGTGCGGCGCGAGATGTCGATGGCGTCCGCCACCAGCGCCGGGTTGCCACGCATCAGCGTGATGCCTGCCGCATGCATGGCCACGTCGGTACCGGTGGACATGGCGATGCCGACATCAGCCGCCGCGAGTGCCGGTGCATCATTGATGCCGTCGCCGACCATCGCCACGCGGCCGCCGCCCTCTTTGACCTGCTCCTTGAGCTGGCCCACGATGGCGGCCTTGTCTTCGGGCAAAACCTGGCAATGCACGAGGTCAATGCCGAGCTGCTTCGCGACGGCTTCGGCACTGCCACGGTTGTCGCCGGTCAGCAGGGCGGTTTTGATGCCCAGCGCGTGGAGCTGCGCCACGGCCGGAGCGGCGCTGGGTTTGAGGGTGTCGCCAAAGGCCAGCAGCCCCAGCAGTTGCGGTGGTCCGGTCACATCGGCCAGCCACGATACCGTGCGACCGCCGCCTTCGAGCTCTGCCGCACGCGCTGACAAGGCGCCAGGATCCACGCCAAGCTCCTGCATGAAACGCGGGCTGCCCAGCCGCAGCTCGCGCCCGTCCACCAGCGCCGACATGCCGCGCCCGGCCACCGCCCGCACCTGTGACGCCGCCGGTACGCTGAGCTGCTCTTTCAGGGCAAGGGCGGTGACTGCTTTGGCAAGTGGATGCTCGCTGCCCGCCTGAATCGCCGCGCTCCAGGCCAGCAATGCACGGCGCGCGTCAGCGCCCGGCTCCAGCGCCAGCAGTTCGACCAGCTCGGGTTTGCCCTCGGTCAGCGTGCCGGTCTTGTCAAAGGCCACCATCCTGACCTTGTGCGCGACTTCCAGCGCTTCGGCGTCCTTGATCAGGATGCCGTGCCTGGCCGCCGCGCCAGTGCCGACCATGATGGCTGTGGGCGTGGCCAGCCCCAAGGCGCAGGGGCAGGCAATCACCAGCACGGCAACGGCGTTCAGGATAGCCACCTCCCAGTTGCCTGTGGCCAAGCCCCAGCCCAGCAGCGTGATGAAGGCGATGCCGATGACGACCGGCACGAACACCGCGCTGACCTGATCGACCAGCCGCTGGATCGGCGCTTTTTTGGCCTGCGCCGATTCAACCATGCGCACAATTCGCGCCAGCGTTGATTCAGCCCCGACCGCCGTGGTGCGAACCACGATCAGGCCTTCGGCGTTGACCGCGCCGCCGGTGACCCGGTCGCCCTCGTGTTTGTTGACCGGCAGGCTCTCGCCGGTGATCAGCGACTCGTCCACTTCGGTGGCGCCTTCGGTGATCTCGCCGTCCACCGCAATCCGCTCTCCGGGGCGCACCACCACCAGGTCGCCAAGCACTATCTCGGACACTGCCACCTCCTCGTCCTTGCCGTCGCGGCGGCGGCGGGCGGTTTCCGGGCGCAGCGCGTTGAGCGCGCGGATGGCCTCGGTAGTCTGGCGCTTGGCGCGTGCTTCCATCCACTTGCCGAGCAGCACCAGCGTGATGACAACCGCCGACGCTTCGAAGTACAGATGCGCCATGCCGCCCTCGCCATGCATCAGGAGCTGATAGACACTGAGTCCGTAGGCGGCCGAGGTGCCCAGGGCCACCAGCAAATCCATGTTGCCGGCACCGGCCCGCAGCGCTTTCCAGCCGGCGCGGTAAAAGCGCGCGCCCAGCCAGAACTGGACCGGCGTGGCGAGCAGCCATTGCAGCCAGCCGTTGAGCATCCAGTGCTTGCCAAATAGTCCGGCCAGCATGGGCAGCGCCAGTGGCGCGGCCAGCGCGGCCGCCAGCGCCACCGGCCACCAGTCGGGACCGGATTTTGGCGCGCGACCGGCCCCGTCAGCCGAACCCGTTCCCGAATCCTGAAGCGCCCAGGCCCGGTACCCGGCTTTTTCAACGGCTGCAACAAGCTGCGGCAGCGTGGCGGCACCGCCTGAGAGCTTGACCTCTGCCGTTTCGGTGGCCAGATTGACCTCGGCCGACAGCACGCCCGGCACCTGCTTGAGCGCTTTTTCCACGCGCGACACGCAGGAGGCGCAGGTCATGTCGCCAATTTTGAGCCGCAGCGACTGCTCGCCCACGCTGTAACCGGCTTTTTCCACGGCGCGTTGCAGCGTTTCCATGCTGACACTGCGGCTGGCCGTGACGCTGGCCTGTTCAGTCGCAAAATTGACGCTGGCTTGAGTCACCCCCGCAAGGCCGCTCAGGGCTTTCTCGACGCGAGCCACGCACGACGCGCAGGTCATGCCCTCGACGGGAAAGCGCCATTCGGTCAAGGCGGTATCGGCCGGTTGCAAGGTTGGTGTCATGCTCATAAGGGCTTTCTTTCAGCAAATAGGCTGGCGTAAAAATGGCGCCAAGAACCATAGTCTGAACCTTACCACCATGGCAGAGTCAAGCCGGCGACTGAACCAGGTGCCGAAGACTTTGTGGATGAAGGAAAATAGCTTGACCCTACCCCCATGGGAAGGTTCAGACTGCATCACTGTCAATTGTTCATTTCTCAACGATCCAAGGAAATATCATGGAATTCAATGTCCCGGCCATCAGTTGTGGCCACTGTGTCAAGGCCATCACCGAAACCGTCAAATCACTTGATCCCGGCGCGCAGATCAGCGTGGATATTGCCACCAAGAAGGTGACGCTTGAAACCTCCAAAGACCGGCAAACGGTGGCGGCGGCGCTGACCGAAGCGGGTTACCCGACGCACTGACCCCGTCAGGCCCACGCCGGCATTTTTGCGCCGACCGATAAAATGCTGCGACTCCTACTGCCATGAGCGCCTGTGCCCGACCGTTTATTTGTCCTTCTTCAATACCTGCTGCCCAAGCAGGCGCTCACCGCTTTCGCGGGTTTTGTCGCGTCGCGCGAGCGCGGCTGGCTCACCACCGCGCTGATTCGCTGGTTTGTCGGCAAATACCAGGTGAACATGGCCGAGGCGGTGAATTCCGACAGCGCCAGCTACCGCACCTTCAATGATTTTTTCACGCGCGCCCTCAAGCCTGGCGTGCGGCCGCTGGCGCGGTCCGCGCTGATCTGCCCGGTGGATGGGGCCATCAGCCAGTTTGGTGCGATTGAACAGAACCAAATTTTTCAGGCCAAAGGCCACCGCTATTCCACCACCGCGCTGCTGGGGGGCGACACGGCACTGGCGGCGCAGTTCCAGAACGGCCACTTTGCCACGCTGTACCTGAGCCCGCGGGATTACCACCGGATTCACATGCCTGCAAGCGGACGCTTGAGGCGCATGATTCACGTGCCCGGGGAGTTGTTTTCAGTCAACCCGGTCACCGCGCGTGGCGTGCCTGGCCTGTTTGCGCGCAACGAGCGGGTGGTGTGCGTGTTCGAGTCGACGGATGGGTTGTCGGGGTCCTTTGCACTGGTGCTGGTTGGTGCCACCATTGTCGGCAGCATGGCCACGGTGTGGCATGGCGTGGTGAATCCGCCGCGCGGCAAGGCGGTGCGCGAGTGGCATTACCCTGCACCAGCAACGCCCGCCATCATCTTGAAGCAAGGCGAGGAGATGGGCCGCTTTTTACTGGGCTCCACTGTCGTCATGCTGTTTCCGCAAGGCCCGCTAAAGTTCAACCCCGAATGGCTACCCGGCCGCGGGATTAAGCTGGGCGAAGCCATGGCCAGCACCACCTGAAGCGCCCCAACCAGCAAATAATTGTTCACTCTATTGGAGTTTGGCTATGAATGCCCCTTTGCACCCCGAAATACCCGCCAGCCAGTTCAACACTGCCCAAGCCCTATCACAGGTCACCGCGCAATGGGACGACGACATCGTCAAGCAGTTGACAGACTACATCGCCATTCCCGCCAAATCCCCCGCATTTGACAGCGACTGGGCGCGGCATGGCTTTATCGACACCGTCATGCGCAACGCCGCCAGTTGGGTAGAGGCACAAAAAGTCGAAGGTCTCAGGCTGGAAATCGTGCGGCTGGAAGGGCGCACGCCGGTGCTGTTTTTCGAAATTCCGGCAACTCATGCTGATTCGAACGTGAAGGCCCCCGCGGAGGGCAGCGAAGGACACGCAGTGCCGAGCGTGGGGGCGCATCCCACCGTGCTGATGTACGGGCACCTGGACAAGCAGCCCGAGTTCAGCGGCTGGCGCAATGACCTCGGCCCCTGGACGCCGAAGTATGAAGACGGCAAGCTCTATGGCCGTGGCGGCGCCGATGACGGCTACGCGGTGTACGCCAGCATTGCCGCCGTGCAGACGCTCAAAAGCCAGAACGTGCCGCATCCGCGCATCGTCGGACTGATCGAAACCTGCGAAGAAAGCGGTTCTTATGACTTGCTACCGTACCTGAACGCACTCAGAGAGCGGCTGGGCGAGGTGGCGCTGGTGGTGTGTCTGGACTCGGGCGCCGGTAACTACGACCAGCTGTGGCTGACCACCAGCCTGCGCGGCAATGCGTCGGGCGTGCTGAAAGTCGAGGTGCTGACCGAAGGCATTCACTCGGGTGACGCCAGTGGCCTGGTGCCGTCGAGTTTTCGCATTCTGCGCCAGCTGCTTGACCGTCTGGAAGACAGCCAGACCGGGCGTTTGCTGCCACAAGGCTTTCACTGCGAAATCCCGGCCGAGCGGCTGGCGCAGGCGCAGGCCACGGCCCAAATTTTGGATGACGAAATCTACAAGCGCTTCCCATGGGCGCACTACGACTGCGAAGGTGCCCCCCATTTTGCGCTGCCCACCACCATCGATCCGCTGCAGGCGCTGCTGAACCGCACCTGGCGGCCGACGCTGAGTGTGACCGGCGCCGAGGGGTTTCCAGCGCTCAAGGATGCGGGCAATGTGCTGCGGCCTTACACCGCCTTCAAGCTTTCGCTGCGTTTTCCGCCGCTGATTGACGCCAGCACGGCGGTGCGGGAACTCAAGACCTTGCTGGAAGACAACGCGCCTTACCAGGCCAGCGTCACATTTGAAAGCCATGGCGGTGCCAGCGGCTGGAACGCGCCAGCTACCCAGCCATGGTTTGAAAAGGCCCTCCATGATGCCTCGCGGAGCTTTTTTGGCGCACCCTGCGGCGCCATGGGCGAAGGCGGCACGATCCCGCTGATGAGCATGCTGAGCCAGGCATTTCCACGGGCGCAAATGATGGTTTGCGGCGTGCTGGGCCCCAAGAGCAATGCCCACGGACCCAATGAATTTTTGCATGTGCCGTATGCCAAAAAATTGACCGCCGCAGTGGCCCAGGTGATCGCCCGGGTACCGGGTTGAAACCGCCTATCGCGCCGGTGCTTTAATATCGGTGAGTTCAATCCGCGTTGTTCCACACAGGCTAGCGCAATATGTACTCCACGATTTTGGCGCCTTTTACCGCCCGCGATGGTGAGAATTTGGCTCTTCATGAGTGGCCCGTCGACGACTGGGGAAGCGAAATGGGCCAGTCGGGCCGCGATGCGCTCCCGCCGCGCGGCGTGGTGCTGATTGTTCATGGTCTGGGCGAGCATGCCGGGCGTTACGAGCAGGTGGCGCAACAGTTGCTTGAATGGGGTTTTACAGTACGGGCCTATGACCAACGCGGCCACGGTCGCTCTGGCGGGAAGCGCGGTGCGCTGCCCGAAAACGCGACACTCCTGGAAGATTTGGCCGAGATGGTCGATGACACGCGCTTGCACTGCCTGCGCCTGCCGCAACTGGCCAGCGCTTTCGATGGCGCGCCACAACCGCTGCCGCTGATTCTGTTCGGACATAGCTTGGGTGGCCTGGTGGTGGGCCGGTTTGTCGGGCTAAAGATGCGCCCGGTGGATGGGCTGGTGATGTCATCGCCTGCGCTGGATGCGGGGCTCAGCGGTTTTCAAAAGCTGCTGCTCGCCGTGATGCCGCGGATTGCGCCCAATCTGTGCGTTGGCAACGGACTGAACCCCCACTACCTTTCCCACGACCCGCAAGTCGTCAGGAAATATCTGGCCGACGACCTGGTGCACAACAAAATTTCGCCGCGGCTCGGCCAGTTCATTGCCACGGCTGGCCCAGCCACGGTGGCGAGCGCTGCCCACTGGAGCACCCCCACGCTGCTGATGTATGCGGGTGCCGATCGGCTGGTCAACCCGGCCGGCAGCCGCGCCTTTGCGCAAATCGCCGCCAGTTCACCGGCCGTCAAACCGGGCACGGTCACCGCGAAATGCTTTGACGGGCTCTACCACGAAATCTTCAATGAAGTGGATACCGCACCGGTGTTTGATACGCTCAGAGTCTGGCTTGATGCCAGATTTTGAATAAAAAGAAAAGCAAAAATGGCGCCTCCGATGCTTAGCGTCTTTCCAGCAGGCCCCCCAGCATGCCCATCAGGTCGCTGCTGTTGCCCAGGCCTTGCTGCGGTGCCTGGCCTTCAGGTGTCAGGTGATTGATGATGCCTGGCAAGAGTTGCGAGAGCTGATCGGCGGCCTCGTCGGGATTCACGCCCAGTTTGGCGGCAATGTCGGAAATGGTGCCCGAACCCAGGGCGCTGGTGATTTGCTCGCCAGATACCGGCTGATTGGGGCCGCCGCCAATCCACGATTTCATGGCGCCGCCCAAGCCGACTTGTTCAAACTTGCTCACCAGGCCGCTCAGGCCGCCGTGTTCGCCATCATTGCCAAGCATGCCCATGATGCCACCCAGACCCGTCCCGCCGCCCGCTGGGGCTGACTGGGACTGCTGGCCCTGGTTCATGAGCGCGCCCAATACTGAATCAAATAATCCCATGAGCGACTCCAAAGTTAATGAATAAGGAGGAATGAATACAGCTGACCGAGAGACCCGCCCCCCGGTTCAGGTATTCTGGCTTTGCCAGCGCTTCAGCGCAAGCCACGCCAGGGCCAACCCAGTCAGACCCAGTGGTAACAAGCTGCCCCAATTGAGCAGCGTCCATCCCTGGGTAGTGACCAGCACGCCAGAGGTCAGCGAAGAGACGGCCAGCACCACAAACACGCAAAAGTTGAGTGCGCCCTGGGCCCGGTCCTTTTCTTCCGGTCGGTACGCCGTCAGTGCCAGGGTCGTCGCGCCGGTGAAGAGAAAATTCCAGCCCAGCCCCAGTAAAAAGAGCGCCGCCAGAAACTGCGTGAAATCCACCCCCGACAGCGCAATCGCCACGCACAGCAGATTGAGCGCCAGCCCCACCGCCATGATCGGCAGCGTACCAAAGCGCCTGATCAGGTGGCCGGTAAAAAACCCCGGCGCAAACATGCCGATCACATGCCATTCCAGCACCAGCGCCACGTCGGAAAATGGCAGGCTGCAGATTTGCATGGCAATCGGCGTGGCAGCCATCAGCAGGTTCATCACGCCATAGCCCAGCGCACTGGCGGCAGCGGCAACGATGAAGGCGGGCTGGCGCATGATTTCGCTCATCGGGCGGCCACCGCTGGCTGCCTGCCGCGCTGGTGGCGGAAACCGTACAAAAGCCAGCAGCGCCATCGCCAGCAATGCCACACCCGCCAGTGCCAGATAGGCCCCGCCGAATGGTACGTTGGTCAGGTTGCGCGTGCCGGCTGCCAGATTAGGCCCCGCCACGGCACCCAGCAGGCCGCCCGCCATGACCAGAGAAACCGCTTTTTCCCGAAAGGCTGGCAGCGCCAATTCGGCGGCAGCAAAGCGGTACAGCTGCGCATTGGCGTTGTAGTAACCGGCAATGACCGTGGCGGTGATCAGCAGCCAGAAGTTGTGCTGGTAGGCTGCATAGCCGCAAAGCAAGGCCGAGACAAAGGCCACCGCCAACCCAAGCTGGAACGATGTTTTACGGCCAAAGCGGCGCTGCGTGCGTGCGACCAGACCGGTGGACAGCGCCCCGCCCACCACATAGCCCATCACCGGCAAGGTGGCCATCCAGCCCAGCGGCGCCAGATTCAGGCCGACCAGGCCGTTGATGGCGATGAAGGTGACGTTGTTGGTGAGAAACAGGCCCTGGCAGATGGCCAGCAGCCAGAGGTTGCGATTCATGGCGGGAGCTTTGGAAGAATTTAAGGGTATTCTCCCTCAGGACATGAAAATCAACACAGCAAGCACAACGCACACCCATGCCGCGCATATTTGACAACATCGACCAAAAGCTGCTCGACACATTGCGCCCAACGCTTTTGCAATCGAAGCGCGCGGACTTTTGCATAGGTTATTTCAATCTGCGTGGCTGGCAGGCTATCGACGATATTGTCCAGACCTGGCAACCCGAACAGGGGCAGATTTGCCGGGTGCTTGTTGGCATGCAGCGCCCTCCGCATGAAGAAATACGCGAGCTATACAGGCAGGCCGACGAGTCAGGCCTGATCGACAACGCCACCGCCAGCCGCCTCAAAACCCAGTTTGCGGCCCACCTGCGCGAGCAGATTACCCTGGGCATTCCTACCGGGCAAGACGAAGCCGGTTTGCGCTGCCTGGCCCGGCAATTGCGCGCCGGGCAGGTGGTGGTCAAGCTCTTTCTGCCTTACCCCTTGCACGCCAAGCTCTACTTGCTGTTCCGTGACGATGTGAACAACCCCATCACGGGCTTTGTGGGCAGCAGCAACCTTACGCTGTCTGGTTTGTCACGCCAAGGCGAGCTGAATGTGGACGTGCTGGACCACCAAGCCACGGAAAAACTGTTCAACTGGTTCGATGCCCGCTGGGGCGACCGCTGGGCGCTGGATGTGTCGGCTGATCTCGCCGCCATTATCGAAGGCAGTTGGGCACGTGAAGAAGCCATTCCTCCGCACCACATTTATCTGAATATTGCCTACCACCTCAGCACCGAAGCGCGAGCGGGCTTAACTCAGTTCCGTTTGCCTGGGCGGTTTGAGCAGGAGCTGTTCGAGTTTCAAAAAAGCGCCGTCAAGATTGCTGCCCGGCACTTGCACCGCCGTGGCGGCGTGATGATTGGTGATGTGGTTGGCCTTGGTAAAACCATGATGGCGACCGCTCTGGCCCGCATGTTTGAGGACGACCTGGGCTATGAAACCCTCATCATCTGTCCCAAAAACCTGGAGCCCATGTGGGAGCGCTACCGAACTGAATACGGCCTGCGCGGCATGGTGTTGCCGGTTTCGCAAGTGACCAAAAAGCTGCCTGACCTCAAGCGCTACCGTCTGGTGCTGATTGACGAAAGCCACAACCTGCGCAACCGCGAAGGCCGGCGCTACAAAGCCATTGCCGACTACATCAAAAGCTGTGATGCCAAGGTCATTCTGCTCACCGCCACCCCGTACAACAAAAGCAAGGCAGACCTGTCGTCCCAGTTGCGTTTGTTCATTGACGAAAAAGCCAACATCGGCATTCGCCCCGAACATCACATGCGCAAAATAGGCATGAGCGAAGCAGAGTTTGAGCGCAAGCACCAGTGCCGGGTCAACTCCATCCTCGCCATTGAAAAGAGCGACGAGTTCGATGACTGGCGCGAGTTGATTCGCCTCTACATGGTGCGCCATACCCGCAGCTTTATCATTCAGCATTACACCGAGGCTGACAAACAGGGCCGCCGCTATATTGCAGGCCAGGATGGCGAGAAGCGCTACTTCCCGGTACGTAAACCCGTGTCGCTCCAGTTCACGGTTGATGAGGCGGACCCTGCCGACCGCTATGCCCGGCTTTATTCGCCCGAGGTGGTGGACCAGATCAATGCGCTGCATGTGCCACGCTACGGCCTGGGCCTTTATGTCGAGCCGCAGGCCGAAAAGACTGCTACGCCCGCCGAACGCAAAATCATCGAAAACCTGGGCCGTGCAGGCAAACGCCTGATGGGTTTTTGCCGCACCAACCTGTTCAAGCGGCTGGAGTCGAACGGTTTCTCGTTTCTGCAGTCGATTGACCGGCACATCTTGCGCAACCAAATCTATTTGTACGCCATTGAAAACGGGCTCGACTTGCCCGTGGGTGTGCTTGACGCTGGCCTGCTGGACTTGGAGCGCGTGGACGAAGATGCTGATGGCGTGGAAGGCGACCCCGAAGACCTGCTCGACGGCATGGTGGAAGCTGCGACTGAAGCAGACGGCATCCCCGACGGCATGGCACGCGCCAGTGCGGTCTATGCGCAGTACGCCGGTCAATACAAGAAACGCTTCAAGTGGATACGCCCCGGTTTGTTCAGGCCGTCACTCGCAGCGGCCATCGTCAACGCCGTCATTCACCGTGACTACCGTTTGAACCGCGATATTTTCGTGCGCATTTTTGACGACCTCATCGAAGTGGAAAGCCCCGGCACCTTTCCGGGCAACATTACGGCGGGCAATATTGCACGTATCGGTAGCAAGGCGCGCAACCCGCTTATCGTGCAGAATTTGCGCGAATTTCCTGCGGCGCCCAACATTGACGCGGGCGAAGGCGTGAAGATGATGTTTGCTGAAATGGCCGCTGCCAAGCTGTATCCACCCCCAGTACAGCCAAAACACCGAAGCCGCCGTAGAGACCGTCACCGTGACTTTGCTTAACCTGGAGCGCCCCAGCGCATGGGACGAGGTGAGTGACTGGATTGACCGCGAGGGGTTTATCCAGAACGCCAAGCTCTGCGAAATTGCCAAGGTTGACACGCTCAAGGCCTCGAAGATGCTGGTGGCATGGCGTGAGCAGGGCCTGCTGGTGCCGCTGCCCGACCGGGCGAAACGGAATATGGCTTATACCAAGCCCGCCAAGGCCGGGCTGGAACAGGGGAGTTTGTTATCTGGGCTTGAAGATAACAACGGCGGAAAAGGCAGTTAACTGTTTTAAATCAATCACTTAGGGGTTTCGTTATTATCCCTGTCCCTCTTTATGACCTGTTGCCGTGGGTGCAGCATCGTTGCGGCCTGCTAGTGGCTGGCCGGGGTGCGAGTGGCTTGCTGGATAAACCTTTGACAGCCTTTTTCGCCTCCCGCCAGTGCCCTGGCGCTGCTATTCGCGTCGCCATGGACTGGGCTTTGCAGCAGGCGCGGGCAAAGAGCGTGGTGATCAGTGGCTTTCACTCGCCGCTGGAGCAGTCGGTGTTGACCGTGCTGCTGCAAGCGCGCAGCTCTGTGGTGGTTGTATTGGCCCGGCCAGTTCAGAGTGCCAAGTTGCCTCCCGCATGGGCTGAACCCTTGGCGCAGGGCCACCTAGCTGTAGTGAGCGTTGCTACCACGGCCACCCGGTTGACCGGCGAGCTTGCCACAGCGCGAAACCATCTTGTCGCCCAACTGGCCACAAACATTGTGGTGGCCCACGCCAGCCCGGGCGGGGCGCTAGCCAGTTTGTTGGCGCAATGGCAGCGCGAGGAAAGGCAAGTTATCAGTCTTTAGCCCGCGTCAATATTGCGCAAGCAGCTATGTGATTTGTAGCAAAACAGCCGCCAGCACAGCCAGCGGCGCGGTTTCGGCCCGCAGCACGCGCGGCCCGAGGGTGACGGGGGTAAAGCCATGGGTGAGGGCGGCGGCTTCTTCCGCAGCGCTCAGCCCGCCTTCCGGGCCGCTCAGAAAGGTCAAGGCGCCGGTGCCAGCGACGGTTTGGGCCAGCGGGCGCGTGCCGTCTTGCAGCGACAGCAGCAGCCTGGTGTCCTCAGACAACTCTGCCGGGGCGCGCTTCAGCCAGTCGGCCAGGCTGGCGACTTCGTGAATCAGCGGCAGGCGGTTGCGGCCGCATTGCTCGCACGCCGCCGTGGCCACGCCGCGCCAGTGCGCCAGTTTCTTGTCGGCGCGCTCACCGCTCAGGCGCAGCACGCTGCGCTCGCTCAGCAGCGGCTGGATGCTGGCCGCGCCCAGTTCGGTGGCTTTTTCGATCAGCCAGTCCATGCGCTCGTTGGCGGGCATGCCCACTGCCAGGTGAATGGCGCGGCCCGCTTCGCGCGCGGTGGCGGTGTAGGCCCCAATAGTGACCTGGACATCGCTGCGGCCCATGCGCTCCACGGTGGCCTCAAACTCGCCTTCGCTGCCGGGCTGGCCGTCACCCTGGCCATTAAACAGCGTGATGTGCCCGCCCGGTTGCAGGCGCAAGACCTGAACATGGCGAGCGGTCTGCTCGGGCAGATTGACGGAAGTCCCGGGCACGAGTGCCATGTCGGCGTAGAAGCGGGCGCTCATGCTCTGGGGCCAGCTGGGGATGGCAGCGATGTTGCTATAATAATCATAGCTTATTGCGCCCGTCCTGATTGGGCTGTAGGTGTATTTTTCATTAAAAAGTGTAGCCCACGCGGGTTTCATTGCCTTCAATCTGGTCGAGTAGAACCATCAGCGGCCCGAGCTGGCGGTAGCGGGCGGCGGTGTTGCGGGCGTACTTGATGAAGCGCGGCGTGTCGGCCAGGTATTTGGGTTTGCCGTCGCGCAGCGTGAGGCGCGCAAAAATGCCGAGCACCTTGAGGTGGCGCTGCAGGCCCATCCATTCCACGGCCCGGTAAAACTCGCCAAAATCGTCGCCGACCGGCAGCCCGGCCTTGCGCGCCTTTTGCCAGTAGCGCACCGTGATGTCGAGCACGAAGTCCTCTTCCCAGGTCAAGAACGCGTCGCGCATCAGGCTGGCGATGTCATAAGTGATGGGGCCGTACACCGCATCCTGAAAGTCCAGCACGCCCAGGGATGAGGCCCCCACGCTTGTCGCTTCGCGTACTGCGCTGCCCCCCGAGGGGGCTGTGCTTGCTTGGGGCGGCCCGGCGCTGCGCACGGCGGCCCCCACGCTTGTCGCTTGGGCAACCATTAGATTTCTAGGCATGAAGTCGCGGTGAACATACACCCGTGCGCCGCCCAGCGACTGCAGGTTGCTGGCCTTGATTTGCGCGAACAGGCCATCGAGCTTGCCTTGCAGCCCGGTGTCCAGGGCGAAGCCGCGGTGTTGGGCCACATACCACTCGGGGAAAAGCGCCAGCTCGCGCGACAGCAGTGCCTCGTCGTAGGGCGGCAACACGCCGGGCCGGGAGGCGAGTTGCCAGCGCACGAGGGTGTCCACGGCGTCCATGTACAGGTCAAAGTGCGCGGAGGTAGGCTGGGCGATGGCATCGACCGCGGCAGGCGGCTCAATCAGGTCGAGCATGGTTTGGGCGCCCAGGTCGCTCAGCAGCATGAAGCCCAGCGCCTCCTCCCAGGCCAGCACACGCGGCGCGTTCAGCCCGGCCTCCAGCATCAGGCCCGCCACCTTGACAAATGGCCTGCAGTCTTCCTGGGCTGGCGGCGCATCCATGATGATGTAGCTGCTCTTGCCCGTTGCAGCGTCCGCGGCGTCAACCCTGAAATAACGACGAAAGCTGGCATCGGCCGAGGCCAGCCTGACCGTGGCGACCTGCAGTTGGAACTGTGGGCCCGTGACGACGAGCCAGCGGCCAAAAGCGCTGGCGCGTGCCGGGTCGGCCCAGTCAATAATGGCGGTGGTCATGATGGCTGAGATGGCGCGAAGCGGGTCATCTTGCGCTGGCTTGCCAGGGCAGGGGCATAGTGAAGGGTCATGGATAATCAATGCAGATTCTACAAACGGGTTTATCTCACACAAACGATGCACCGCGCATCCCGCTCGCCTTTTATTCTTTCCCCGGTAGCCCAGGCTGCCTCCAGGCTGGCGTTATACGCCACGTTGGGGCTGGCTTGCGCCGGATCGGTGCTGGCACAAGAACCCGCACCGTCGGATGACGCTGCGCCGCTGCCGGCAGCGCGTGCGTCCGCTGCGCAAGAGTCCTTGATGCTCAAAAGTTCCCCGATGCTCGCCGAAGAGGTATCCAAAGCGCCGGGAAACACGGGACCGACTTTTGTGTCTGGTGACCACGTCTCGGCTCGCCCCGATCTGGATACGGTGCTGGATGGCCATGCCGAGTTGCGCCGCGGCGCCACTTCCATCCGGGCCGACCGCATCGAGTATTTCCAGCCCGAGGATCAGGTCAAAAGCCACGGCAATGTGCGCATCAACAACGGCGGCAACCGGTTTGAAGGCCCTGAGCTGCAGATCAAGCTCGACAGCTTTGAAGGATTCTTCACCCAGCCTGCGTACCGCTTTCTCATCAATGGTGGCAATGGTCAGGCTGATCGGGTCGATTTCCTTGACGAGAAGCATTTCACGGCACATGGTGCGGTTTACACCACCTGCCAGCGCAACGACGAAGCCAGTTGGGAACCTGCCTGGACGCTGCGCGCCGACCGTTTCGATTTTGACCTGGACACTGAAGTGGGCGTGGCCACCGGCGCGGTAATACGTTTCAAGAACGTGCCAATTCTGGCTTTCCCTTCAGTCAGCTTTCCACTGACCGACAAGCGCAAGTCGGGCCTGTTGCCGCCGACGTTCACCGTGAGCTCGGTCAACGGTGTGGAGATGCGGCAACCCTATTATTTCGATATTGCGCCGAACCGCGATGCAACATTTTCACCGGCCATCATGAGTAAGCGGGGCATTGATCTGGCCGGCGAATTCCGTTACCTGGAGCCGACCTACAAAGGGGGGGTACAGGCCAGTTTCATGCCCAGCGACCAGTTGCGCGCCCGCGACCGCTGGTCTTACAGTCTGCAGCATGCTGGCGTGATTGATACCGGCGTGCCGGCCATTGGCGCGCTCAATCTCAATCTCAATCTGAACCGGGTCAGCGACAACGATTATTGGCGTGACTTCCCGGTCGCCACCGGGTTAACCACGCAACGGCTGTTGGCACAGGATGCGAGCCTGTCCTGGAGCCGGGGTTACTTTTCATCCAGCGTGCACGTCCTCAAGTGGCAAACCCTGCAGGATGTGGCCGCGCCGATCGTTCCGCCCTATGATCGCTTGCCCCAGCTCAGCGGCGCATACACCCGGGTGGATGCGCCGCTGCTGGGTCTGGGAAGCGGGTTTGACTGGTCGGTGGCCGGCGACCTTACCCGTTTTTCTTCCGATCCGTTGCAGACACTGCAGCCCAACGGTGATCGGGCGTTCACCCTGATCCAGGTCAGCCATCCCTGGCTGTCGCCGGGTGGGTATATCACCCCAAAATTGCAATTGAATGCCACGAGCTACCAATTTGATACCCCTTTGGCGAATGGCGCGACGTCGGCCTCGCGCGTGGTGCCTACCTTCAGTCTGGACAGCGGCCTGCAGTTTGAGCGCAGTGCTGATTTCTTTGGCCGCGGCTTCACCCAGACGCTGGAGCCGCGAGCCTTTTATGTGCGCACGCCGTACCGCGACCAAAGCGCTCTGCCAAACTACGATTCGGCTGCCAACAGCTTCAATTTCTCCTCGGTGTTCACGGAAAACGCCTTTGTCGGCAATGACCGCATTTCAGACGCCAACCAGCTCACGCTGGGCCTGACGTCGCGCCTGCTCGATCCGGCCACCGGTGCCGAGGCCATGCGCTTTGGCGTGGCGCAGCGCCTGCGTTTTGAAGACCAGCGAGTGACGCTGCCCGGCGTGCTGCCGGTGGCTGACCGCATCAGCGACCTGCTGGTGGGAACGTCGATCAACTGGGTGCCGCAATGGACTTTTGACAGCACGGTGCAATACAACCCCAAAACCCGGAAATCCGAAAGCGCATCGGTCAGCGTGCGCTACAACCCCAGCAACTACCGCGTCATCAGCGCCGCGTTCCGGCGCCAGAACGACGCCATCAGCGACACCAAGCAGATCGACGTGGGCTGGCAGTGGCCCATCAACGATTTGTGGGGTGACAAGGGGCGTGACCTGGGTGCTGGCCAGGGGCAGGGCGGGGGCCGCTACTACAGCGTGGGCCGCATGAATTACAGCATGCTGGACAAAAAACTGATCGATTCGGTCATCGGTGTTGAATACGATGGCTGTTGCTGGATTGGCCGCGTGGTGCTGCAGCGCTCGCAAAACAGCGTCAGCACCGCCAATACCCAGATATTGTTTCAGCTTGAACTGGTCGGCTTTTCCCGCATTGGCGTCAGCCCGCTGGAAACCCTCAAGTCGAATATTCCGCGTTATCAATCCTTGCGTGAGAAAATCAGCAGCCCCAGCCGCTTTACCACTTATGACTAAATACTGCCTCTTCGTCAGATGTTTTCTGGCCCGACCGCTCGCCGCAACGCTGGCGCTCCTGCTCGCGGGTCCAATGATGGGGGCGCAAGCCCAAAGCCTCAGGGCTTCCAGCGGGCTGCGGTTGTCAAACCCGTCGTCCGCTGCGGGGCGCGGCACAGCGGCAGCAACGCAGCAGGCTGATTTCATTGTCGCGGTGGTCAATTCGGAGCCGATTACCAACACCGAAGTGCGCACCAAGCTGATGCGCACCGAGCAGCAATTGCTCCAGCGGGGCGAAGCACTGCCGCCGCGCAGCGAGTTGACCCGGCAAATACTGGAGCGCCTGATCAGCGACAAGGCACAGCTGCAACTGGCGCGCGAGTCAGGCGTGCGGGTTGAAGACAGCGCGGTCGATGCGGGCGTCCAGGAGGTCGCCAGCCAAAACAAGATTTCTGTTGATGAGCTGCGTCGCCGTCTGAAGGCAGACGGCATTGACTACAACCAGTTTCGCTCGGAGCTGCATGACGAGTTGCTGGTGAGTCGCTTGCGCCAGCGTGAAGTCGAGCCGCGGGTGAAGGTGACCGAGCAGGAAATCGACCAGTTCCTGCGTGACCAGGAGGGGCCAGCCGGGTCAGCGAGCGAGCTGTCTTCGCTGGCTCTCAATCTGGCTGAAATTCTGGTGGCCGTGCCAGAAAACGCCACGCCCGAACAGGTCGCCGCGCTGCAGGCCAAGGCCCAGCAGGTCATGGAGCGCGCCCGTGCGGGTGCCGACTTTACGGCGCTGGTGAATGAGTTTTCCAGCGCTTCAGTGCGCGGCAATGGAGGCCAGATGGGTCTGCGCACGGCGGACCGCTATCCGACCCTGTTTGTCGATGCGACCCGGAACCTGCCGGTCGGCGGGTTGGCCGGCCCGCTGCGCAGTGGTGCCGGGTTTCACATTTTGAAGGTGATAGAAAAAAGGAAGGCGGGCATGCCCGGCCTGACCATCACGCAAACCCATGTCCGCCACATCTTGCTGCGGACGACGCCCCAGTTGAGCGAAGCCGCCGCAGTGGCCAAACTGGCCGACTTCAAGAAGCGCATCCTGGCCGGCCAGGCCGACTTTGCCACCCTGGCACGCGAAAACAGCGTGGATGGTTCTGCCAAGGAAGGCGGCGATCTGGGCTGGGCCAACCCTGGCATGTTTGTTCCCGAGTTCGAGACCGTCATGAACAGCCTGGGGCCCAACGATATTTCCGATCCGCTGGTGTCGCGTTTTGGGGTCCATCTGATTCAGGTGCTGGAGCGCCGCCAGACCCGGCTTTCGGAGCAGGAACAGCGCGAGATGGCGCGCAGCGTCCTGCACGACAAAAAACTGGAAGAGGCGTACGCGTTGTGGGCGCAGGACGTGCGCGGCCGCGCCTACGTGGAATTTCGCGATCCGCCTCAATAATGGCCCCCACCTTCATCACTGCACCTGGGGCTTTGCCCGTCGGGGCATGAAACATACCCCGCGCAAGCGCTTTGGCCAGCATTTCCTGACCGACCAGGGCATCATCGACTGCATTGTGCAGGCGATCGCGCCCAAAGCGGGCCAGGTCGTGGTGGAGATCGGGCCGGGCCTGGCGGCGCTCACACAGCCTCTGGCTGAGCGACTCGGGCACCTGACGGTGATTGAACTCGACCGCGATCTGGCGCGGCAATTGCGCCAGCATCCACAGCTCACCGTGGTCGAAGCCGATGTCCTCAAGGTGGATTTCGTCCGGTTGGCAAAAGACATTTGTGCGGAACGACAAAAGCTCAGAGTCGTAGGCAACCTGCCCTACAACATTTCAACGCCGATTTTGTTTCACCTGCTGGATGCGGTGAATGTGATTGAAGACCAGCATTTCATGCTTCAAAAGGAAGTCGTTGACCGCATGGTTGCCCGCCCGGCCACCAGCGACTATGGCCGCCTCAGCGTGATGCTGCAATGGCGCTATGCCATGGAAAATGTGTTGTGGGTGCCGCCACAAAGTTTTGATCCGCCGCCGCGTGTCAACAGCGCGGTGGTGCGCATGGTGCCGCATGCCGATCCGGTGGCGCTTGATGTCAAGCTCCTCAGTGAGTTGGTGCAGGTGGCTTTCAGCCAGCGCCGCAAGTTGCTGCGCCACACCCTCGGCCAGTGGCTGGCGGCGCGGGACTTTGCCGGCACCTTTGAGGTGCAGCGCCGGGCCGAGGAAGTGCCGGTAGCCGAGTATCTGGCGCTGGCGCGGCAGCTCGCTACCGGGTGATTGCAGTCGTGTGAAAGCCTTGCTGACCGCGTTGCGCAGCTACAGGTCCCGCCCCAACAGCGACTCGGGCAGCCAGGCACGCAGTGCGCGCCAACTGCGCCAAAGAAACAGCCCCCGCCCGGCCCAGCGCAAGGCGCGGCGCGGCTTGAGCAACACCAGCGCCAGAACCGCCAGTGCCACCGGCAGCGGGTGGCTTTTCAGGTACTGCACGCCGCCGCGCAGCATCGCCATAACCCGGCTGCCAGCGTCCGAGGCGTTCTGCAATGGCACCAGCTGCCATGCCAGGGTGGCGCGCTGGCTGGCAATGCGCTCGAGCAGTCGCCCGCGCTGCAGGTAAAGGTCAGTCAGGCTCTGGTTCATCGCCGGTGACCTCCCTGAGCTGGCGCAGGTCTTCCTGCAACTCGGCCAGACTGACCGCGAACAAGGGTGTGGACGCTGCATTGTTGCGGCGCAGCGCGGCATAAAAATAACCGGCCAGGACCAGAAAGAGCGCGGCGAAAAGCCCAAGCACCAGAATGCGTTGCTCCCACCACAGCAACACGGCCAGGGCCACAGTCAGCAGCACACCCAGCCCGAGACAGAACAGCAACGCCAGCCCCAGCTTCAATTGCTGCAAGGCAAGGTGCTTTTCAATCTGGATTTCATTGGCCAGCAACGCCAGCCGGGTCTGCACCGAGTCCAGCAGGGTAGCCGCAATGTTTTTCAGCGTTCCCATAAGGCCGCCGGATGCGCTAGTCATCAGCGCCTTGATGCGTCAAGCTCGCCCGAGCGCTGAGCCTAGCGGCGGCCAATGATCAGCCCCACCAGCAACCCGACGCCCGCCGCAATGCCGATGGCCGTCCAGGGCGACTCATGAACATAAGCGTCGGTAGCCTGGGCTGCAGCCTTGGTCTTGGCGACCAGCACAGCCTCGGCCTCGGCCAGACGCACTTTGGCGTCGTGCAGGCGGGTCTGGACGCGGGCCCGCAGGTTGGCGACCTTTTCACCCGCCTGATCCGCGGTGGCGAAAAGCACCTCTTCTGCATCGGCGATGACCGACTTGATATCGCTGACCAGTTGTTCTTGCGACTCAACTATGGTTGGATTGGTTTTGGACATGGTGGACCTTTCGAAAATTGGACAATTAAAGGTTAGCATATTCGCACCCCGTCATGTACGGTTTTATGCGTGCGTTGAACCGCGCGTCACATCATGCCCAACGCTCTCCCCTTTTTCCATATCCTCTCAGGACGCCGTAGCGGCGCGGCCGCACCTTGACCGATGCCCGACTGAGCGGCCGCGACCTGCTGGCCGCCCTGGTGGTAGTGGTGCTGTGGGGTGTCAATTTCGTCGTGATGAAATTTGCCCTGCGCGACTTCACCCCGTTTCAGCTTGGCGCGGCCCGCTATGTGTTTGCTGTGCTGCCGCTGGCGCTGTTCGTCCGGCCGCCGAAGATTCCGTGGCACTGGCTGGTGCTTTATGGCACCTTTCAGGGCGTTGGGCAGTTCGGTATTTTGTTTATCGCGCTCAAGGTTGGCATGACCGCCGCGCTGGCGTCGGTGCTGCTGCAGACGCAGATTTTCTTTACCGCGCTGTTCGGCTTCGTGCTGCTGCATGAACGGGCCAGCCGGCCGCTGCAGATCGGCCTGGTACTGGCCGCGCTGGGCCTGGCGTGCTTTGCGCTCAATTATGTGCACCCCGCTGCCACAGACCATGGCGGTGCCAGCGCGACGACCCTGCTCGGCTTTGTACTGACGCTGGGCGCCGCGGCCATGTGGGCGGTGTCCAACATCGTCGCGCGGCGCGTGCAACGGGTGGCTACAAACTACTCGCCCCCGGCTTTTGTGGTGTGGAGCAGCATGGTGGCGGTGCTGCCGTTCTTTGCGCTGTCGTATCTGTTTGACCCCGAAGCGGTGCGCTGGCAATGGATGCAGGCGCGTGGTTCAAGCTGGCTGGCGGTAGCTTACCTGGGCTGGGTTGCAACCCTGGTGGGCTACAGCCTGTGGACTGGCCTGCTCAAACGTCATCCCGCCAATCGCGTGGCGCCCTTCAGCCTGGGCGTGCCCATCGTGGGCCTGGCCACGGGCATGCTGGTGCTGGGCGAAGTCATCACGCCCTGGCAATGGGCCGGCATTGCGCTGGTGGTGGCCGCGCTCGGTTGCATGATGCTGGGGCAGATTAAGCGTCGCTGACAGCGCGCCACGGCCCGCGCAAACGCTTGCACAAGCGCGTGCACAAGCACCTTGATCCATATTTATCGGTCAGTCTCAATCCACATGCGGCCGCAGCGCGCCGGGAATGCCGTGCCGGTGCAGGCCGCCGCCCTCCAGCCAGTGCCGGGTATTTTGCTTGGCGTTTTCAATCAGCTCGGACGCGCGCGAAAAATCGTAGACCGAGGCCGCCAGCGGACACAGTGGGGGCACCACCAGCACTTCAAAACGATCGGCCAGCAACTCCAGGTCTTGCACCAGCTGGTGCAAGACCAACAGGTTCAGCGCATGCAGTGCGCTAGCAAGAGCACTGGTCGGCGGCTGGGTCAATGAGCAGGCATAGCCGGTGGGCAACACGATCAACCGGGTCGCACCGAGCGCGACCGCTGTCGTGACTGGCGTGTTGCCGGAAATCGCGCCGTCGATCAGGTACTCCTTGCCAACCAGCACCGGCGGAAAAATCGCCGGAATTGCACAACTGGCCAGAATCGCCTCCACGGCCGGGCCCGATGACAGGCAAACCGATTGGCCGTGCAGCTGCCTGGTGGCGACCACATGCAGCGGCAGCTCCGCCTGCTCCAGCAGTCTGTAGGGCAAATGCTGTTCGATCAACCCGCGCAGTCCGCTGGAATCGACCAGTGAGGGCGATCGGGAAAACAGGCCGGCGATGCGGCTGAAGGTCATGGGGAAGATGCTGCTGCGCTTGAGTCCGCACCAGAGCTGCTCGAGCTGTTTGATGCCCGCCAGCGTCGGGTTGCCCGCGAAATACGCGCAATTGATCGCACCAACCGAGGCGCCCACCACGAAATCGGGCCGCACACCATAGGCGACCAGCGCATGCAGCATGCCGACCTGAATCGCGCCGAAACTGCCACTGCCGGCAAATACAAAGGCGGTCTTGCCATCGGCCTTGGGGTCCATCTGCGTCTCCGTGCTGCCGATGAAGCAGTAAAGCTATTTTTTTGCCATTTAGATACGGGCGTGATTGCTATTGAATCAGTGTCGCATATCAGAACCGCGCCGCCTGCAACAGGTCGCGCGTTTTCAGGGCTTCTCGACGCGCTGCCTCGGCAAAATCGTCGCCTGACGAGGCGTAGAGGATGGCGCGGGAGGAGTTGACGATGATGGGCGCGTCCGGCCGCCAGCCGGCGCGCACCGTCGCCAGCGCATCGCCGCCCTGCGCGCCGACGCCGGGAATCAGCAGCGGCAGCGTCGGCGCCACGGCTCGCACGCGCTCGATCTCGGCCGGGTAGGTGGCGCCCACCACCAGCCCGAGCTGGCCATTGAGGTTCCAAGGGCCTTGCGCCAGGCGGGCGATGTACTCATACAGCAGCGGCTGGCCTTCAACCGAGGCCAGGCGCTGGTTCTGCAAATCATCGCCACCGGGATTGGAGGTGCGGCAAAGCAGAAAAGCGCCCTTGCCGTGGTATTTGAGGTAGGGCGTGATGGAGTCGAATCCCATGAAGGGCGAGAGCGTGACCGCATCGGCACCGTAGCGCTCAAAGGCTTCCCTGGCGTATTGCTCGGCGGTGCTGCCGATGTCGCCGCGCTTGGCATCCAGAATGATGGGCACGTGCGGCGCGGCGCGGCGCATGTGCGCCATCAAGCGTTCGAGCTGGCCCTCGGCGCGGTGCGCGGCGAAGTAGGCAATTTGCGGCTTGAAGGCCAGCACCAGATCGGCCGTGGCATCAACAATCGCGGCGCAAAAATCATAAATCTTGCTGGCGTCGCCCGAAAGTTTGCCGGGAAAGCGGGTGGGCTCAGGGTCCAGACCGACGCACAGCAGGGATTGGTTCTGGCGCTCTGTGGTGCCCAGCATGTCGAGAAAAGTCATGGCCATATTGTAAGAAGCTCCCCATGCCCGGCACCTGGCAAGGCCGCGTCCAAAGCGGGACAATGTACGCTTATCGGCTTGATCACCTTCCTGCCTGCGCACGCCTCATGCAACTCACTCGCCAACAACTCCTGCTCCTTGCCTTCCTGACCCTGGTCTGGGGCTTCAACTGGCCCGTGATGAAACTGGGCGTGACCGCCTATCCACCGCTGACCTTTCGCGCCCTGTGCATCTGGCTCGGCCTGCTGGTGCTGGCCCTGCTCATGGTGGCGCGCAGGACGCCGTTTTTCGTGCCGCGCGACAAATTCCGTGAGGTGTTCCGGCTCGCCATGACCAACATGCTGATCTGGAATGTGCTGATCATTCTGGCCGTGAAAAACCTCAGCAGCGGGCGCTCCGCCATCCTGGGTTACACCATGCCGATTTTTTCGGCGCTGCTGGGGGCCTGTTTTTTTGGCGCGCGCCTGAAGCCGCGCCAATGGCTGGGCGTGGCGGCGGCGGCGCTGGGCGTGGCGCTGCTGCTGTGGTACGAGCTGACCCATTTGTCAGGTCGGCCGGTGGCGGTGCTGTGCGCGCTGGCGGCTGCCGCCATCTGGGCTTTGGGAACGCACCAGCTGCGCAACACCAAAGTAGGCATCGCCACCCTGACGCTTTCCTTCTGGATGATGCTGATCACCGCGGTGCTGCTGACGCCGCTTTGCGCGGCGGTGGAATACCCGCAGTGGCAGGCGCCTTCGCCGCAGGTCTGGGCCGCCATCGCCTACAACGCCGTGCTGGTGTTTGGCTTTGCCCAGACTGCCTGGCTGACGCTGGCGCGCACTCTGCCGCCAATTGCCTCAACCCTGAGCGTAATGATGATTCCCATTCTTGGGGTGTTTGCTGGCGCCATCGGTCTGGGCGAGGTGCTGCACTGGCAGGACTGGGCGGCGGTGATGCTGATGGTGGTGGCCATTGCCTCGGTGCTGGCACCCAGCCGCACCTGAAAATCCCGAGGTGGTGCCGGACTGAACCTCAGGTTGGGCGCGCCAGGCCGCCAGGCACCAGGCTCATCGCCAGGCACAAATCTTCCCAGGCCCTGGCTTTGTCGCCCGGATTGCGCAGCAGGTAGGGAGCGTCATAGGTCACGATGGTGTTGGCCCCATGCAGGCGGTGCACCTGACCCCTGAGTTTTCCAAAGGGTTCAGCGGAGCGCAGCAAGGCTTGCGCCGCCAGCCGTCCCATCACCAGCACCAGATCCGGCCGGGCGCTGGCGATCAGTTCGGACAAGGCTGCAAAGAGGTCGGTTGCCGCGCCAGCGGCAGTCATTCGAGCCAGCGGTGCGAACAGGACCGTGCCCGCCTGGTGCAGGTGCGCCGCGCGCAGCATATTGCCCAGCAGTTTGCCGGCGTCGCCATGCAGCGGGTCGGCATTGAGCGCGGCAACCGGTGCTTCAGCCAGCACCAGCCAGCGTGCCCCTGCTGCATGGGCCGTGTCGGCATAAAGCGGCTGCGCCTGGCCCAGGCACCAGGCGTCGGGCGAGTTACTGCTTCGCACATTGGCCCCGGCCGAGGCGGGGGGCACCCGCAACGGCGGCGCGCCTTTGGCGGGTAGCGGCTTGCGATCCAGATTTTTGTCATCAAAATGGCTTTTCCCCCTTGCCAAATCCGGCACAGCAGCTACCGAGTCCAACGCCGGTAATGGTTCGGCGGGCGGCTCTGTCAGGTGCGCTTCAGGCAGCCAGATACGCACACCCATCTCGCGCAGCATGGCGCGCTGGCGTTTGTCGAGGCTCAGACTCATGGCTGAAGGATTCACAGCGCCAGACTCATGACGATGGCGTCCTCGCGCCCGTCAGCGCTGGCCGGGTAATAATGGCGGCGCGTGCCGACATGGCGGAAACCATAGCGTTCGTAAACCGCCTTGGCGCGCAGGTTGCTCACCCGCACTTCCAGCCACAGCCACTGCGCGCCTTGCCCTCGCGCCCAGAGGGCCAGTGCATCGAGCATGATGTGGCACCAGCCCTGTCGCTGGTGGACTGGCGCCACGGTGATGTTGAGCAGGTGCACCTCGTCCACGCCCTTCATGGCGACAAAGTAGCCCAGCAGCTCGACCCTCGGTGGCTCGCCTGCGGTGAGCAGTTGTGCCTGGTAGCCAGCGCTGAGCGAGTCCATGAAGTTACCCTGCGACCATGGGTGCGCGTAGGCGCTGTGCTCGATGCGTACCACTGCCTCCAGCCAGTCCGGGGTCATGGCTTCAAACTCGGCTTCGAGGGGTTTGGCAACAGCGCTCATGGCAGGCTGACAGCTTGGCGCGGGTTGGGAAGGTTAGTGTCAATGCTGGCACCAGCCTTGATCCGGGCGCGTTCTTCGGTGGTGAAGGCGACTTTATCCCGAACATACAGCGGCAAAGCCAGCGCTGCGTCCACGCAATGGCCCGCAGCGGCCAGGGCCGGGGCCAGTCGCAGCAGCGCGCTGGCAGTTGGCAGCGCTTTCATGTGGGCAAACGATGCCAGCGCCACGGGCAAGCGGTCGGCATACACATCAAACACATTGCCCGCGAGCAGGCGGGGACCCGGCTCTGGCGCCAGATCTTCAGGCCGAATCAGTTCGCAGCCCTTGAAGGAGGTCCACACGCCGCTGCTGCATTCATAGTGCTGCAGATACATTTGATTCATGCGCGCATCGAGCAGCGCCGTGACCGCGAAGCGCTGATCGTCGATGAAATGCTCCTTCGTGGCCGCCCATTGAAAGCGGGCCTCTTCAGCCACGGCCATCAGCGTGTCAATTGGCAGCACCGGGAGGCCCGCGCCATGGTTAGCACCAAAGGCCAGGCCTTGCGCCACCGCGCAGGCCGTGCGCAGGCCGGTGAACGAGCCCGGTCCGCGACCAAAGGCGATCGCATCGAGCTCGCCCAGGCTCAAGCCGGCTTCGGCCAGCAGCGCCAGAATCGCCGGGATCAGTGTGATGGAGGCCTGTGCGCCACCGGGGCCGCCGTGCTGCCAGACGCGCGTACCGTCGGTCACTGCAATCGACAGTTGGTCGGTGCTGGTGTCGAAGGCCAGAAATTTTCGCAGTTCAGGCATCAAGCAAGGCTCCATTCCTTATAGAACCGAAAAAAAATAGCTATCAAAAACATGGTATTCCGATTGCTCCGCAGCAGGCCGGTCACGACCCTGCATCTGGCGATTATCCAGCCTGTGCGTGCGCCAGTCGCGAGCGCGGATAATTGCTGCATGTTTTTGAACGCAGCCTGCAGTAAATTCACGGCGCGCCTGGTGGCAGGCTTGCTGACTGGGCTATGCAGCCTGAGCGCCCTGGCCCAAACGCCCAGCCATTCCCTGCCTCCCGAAGTGGCCGTCTTGCTGGCGCGCGCCAGAGTACCGCAGGGCGCGCTGGCGGCTCTGGTGGTGGACGCGACCCCGACGTTGAGCGGCAAAGCAGCCCCTTTGCTGAGTTGGCATGCCGGCATGCCCATGAACCCGGCCTCGGTGATGAAGCTGGTGACCACTTACGCCGGACTGGAACTGCTCGGGCCATCGTTTACCTGGAAAACGCCGGTGTATGTGGACGGGACCATCGCGGGCGGTGTGCTGCAGGGCAACCTCATCATTCAGGGCCAGGGCGACCCCAAGCTGGTGCTGGAGCGGCTGTGGTTGCTGCTGCGCCGGGTGCAAGGGCTGGGTATCAAGACCATCACTGGCGACATTTTTCTGGATCGCAGTGCTTTTGCGACCAGCACGCAAGATCCGGCCGACTTTGACGGCGAGCCGCAGCGGCCCTATAACGCCGCGCCCGATGCGCTGCTGATCAACTTCAAGTCGGTTGTGATGACCTTTACGCCCAGCCTGGTCAGCGGCCGCGCCAGTGTGAGCTTTGCGCCACCCCTGGCCGGCGTGCAGATGCAGGCCCGCGTGCCGCTGTCGACGCGCCAGAGTGGTGGCTCAGGCGGCCCCGCCGCGCTGGCCGCCTGTGGCGACTACCGGGCGCAACTCAAGGCTGATTTTTCTGACCCTTTGCGCATCGTCTTTCACGGCAGCTACCCGGTCGCCTGCGGCGAAAAAGTCTGGGCTGTGGCCTACGCCGACCCCGCCAACTATGCCGAGCGGGCGGTTGCGGGGATGTGGCAGGAGATGGGCGGCAAGCTCGGTGGGCGTGTGCGTGAAGGCCGCGCCGCGCCCGATCAATCACCGGCGTTTGAGTTGACCTCACCGCCGCTGGCCGAGGTGATTCGCGATATCAACAAATACAGCAACAATGTGATGGCGCAGCAACTCTTTCTGACCCTGAGTCTGCAGCGAACGGGTGTGGCCAGCAGCGAAGCCTCGCGTCAACTGGTGGACGCCTGGTGGCATGAACGCATTGGCGAACAGAATCCGCCAGTGCTGGACAACGGCTCGGGCCTGTCGCGTCAGGCGCGCATCACCGCGCAAGGGCTGGCGCGCCTACTGCAAACGGCCTACGTCTCAGACACCATGCCGGAGTTGATGGCCTCGTTGCCGATCGTCGGCGTGGACGGCACACTCAGGCACAGCAAGTCGCAGGTGTCTCGGGGCTGGGCCCATCTGAAAACCGGCAGCCTGCGCGATGCCAGTGCGCTGGCGGGTTATGTAGACACGCCCAGCGGCAGGCGTCTGGTGGTGGTGGCCATCGTCAACCACCCGAACGCGCCCGCGGCACGGCCGGCGCTTGAGGCCCTGGTGGACTGGGCCGTCAGGGAAGGCGGCCGGTGAATCTGCCCATGAACCTGACTGACAGCATTGGCAGCGCAGCGGCGTGCCTGACCACCCTGAGCTTTTTGCCACAGGTCTGGCACAGCTTTAAATCCCGTGATGTCAGCGGTGTTTCGCTGGGCATGTACAGCGTATTCACTGCGGGCGTTGCCTTGTGGCTGATATACGGTGTGCTGCTCGGCGCCTGGCCGATTGTGATCGCCAACGTGATCACGCTGGCGCTGGCGCTGGCGATTCTCGGGATGAAACTGCGCTACGGGCGGACAGACGGTCACCAACGGACCCCTGAATCGGGCTGAAGTTATCCCTGCCGGATGTGGACAAGGCTGTTGATGATCTCCCGACAAGTCGGCCAAAGCGCCATTTGACGGGAGCTGCGGCGCGTTGCCTTGATTTTGGGCAGTGCGCATCGCGGGCCTTGCAGGAAGACCGGAAAAGGGTCAGGATGATATTCCTGAACCACACCAGGCCAGCAACATGACCCATGGCAGCACTTACTGCATTGTTTTGACCGCAACGGCGAGCCCGCAGCAGGCCGAGGCGCTGGCCCGGCAGATTGTCCAGGCGCGGCTGGGGGCTTGTGTGCAGACCCAGCCCATCAAGAGTTTTTACCGCTGGCAGGGCGTCTTGTGGGCCGAACCAGAATGCCGGTTGGCCATCAAGACGCGGACGGACCGCTTTGCGGCCCTGACGCAATTCATCCGCGCGCATCACTCATATGAGACGCCGGAAATCGTGCAAATTCCCATCTCTGCCGGCTCCAGCGACTACCTGCGCTGGCTGGACGCGGGCACGCAGGAGCCGGATCTGTGAGTCCGGCCATCGTCGATACTTCCAGATTCACCCAACGATTCATGAAATGAACCAAGCCATGCCTGCGATCCCGGTCTGCCCTCAATGCACGATGGAAAACATCTACCCCGACGCGGACCATCATGTGTGCGCCGACTGCGGCCATGAATGGCCGATGGCCGCAACCACGCAGGCCGAAGACAACGCCGAGGCGGTCGTCAAGGATGCCAACGGCAAGGTGCTGGCCAACGGCGATGCCGTGGTACTCATCAAGGACCTGAAAGTCAAGGGCTCGTCAATCACCCTGAAGATGGGCACCAGGGTCAAGAGTATCCGGCTGACGGGCGGCGACCATGAGGTGGACTGCAAGATGGACGCGGGCAGTTTCATGCTGAAAGCCTGTTTTTTGAAGAAGGCGTGAAATCCCGGCGCGCGTCCAGCAGCGCTTTCCAGAATGCATGAACTTTTGAGTACCCGCTGGATTACTCTGCACGGCCTTGTGGCGCTGTTGGGCCTGGTCATCTACACCATTGGATCGCATACCCTGCGCCAGCGCCGCCACCCTTCAGCGGCGATTGCCTGGATTGTTTCACTCGCGCTCATACCCTACCTGGCGCTTCCGCTGTATCTGCTGCTTGGCAGCCGGAAAGTGCCTCGCGACCCGTCGGCGCGAGTCCTGCCTGCGCCACTGTTCAAGACCGGTCAGTCTGACACGCCTGCAGCCAGGTTTCAACATCTGGCCGCTGCCATGGGCCTTGCGGCGGCAGCGTCTTATCGGCAACTGGCAATTCATGAAGATGGGCAAGCCGCCCTGCAAGCGCTTCATGCCGTGATGGCTGGTGCTGCGCGCAGTCTGGATTTATGTACTTTTCTTCTCGGGCGGGACGCGCTGGGCAACGAGATCTCGGAGCTTTTGATGCGCCGGGCCCGCGAAGGCGTTCGGGTCCGCCTGCTGATCGACGGCATTGGCATGTATCTGGGGGGGCGGCCAGACCTGAAACGGCTGGTTGCCGCGGGCGTTGAAGTAGCACTGTTCGTTTCGCCATTGCACTCCCCGCTGCCCGGCCGCACCAATCTGCGCAATCATCGCAAGATGGTGATTGCCGACGGCCGCTGGCTGTGGTCGGGTGGCCGCAATCTCGCCGCAGAGTACTTTGTTGGAGATCCGACCTCAAAACCCCGCAAGACGGCGTGGATCGACTTGAGCTTTGACTTGCGCGGCGATCTGGCCAGGCAGGCGCAGCAGCGATTTGATCAGGACTGGCTGTTCGCAACCCAGGCGCCCCCGCCTGCAGCACCCCAATCGCTGGACCAGCCACCGACTTTGGGCAGAACGGGTGCGCAACTGATCGCCAGCGGTCCGGATCAAGCCGACGACACGGTTTATTCCCTGCTCATCTCCAGCTGTTTTACCGCGCAGACCCGGATTTTGGCCGTGACGCCGTATTTCGTGCCCGACGCGACGCTGCTGATGGCGCTGACACTGGCGGCGCGGCGCGGCATTGCCGTGGATCTGGTGCTGCCGCGCCGCTCCAACCACCAGTTGGCCGATATGGCGCGCCCTGCGGCGCTGCGCGACATGGCAGCGGCCGGTGCCCGGATCTGGCTGGTGCCTGAAATGATCCATGCCAAGGCCGTCATCATCGACGACGCGCTCGCGCTGGCGGGTTCGGCCAATCTCGATGAGCGCAGCCTGTTTCTGAATTACGAACTGATGATTGCCTTTTTCGAACCTGCGGACATCCGGCGTTTTGCGCAGTGGATCGAACGACAGCGTGCTGGTGCGTCAATGTACCGGGCACGGCCACCTGGAGCGCTGCGCGAATTCGCCGAAGGTCTGATCCGCTGGGTGGCATTCCAGTTGTGAGTGGCCGACGCAAAATCATGGAGCGGTCAGACCAAAGCGGATTGGCGACTGGACCCACATGGCTCGCGGCTGGGCAGGCAGATGGGGAAACCGCATAATGGAGTCGTTTGTGGAATACGCGAAACCGGGAAAATCCCAACACTGACTTTTTGCTTTAGCCATGAACCTCACACCTCTTTTCACGCTGGAGCACGGCAAGTTGGCCTACCGCGCCGACTTTGCGCTGTACGGTGCCACTTCGGTGGGCCTGGCAGCTTTCCTCATGATCGCCGGCCCGCGCGCGCAACGCTGGGAGATCATGGCCTTTGCGCTGATTGGCCTGCTCAGCTGGACCCTCATTGAGTACGCGTTGCACCGTTTCGTTCTGCATGGCTTGCCGCCATTCAGCGCATGGCATGCCGCGCACCATCGGCGTCCAGCGGCGCTGATCAGCACGCCGACCCTTTTCAGCGCCACACTGATTGCGGCTTTGGTGTTTCTTCCCGAATGGGCTCTGGGCGGTTTGTGGCGCGCCTGCGTCGTTGACCTTCGGCGTGCTGACCGGCTACCTGGCCTACTCGATCACGCACCACGCCACCCACCACTGGCACGCAAAAAATGCCTGGTTCAAGCGGCTCAGGCGCTGGCATGCGCTGCATCACAGCCCCAACATGCCGCCCGGTCACTACGGCGTGACCAGTCCGTTCTGGGACCATGTATTCGGCAGCGACCGTGAATAGCGTCACAGGCGACCCGGCGCTCATATTTCCACCACGTTAAATTCGTGCGACGTCACGCTGCCGGGAATCTGCTGCTGTTGTCTGTTCCGGCCATGCGCTTCATTGCCGAAAATTTGACGTATGAATTCACGTTTTCCTCGACGGCGCGCGGCGCTGCAGATGATCTTCTTTCTCCTGCTGTCGATGTTGCCTGCGGGCTTCATGACCCATTTCCGAGGCATGCTGGTCTCCATGGCTCCGGATTGGGCGGTTTATCGCCAGGCACTGGATGGACAGGCACGAACCAGCCCGGTACCGACCGCCTTCCGGGTGAGTCTATTACAACTGTTTGGTGCGATCTGACCCCCGTGTTTACCCCTCTGTTGCGGCACGACTTGTTTCCGTATCATTGTGGCTTAAGCGAACGGTCGTTCTTTTTTAAAGGAGTCAGTTATGAAACGATGGAATTGGGCTGCGGTAGTAGCCGGGTGTGCATTGGTCCTGGCTGGTTGCGGCGGGGGCGGGGGGCGCGGACACCACACCCAAGACCAGTGTAAGTTCGGTCAAGGTGTTCGGTGACAGCCTTGCCGACAGTGGCACCTTCGGCTACAAATTTACCATTCAAAGCAGCGACCCGGCCAACCCGTTCCTGATTTTTCCAGAACGCGTGGCGGCGAGTTTTGGCTTTGGCCACTTGTGCTCGTTCTTTAACTTCAACGGCACCACCTTCGTCCCCAACACAAGCTGCACCAATTACGCCGTGGCAGGCGGGCGTGTCAACAATCTCACCAATACAGCGACACCGAGCAACGCGGTGCCGTTTTCTATCCCCTACCAGATGGCTGCTGGATCGGCATCGCTGACGGCCAGCGACCTGGTGATCGTTGACGGTGGCGCCAATGACCTGGCCGACATCACGGGCGCCTTTTTGGGAGTAAGCACCTCTCCAACCGGCCTCGCCACCTATGAGGCGGCCCTGGACAGCCTGCTGGGGGCAGGACATGCCGCTGCCATTATTGGAGTGCCAAGCTCCACCAGTCTGGCTACCGCAGGTGGCGCCTACGCCCAGGCTCTGGCCCAGTCGCTGGTGGCGGCTACCAAAGCCAGCGTGTTGTCCAAAGGGGTGGCCAAGGTCGTCATGGTGAATTCGGTTGACTTCACCATGACACCACGTTTCCAGGCGATCCTGGGCGGGGTGGCGGCTGCCAGTGGCGCGGCGCAGGCAGCGGCGGTGCAGGGCGCGGTTCAGGCCTGGATTCAGGCTTTCAATGCCGGACTGGCTCAGGGGCTGACCGGAACCAACGTGCAAATTTTTGATTTCTACACCGAAGGCAACCGCATTGTCAATGACCCGGCGCAGTATGGCCTCACCAACATCACAACACCGGCCTGTCCGAAAGTGGCTGGCGGCGTCGATACCGTGACGGGCCAGGCCAGCCTGAGCTACGCAGTAACGGTAGCCGCCTGCAACTCGGCCAGCATGTCGGCCCATATTCCCGTGGGCGAGACTTCTCCCGACTGGTGGAAGAGCTACGCCTATTCGGACAACTTCCATCCCACCCCGCAACTCCATCAGCTGATCGCCCAATCCATCAGTTTGCAACTGGCTCGCGCTGGCTGGCTGTAACTCACGCAGGAACCTCATCATGAACAATACAGCAAAACTTCTGTTGATCGCTCTCGCGGCTGGCGGCGCGGCAGGTGCCCAGGCGCAGTCGGCAGGCAGCTGGATGGTGCTCGTCGGCGCGACCAAGATCACGCCCAACGTGTCCAGTGGTGACCTCACGGCGCCGAGTCTTCCGCATACCCAGGCGGCCGTTGGCAGCTCAACCCAGCTGTCCGGTGACGTGGCTTACATGGTCAACGACCACATCTCGATCGATCTGCCGCTGGCACTGCCTTTCAAGCACGACATTACAGGCGACGGGGCGATTGCCGGCGCGGGCAAGATTGGCGACGTCAAGGCATTGCCGATGACGCTGCTCGGGCAATGGCGCTTCATGGAGCCCAATGCCAAATTCCGTCCCTACCTCGGCGCCGGCCTGACGTATGCCAAGTTCTACCATGCGCACGCCACATCCACGCTGTCGGCCATCACGGGCGGCCTGCCCAGCAACCCGACCACCTTGTCCATTGAGTCCAAGTGGGCGCCGACCTTCCAGCTGGGGGCCACGCTGGCCTTGAATGAACGCTGGTTCGCGGATGTGAGCTATTCCTACACGCCGTTGAAAACACGCACCTCGCTGTCGACCGGCCAGACCTTGGACATCACGCTCAACCCCAGCGCGGTCAGCCTGGCGATCGGCTACAAGTTCTAGGTGGTTTAACCAAACGCCAGGGATAAAGCCTGGCCTTGCACTGGTCACGGTGCGGGGCCATTTCTTTTGAATCGTCAGGTGCCCGAGCAACCGCAGCTTCAGCTCGCCGCGGCCCGTCTCAAGCGATCGCGCACGCCTTCCCATTCGCCAGCAGCGGGCGGGGTTTCAACCCAGATCAGCTTGACGCCCTGGGCATCGAAGTCGCGCAGCACGGCAAACAACTGCTGCGCAGTCGCGGCGGCATCGTCGGGCATGCGCCGGTACAGCACTTGCGCAGATTTGATGTGTACGACTGCGCGGGCATAGACCGCGATGTGGGCGGCGTCCGCGCCCAGCAGGTCCAGCGCGGTCTGAATGGAGTCCGCATTCATCAGGCGCACTTTCGCATTGGGCGCGTAGTGCGCCGCCAGCGTGCCAGGCGCGCGTGGTGCGCTGTCCGATGCGGTATCGGCTTGCTGCAATTCATCAGTGTCCAGCACTGGCTCGCCACACGCGGCCTCCAGTTGCGCGCGCGTGAGCACGCCAGGTCGCAGCAGCACCGGGTGGCCACGGGTGCAGTCCACAATACTGGACTCAATGCCGACCTCACACGGCCCGCCGTCGAGCACCAGCAGCGTGTCGCCAAACTCCTGGTTGACATGTTGCGCGGTGGTTGGGCTGACGCGGCCAAAGCGGTTGGCGCTCGGCCCGGCCACGCCGGTGTGGCAGGCCTTCAAAAAAGTCAGTGCCACCGGATGCGCGGGGCAGCGCAGGCCAATCGAGTTCTGGCCACCGGCGGCGGCGGCGGCCACGCCGTCCCGGCGCGGCAAAATCACGGTGAGCGGTCCGGGCCAGAAGACCTGCATCAGGCGGGTGGCAAAGGGCGGCACGCTGCTGGCGTAGTCAGGCACCTGGCTTGCATCGGCCACATGAACAATCAGCGGATGATCGGCGGGCCGGCCCTTGGCGGCGAAAATGCCGGCCACGGCTTGATCATTGGACGCATCGGCCCCCAGGCCATACACCGTTTCGGTCGGAAAACCGACCAGCGCGCCCGCCTGGATGCATCGGGCGGCTTCAAGAATGGCTTGTGAATCTGTGCCGGGCAAGATCATCCGGTACTTTCAAGACCCGGCAAGCCCAGAATCCGCGCCGCCTGGCAGGCAATAGTTTTCACGCTGACCACATCGGCGCCGGTGAGGGTCAGATGTCCCATCTTGCGGCCGGGCCGAGCGTCGGGTTTGCCGTACAGATGCAGATGGGTGCCGGGCAAGGCCAGCAGGGCTGACCAGTCGGGCGTACTGGCCTTGCCCTGGGCATCAAACCACAAATCGCCCAACAGATTAAGCATGATGGCGGGCGAATGCTGGCGCGGCTGCACCAGCGGCAGACCGGTCATGGCGCGCACCTGCAGGTCAAACTGCGAAACGTCACAGGCGTCCAGCGTGTAGTGGCCGCTGTTATGCGGCCGCGGGGCCATTTCATTGACGATCAGCGAATCGTCCTGCAATACAAAAAACTCAACACACAACACGCCGACGTATTGCAAATCTTCTGCTATGGATTTGGCAGCTGCTATGGCTTGAATGCGAAGGGCTGAAGGCAGATTTCCTTCGTAAACCTCGGTCACGGCGAGGATGCCGTCGCGATGCCGGTTGAGCTGTGGCGAAAAGTTGACCATGACGCCATCCCGACCGCGCGCCACGATCACCGAGCACTCGGCCTTGAGCGGTAGCATTGCCTCAAGCACGCAAGGCAGGTTCTTGAGTTCATCCCAGGCGGCGGCCAACTCGGCGCGGGTCGTGACACGAATCTGGCCCTTGCCGTCGTAGCCGAGCCGCGCGGTCTTGAGGATGCCGGGTAACAGTTCCTCCCGGACGGCAGCGAGCTGCCCGGCCGTTTCAATCACGGCATACGGCGCGCAGGGGACGCCGCAATGCATGAAATGGGTTTTTTCCCTGGCGCGGTCTTGCGCGATGGCGACCACATCGGCCGCGGGCGCCACCGGGCGGTGCGCGCCCAGCATTAGCAGCGCTGGCGCGGGCACGTTCTCGAACTCGGTGGTGATGGCTGCGCTGCGCTGGATAAGCTCGGCCAGACCCTGCTCGTCGAGGTAGTCCGTCTGGATATGGTAGTGGCTCACCAGCCCGGCCGGGCTTTGCGGGTCTGGGTCGAGCACGGCCGTGATGTACCCCAGACGCTGCGCGGCATGCACAAACATACGGCCAAGTTGGCCACCACCCATCACGCCGAGCGTGGCTCCGGGGAGGATCGGCGGCTTCATGCGCTGGGCAATGTCATGGCCTGCGCCGCCGCAGTCTGTTCTGCCCGAAAAGCCTGTAGCTGCTCGGCCAGCGCCTTGTCGTGCAGGGCCAGCATGGCCAGCGCAAACAGCGCCGCATTGGCAGCACCGGCGTGGCCAATCGCAAAAGTGGCGACCGGCACGCCCTTGGGCATTTGCACAATGCTGTACAGCGAATCGAGTCCCTGCAGATGCTGGCTGGCGACCGGCACGCCGAGCACCGGCACGGTGGTTTTGGCGGCCAGCATGCCGGGCAGATGGGCCGCGCCACCGGCTCCAGCAATGATCGCCTGCAAGCCGCGGCCGGCTGCGGCTTGCGCATAGGCAAACAGCTCATCAGGCATGCGGTGGGCTGACACCACGCGCGCCTCATGCGCCACGCCAAACTGCCGCAGAATCTGCACCGCATGCTGCATCGTTTCCCAGTCGCTGCTGGAGCCCATCAGTACGCCCACCAGGGGAGCAGGCAGCTTGTGAGTTGTCGTCATAGGGGACCTTCAGGGTCGAGTTTGTATGGGCGGAGTGCCTGGAGGCCTGATTTTAAGGGGTTCAGGCCAGCGCCTGCGTGCTATCGTCTGGCCTGTCATCGCTCTGCTTGAAAAGAGCATTTTCGAACCCCAACTCCAATCCATCATGATCAACGTCACCATTGCCACCTTTGAACAGGAGGTCGTAACCGCTTCCATGACCATCCCGGTGCTGATTGACTTCTGGGCGCCATGGTGCGGTCCCTGCAAGTCGCTCGGACCCATTCTGGAGAAAGTCGAAGTCGAATACGCCGGGCGCTTCAAGCTGGTGAAGATCGATTCCGACCAGGAGCAGCAGATTGGCGCTGCCTTCGGCATTCGCAGCATCCCGACCTGCATTCTGCTGATGAACGGCCAGCCAGTCGACGGTTTTACCGGCGCGCTGCCCGAGGGCAAGGTCAAGGAGTTTCTTGACAAGCACTTGCCCGCCGCGGCAAAGGAAGAACCTGTTCCCGAGGAACCGACGATCGATGCCGAAACCGATCCGCAAGGCGCCCTGGAAAAGCTCAAGCAGGTGCTTGCAGCCGATCCGGCCAACGACAATGCGCGCTTTGACTACGTCAAGCTGCTGCTCACCCTGGGCCGCGAAGACGAGGCAAAAGTGGCATTTTCGCCAGTGATTGCCAAGGTGTCGTCGGTGCGCCGTCTGGACTCGCTCAAGCGCTGGATGGATGCGATTGATTTTGTAGCGATCAATGCTCATGAAACAGGGGCAGAGGCCGTATTCGATTCAAAAATCGCAACCAACAAGCGGGATTTTGAAGCGCGCTTCGGCAAAGCCCGCTGGCTGATGAGCCAGCAGCGCTGGACCGACGCGCTGGACGAGTTGCTCGAAATCCTGATGCGCGACAAGGGCTGGTCCGACGACCTGGCCCGCAAAACCTGTATTGCCATTCTCGACATCATCGAGCCGCCCAAACCCAAGGTGGCAGACGGCCAGATTCCGCCCGAAGACCCGACGGTGGCGACCTACCGGCGACGCCTGAGCAGCGTGGTGCTGAGCTAAGCGGCCCGGACCTGCGGTGCTTCGCAGCTGCGCGCGTCCCATGAGGTAAGCGGCCGTTGCTCGCTGGCCAGCACGCGCTGCGCGTTGAGGCTGCTGATGGGAATGGCGACATCGCGGGGAATGCCACCCGAGAGTTGCAGTGCCAGATAGCGGCCGCAGCACACGCGCAAAAACGAGGCGAAATTGTCAATGCCATCGCGCTCGGCCACCAGCTCGTCATGGAGCTTGGCGCACAGCTGGGGCACGCTCATGGCGTCGCGCCGCGCAATCTCGCCCAGCACCTCCCAGAACAGGTTTTCCAGCCGGATGCTGGTGGCCACGCCGTGCAACCGCACTGAACGGACCCGGCTTTCGTAGAGCACCGGATCGGCGCTGATGAATACCTGGCACATGATGGTTCTCCCGCTTATTGGGTTGTCTAGCAGCCTGTCG
>DHWX01000027.1 GCA_002413395.1 Polaromonas sp. UBA5171 | reverse complement strand
AAGTGACAAAGATGGGCTAAGTGAAACGGACAATCTCCGCAAACAGGGGACAAGCACCCGAAACCTTCCGCACCTGTTCTGTGATCGAGTTTGAACAGTGACTTCAGAATGTAAGGAAATTGGACGGCCACTTAGCGGGTATTCGTGACCGTCGGCTCCCGCTGCAATGCGGTCGCCGATGGAAGCACCATTGACCATCAGCTTTAATCACGATGGAACCAGTGACGACTGACGGGTTTGGGGTACCCAAAAAGGCAACATTTCCGTTCCCTGACAGCCGGCAAAAAATTAGCCCTCAACCCAGGCACATTCGCAGGTGAAGTGACGCAGGTACTGGGGCTGCTTGGTGATGCGCACGCCCCGGATGCTGGCGGCCTTTTGCTTGACCTCGTCAATCACCTCGGCGGCGTAGTCGAAGTGCGACTGGGTGTACATGCGGCGCGGGAAGGCCAGCCGCATCAGTTCCATGCTGTGATAGGTTTCCGTGCCGTTGGCCAGGCGCTTGCCGAACATGACGGAGCCGATTTCAACGCCGCGGATACCACCTTCGAGGTAGAGCGCATTGCACAGCGCCCAGGCCGGGTAATGCGCCACCGGCATGTCCGGCAACACGGTCCTGGCATCGATGTACACCGCGTGGCCGCCAGTGGGCTTGACGAAACCGACGCCAGCGGCATCCAGCCGCTCGCCCAGGTATTCTGCGGTGCGCAGACGGTAACGCAGGTAGTCTTCCTGCATGCCCTCCTCCAGCCCCACGGCCAATGCCTCCAGGTCGCGCCCGGCCAAGCCCCCATAGGTGGGAAAGCCTTCAGTCATGATCAACACGTTGCGCACCGCGTCCATCCACTCTTCACTGCGCAAGACGATAAAGCCGCCAATGTTCACCATGCCGTCCTTCTTGGCGCTCATGGTGCAGCCGTCGCAATAGGAGAACATCTCCTGCACGATGTCGCGGATTGAGGCGTTTTCGTAACCCGGCTCGCGCATCTTGATGAACATGGCGTTTTCCGAGAAGCGGCAAACGTCCATGATGAAGGGTTTGCCGTACTGTTTGAGCAGCTTGGCATAGGAACGAATGTTGGCCATAGCCACCGGCTGGCCGCCGCCAGTATTGTTGGTCACGGTGATCATGCCAAACGGGATGCGCTCGCCCTGAGTTTCAAGCAGCGTCTCGACCTTTGCCAGATCGATATTGCCCTTGAACGGGTAGATCAACGCAGGCTGCAGGCCTTCGGGAATAACCAGATCGACCGCCTCGACGCCGAGGTATTCCAGATTGGCGCGGGTGGTATCAAAGTGGCTGTTGTTGGGCACCAGATCGCCCTTTTTGCAGACGGCAGTGAACAGCACCTTCTCGGCGGCGCGCCCCTGATGGGTCGGCACGAAATGCGTCATGCCGGTGATGCCCCGGATCACCGCCTCCAGCCGGTAGAAACTGCGCGCTCCGGCGTAGCTCTCGTCGCCCTCCATGATGGCGCCCCACTGACGCGACGACATGGCGCCGGTGCCCGAATCGGTCAGCCAGTCGATCAGCACATCGTCGGCACGCAGTTTGAAGACATTGAGTTTGGCGGCCTCCAGCAGTTGCTCCCGCTCGGTGCGGGTGGTCATGCGGATGGGCTCTATGCTTTTGATGCGAAACGGTTCAATCAGGGTTTTGGGCATGATGGGTCAGTGAAGTCCGTGGAAATGACCGTGGTGTCGGTCATTTCCAACACAACCCAAAAAAAGCCTGGCTCGGCGTGCCAGGTGGCCGAACGGCCCGCAACCGACCGGAAGCCCACGAGTTCCAATCAGCATCACTCCAGTGCCCGTCCTTCACCCACTTCCTCCACCGTCTGGCCATCACGGATGTGATAAATGCGCTTGAAGGTCGGGATGATTTTTTCGTCGTGCGTCACGACGATGATGGCAGTTTGGGCTTGCTGGGCCATCTGGTTCAGGATGCGCATGACGGCCAGGGCGCGTTCGCTGTCCAGCGGGGCGGTGGGCTCGTCGGCCAAAATCACCGGCGGGCGGTTGGCCAGGGCGCGGGCAATCGAGACACGCTGCTGCTCGCCGCCCGACAGTTGCGAGGGCTCGGCTTTGGCGCGGTGGGCCACGTCCAGCGCGGTCAGCAGTTCCAGCGCCCGGGCGCGGGACTGGGCGTTGGGCACGCCGGCCAGCATGGGCAGCAGGGCCACGTTGTCGGTCACGTCCAGAAACGGAATCAAATACGGCGCCTGGAACACAAAGCCGATGCGGTCGCGACGCAAGGCGCGCAGATCAGAGGTGGTCCAGCCGTTGTCATAAATCAACTCGTTACCCAGCGTCATGCGGCCAGCCGTGGGCTCGATGATGGCGCCCAGGCACTTGAGCAGCGTGCTTTTGCCCGAGCCCGAGGGGCCGACCAGACCGACCACCTCGCCGGGGCCGACGGTCATGTTGACGTTTTTGAGCGCCTCCACCGCCGTATCGCCCTGGCCATAGACCTTGCGCACGCCTTCGATGAGAATTCCGCCGGGAACCGTGGGGTGGGTCATGTTGTTCATTCCTGTCACCCGATGGCCTCTGCCGGATCCACCTTGAGCGCTGCGCGGATGGCCAGGGTGCTGGCCAGCGCGCAAATCAGCATCGTCGCAAACAGCCCCGTCACGGCGTCCTGCGTCAGCAGCAGCACAAATTTGGGAAACACCGGTGCCCAAATGGTGGCCGCCACCTTGCCGATGATGAAACCGATCAACCCCAGGCCCAGCGCTTGCTGCAGGATCATGCTGGCAATGGTGACGTTGCGCGTGCCGATGAGCTTGAGCACCGCGATCTCGCGGATTTTTCCCAGCGTCATGGTGTAAATGATGAAGGCCACGATGGCCGCGCTGACCACCGCCAGGATCATCAGGAACATGCCAATTTGCCTGGCTGCGGTGTCAATCAGCTTGTCCACCAAAATGGCTTCCATGTCGGTACGGGTGAACACCTGCAGATGCTTCCAGCGGCGGATCGGCCCGGCCACCTGCTCGGGAGTAAAGCCTGGCGCCAACTGCACCAGCACGGCATTGACGTTGTGGCTGCTGGTTTGCAGGGCCTGCACCGCGTCCAGCAGGCCCGGAACGCCGGGGCGGTTGAAGGCGGGGTTGGCGGCGGTGCGGGTACGGTCGTTGACGATCGCGTCATTGTCTTTTAGAAACTGCGCTTCCTGGGCGTCCTTGAGCGGGATGAACACCATCGGGTCGCCGCCCGAGGACACCATGCGCTGCGTCAGCCCCACCACGCTGTAGCCGTGACGGCGGATGCGGATGCGTTCGCCCAGCGCAAAGCCGGTTTTCACGTCGGCCACGGCCTCATAGTGGCTGCGCGTCAACTGGCGGCCTGCCAGCAGATAGCCCGGCTCGCCAGGCTGGCCGGGTTCCATCCCGACCACCATGGCCCGGGTGTCGTCGCCGTCATTGCCTTGCACCTGCATCGTGAAGTAGGTCACGTTGGCCGCCTGTGCCACGCCGGGCATGCCGCGCAGACTGCGCACCACGTCGTCTTTCAGGCTGGACGACTCGGCATACGGCCCCTGGGTGTCTTTTTGCACCACCCACAGGTCAGCGCCGCTGTTGCTCAGCAGCGCCTGTGCGTCATCGACCATGCCGCGGTAGATACCTGCCATGCTCAAAGTCACCCCAATCAGCAAGCCCAGGCCCAGGCCGGTGAGCACGAACTTGCCCCAGCTGTGCAGGATGTCGCGCCCGGCCAGGCTGATCATTGGGCCGCCCCTTTGGGCTCGGGTTTGACCAGCGCGTCCACCACCTGCACGCGGGTACCGGGCGTGAGGGCTTTCTGGCTGTACACCACCACCTCGTCACCGGCTTTCAAACCGCTCAGCACCTGCACCTGGCCATCCAGGCTGCGGGCACCCAGCCGCACGGGCGCGAACGCCGGTTTGCCACCTTCCATCCGCCACACACCGGTTTCGCCCTGACGATTCTGAATGCTGGCGTTGGGAACCAGCAGCGAAGGCGGCGTTTCGGGCAATTGCAGCGTGACTTCGGCCAATTCACCGACTGAAGCGCCTATAGCCACACCTGCCGGTGGCTGATTAAAGGCCACCTGCGCGATGCGCTCCTCGGTCACGCTGTCGGCCAGCAGTTCTACTCGCGCCACCTGGCCTGCCAGGGGCCGGTGCGATTGCGAGCGCAGCACGATGCTGGCTTTCAGGCCAGGCGCGAGCCCGGCTGAACGGCCCTGGTCCACCCGCAAGTTCACCCACAGACTGGTCGGGTCCATCAGGCGCAGCACCGGCTGGCCTGCCACCACGGTGGTGCCGGCTTCGGCGTCGCGGCTGGTGACCACACCATCGGCCGGAGCCAGCAGGCGCACGTTGTCGCGCTGCTGCTGCAGGCCGGCGCGCTCGGCCTTCTGCCGGGCCATGTCCTGGCCGGTGCCGGTCAGGTTGGCCTGCGCGGCCTGCAGCGCGGCGTCCGCCGAGGCTTTTTCCTGCATGCGGGCCTCGAGTGCGCCGGCGCTGATGAAGTTCTGGTCGGCCAGGTTCTGGTTGCGCCTGGCATTGGTGGCGGCCAGCGTTCGGCGTGCCGTGGCGTCCGTCAGTTGGGCCTGCGCGGCCGCCTGGGTGCTGCCCGCATGGGCCAGCGCGGCATCCAGGGCGGCCAGGCGCTGGTCCAGGTCCACCGGATCCATTTCAGCCAGCAGCTGCCCGGCCTTTACCGTGTCACCCACATCCACCTTCACGGCCAGCACCCGGCCCGCCGCTGTGGGGCCGACCATCCAGCTACGCCGCGCTTCCACGGTGCCAATGCCAAAAATGGCGGGGCTGAACTGGCCTGGTCTGACCTGCGTGAGCGTCACGCGCGTAGGCGCCAGCGGGCCCGTGCGCAGGACCATAAAAACCAGCCCACCGATCAGGACCAAGGCCAGGGCGGCCAAGACTACACGGCGCAAAAGCAGGGGGTTGCGTTTCATGAGGTTGCTTTCAACGAATCGACTGGTATGGCACCCTTGGCAGCCAGCCCACGCAAGTAAATCGTGAATACGCCGGGCGCCTGCACGGCCATGGCGTTCACCTGGCCGCTGATCAGTGCTTGCATCACCAAACCCTGCACCGAGCCGATAAACAGCACCGCTGCGGCCTGCATGTCGGTGCCCGGAGCCAGCAGGCGATGCTCTTTGGCGCGCAGCAGCAAACCCATGAGCAAGACGCGATACTGTTGCATCAGGCTGCGAACACGCAGTTGGAGGGCGGTGTCCTGCGGATGCTGCAGTTCCTGAAAAATCACCCGGGGCACGCCTGGGTATGCCACCACAAAGTCCACATGCGCACTGAACACCGCTTGCAGCGCGGCCAGTGGGCTGGGTGCATCCAGCTCAGCCGCAACGGCGGCAGCATTGAGTTGGGTCATCAGGGTGTCGCTGGTCCAGTCCAGCACGGCCAGCCAGATCGCCTGTTTACTGGCAAAGTGCCGGAATACCGCGCCTTGCGTGATGCCCACGGCCTGCGCCAGATCGCGGGTGGTGATGTCGGCCGGGCTGCGCTGGGCCGCCAGTTGCAAAGCCGCCTCGACCAAACAGACCTGACGGACTTCAGTGGACTTCCTGGAGCGTTTGTCGGATTCATCCATGACTTGATAAGTAATTGAATAATTACTTAAATTGTAAAGCCAAACCCGAAACACGTTCCGGTTAAGTCAGGCTTAATATTTCCCTCTTACAGTAGAGACGATCGCAGGCAAAGTATTGACCCAGCCTGCGGCAGCCAGCACTGGCAAAGCGCAGCGCTTGTCTCGCAAAATACCTTCACATAGAGAGAACCATGACAAAAAACCCGGAAAAATACGCTCCATTGCGCGTTGGCCTGCACTGGCTGATGCTGCTCTTGATCGTGGCGGTGTATGCCACCATCAATTTGAAAGATCAGTTCCCCAAGGGCAGCTCAGGCCGAGCAACGCTTGAGACCTGGCACTTCATGCTGGGCTTGAGCGTGCTGACCCTGGTGACGGTGCGATTGCTGGCACGCTGGGCACAGCCCAGCCCCCACTTGCTTAAAGGCCCGGCGTGGCAGATTTGGCTGGCCAAATTGACCCATCTGGGCCTCTATGCACTGATGCTGGGCCTGCCGATCCTGGGCTGGCTGACGCTGAGCACGGCTGGCAAGCCGATACCGTTTTTTGGCCTGGAATTGCCAGCCCTGCTCACGGTGAACAAAGACCTGTCGGGTCAGATCAAGCAAGTGCATGAAGTGCTGGCGACGGCTGGCTACTATCTGATTGGCCTGCACGCGGCGGGCGCGCTGTTTCACCACTATGTGGTCAAGGACAGCACGCTGCGGCGCATGTGGCTGTAAGACCGGGCAGCGTCTTGTACCGCTTTACAAGTCTTGTCCAGGCTGAAACTCAAAAAACAAATCAACCTTCATTCCTGGCGCGCTCAAAAGTGAAGTGCCATCTATTTGGCAACAATCAGTGTGCGTCAGCCAGCGAAGCCGCCACGAGACGCTTGAACGGCACCAGATGCTCGCCGATGCGCAGTGCCACATGGCGCAGCGCGCGGGCCGGGGGCGTGTCGTCGGTGTAGAGCCGGGTGATGAGCTGGGTTGCCAGATAGAGCGGTCGGGTAGCCCGCCGATGGGTTTGCTCGTAGCTCTCAAGCAACCAGTCCGAACCAATGCTGCGGTTCGCGGCATGGGCCGCCAGCACACTGCGGGCCAGCGCCTCAATGCCCAGCAGGCCGAAGTTGAAACCGTGCGCCGTGACCGGGTGCATGCCGACGGCGGCGTCGCCCACGCAGGCAAAACGCTGCGCCACCATGCGGCGCGGATAGACCGCCACCAGCGGATACGCGTGGCGCGTGCTGGCCAGCGTCATGCAGCCCAACCGCTGCTCAAAACGGCGGGCCATTTCATGCGCAAAGGCCTCGGCGTCCAATACCAGCAGCGGATCAATCTCGCGGCTGGGCAGCGTGAGCACCACGGACGAGCGGTTCGCGCCGGTAGCGGGGTCATCATTCATCGGCAGCAGGGCAAGGGTCTGGCCGTAGCCAAACCATTCCCAGGCGGCGTGGTGGTGCGGTGCGTCGTGCGTCATCATGCAGACCAGCGTGCTGCGTCCAAAATCGTGCATTTCGGCAGCAATGCCCATGGCGCGGCGCGTGGCAGAAAACCGGCTGTCCGCGGCCACCAGAAGCTGCGCGTGCAGCGTGCCGCCGCTGGCCAGACTCACATGGGCGCCCTGCGTGTCGGTGTGCACGCCAGCCACCCGCTCGCCCGTGAGCAGGGTGACGTCGTGGTGCGTCTGCTGCGACTCCTGCACGGCCTCATAAGCAGCGCGGCGAATCAGGTGGTTGGACACCAGCCAGCCCAGTTCGTTGTGCGTTCCCAGGCTGTGGTTGATCACCATTGCGAACGGCGACGGGCCATTGAGCACCCGCGCATCACGCAACGCCGAAAAGGCGTTCGGATCCTTTGCCTCGATGCGTTCCCACAGGCCCAGCGTGCGCATCAGCTGCGCCGAGTGCTGGGAGAGCGCAATCTCGCGCCCATCGAAAGCGGGCTGTTCAATGGCGGCCAGTGCTTGCTGCTCCACCACTGCCATGCGAAGGCCGTGCCCCGACAGCGCGCGCGCCAGGCAAAGCCCGGCCGGGCCAGCGCCCGAGATGAGGATGTCAAAATTCATGTCGGACAGGTTAACCATGCGGGGTCAGTCGCGTGTTGATGTGGGTCAAGGCCCTGCGGGAGGGACGCATCCACACCCTGATGCGCGGGACAATTCAAGGTGTCCCCGTACCCGGCGCCCGGGCGCTGGCGGCTTCCTCGTCAGTTTGCAGCGTTTCACGCGGCCGGTCGCTGTGCGACACCTTGTAGCCGTCGGCGACATAGCCGGGGCCTTTCATCACCATCACGATGATGCAGCCGATGCCGACCGTGACCACCATGGTCCAGTGAAAAATGAGCACGCCCCAGACGAAAAAGTCAGCCATTTGCAGCCAGCGCGCCTGCGCCGTGCTGACCCCGGGGTCAACCAGCAGATGCACCAGGCCCAGGCCCAGCAAAGGCAGCGCGGTGCCCAGCAAGGCGATCAGCGGCAGCTTGCGCCACAGCGTCCATTCCAGGCCGCTGGCTGAGCGCCGGGTGTGGGGAAGTTTTTGTAGCCAGTTCATGATGGCACCTCCAAAGCGGCGAGTGACCCGGTGAGACGACAACACAATAATACTGTCTTCAAAACCCTGCCCTCGTGTTTCACCCGGATCAATTCACCACTTGGATCGCAGGTAATGACGAGGTGCCCGCAGGAACTGCCGGTTTTTCCGCTTGATCGCTGCCCCAATCCAGCCAGTCCGCTCCAAACAGCTCAAACGGATGCTGCGTGCGGTCCGATCCGTTACCGCAGCGCATTGAATTGGCCGGGCAATACTGGTCACATCCCCAGCAGGTTCGCTCAGGGTTCGCGGGATGCACTGGAAACTTTTTTGTCATGTTTGGGCCCTCGCCGAAGGTTTTGGCGCTTGCTGTAGTACTCAGGCAGCCTTGAGCTCAAATACGGTATCGTCCCATGCATGGTCGAGCAGGATTCGCTGCACGCGTTGCTGCCACAAGCGTCCAAATTCAATGCGTTGTTGGTCTGTGGCCTGAGCTGAGAGGCAAAGCTGCATCAGGCGCATGGTTTGCGGATCGCCAGGTACGCGGTGCGGATAGGCTTGGGCCAGCACGACCTGGCCGGTGTCGGTTCGCGTGAAACGGAGCTCGGTCTCGATATCCACGTTGAACTGCAGCAGACCGCGCCGCACAAACTGTCCGCCAATGCCCGCAAAGCCACCATCGCTGGCGGCCCCGGTGAGCAAGCCCAGCACATTGGCGACCACACCGGCGGTGCCGGTCTCGATTGGGTCGCGCAAGCTCACCTGGATGGCCCCGCGTGTCGGCATGTCGTAGCCGTACAAGGTCTTGATGGCGCGCACGCCGAGCCAGTAGGCTGAGGCGACCGTCGGGCAGGAGTGCCCAGCCAGTCGCACCGCATCTATATAGCCATAGCTCAGCAGTCCGCCAGTGACGGAGCCGAGTAAATCAGCGAGCGGATCACGCAGTGTGATGCGCGGCACCTGGTCAAAAAAATCAGGAAAACTCATGGAGTTCCTCAAAGACAGGCGAAGTCGATCACGATGGCGCCCGACTCCCGTTGCACGTACTCAATGGAGACAGCATCGCCGTACCGGGCGGTGAGTTGGTTCAATAGGGGAATCGGATCGTGGTCATTGCAAAAGCGCATGGTCTCGCCGGGTTGCAGTGAATCAAGCGCGCCAAAAATGGCGGCATGACGGAAACGCTTGGCAACGCCGCGCGCATCAAACGGATAGATGGCTTCGGGGGTGACGTGGTTGGTAGCGCAGGAACTCATGGTGAAACCTCTTGTGGTTGGTAAAAAGTCATAGCCCTGCTATTCTTGGTTCAGCAGGACTTGTCGCTGGAGAAATCGCTCGCGATTGCCAGGCTAACTGCGCAGTGCGCACCAGCGGATGAAACAGACAATCAGGAAACATGCTCATATACTTGGTCTTCTTTAAAGATGCATTATAAATACTTCTTACATGAAGATCAACTCATTAATCCCTGTCGCAGTAACGAGCCAAACGCTTCATCATCTCAAGGGAACTTATTCCGACGCCATTCGTTTATAGGGTGGAATGATTGATATGCTGGCCTCTGATGGCTCCGAAGATGACTGGGTAAGGCGCGCGCAAGCGGGTGATGTGAAAGCATTTTCCGAGCTGGTGTGCCGTCATCAGAAGTCGGTTTACCGCTATCTGTTGCGCATGCTCGGGTCGCACGACGACGCGATGGAGCTGACGCAGGACGCATTCATCAAGGCCTGGCAGGCACTGCCGCAGTGGCGACCCGAAGCGCAGTTCCACACCTGGCTGTTTCGGATCGCGAACAACACGGCGCTCGACGCCCTGCGGCACCGCAAGCTGATCAAATTCGTGCCGCTGGAGGACTCGTTTGATGCGCCCGGTTCGGAGCCAGATCCAGCGCACAAGGCGCAGGTCACGCAGGAAGTTCGGCAACTGGACGCGAGCCTGAAGAAGCTGATGCCGGAGCACCGGCAAATACTACTATTGCGAGAGGTGGAAGAAATGTCTTACGAAGAAATTGGATGCGTGCTGTCGCTGAACGAGGGGACAGTGAAGTCGCGGCTGGCGCGGGCGCGAGCCGCGCTGATTGAGATTCGCGCAAGGGGTCGGTCATGAGCTCTGCCGAAAAATGCCCAAGAACTGAGGCGATATCGGCCTTGGTTGACGATGAGCTGGCTGAACCCGCTCGCGCTGCGCTCGATGCGCATGTCGCGGGCTGCGCGATCTGTGCGCCGGTGCTGGCCGAGTTCAGGCAGTTGCGGACCACCTTTGCCGCATTGCCCGACGTGACGCCCAACGTCGATTTCGCCTTTCTGGTGGATCGCCGCATCGCCGCCGCCGACGTCCCGAAGCCGAAGCCGAAGCCGCGGCCGCAGCGCTGGCGCTGGTGGCAGCTCGCACCGGCGACGCTCGGCGGCGCCCTCTCGCTTTCGCTCGGTGTCTATTTGGGTGGCACACTGATGCTTGGGTCCCAAGCGACAGCGCAACATGCGGCGCTACAGATGGCCGCCTTCACCGCAATCCCTCCGGGCGCCTTGTGCCCGGCCCTGCAAGCCTGCAATTCAATGGGTCGCTGACATGAAACGCTACTGGGTTTATCTGCTACTCGCGATCTCACTGCTGGTTAACGTGGGCGTACTCGCCGGCGCGTGGTTTCAGGCCTGGCGCGCGCAAGGCACGACCGAACTGGCCTTCTTCGGGATGCGTCATGAACGCGTTCCGGACTATTTGAAGCTCGATGGCACGCAGCGCGAGCGCTGGCATGCCATGGAGCAGGATTTCGTAATGGCCCTGAATGACGCCGGGCGCGAGATCCAGGTTCACCGCGAACGTCTGGTGCGCGAGATATTTGTTGCTCAGCCCGACGCGTCAGTTATCGAGCGCGAGCGCGCTGCAATCTTCAGGCTGCAGCAGGTGCAGCAGCGCAGTGTCATTGAGCAACTGCTGAAGGAGCGCGAGATGTTGAACGCGAAGCAGCGGCTCGCCCTGGCCGACCTGCTGCTCAAGCAGGATCCGCGCAGCACCGCCGGCGCGCAGCAACTGCTCGCACGCTGATCCGCACCAACGTCGATTGCTCTGGTCCAGATGCGTCTGATCGGGCGCGCACGCTGCGGGTCGAAAAAATCCCGGAACAAATCTCCAACTGCTTCGTTTATATCAACAAGGCCCGCTCGAACCGAGACCGGGCCTTGATGAGAACGAAGTCCGTCACCAACACTGGAGAATTACACGTCATGAAATTTCATCAAATCACTGCCAAAGCTTCTGCCTTGGCGACCCTTTCGGTGGCGCTGCTATTCGCGGCGGCTCCTGCCTCCGCACATTGCGATGGCGTGGACGGGCCGGTGATCAAATCGGCGCAGCAAGCGCTCGACACCGGGAACGTGAATCGCGTGCTGATCTGGGTGCAAGCTTCTGACCAAGCGCAGATCAAGGACGCGTTTCGCAAGACGCTCGACGTCAGGCAGTTGAATCCCTCGGCCAAGAAGCTGGCTGACTACTACTTCTTCGAGACCCTGGTGCGGGTGCATCGAGCCGGAGAAGGGGCACCATACACCGGGATCAAGCCTGCGGGCCGCGACCTTGGCCCGGCGGTGGTGGCCGGCGACAAGGCGCTTGAAACGGGATCCGTCGAACCCTTGGCGAACTTGCTCACGCAGGCAGTACACAAAAGCGTCGGGGGGCAGTTCAAGGACGTCATCGCCAAGAAGAATTTCAAGGCAGACGACGTTGTGGCCGGACAGGAATATGTGAAGGCGTATGTCGGCTATATCCATTCGGTCGAACGGATTTACGAAGCGACTGAAAGTCCCGCGCACGGCAACGCTCCGGAAAACGCTGCAGCGGCCCATCAGCATTAAGCCATTCGAACCTCCTATCAATTCGTTGTTGTATGAGCAACTTATTCGTGGCAGCATACGTCAACTGCATTTCCATCCTGGTTATGCGTCAGGTGGTCGCTGAATGCGTCACGGGTTGACGCCTGTAGCACTTTCGAAAGGAGGTCGTCAGAGCGCTTCTTACCGACGGTTTTTGAATTCTCAACGAAGTTCTGATTAACAAGAAGGGTGAAGGTGACACATGTTCATCGTTATTATCTCTTTCCCACCCATTAAGGAAGGCAAGGATGCCGAGTTCCGCGAATGGTTTGCGACATCGAACGATGAGTTCTCCAAGTGCAAGGGGTTTCTCCGTCGGAGGCTGCTCGAGCCAATGAAGGGCGGAACGTACGTCGCCGTTCACGAACACGAAAGTCAGGAGACGTTCGAAGCCATGCACCACAGCGAGCCCCATGCCGAGGCCCGTGCCAGCGTGGACCCTTGCTTCGAGGGCGCCCCCTCGGCGGTCTTCTACGAGGTCGTGGTCGACAGCCAGAATACAGCCCCGATGGCAGGCTACCCGCGCGCCTGACGCGGGACGTTGAACGGCGCTTTCGGGAAACCGCTCACCGACGCGATACGCGAGGGTGTGTACAAGCACTTTAACGCCGCCCTGGGCCGCCGCAAATTCGACCCTAACGACGTCGAGGCGGGGCGTGCATGCGTCGAGGCCTATGTGCCCTATGTCCACTATGTGGAGCGGCTATGGCAGGCCGCACAGGGCGCGGCACATGCACATGACCAGCATCACGCCGGGCACGGCCATTAGCCGGCGGTATTCGGGGTCGGAGTCCAATGGACCGCGCTCGGCAACACCGGCAGACTTCAGCCATATTGAGCCCTAGACAGCTGCGGCCAAATCGCGAACCGCCCTGCTCCAGCCACTCAATAGCTATGTTATTGATAGCTTGTTGAACCCATCCTGTACGGGATAGAGGCATTTTTTTCTTATAAAATAGGGCTTTCTGCCGCGGTCATCAAAGCTGATGCAACCCCCGCGGTCCGGTAAATCCTCTGTCCTCGCTCGCCGGTCAGATCTCTTGAGGTTTCGCAGGTCGCGGAATCTTTTTGAATTTGATCAGGCGGTTGGTCTCGATCTTGTCTTTTTTGACTTGCCGCTCGGCATCGAGCTTTTTCCCGACAGCCAGCCATTCGGCAAACTCTTCGGGCGTCTCCAGCGTGACGCGGCCCAGCGTGGCCGCGCGGAATTCGTAAATCACGATTTCAGCGGCTTTCTGCAAATTGATGCGGCCCTTGGTCAGCACGGCGCCGCGCTTCCGGCCGATTGCTTCAAGCAGCTGCTCATCGGTGATGCCGGGCGGCACTTCCACCTTGTAGCGCGCCTCCAGCAGACTGGGGTAGTGCTTGATCAGGTAATCAAGCAGTTCGAGCGCGACCTCTTCTTCTTCGAAGGCATTGCGGCCAATGGCGCCGCTGGCGGCCAGGTTGTAGCCGCTTTTGGCGACGATGATGCGCGGCCACAGCATGCCGGGCGTGTCCCACAAATAAAAGCCGTCGGCCAGCACGATGCGCTGCTCCAGCTTGGTGACGCCCGCTTCATCGCCGGTTTTGGTCGCGCGTTTGCCCGTAAGGGTGTTGATGAGGGTGGATTTTCCGACATTGGGAATGCCGCAAATCAGCACGCGCATGGGTTTGACCATGCTGCCGCGGCTCGGTGCCAGCGCATGGCAGGCCTCGATGAGCGCTTTGGCGGGCGTGCTCATGCTGGCGTCCAGCCCAATGGCCCGCGTGCCGGGCAGGCTGTTGTAGTGGGCCAGCCAGAGCGCGGTGCGGGCCGGGTCGGCCAGGTCCTGCTTGTTGAGCACCTTGAGCGCGGGTTTGGCCCCGGTGAGCGCGGCCAGCATCGGGTTGGCGCTGGAGCCGGGCAGGCGCGCGTCGAGCAGCTCAATCACCACATCAATTTCCTTGATACGCTCCTGAATCGCCTTTTTGGTCAAATGCATGTGACCCGGGAACCATTGAATAGCCATCTCTAAAAGTACTTTCCTGCTCTTTGCGGGCCATCAGCGCGCGGTGCGCCTAGTTGTCCCGCCAGAACGAATTGTGACCGCTTGCGGCACAAGCGGGCACTCGTATGCGGTGATGGCTTACAGGAAGACCAGCCACACGCTTGCCGCGGGTGGCCGCGCACGGCGTCACAATCCACCTGTCCAGTTGCACCAAAACGTGTTCACGCACGTTTGGTATTGCTTTTTTTGACACTGCGGTAGCCGCCCCACATACTTGGATTTGTAATGAAGATATTGATGGTTTTAACCTCGCACGACGCATTGGGCAAAACCGGCAGAAAAACCGGTTTCTGGCTCGAAGAGTTTGCCGCGCCCTATTACGTCTTCAAGGACGCTGGCGCTGACATCACGCTGGCCTCGCCGCTGGGCGGGCAGCCACCGCTGGACCCCAAAAGCGACGAGGCGGGCTCGCAGACCGAGGCAACACGCCGCTTCAAGGCCGACATCCCGGCTCAAAACGTGCTGGCACAAACAGTCAAACTCGCCAGCGTGCTGGACGCAACCTTTGATGCCGTGTTTTACCCCGGTGGTCACGGCCCGATGTGGGATCTGGCTGAAGATGCCGACTCGATCAGGCTCATTGAAAATCTGTACGCCGCCGACAGGATCGTGGCGGCCGTCTGTCACGCGCCCGGCGTGCTGCGCCACGCCAAAACCGTCAACGGCTCGCCACTGGTCAAGGGGAAACAGGTTACCGGCTTTGCCAATACTGAAGAAGCTGCCGCGCAGCTCACCGAAATTGTGCCCTTTCTGGTAGAGGATGCATTGGTTGAAAATGGCGGGATCTACAGCAAGGCGGCCGACTGGCAACCCCATGTGGCGACCGACGGCAACCTGATCACCGGGCAAAATCCCGCATCATCGGAAGCGGCGGCGCATGAAGTGTTGCGCCAGCTGGAAGAGCGGCAAGCCCAAGAGCAATGACGCCTCGGTGATGTTGTGGCTGTTCCCTGATTGCAGGATACTGATGGAATCTGTGCGGCCCTCATTCCCGCGAATGCGGGAACCCAGCGCAGACGCGAGAAACGAAAATCAGACTATAAAAATCATGCCCCTGCCAACCGCTCCAACCCGCAAGCCCAACAACGAGGGCAATCGCCAGGCCATCAGCAAAGCCAACCGCAAGTTCCTGCTCACGGGCATGCTGTGCGCCTTCATTGGCCTGAGCATGGGGGTGTCACCCCGTTTCATCACATCACCCGGCCTGCAAGAAATGGTAAGGACGGTGGCTCTGCTGGGCTGGTGGGTACTGGCAGTCGGTTGCGCGTTGATCGGGTGGTACGCCTGGCGGCGCATTGCTGCCCCGGTGAAACCGTAGCCCAAGCGGCGCCACGCCCATCCAGCCAAACAGCACTACCGTTTATCTCTCAATGGTCCGGTAGCCCGGTATTCCCAGGCGCTCAGCCGACACATACTGCTGGCGGTAAGCCTCAAAGGGCATGGTGTCCGAAGCTTCAATTTTCTTCTGGTCTGCGCAGGACTGCTGGCTCAGTGCAGTAAGACGCGTGTTCTGCGCAGCGGGCCACGGCAGGCTTCGAATTGCATTTTGTGTTTTTGCAGATCGGGCCCGGGCAAACTTGATGAATGAATTGTCAAAGTCCTGCGTCATGGCGGCGAGCACGCGGGCTGATGGCAGGGTGCCGGGGTCACGCAGCGCAGCATCCGCCGCGGCCAGCGCTTCGCGGCAGAACGTGCCACCCTGCGCAGCATCCAGCGCATCGGCAATCGGTGCGCACTGCGCCAGCAGTTCCATGCCCCAATCGGTCAGCAGCACCTCGCAACCGGCGCGCTTCAAGGTCAGGCCCGGTTCACGGCCACGCGCAGCCGTCTGATGCTGGTTGTGCTTGCTCTCGGCAATTTCCTGCGGCGTGTCGTCGGGGCTGTCGCTGAGCAGGCAATGCAGCAAAAACACATCCAGAAAATGCATGGTTTGCGCATTGATACCGAGCGGCTCGAAGGGGTCCAGGTCCATCAGGCGGACTTCAACGTACTCGACGCCGCGCTCGCGCAGGGCGTGCAGCGCGCGTTCGCCCGGAAAAATCACCCGCTTGGGCCGAATGGTGCCGTAAAACTCGTTTTCAATTTGCAGCAGTGTGGTGGCCAACTGGTTGTAGTCGCCACCGGGGCTGCGAATGCCCAGCGCTTCATAGGCCGGATAGGGCCGCGTCAGCGCGTCCTGCAAGGAAGCACCATAGCCGTCGAGGCTGTTGTAGCTGACGGCCAGCGAGGCTTGCGCGTCGCTCTGGTAACCCAGCCGCCCCATGCGCAACGAAGTGCCGTGCGGCATGTACAGCGTGTGCTCGGCCAGTTTTTGCAGCTCGTGCTGGCGGCCCACCACAAAGGTGGAACACACCGCCGGCGACGCGCCAAACAGGACCAGCAGCAAAAACGCCTGGCGGCGGAAATTACGGATCAGTGAAAAATACTGCTCGCTCGTCACATCAGGCAAGGACCAGTTGTAGTGAATGCCCGAGATGGTTTGCATGCGTCTGCCATATCGGTGGCCCAAGCCCATGCGATAGACGCTTTTGACCCTCCCGACGTTGGACGCACCATAGCGGGCGAGGGGAATGGTTTCGTCGGTCGGCAAACCACAGGGCATGCTAGAGACCCACAGCATTTCGTCACCCAGGTCATTGAGGGCGTTGTAAGTGAACTGATGCAGTTGCATGAGCTCTTCCAGCGCCGTTTCGACGCTTTTGTGCGCGCTGGTGACCAGTTCCATCTGCGACTCGCTGAAGTCGGTGGTGATGTTCGGGTGCGTCAGGGCCGAGCCGAGCGCTGCCGGGTGCGGAGTCAGCGCCAGGCTGCCGCTGGGCTGGACGCGCAGGCTTTCTTTCTCGATTCCGCGACGCATACCCTGAAGCTGGCCCCGGGTCAACGTTTTCAGGCGGTCCTGCAGCGACGCGCCCGCGGGCGCCTGCAATTGGGTCATATCGTCATTCCCTCAAATTCTTGTACTGGCATGGAAGTTATCACAGGCCAGCCTTCGGCGCTGACACCAGGGAAACTTGTCAGCACAGTATGAGGTCAGCGCAGGCCCAGTATGTCTGCCACACGCCACGTTGGGTTGCCCCGATGTGCAAAACGCATAAAAAACTTGCTTGACTTGCCTGAAAACCTCAACGACGATTGAAAATCTGTAACAACATCAGCCGCATTCCACATGCTTTTGTAGACCCGAGGTGTGTCGGGCTTTCATGTCCGGGCGGCATTCAGGCTTCAATAAAAATGAAAAAATTGCTGCAAAAACTGTTTGGCGCGCGAGCACCAGCCGCCCACCACGACAACCCGCCGACGATTCAGGAGGGTTCGGAAAATGCCATTCGGCACCAACTGGTGCAGGTATTGCTGCGCGATGTAATGCGCAAGCATGGCATTCCGCCCCAATGGATCGACCTGAAGATGCTGGTGGTGTCCAGCAACAGCCGTGGCCCCGGGCTGTCGATGCGGCTGATCATCAAACAGTGGGATCAACGACTAATCAATCACGCCTATGCTTTGCAAAACACCTTGCTGGCCGATATTGCCCGCTTTGAACCACGCGCCAGCGAATGGCTGCACGGAATTTCGTGGCAACTCGAATTTGGCGATACCTGCCCCTACCTCACCCTGCCCGGAACATCGTTCTGGCTGGAGCCCGCGAAACAGGTTACAACAGCGACGCCCGTGAATCTGGTTGTACCACCCGTTGCGCAAGCAACTCCGGTGCCTCACGCGAGCCAGCCCACCCCGCCCGTTCAAGCCAACCCGGAGGATGAGGCGCGGCAGGATCTGGAGCTCCTGTTTCTCATTCGGGATCAGGAAATTGGCAGGCAGGCAGACGGAGATCATGACCCTGTCGGCTACGAAAAAACGCAGCCTTCACCGCTTTGAATCCTTGGTCGAAAATCAGACCTGCGAAGGATTTATTACGTATTTTTCGGACGCTTGTCGATCACGCGGCGCGCCTTGCCGGTTAATGTGCGTTCGATGGATTCCGCGGCCATCACGCGTACCCGAGTGGTGATGCCGACAAACGTCTTGATCTGGTGCTGCAGTTCACGACTGATGGCTTCGGTTTCCAGTTCGGACAGCTTCCCCGAGAACTCCATGCGCAGTTCGGCCAATACATCCAGGCGGTCGAGGTGTCCTTCACGGGTGACGATGAGCTGGTATTGCGGCGCAAGCTCAACCTGCTTCAATATCAATTCCTCGATCTGTGTCGGAAACACATTCACGCCCCGAATGATCATCATATCATCGGAACGTCCAGTGATCTTGCCGATACGTCGCATGGAACGCGACGTAGGAGGCAACAGGCGAGTCAGATCACGAGTGCGGTAACGGATGATGGGCAGTGCTTCCTTCGTCAACGAGGTAAGTACCAATTCGCCTTCTTCACCATCCGAAACAACTTCACCGGTATCCGGGTTGATGATCTCGGGATAAAAATGATCTTCCCAGATAACCGGGCCGTCCTTGCTCTCGATGCATTCACTGGCCACGCCTGGCCCCATCACTTCAGACAAACCGTAGATGTCAACGGCGTCGATGCTGGCGCGCGCTTCAATCTCCGAACGCATGGCGTCAGTCCAGGGTTCTGCGCCAAGTATTCCGATCTTCAACGAACTCTCGGCTGCGTCCAGACCCTGGCGCGAAAACTCTTCAATGATATTCAGCATGTATGACGGCGTAACCATGATGATGCTGGGCTTGAAATCCTGGATAAGCTGCACCTGTTTCTCGGTTTGACCACCCGATATGGGGATGACGGTACAGCCCAATTTTTCAGCGCCGTAATGGGCGCCGAGGCCACCGGTAAATAAACCATATCCGTACGAAATCTGAATGATGTCGCCGGCACGGCCACCCGATGCGCGGATGGAACGTGCAACCAGGGTAGCCCAGGTATCAATGTCGTTCCTGGTGTAGCCGACCACGGTCGGCTTTCCGGTCGTCCCACTGGAGGCATGGATGCGAACCACCTGCTCACGCGGCACCGCAAACATGCCGAACGGATAGTGATCGCGCAAATCCTTCTTGCCAGTAAATGGGAATTTGGCGAGATCACCCAGCGTATGAAGATCATCCGGGTGCACGCCAGCGGCATCAAACGCCGCACGATAATGCGGCACGTTGTCATACGCATGTTTCAGCGACCATTTCATCCGCTGCAATTGAAGCGCTTGCAGTTCATCCTTGCTGGCGAGTTCGATGGATTCCAGTTCGCTCGCTTCTGGTTTGCGTTTCGGCATGTTTGTCTCCTTTTTGATAATTTTCAGCCTGTCGTCGGATCTACGCTGGATCGCCCCGCGTTCTTGATTCGAGACCCCCGATGACCTCGCCCTTGATCTGATATGACTTCCCCCGGAACAACGCAATTCGCAGGCCTTCCTGGTTGCTCACGGTAACGTCGTAGACACCGAGACGACCCGCCCGCGACTGTTCCACGGCTTCCGCCTGAAGGTGATCCCCTTCCCGGGCTGGCGCAAGATAGTCGATCGTGCAACCGGACGCGACGGTGTTTTGGTTGCCACTGTTGCAGGCATAAGCGAAAGCACTGTCAGCGAGCGTAAATATGAATCCGCCGTGGCAAGTTTGATGGCTGTTGAGCATGCCATGACGCACCGTCATCGTGACGCATGCATAACCAGGGGAAATTTTTTTCAACTGCATTCCCAAGCCCTGGCTTGCTGCGTCCTGCGCGAACATGGCGCTGCCAATGGCCCGCGCCAGCGTGTCAGCGTCGGTCAGCCGATGAATTGCGGCGTTATCCATGAAATGTCGCGACCATGGCCAGCGTGCGGCACATTTGCGGTAACGCGATGGCGATCAGGCGCGGGCCAGTTGCGGCCGCTGCTGTGACTCGCGCCATGCCAGAAGCCGTCAAGCCGCCGCCGACCCCCGTGACCATGCTGCCTGTGCTCAAGAGCTTGGCCATTAACCACGCCCCCGGAATTGTGGCTCACGTTTTTCCATGAACGCCGAAACGCCTTCTCGATAGTCAGCACTGTGGCCAAGCTCGCGCATGAAATCACGTTCCAGGTTTAACTGCTGTTCCAACGTATTGGCCGGGCTTGCCTGCAATGCCTGTTTTATCCGCGCCAGCCCTTGGGTCGGCGCCCGGGAAAAATGTTGCGCCAAGGCTTCAACTTCCTGCACGAGTTTGCCATCGTCCGCGCACTTCCAAATCAAACCCCAATTTTCCGCGCGCTCGGCACTGAGCTTGTCGCCCAGCATGGCAAGGCCCATTGCGCGCGCTGTGCCGATCAGACGCGGCAGGAAATAGGTGCCCCCGGTATCGGGAATCAGGCCAAGTCGACAAAATGCTTGGATGAAGCTGGCCGAACGTGCCGCAATCACAATATCGCAGGCCAATGCGATGTTGACTCCTGCGCCAGCCGCCACGCCGTTCACCGCGCAGATGACAGGCATCGGCAATGCACGCAGCGTGAGCACAAGCGGCCCGTAATATTTTTCTATGGATTCCCCCAGATCGACGGCGGCATCACCCGGCACAATAGCACGATCCGCCAGATCCTGGCCTGCGCAGAATCCACGCCCGGCACCCGTCAGAACCAGCACCCGCACCGACGGATCAGTCTTGACTCGTTCCAATGCCTCGCGGACTTCGAGATGCATGGCAATGGTAAAGCTGTTGAGTCTGTCGGGACGATTCAGCGTAAGACGTGCAATCCCGTTCTGGACATCGAACAGGATACTTTCATAGACCATTGTTTGCTCCGATGTGATGTGACATGTGCCCAATACCGCATTCCAAGGCATGCCAAGCGGGAACCCGGGGATTTCGGACCTCCGACCTGAACCCTTTGCCTTTTGATCCAGTTGGTTGGAGAGAACCTCTCCATAACTCGCTCCGGGTAACGCATCAGCAGGTTCGTCCGGTCTGCGGTTGGCACCCTCGTGAGAGCGTGTCAGAACTCCCTGCACCTGCGATACATAGTACGATACGTCAACGTAGCTGTAAATACTGGTTTACGTATCATGTTGCACAATTGAATCGAGATTGAAACGCCGTGGACGGAGCAGTCATCAGTACCGCCCTCCCTGTATCATTTGGCGCTTTGGTCCTCTGGTGATTTTTTGCCAACTCCGATTATTTTCAAGATGCCTTCAGCCAAGAGCCCTGCCCTCGAAAAATGGATTGACCAATGCCTGGCGGATAATCCGCCGCGCGCAAAATCCAACGTGATGACGCTGTTCGGCGACGTCATCATGCCGCATGGCGGTCAGGTCTGGCTGGGAAGCCTGATCCAACTGCTGGCACCTTTTGGCACCAACGACCGGCTGGTGCGCACCAGCGTATTCCGGTTGGCTGAGGAAGGATGGCTGGACGCGCAACGCGAAGGCAGGCGCAGCCGGTACGCCCTGAATCCAGCAGCGGCGCACCGCTTCGAGCGCGCCTATCAACGCACCTACACACCGTCTTACCGCGAGTGGAAAGGCCAGTGGACACTGCTGTTTGCGACGACCGACACCATCACACGGGAACAGAAAGTGGACTTGCGCAAGGAATTGCTGTGGGAAGGATTCGGAATGATCGCCCCGTCGGTATTCGGGCACCCAAGCGCCGATGCGCAAACGCTGGAAGAAATCCTCTTGCGAGTCGGCGTGAAAGGTAAAGTCTTCGTCTGCGCTGCGTTCGAATCCGGATTTGCTGCCGCTCGGCCGCTGCGCGACCTGATTCAGCAACACTGGGAATTGGGAACAGTTGCCACAGACTATGAACGCTTCATCAAGTACTTCGCCGCGTTGCCAAAACTGCTGAACGCCCGCAGGTCAATCAAGCCGGAACAGGCGTTCGTGATCCGCACATTGCTCATCCATGAATTCCGGCGCGTCCAGTTGCATGATCAGCAATTGCCGCTGGAACTACTGCCGGAAAATTGGCCCGGGAAAACAGCCTATGAGTTGTGCCAACAAATCTATCAGTCGACCTACAAGGAAGCCGAAGAGTACGTGCTGAATATCTTGCGGCGGGAAGACGGGAATGCACCTGTAGCAGCACCCTATTTCTACCAGCGCTTCGGCGGCTTGGTGTGAACCGTCAGTCAGCGGCGCATTCGGGCGGCGATGTCGCCCATGCCCATGATTTGACGATCCACAGAGCTAGGCCGGAAGCGAAAAGCTGCGGTAAAGGCGCACCACAGAAATCATGTTCCAAAGCACTGACACGTAGGCGGCACCAAAAAAAAGTGCCGCCGGGTAAACAAAGATGGATGGTAACAAAGCGGCCGCGACGCACAACGCCAGCGCTGCGAGGTGCAGCCTCAACTGCATGCGCTGCGCTTTTTCAGGAAGCATCGCTTTCACGTTCAGCATGGCGCCTCCAACGCCAGTCCTGGCTTGCAAATGGAACCACGCAAGAAACGGCACGATCTTGCACAGCATTCCGTTAATGAAAGACATTCCCGCGCCAATAATCATCAGGACACCCAACAGCACATCCGACCGTGGGAAGTTCATTGCGGGAAATTGCTGTGCGACCCATAACAATGCTGCAAGCGCCACGCAGATCATGCCGATACGCCAGAATTCCAGCGTCACATCAGGCAGGCGGCGACGGCGCTGGCGCTGCAAATTCAGCGTAATGCCGGCAAACAGAATATAGGCTCCCGCAAGCAGGCCGATGCAGATCAGACTCAACCATTGCCAGACTTTCTCTTCTCCTTCCCACTTCGCGATGGACCACAGTGCCATAGCCACGAAAATCATCGAAGTAAAACCGCGTGTCAGCCATTGCGGATAGTTGGGCGTCATCTGGAACATCGGCACGATCTGGTAAGCCACACCGGCGACCAGCAACCCCGTCCATCCAATCAATCCCCAAGCCGGATGCAGGTCACGCACGGATAGACTGGGCAGCGCAAGACCCCAGGCGCGGCTGGCACCCAGCGTCAGGCCGAGCAACAGCGTGATGCTGAGTGCTCCCGTGGCCAGCCCCATGGCGAATACGCTTGCAGTCGGGTTGCGGGCACGTGACAAAATCGAGAACGCCACGACCAGAAACACCGCCAACCCCAGTCCGAGTATCACGATTGCAATTTTCAGCAAGAGCAGCTGCTCCAGCAGTAAACCGCCAGCGAACATGAGGGTGCCGATTAATAGCGCGGGATGCACGATCGAAGCCACCACCCTTGGTTTGGGCACCGGTGTGCCGGCCAGCACCGGCAATAGTTGAATCATCGCACCGACCATCACCATAGTCATGAAACCGAGTGTCAACAAATGAACAGCTGCCAGCGTTACCGGAGACCAGCGCGATACAAACAGATCCTCGCCGTACCATAGCGCCACCGCCGCAGCCAGCAACGCGAACACGGGTGCAGTCAGGAAAAACCGGAATGGCACCGAAATCGGCGGTGCCTGTTGAAGGTTGAGGCCGGCATGCTGCATGGTTCTTGTAGGCTCTTATCAAGAGGGATAAATGCCTATAAGGCTGCCCTGGCGCGCTCCAGTAATGCTCCACCCTCTGTTTCAAAAGTCTGGTCCATCATGCGATAAAGCATTTGTTCCTCTTTCATGTTGTGCTGCTGCGTCAAAACCATCAGTGTTTCCGACACGCCAAGATAGCCACCGGTGTCCTTGGCAGTAATCATCTGCGCCATGTCATCGATGAGTTTGCGCATCTGCTGATGCTCCGAACGCATCACATGGGTCGGCCCCATTTCCATTCCGGTCTTGGCGTCAAAGGCGGGAAAAAGAACGTTTTCTTCCATGACGAGATGACGCTCAATCTCGCTGCGATACGCGTCGAATTCGGCTTGCGCTTTTTGCCATTTTCCTTTGGCGGCACTTTCTTCGGCAACAGCAAACAGGTTGTCACATTCGCGATGACTATGGGTCATGAAATCACTGATGTAGTTCATACGGTGTCCTTCTTTTTTGGCAATTGTATAGAGGTAACCCGCTGCAAACCTGCATGTCAATTAGGTTAAGGCGAGGCAGTAACAGACGTTCAAAACTTTTCGGCACCAACCTTGCCCGAGGTGCTGCACGGCAACCAGTACACCGTTTTTTTTTATGTTACGCATTGGAAATTTAAAGAGCAAAGCAACTCTATAGCAGCGGTTTTAACTGCGGGTTCTTCGCCAATCCATCAATGAACGTGACATTGCGTTGGAGCGACACCTTGATGTGCTCCACCTGTTCGGCCGACAGATGGCGATACTTGCCCAGCGCCTTGAGGTAGTCTTCGATCGCCAACGCACCCTTGAGCGGACGGCTCAGTTGCAGACCATCGCGTGGATTGAATTCCCACAGCATCACAAAATTGGTTTCGACCGCCTTGCGCGCCACCTCGATGTTTTCCTGCGAAGGAAAGCGCCAGCCAGTGGTGCACGGCGAATAGATATGCAGATACGCAAAACCGACCTTAGAGGCGGCGATCGCCTTGTCGAGCTTGTCGTACAGGTCCTCCATGAAGGCGGTCGACGCGGTCGCGACATATGCGCAGTTATGCATCATCATCAGCACCGGCATGTTCTTGGCATCCTGCGTCTTGCCTTTGCCATGCTCGCCGACTGGCGTGGTGGTGGTCCATGCACCGAACGGCGTGCACGAGGAGCGCTGCATGCCGGTGTTCATGTAGCCTTCGTTGTCAACGCAGACGAACAGTATCTGTTCGCCACGTTCGGCCGCACCGGACAGCGACTGGAAACCGACATCGGACGCGCCGCCGTCACCGGCCAGCGCCATCGCATTCACTTCACGCCCCTGGCGCTTGTAATGGCGCTTGATGCCAGTCAGCATTGATGCCGTATTGGTCAGCAACGGGTGGAATACCGGCACCTTGGTGCCGGTCAGGCCGTTGTAGCCGACCGATCCCATGCCTGGAATGCAACCGGGCGGCGTCGCCAGCACCGTTTCCGGGCCAACGCGTCGCAACGCGTGACGCATGATCAGTTCAGTGTTGCAGCCCTGGCAGCCGGACAATCCCGGCACGAACAGGTCTTCCAGATCGCCAACTTCGTTGTAGATGCTTGACGTTGTGATGAACTTCAGCGCACCGCGCTCGCAGGCCTTGACGCAGGCCGGATCACCGCCGCAGCCGTCGCACTTGACGACGTGGCCGACCGACTTGTTATGCACAATGCCGCCGTAAGAACACCCAACGGTACATAGCAGACAATTCACGCATTTTGAATCGTCCCATTCGATAATGCCGGTCACCAAATTTTTGGTCAATGCGCCGGCCGGGCAATCGGCGACGCATTTCGGATCGCCGCATTGGCGGCACAAGGCCAAGTCGAAACCGCCATCGAAGTCGGGAATGACCTGAATGCGCGAGTTGACCAGCTCGCTGTTGCCGCTCTTCGCTTCAGCGCATGCGATCATGCAGGCATTGCATCCGTCGCAGGATTCAGGCTTGAAAGCAATGGTGTTGTAGGCTGCGCCCATCGATTATCTCCAAGTTTTTGACATCAGCACCCGCGCCGTGCGCTGCGGATCGGCCAGAAACTTATCCAGTACCGGGGCAAGATCGGTACGGCGCAAAATCAGTTGCCACATCACACCCGGATCAAACGCCGCATTGATGCCAAAAATGCCGGTAAGCCGACCGTCTTTCATGACAATTTTGAGATATCGACTGTTCGGCGCATCGACCTCAAGCAAAACTGCTTCGCCTTCGTTCTGACTGCCGACGGAAACCGCCTGCTGCCCGAAGAAGCTATAGGTATTAAGGGACACGCCACCTGGATAATTCTGGACAGCAGGGTCGCCGGCCATCGCCATGCCTGCGATTTTTCCCTGTTCGACCGCATCCGGCAAAATGCCATTGATGATTTTTTCGCCATTGTAAAAGCCGCGCGCCTGCGCAACGTCACCGGCGGCCCAGATGTTGTCAATGCTGGTACGCATGACGTCATCGACCACAATTCCGCGGTCGGTTTGCGCGCCGGAGCCTTGCAGATAATCCATCACCGGCGTCACGCCGGTAGATACCAGTAGCAGATCCGCTTGCAGTTCGGTGCCGTCGGCCAATGTCACCCGTGCGCCTTTGTCCTGATCGCCGGGTGCCAGCTTGACCACCTTGTTGCCCATCATCAGGCGTACGCCCTTGGCGGTAAACGTACTCTCGATGATCGAAGCCGCGTCGCGATCAAAATAGCCCGCCAGTGCCGTCGGCTGCATTTCCACCACAGTAACTTGTGCGCCGCCCTTGGCCAGATTCTCCGCCGCATGCATGCCGACCAAGCCGGCGCCGAGCACGATCGCCTGGCGCGTTGTTCCTAGCGCCTGGTGCAGGCGCAAGGCGTCGTCGAGGCTGCGCAAGACATGAAAATCAACCGTATTCAAGCCAGGAATCGGTGGCAATTGCGGCGCAGCACCAGTGGCGAGCAACAGTTTTTCATAACTGATCTCTCCGCCATTCGACAGGCTGACGCGATTGTCCGATGCAACGACGCCAGTGACCGACACCCCCTTCAGGTAATCCACCTTATGCTGCGAAAAATAGTCGTCGTCGCGCAGAAACACTTGCTGTGGATCGGAACGCCCGGATACGACATACGGCAACACCGTAGGCGAATACGGTAGCGCATCGTCCCTGGATATCACGGTGACGCTGCCTGTTTCATCGTGCATGCGGATCGCCTGCACCGCAGCCAGCGCTGCATGGCTGGCGCCGACGATCAGATATTGCGTTTGCTGCATGGTTCTGCGCCTAATCTTTTTCGTTCAGCCACACGGTTTCGCCAGGTGCGCCACCGTTGGCCATTGCCGCCGTGCGCTCGATCACCTGTCCGAAATGCTGGGTCGTCATGTCTGCGCCAGCCAGTCCACCGATAAAACTCATGGCCGGGATGTGCTTCGGCGCGTGGTACAGCGCACCCAGAGTCTCTTGAAACAACGGACCGCAGTTCCAGCCAAAGCTGACGGAGCGGTCCACCACGCCGACAGCCTTGACATTTTTCAATGCCTGCACCATGGCCTGTACCGGGAATGGACGGAAAGTCTTGATCTTGACCAGACCAACCCGCTCGCCGCGATCACGCGCCTCGTCAACCGCATCCTTGGCGGCACCGGTCATCGATCCGATGGTTGCAATCGCGTAATCGGCATCATCCATCCGGTATGACTCAACCAATGGCGCATGATGGCGGCCAAAAACGCGCCCCCACTCCGTATGCACTTCCTCGATGACGCGCAATGAATTTTGCATGCCGGCACATTGCCCTTTGCGGTAACGCACGAACATCGATGGGCCTGGGCCGCCGGCACCGCCGGTGAGCGGATCGATCGCCATCGGCCGGTCGGGGTCAAGCGCGGCATGCCAGTTGACATCGCGCTTTCCTAGAAAGCTCGCAACCTCATCCTGATCGGGTAATTCGGCGCGGGCGGCACCGTAAGAAAGATAATTACCATCGTGACAAACATTCACCGGAAGCATCACGTCATGGTGCTCAGCGATCCGGTAAGCCATTATCGTGGTGTCAAGCACCTCCTGTACCGTCTCGCAATAGACCTGAACCCAGCCCGCTTCGCGAACCGACATCGCATCCTGGTGGCCGCCCCACACGCTTTGCGGCGTCAACGTATCGCGCGTCACGATGGTCATGACCAGCGGCATGCGCATGCCAGGTGTTCGCAGATAGGGTTCGAACATGAATGCCAACCCCGGGCCGCACGTCGCGGTATAGGTGCGCGCGCCGGCCAGCGTGGCGCCGTGCAACACGGACAGCACTGAATGCTCGCCCTCGACATCAACAATCTCGGCATTGAGCTTACCGTCAGCGGCAAATTTGGCGATGTACTCGACCAGCGACGATTGCGGCGTGATTGGATACACCGCCACCATGTCCACCTGCGCCAGCGTGACCGCCAGGGCCGCCGCCTCGTTACCGTCGCACACAATGAATTTTTGTTTTGGCTTGAGAACCGCGCTCATGACGATTCCTCCACCATGTGGATGGCACCATGCGGGCACTCGCGCATGCAGATGCCGCAACCCTTGCAAGTGGTGAGATCAAAGTCAAACCATGCCGATTTCTCAACCACACACTGCACAGGGCAGTAGAGCCAGCATACGGCACATTTGACGCATTTGTCGCGGTTCACCACCGGCCGCATGCTGCGCCAGTCGCCCGGTAGCATCGGGTTTTGCAGAACTGCGATCGGGCACAGATCGTTTGGGATCGTTGACGCGTCGAACAGGGGTTTTGATTGTTTGATCATGCAGCGAACTTTCGCTGGATAACGTGCACGGTGGTTTCGATATAGCCAAGTTCCAGCGCTTCCAGGTTTTGCCGCAGGCCAGCATCGCGAAAGTCGGATTCTTCGATTGCCGAGCGCAGGGCATCAAGCGATACCAGGCCGGTCGCTTGAGCAAAAGCGCCGAGCATGATGGTATTGGTGATGGATCGGCCAAAAATATCGAGTGCAATCGAGACAGCGTCGCATAGACCGACGATTGCAACCTGGTCTGAAAACTCCAATTCGCCCAGCGGTTTGGCGCTGGTTTGGATCCACACAGCCCGGTCCCGCACACCGTCAAAAATGTTGGTTGCCCGGCCAACGGTCGGATCGATGCACAACACGCAATCCGGATGATAAATGTTGGTCATCTGCCGTATTGGATGCTCGTCGAAACGCAAATAGCTCGCAACCGGTGCGCCGCGACGTTCGAAACCGAAGGATGGAATGGCAATGACGTGCTTGCCTTCCTGTACCAGCGCATTAGCAAGAATACCGCCCGCCAGCACTGCGCCTTGCCCGCCACGTCCGTGTATGCGAATTTCAACCACTTATGTTCTCCTGGCTTGGCGTGAGTGCAGGCGTGTCACGATGCGGCACCAGCCCGGCTTGACGATGTGGCGCCACCGCGGACCGGTAGCCGTGGCAACGCGTAGCCCTGGTTGAAGGAGGCGCGCACAATCATGGTGTATTTGAGCAGCCAGCCGCCTGCCACAGCCAGCAAGCCCGCTGCGCCAGCCAGCACACCGAACCCAGGCAGCATAGCCAGCAATGCCAGCGCGACGATGACCCAGTAGCCGATTCCGCTCATAGGTATCGCCACCACATTCAGTGCTGCCAGTGCCTTCGACGGAGCTTTTTGCTCCGTCAACTCCTTCCAGTAGGCGCGCCACAGCATGGCACGCAGCACCAGCAGGGCCAACAGCGTCGCCAGGATCCAGACCTGCGGTGCGGTATTGGTCAATGTCGAGGCCAGCGCCAGCAGGCCAACGCCTTCGGTCAACCCCGTCGCGATCAAAAGCGGTACGGTGCGCTGCGCGCGCCAGGCCGGAATGCCCTTGGCGGCCTGAACAATACGCGCCTGGCAGTACAGGAACAGCACGGCCAGCAGAGCGCTCAGCCAGATCCACACCACAGCGCCAGTCCATGCTGCGGCCGCTCCAGACAAAAACAGCGGCGGCGCCACCAGCGCCTCGCGCGTCATCCACGAAGTCTGCGCATGCAAAAGGACATTCATTGAGCGCAACGGTCGGCCGATTTCCAGCCACACACAAAATAGGCCCAGGGCAATCAATATGAGGGCGACGAGCGCCAGCGGACGGTAACCCGGATTCGGGCCGGTGCCGATAGCGGAAAACAGCAGCAGACCGCTGCCGGAGCCGCCACAGATAAAATTACCAGCAGCGCGCCAGTCCCAGTTGGTCTGCCGACGCGGTTTGATCAGATTTTCGATGTTCATGCCCTGTCCCAGATGTAATACATCCCCGGATCGGTACCAAGTTCCTCGTGCATGCGGAAATGTTGATTCTCACGCAACATGGTCGATACCTTGCTGCCTGGATCGTCACGGTCGCCGAACACCAAGGCGCTGGCGATGCAGGAATTGACACAGGCTGGCGTTACCTCCGGGTCGACCCCTGGCGTGAGTCCGTTGGCCTGCGCGGCGTCAATGCGATCAACGCAGAATGTGCACTTGGTCGCGACGTTGGTACGGCGCGGATCGGCACGCGCCGCTTCCGCTACGCTAGCCGTACCGTTGTACGCAAAATCGACGCGATGAACAATATGCCTGGCCTGATAGGGGCAGGCAACGGCACAGTAGCCGCAGCCGATGCAGATGTCGTAATCGATGGTGACCAAGCCGTCAGCACGCTTTTTTGTCGCCTGCGATGGACAAACGCTGACGCATGGCGGCTCGCTGCAGTGCATGCAGCCAACTGGCACAAAGGTGCGCTGCACATCGGGAAACTCGCCAGTTTCGAAATCGAGCACTTTTCGCCATTGCACACCAGGCGGCGTGGCATTGGCATGACGGCAGGCAGCGGTGCAAGTCTGGCATCCAATGCAACGACGCAGATCAACCGCCATCACATAGCGAGTCATGACATCACCCCGCTGCGGCATCCGATGAACTTTTTCCCGGTGCTATTCACATGCGGCCTGTGCTGCTTTAGCCGCCACCTTGGCGCGGAGTTTCTCGATCTGAACCACGAAGCGGCCGTGCTCGCCACGACTAATCTCCTCGGTACCGTCGTGCGCGATCAGGGAAAAACTCACTTTACGCCCCTCGACCGCCATCACCGTGATGGTAATGTCGACTCGCATGCCGAGCAAGGTTGCGCCGCTATGCGTAATATTGATACCGGTGCCGACTGAATCCTCGCCCACATCACAATAATCGAGCAGGAATTCACGACACGCGACTTCGAAATCACGCACAAGTTCAGGCGTTGCGTAGACGCGCAACGCTTCACCAAGAAAATCGATCGTTCGCGGTTTGTCGATCATGATGCGGCGCGTCAAAGTCAGTCCCGCTTTTAATGTCTCTTTCATGTCAGTCACCTCGAAGGTAATTTGATTCGTTTTTTTGTTTTATTTTTTATTTCTGTATCAGTTTATGGCAACAATTCGCAGCTGTCAATGTCAATACCAAGAAAATTTCAGCCGAGTGGACTCGCGGCGTTGTTTCTGGCGTCAGGCCTGTTTTGCAGCATCACCTCCGCGTTTTTCAAATGGAAGGAAGCATGGCCAACCCAGCATGGAGGAGCCCGCCATGCACGCGCAATTGAAGATCAATCGAATCTGAACCAAAACGCCTGTCACAGGCTCTTTATGCGGCAGCCATCAGGCGCTGGTTTTTTTTCTGCAGTTGCTCGGGCGATTCAATCCGGTCAGGGTCCGGAATAATGCAGTCCACCGGGCACACATCGATGCACTGTGAGGTTTCAAAATACCCAACGCATTCGGTGCATTTCCCCGAGTCAATCACGAATATGCCATCTCCCGCGCTGATCGCGCTGTTTGGGCACTCCGGTTCACACACCGTGCAATTGATGCAATCGTCTTTGATCAGCAAAGCCATTTGATTCTCCTGTGTAGTATTAATTGATGGTCCATGTATCGCCGCTGTTGAGCAAACTGACAAGATCACCACGCCCCCTGGTGAGCCGGACCGCGGCGGCCTGGCTCTCATTGCGCTCGTGATAAGTCGGGGTTTCCAGCGCGCGGAATACGCCCAGCGGCACCGGAAGCGTCGGCCCCTCAAGCTGCGACAGAGAAAACGCCAGCGTGCTGTTTTCGGTATTTTCATCATGCACCGCCAAATCTGATTCGGTGATTCCGTTTTCGCCCAGCGCCACGGCTTGAACTTCCATGCCGAGTATTCGAATGCCGTGGTCGCGATCCTTGCCGTAGACCATCGGTTTGCCATGCTCAAGCAGAATGCGGGCATCGGCACGACTTTTTTTGTCGGTCAGTTCGTCGTAAGCGCCATCATTGAACACAATGCAATTTTGATAAATTTCGACAAAGGCTGACCCCTTGTGCTGGGCGGCGCGCGCCAACACGCTCTGCAGGTGCGTCAGGTCAGTGTCGACGCTGCGAGCCACGAAGGTGGCGCCCGCACCCAATGCCAGCGCCAGCGGATTGAACGGGCGGTCGATGCTGCCATGGGGCGTGGTCTTGGTCTTCTTGCCCATTTCCGAAGTTGGCGAATACTGCCCCTTGGTCAGCCCGTAGATCCGGTTGTTCAACATGATAATTTTTAGGTCCACATTGCGTCGCATTGCCTGGATGAAATGGTTTCCACCGATGGCGAGTGCATCGCCATCGCCAGTCACGACCCAGACCGACAGATCTGGGCGCGCCAGCTTCAGGCCAGTGGCGATTGGCAACGCGCGCCCATGGATGCTGTGCATGCCGTAGGTTTCCATGTAATACGGGAACCGGCTGGAGCAGCCTATGCCGGAAATGAAGACAAAATTTTCGCGTGGAATTCCCAGCGTCGGCAACAGCTTCTGTACTTGGGCCAGCACTGCATAGTCACCGCAGCCGGGACACCAGCGAACGTCCTGATTGGTTTCGAAATCCTTTTTCGACAGGCAGGGCGGCGAGCGTTCAGACCCAGCCGCCGCGATATTGATCATGTTTTTTGAACTATTCACTTACTTCTCCGTGACACAATTCCAGGATGCGCTCATATATTTCTGAAACCTTGAATGGTTTTCCCTGAACCTTGCTCAATGACAAGGCATCAACCAGGTACAAGTCGCGCAGCAGATGCGATAGCTGGCCCAGATTGAGTTCCGGCACCAGGATGGTTCGGTAACGGCCAAGTATGTCTGCAAGATCGGGCGGCAGCGGGTTCAGATGGCGCAGTTGAAGGTGGGCTACCGACAGGCCGAGCGCAGCCGCCTTTTCCCGCGCCTGAGCGATCGCACCATCGGTGCTGCCCCAACCGACGACGAGCAGATCTCCGCACACTGGGCCGGCCACCTTTGACGGAGGGATATCCTTGACGATTCCAGCCACCTTGGCCGCCCGCACCTCCACCATACGCTGGTGGTTTTGTGGATCATGCGAAATATTCCCGGTCAGGAAATCCTTCTCCAGTCCACCGATTCGATGCTCCATGCCGGGCGTTCCCGGCACGACCCAAGCCCGGGACAGATGTTCGTTTCTCGCATAGGCCTGAAAATTTTCCGGATTGGTGCGATAGCTGACCTGTAGCCGCGGAATATCTTCAACGTTGGGAATCAACCATGGCTCAGCCGCATTACCTATGCCGCCATCCGACAGCAGAATCACCGGAGTCATGTACTTGACCGCGATGCGGATCGCCTCAATCGCGCAGTCGAAGCAATCCGCCGGAGACCTCGCAGCGATCACTGGCACCGGGCATTCACCGTTGCGGCCATAAATTGCCTGCATCAGGTCAGATTGCTCGATCTTGGTCGGTAGTCCGGTAGAAGGGCCACCGCGCTGGACGTTTACCACCACAATCGGCAATTCAAGCATAACCGCGAGACCGAGCGCTTCGGTCTTGAGCGCCATGCCAGGACCGGAAGTCGTGGTCACGCCGAGTGCGCCGCCATACACCGCACCAATTGTCGAGCAGATCCCGGCGATCTCATCCTCGGCCTGAAAGGTCGTGACATTGAAGTGCTTCAGCGCCGCCAGATCGTGCATGATATCGGTGGCCGGCGTGATGGGGTAGGAGCCAAGAAACAGCGGCATGCCCGCCAGTTCAGAGGCCGTCACAAAACCGAGCGCGGTAGCCTGGTTGCCGGTGATGCTGCGATACTTTCCCGGTTGCGCGGCCGACTCGCGCACCTGATAGCTGGCCGCGAACAGCTCGGTTGCATCGGCATAGGCGTAGCCTCCCCTGAGCGCCAGAATATTGGCGCTAGCGAACTCCGGTTGGGCGGCGAACCTGTCACTGATTTCATCCACTTCCGGCTCGATGGGCCGGCCATACAGGCACAGCATCAGACCCAGTGCGAAGTAGTTCTTGCAGCGTCCGACGTCTTTCTTCGACAGCCGGGAATCGGCCAGTACTTTTGCAGTCAGGCTGGAGATGTCGATGTTGGCCTGGCGGTAGCCATCCAGACTGCCGTCCTCCAATGGATTGTTCTGATAGCCTGCCTTCTTCAGGTTAGCATCACCGAATGCGCCAACGTTGACAATGATGAGGCCGCCACGCTTAAGGTCAGGCAAATTGGTTTTGAGCGCCGCCGGGTTCATTGCGACCAGCACATCGGGTGAATCGCCCGATGTGAATACTTGGCGCGAGGCATATTGAATCTGGTATCCAGAAACGCCGAACAGCGTGCCGGTTGGGGCCCGGATCTCGGATGGGTAATCTGGATAGGTAGCGAAATCGTGGCCGGCCTTGGCCACCGCGATGGAGAAACCAGAACCAGCCAGTTGCATGCCGTCGCCGGAATCGCCGGCGAACCGGATCACAACGCTGTCAAGCACTTCAACCGGCCGCGGTAGCGTGCGATTCATCGCTTGAGTTGTGCTGATCGCGCCAGCCAGTGCTGTTATCTGCATGTTCCCATCCTTATAAAGACTCTCGGCCGATCGCAGAGGCTGCATCGGTACGCATAGCAAAAATTCACTTCGAAGACATCCTCATTGCGTCGAAAATGATTCGATTATCCTACGATTTTAGTTTTAAATAAAACAATTTGCAATAAACCAACTTATACGATAAAAAGGGGACAGCACGAACCGGTTTTAACGATACGAAAGCGGGCTTATTTCGTGCGTTTTAAGAAAATCACAAGAGATCACGATGGAACAAAAGATGAATGCGGCGGCATGCCTATTTGAAGTCGGCGCCGAACACCACACTGCGCTCGAATGCGGGACACGCCAGATCAGTTACGGCGAACTGCAACGAGCTGTGGCGCGCGCGGCGGGCGCCTGGCAAGGCATGGAGATGGCAATCGACGACCGGGTCGTGATTTTTGCTCCCGATGGCATCGATTACGTTGAAGCCTATCTTGGGGTAATCTGGGCCGGCGGCGCCGCCATCGGCGTCAACCCGCGCCTCAGCATGCCCGAGCTGGCACCGATCCTGAGTGAATCGGGGGTGCGATTCATCTGGACCACAGCAGAGCTCGCGCCGCAGCTGGTGGCATTGGCGCAAACCCTGCCGCAGCCTCTGGTGGTTATTGCCAACGGTGGCGCTGGCGCGCTCGACTGGCGCGCAGTCTGCGCCGCTGCGGCCCCAATCGCGCCGCTGTTGCGCGCCGCCGACGATGTCGCGTTGTGGATTGGCACCTCGGGCACCACTGGCACGCCCAAGGGGGTAGTGCACACGCACAGCGTCACAGCGCCATGTGCTGCCTTCGCTCGCGAACTCCTTGGCGCTGGGCCGACAGACCGGTTATATGCCACTTCCAAACTGTTCTTCGCATATGCCATCGCCAACAGCCTGTTTGCCGGCCTCCGACTTGGGGCAACCGTGATTCTCGATTCCGAATGGCCTACTGCCGAACGGGTGGCAAAAATGGTCAAGCAGCATCGCCCAACCATCGTGTTTTGCGTGCCCACCCTTTACCACAAGATGCTTCAGGCCGGCATTGCCAAAACATTGGCCGATAGCGGTATCCGACATTTCGTTTCAGCCGGTGAAACACTACCTCCAGCAGTATCCGACAGCTGGCAAAAAGCTACCGGGCACACGCCACTTTCATGTTATGGCACCTCGGAAACCCTGTGCCTGATGCTGTATTGCGACAATGCTTCGGGGCGACTAAAGCCTACTCCGCTGACGCAATTCCGTTACGACGACCTGCCGCCGGATTTGCCGCAGAGGGTCTGGATCAGACATCCGGCCGTGGCGCGCGGCTACTGGCAGCGGCCAAAAGAACAGGTCGACAGTTTTCAAAACGGCTGGTTTTCTCCAGGCGACATGTTTTTACGTCACGACAACTGGCTCGAATTCACTGGCCGAAAAGACGATATGCTGAAAATCGCTGGTCAATGGGTTAGCACTCAATGGGTCGAGCAGGCGCTCAGAGCTGCGTGCGGCAACACCGTACAGGAATTGGCGGCGGTCGGAGTAAAAACCGTAGACGGTCTGACGGCGATTGCCGCCTTTCTGGTGGCAACACCAACGCAAGAGGAAGCGGCGCGCAGCAGCGTAGCAGCCGGCATTGCCGCCTTGCCCGGCCACAAGCGTCCGCGCTGGTTGCACTGGGTCCAGACGCTGCCGCAAACAGCCACCGGAAAATTGCAGCGCGCCCGTCTGGGTGAACTGCATGAGCAAAACTGCAGCGAACATTCTTGATCTTTCCATGATTCGCAACTTCGAATCATGTCTGCCCTCATCCCCATCCACTTGCCAGCCTGTGCGCACCTTGCAAGCAATGGATCAAGCGTTCAAACTATTCGTCCCTGATAGACCGCGTTCCACATGAACTCGCGCAGGAATAATAATTTGCAGAAGTTTATGGGCCATTGCGGGCGCCTTGCATCGCATCCCGCCATGTCCCCCAACCCCAACATGCACAACTTATTTCTGCACGGATCCTGATCGTTAATCCTTATTTCGCCAGTACCCACTTGCCGTTTTCAATCTTGACGATCAGGCGAGCGCGCTGGTCGAGGCCACTGTGGTCGGTTTTACTCATGCTCATAATGCCTTGGCTGATCACCAGATCACGTATATTTTCGATACTATCGCGCAATGCCTTGCGAAATTCCTTGGTTCCAGGCTGGGCTTTTTTCAGCGCTTCAGGCACTGCGGCCTCCAGCATCAGACCCGCATCCCAGGCGTGGCCGCCAAACGTCGACACGCTGCCTGCGCCATATTGCTTCTCATAGACATTTTTAAAATGCATCGCGGTCTTCTTGATCGGATTGCTATCCGATAATTGTGCAGCAACCAGAAGCGGTCCAGCCGGCAGCAGCGTACCTTCCACATCCTTTCCACCAAGGCGCAAAAAATCGTTATTGGCGACCCCATGCGTCTGATAAATTTTCCCTGTGTAGCCACGTTCCTTGAGAGCCTTCTGAGGCATCACGGCGGGCGTGCCGCGACTGGCGATCAGCACGGCATCGGGCTTGCCCGCAATGACGCGCAAAATCTGGCCGGTCACGCTGCTGTCGGTCGGTGCATAGCTCTCATTGGCAAGTATTTTGATTCCATTTTTTTCAAGCAGCTTCGATGCCTGTACCCACCAATTTTGACCGTAACTGTCGGTCAGGCCAATAAAGGCAACCGTTTTAATATTGCCGGCAACCATATGATCGACAATCGCACTTGCCATCAATGAATCGCTTTGAGGCGTCTTGAATATCCAGGCTCGCTTGGCATCCACCGGCTCGACAATCGCAGCGGCAGCCGACATTGAAATCATTGGCGTTTCGGATTCGGCTGCCACGCTGATCATGGCCAGCGAGTTCGGCGTGACAGTGGAGCCGATGATGACATCCACCTTGTCTTCCGAAACCAGCTTGTGGACATTCTGGACTGCGCTTGTGGTATCTGACGCATCATCCAGCACGATGTATTCGACTTTCTTGCCGCCGATTTCCTTTGGCATCAGCGCAATTGTATTTTTCTCCGGGATACCGAGCGAGGCCGCCGGACCAGTGGCGCTGACCACCACTCCAACTTTGATTTGCGCCCATGCGCTGCCACCACACAGCAGCGCTGCCGCCGCTGCCAGTTGAAGTCCCCATACTGTTATGCGTTGCATCATTTCTTTTCCTTTAATTTCGAGTTGGATATACCGATGCTGCCATCGTCTCTGGTGCTGCTTTTTTCGACACTGACCTTGCTGTTCGCCAGGTGCACTGCCATCTGCTCACGCCACCTGTCAAGGTCTGGTCTGTTTCATGTAGAGCTCGGCTGCTGCATCCGCACGCCCATCCATTGCTCCAGTATTCCGGGATCAGCCAGCAACTCCACGCTGTCCGCCGCATGCACTACCCGCCCGCGCTCCAGCACGATGCCGCGATGGGTGAGCAGCAATGCCTGCTCAACGTGCTGCTCCACCAGGAGCATCGACTGCCCTTCCTCATGCACCATGCGTTCGATCGCGGCGCATAGCTCTTCAACCAGGACCGGCGCCAGTCCTTCCAGTGGTTCATCCAGCAGCAACAGCTTCGGATTCAACATCAGCGCGCGCCCGATCGCCAGCATCTGCTGTTCGCCGCCGGATAATTGATTGCCGAAATTTTTTCGACGTTGTTGCAGGCGCGGAAATAGCGCGAAGATTGCCGATAAATTCCATTTTCCGGGCAAGGCCGTCACAGTCAGGTTCTCTTCGACTGTGAGCGATGGAAATACCTCGCGCTCCTGCGGCACCCAGCCGAGTCCGGCACCAGCGCGCGCATGCTGCGGCAGCTTCGACAAGTCCTGGTCGCGCCAGCGTATCGATCCGCGCTGTACCCGAGTATGACCCATGATAGTCAGCAACAAGGTGCTTTTACCGACGCCATTGCGACCCAGCAGCGCCACGCTTTCGCCCTCGCCCATCGTCAGCGAACAGTCGTCGAGCACGGTCGCGTCGCTGTAACCGGCAAAGAGGTGTTCCAGCGCTAGCATCTCAATACCTCTTGCCCAGATAAATTTCGCGCACGCGCGGGTCGTCAGCGATTTCCGCCGGAGTCCCGGTCACCAACTCTGCGCCGTTGACCAGCACCGTGATGCGATCAGCGAAGCGGAATACCAGGCTCATGTCGTGCTCGATCAGCAAGATGCTGATGTCTTTGGACAAGGCACCCAGCACGTCGAACAATTCATCGCTTTCTCCCTCTGGCACGCCGGCTGCAGGTTCATCCAGCAGCAATACTCTGGGCCGTGCCGCCAGAGCCAGCGCCATTTCAAGCAGGCGCTGCTTGCCATAGGCCAGCGCGCGCGTCTCGGTCAGGCAGTTTTGCGCCAGATTGAGCTGCTCGAGCAGGGCGTAGGCTTCCTCGATTTCGGCACGGCGCCGAGACAAACGGAAGAAGCGCCGTTGCACCAAATTCAGGCGTGCGCGCTCACGCTCGCAAATCACATTCGTCACGGACTCAAGCGGCGTCAGTTGCGGGAACAAGCTGTTGATTTGGAAGGTGCGCGACAAGCCGCGTGACACGCGCTCGTTCGGCGCCATGCGCGTGATCTCCACACCATCGAGCCAGACCGATCCGCCCGACGGCCGCAACACGCCGGTGAGTTGGTTGATCAGGGTCGTCTTGCCAGCGCCGTTCGGGCCGATCAACGCATGGCGCGCGCCCCGCGCCAGTGACAGGTTGAGGTTCTGCGTCACGGCGAATCCGCCGAACGACTTGCATAGGCCGCGCGTCTCCAGTATGGCACTCATGCGCGCGCTCCTTTGCGCCATCGGTCGAATAGTATCGCCAGTCGCGCCAAGCCGCCGAGAATGCCGCCGCGCAGATACAGCGTCATCACGATCAGCAAGATGCCAAGCCAGAACAGCCAGTACTGCGCATTCAGGTCAGCCAGACGATCTTGTGCCAGCAGAAAAGCGGCAGCGCCAATGAACCCGCCGTACAGCGTCGCGGCGCCGCCGATGATCAGCATGATCAGCAAATCGGCGGAACGCTGAAAACTCAAGACATCGATGCCGACGAACTGAGTCGTCTGGGTTAACAGCGCGCCTGCGACGCCGGCGATCAGCGCGGCGAATGTATAGATGCTGGTAAGGCGCGCGCCGACCGGAATGCCGATGGCCAACGCCCGGGTCTGGTTTTCGCGAATGCTGCGCAGCGACAGACCATACGGCGCATGCATCAGCGCACGGGCCAGAACAAACATCAGGAACGACACGCCGAGGACGTACACATAGGCGGTCTTGCCATACAGGTCAAACTTGAATATGCCGAACAGCTTGCCCATTTCCACACCCTGCAAACCATCGACGCCGCCCGTGATTGCCGTCGCCCGGTTGGCCAGCTCGTATAGCAGCAAACCGATGCCAAGCGTGATCATCAGGCGCGTCAGATCGCTTCCGCGCAAAACGATGAAGCTGGTCAGGTAGCCGACGAGGGCGGCCGCCGTGCCGGCGACGACCAGCCCGGTCAGCGGTTCCTGCCAGCCGTACTTTGCCAGCAATCCGGCGACATAGGCACCCACCCCGAAGAACGCCGCGTGACCCAGCGTGACGATACCGGCGTAGCCGAGTATCAGGTCGAGCGAAAGCGCGAACAGGCCGGTGATCAATATCTGGGTGGCAAAGACCAGGCTGGTCGGGAACGCAAAAAAGACACCGGCCAGCGCCAGCCAGAACCCGATCTCAATCGGCTTCCAGCGCTCACGCTGCTGCAACGCCGCCAAGTGGGGCGCTGTGCTGGTTCTGGATTCGATTTTCATCTGGCTTTACTCCGTCCAAGCAAGCCGTACGGAAACAACAACAGCAACACAATCATCGCGGCATAAATCACAAACGCGCCGATCTCCGGCATGTAGTATTTTCCGGCGATGTCGGCAACACCCAGCAATAGCGACGCCAACAAGGTTCCGATCACCGATCCGGGGCCGCCCACCACGACGACCAGCAGAAAGTACACCAGGAACTTGAGCGCAAAGTTCGGATCCAGTCCAATCACATTGACGCCGAGCGCGCCGCCCAAGCCAGCCAGGCCGCTGCCCAACGCAAACGTGACCTGGAATACCCGTTCAACCTGGATTCCCATCGACTCGGCGGTGCGACGGTTATCCACCGAGGCGCGGATCATCGCACCGAAGCGAGTGCGCTCCAGGCCGAACACCAGCGCCAACGTGATCGCGGCACCGACCGCCATCAGGAACAGGCGGTAGCGGGACAGGTCGATACCAAAAAAAGAAAGCTGACCGTTCAACGCTTCCGGCAGCACGACCGGCTGTTGTCCTGGTCCCCAAAAGTAGTTAGCGCCGGCAATCGAAATGAAAATGATACCCACCGTCAGCAGCACTTGATTCAAGGCTGTGCTTCGGTACAGCGGGCGGTACAGCGCGCGCTCCAGCACCAGGCTGGCCAACGCGACTGCGCAAAACACTATCGGCAACGCAGGAAGGAAACCGATACCTGCTCGCGCCATTAGGGTCACCAGCAAATAGCCGCCAGCCATCGCAAATACGCCGTGGGCCAGATTGATAAATCCCATCAGCCCGAGTGTGATCGACAGTCCAACCGAAATCAGGAACAGCAAGGTTCCATAAGCCAGACCGTCGAACAGCACGCCGAGAAAATTATGCATGTGATCGACTGAAAACTACTTGCCCGGATCCTTCACCGCGTTGATGGTCTCGAACTCGACGTTGTACAGTTTTCCATCGACCTTCTTGACCTCGCGCACGTAAACGTTCTGCACGATGTCGCGCGTATCGGCATCGATCTGGATCGGGCCACGCGGGCTATTGATCTTCAGGCCCTTGAGCACCTGCATCGCCTTGTCGCCGTCGACGTTGCCCTTCAGCTGACGCACCACTTCATAGATCGCGGCCATGCCATCATAGCCACCGACCGCCATGAAGTTCGGGCGCGTCTTGGCATCAACCTTGGCGTAAGCCGCCAGGAAGGCCTTGTTCTCGGGCGATACATGGGCGGCCGAGTACTGGTGGGTTGATATCACGCCCAGCGCACCGTCGCCAAGCGCGTCGATTACGCTGTCATCGGTCACATCGCCGGTCGACAACAGCTTGATGCCGGCCTTGGCCAGACCGCGCTCGTCGTAGGCCTTCATGAAACCGACCGCCAACTCACCGGCCGGGACGAATACGAAAATCGCCTGCGGCTTGCTATCCTTGACGCGCTGCACGAAAGGGCCAAATTCCGGATTTTTCAGGGGAACGCGCAATTCTCCCACCACTTCGCCACCGAGCTTGGTAAACGTTTTCTTGAACGTCTGTTCAGCGTCATGGCCCGGGCCGTAGTCGGCGACCACCGTGTATATCTTGCGCAGGCCACTCTTATAAGCCCACTGCGCCATCGGCTCGGTGACTTGCGCCAGCGTAAACGAGACCCGCGCGATATAGGGCGATTTGGTGGTGATTGCCGAGGTCGCCGCATTCATGATAATGGTTGGCTTCTTCGCTTCGGTGGAAATCGGCGCTACGGCGAACGCATTTGGCGTGAGGCCGAATCCGGCCAGGAAATCGACGCCATCCTTGACCACCAGTTCCTGCGCCAACCGCTTGGCGACGTCCGGCGCGGGGCCGGTCGTGTCCTTGACGATGAGCTCAATCTTCTTGCCCGCAACGATATCACCATGCTGTTTCATGTAGGCCTTGGCGCCGTTCGTCATCTGCAGACCAAAATCGGCGAAGGTGCCGGACATCTCGGCCAGCATGCCAACCTTGATGGTGTCACCCGCGGCGCACGCCTGACCGGCCGCCAGCGCAAATATTCCATACATCACGAACTTTTTCATTTTTATGTCTCCTTGTTGTAATCATTGAACCAAAAATACATGCCATTACATCATCGAACATCTTTCCGCGTTGCACTCTTCTTTACTATGCGAGGACATTTAGAATTTCATCTGTTTTCCCGATTACCCCAAGCTGCTCGCGCAATTGCTGCCAGCGTAGTCTCGGATTCCCCGAGATGCTGATGGAGCGACAGCGAACCAGTGATGAAAGTTGGGATCGAAAACCATGCCGGCCAAATCGTCGAATTGATCCGCCATACGGTCAATCGACGTGCACGCGGCCGACCCAAGGCGCATGCCGGGACAGGGAATCACCGCAGCGCACTTACCGACCACGAGCTTGTGAACAAATCCGGCACCATGCGGTTTTATGTGGGTCAAGGAAATTAAATACCACCGTCATTCCCGCGCAAGTGGAACCCCATGTAGCCCACATTATTGATATCCTCTACGGATAGAAAAAATTTTCGATTCAATCTCAGTCTCCTTCTTGATACCGACCTGTTCGGGAGAGGCAAGTAGCGGTTTGCGCCATGAACGCTAATCACCATGCACAAGACACGTCGGGACCAGCATTCATGCTTGTAATGATATACACTAATCGTTTGATATCAAAGCAAAATCAAGAAAATATTTGTTTTATTTAAAACAATTTTCGCAATGCTTGGCATTGTGATATCTGTGTTCCTCGCGCTGGACGGTTATCCCAATTTTTTACGCAAATACTTCAATTATTTTTTCCATGGCAGACCAAACTTCAATGACGCTCGACTTGGGTTGCCTTCCGCAACTGGTTGGCTATCAGCTCAGAATGACGCAGGTTATGGTCTTCAAGGACTTCGACAGAGAACTGTCGGGCCTCGACATCACGCCCGTAATTTTCGGCGTACTGGAGGTATTGAGTCATAACAAAGGCCTGACCCAGACTCGTCTGGCCAATGCAATTGGCCTCGACCGGTCGTCGCTGGTGCCGCTGCTCGACAAATTACAGAAGCGCAACTTGGTGGCGCGTGAAGCATCTACCACGGACCGGCGAAGCAATCACCTGTTTCTGACTTCCGAGGGCGGGCGCCTGTTGGCCAAGGCCGACAAGCGTGTGAAGCTGCATGAGCAACGTATTTTGGCGTCCTTGTCGAAGGTCGAAACCAGACAATTGTTTAAATCGCTGATGAAAATTGGAACCGCAGTACCCTGATCACGGTGTTGTTTGAAAACCAGGGAAATAGTTGCCACGGCAGGCGCCGGCACGAATCGCTGCAATGAAGCTGGCCATGTCGCTGACCGGCTGCAAGAACTCCGTCGCACAACGTCCAACCGCCGAAACCTTGTGGCAATCACTGCCACCCAACCCGGGTAAGGCCATGTGCTCGGCCGCCCGTATCGCCAGGTCATTGTCTGCGTCCTGATTGTTCCCGTTATGGGTTTCCACGGCAACGATTCCTTCCAGTTCCAGCAAGCCTTCCAACAGGCTGCACACTCCTACCTCGCGAAATGGGTGGGCCGGCACGCAGATACCGCCGAGTTCGAGAATGCGCTCGATAACCGCCGATAGCGACAACCAGTTGTCACGTCCCCAAATGTTCCACGAATCATCCTCAACACCGTAGGCAAGCAGGTGCCCACGATCGGTGGCAATCTCGACACCGCGCAGGAGCAGCATGCCTTCATCACGCGCGATCGCTTCCACCGGTGCCGAGGCCTCATACGAATAGTGTTCGGTAACGACAATGCCATCCAGTCCGAGTGCCCTGGCGCGACGGATCAGGGCCAGCGGATCGAGCCAGTTGTCGTAGGAAAATTTGGTATGGCAGTGGGTATCGATCCACATTGCGAGTCTGCTAATTTCGGTTTACAGCAAGCGGTGCCGTCATCAAAATGGGTCGACATCAATCACACATGCATTTTTATCGGCAAGATCGAGACAGCATCAAGGAAGTTGCAACTCCAGGTTGACCCGCTTCGATGGTTGGAATTTGTGGCTGGCGAAGAAGTGTTCAAGGGTGAAGTCATTCCAGTTGACCAGCGTGTAAACTTTTTTCACGCCAACCGCTTTCATATTGGTTAGGAACTGATCCATCAGATCATGGGCTACGCCACGGTTCTGGCAGTCTGGATGCACGCCAATGGTGTCAATAGTCGCACTTGTTTCCGGAATGCCGAACTCACCGAAATAGACATCGCCCATGATGAAGCCGACGACTTTTCCATTCACCTCAGCTACCAGCGACGTGTTGATGTTATATGGATTGTTCAGCGCCGTTTCAATCTTGCGCTCGTAATACTGATGCCGCTGCTGTTTGGACACCAACGCATCAATTGATGCAACGGCATCAAGGTCTTCGCGTTTCATCACGCGCATGTTCGGTTCGTCAAGTGCCATGTGATCTCTCCCAGGTTTGGAATGGTCCGCCGAATCGGCCGACGGAACTAAAACAATGAGTCCTCTAACGGTTTTGCATTACCCCGCAGACGGACATAAATGTCGCCGTACATTTTTCCGATACCGGCATCTGCGGAAAAGCAACTATTGCAATCGCCACTGACCCCTTCGACCGGGTGCTTAATGACGTACACCTCGTACCCCATGTCCCGATAATTCTCGACGATCTCCGACAGGCGTGGTTCGCCGAGCGTGGTCTGCTTGATCCATCCCTGCGCAAGCAGGTTGCCTTCCTGGCCACCCTTGATCAGTTTCAAGCGAATAGGTTCCATGCCAGCCTTACCAGGAATGCTTGATTGCACCGGGCGTGCATGCTGTGCTGCACGGCAGACTTGAATAGCCGCCCGCGGGCTTGCAGTCGGCGCAATCATACGCAAGGGTTCGTCGAAACGGTGCCTTGATCGACATAACTTCGTCGTCATAATCGTCCGTCATGGCTTCAAACATCTGCTTCGGACAGGCCGTGATGCAAGCGCGTCCGGCGGCGCAATCGATGCATTTGTCGGTATCGATGCTGATGTAATACTCGCCTGATCCATCCTTGTAGCCATAGTTGGCAATCATGGGTAGTTTCTCCTGGCGCTAGACGCGCATTGAATACATGAATCGGTTTGCTTCGCGACGTGCGCACGGTTCATGGCAATCTGCCTTCCGTCCTTGTCGCGATCATTGATAATTTGAAAGCAGCGACGGGAATCATGCCGCCACCGCCACCTTCGCCGTTGCCGCCTGTTTTTGCATTAGCGTATAGCCGAACAGCGCCGCACCCAATGCCCCCGCAATCTGGCTGTCATACTTGGTCTCCACGGCCTTGGTGCCGAGCAGCCGCTCAATCCGTTTCACCACGCCTGGGTTCTTGGCAATGCCTCCAGTGATGAAAAAGTCGTTTTCGACACCGATGCGCTCGATCAGCGACACCACCCGCTCCGCCATCGCCTGGCAATAGGCAGCAATCACCTTGTTTTTGGTGTACCCGGACTTGAGCAAGCCCAGCGCCTCCGACTTGGCAAAAACCACGCAGGTCGAGGAAACAGCCGGGGGTTCGACATCGACTTCAAAGGAACGATTGCCGAGTTCAGCGATGGGAATTTGCATCAAATCGGCAATCACTTCCATGCCGCGCCCAGTTCCGGCTGCACACTTGTCGTTCATCAGGAAGTTGGTCACCTTGCCTTTTTCATCGCAATGGATGGCCTTGCAATCCTGGCCACCCATGTCGAGAATGGTGCGCACGGTCGAACCGCCCATATAATTGGCACCGCGCGCATGGCAGGCAATTTCGGTAATTGCCTTGTGAGCGAACGGTACATTGACACGGCCGTAACCGGTGCCGATCACATAGGTCACGTCTTCCAGTTTCATGCCAGCCTTGTCCAGAATGCCGTTGACGGCATTGGTCGCCGAGTCTGGACTGTTGTTGCCAGTGCGCATGCTGTTATAGCCGAACAGTTCGCCGTCAACGCAGATAACCGCCTGCGAACTGACCGAACCGACATCAATACCAGCGGTAATGATCTTTGCGGCACGCCAATCCTTGCTCTCATCGAGCCAGCAGTTTTCTTGCCAGCGCCAGTACTCTTTCTTTTCTGCAGCAGCCATGATGTATTCCTTTCAGTTGATTTGGTGACGCTTACGCGTTGCCTTCGGTTGCGATAAGGGCAGCGCCCAGCGCGCTGACATATTCCGGCATATCGGGCAAATTGACATGATCCACGCCAAGCGCGTTCTTCAACGAACGGACAAACCCCGGATTGTTGACCATACCGCCGATCAGAATCACTTCCCCCTCGATGCCGACGCGACGCACCATCGCGCATACGCGGCTGGCCACGGCGTCCAGCACCGACTTCGCGATATCCTCCTTGGGTGTCGCGGAGTGGATCAGCGACACCACTTCGGATTCGGCAAACACCGTGCACTGCGCATTCATCGGGATGACCCGGTCAGAGCGCAGGCTGGCTTCACCAAAATCCTTGAGCGTGAGTTGCAGGGCGCGCGCCATCGATTCCGCGAAGGCACCTGCACCGGCGGCGCATTTTTCGTTACCAGCGAAGTCAATAACCTTACCCAGGGCATTCGACTTGATGCCGCGGCCTTCTTCGGCCCCGACATCGACGACGGTCTGGGCCGCCGGACACATGAAAACTGCGCCGCGCGCACCGGCCGACACTTCAGTCACGTCGCTGTCAGCAAAGCGCACTTGCTTGCGTCCAGCACCGGTCGATACGATTCTGCTGATCTGATCGCGCGTCAGGCCGGCTTCAGTCAGACCATCAGCCAGGGCCTTGTCGGCGGCGACGTCCATATCCAGTTCATCCGGGAACATCATATGTTTGCCCTTGACGCCCCATTTCAGCTCCGGCGCGCCTTCTACGTTGAGTTCCTCAAGAAACACAACCTTGACGGTGCGGGATCCCATGTCAATACCTGCGGTAATCATTTTTAGTACCTTCCTAGTTGATTCAGGCGTTTACAAAATCACGCTTGAGGTTAAGTGTTTCCATGAATGAATCGACCCGGTTTTGAGTGCGTCCGAGGTCAAATTCGCGTTCATCACCCATATTGCCTTCATAGGTCATTACCGGGATGCCAGCCGCTGCCAAACCGAGACGGTTTTCCATGATGCCGAGGGACAGCCCCTCACAGCCGCGATTCAAGTGCAACATGACGCCATCCACACCCCATTCCTTGACGATCGTTTTCATCATCTCGGTCTTCAATTGCGGGTCATAAAAATGCTGCCACTGCGGTTTGGACAGATTCCAGTCGCAATACAGCTTCATGGCCTGCTCACGGGTGGTGATTTCAATGCCTTGCTGCATCGGCGTCGTGCGCGGTCCCCAGGAGCCATCTGGCTTCGTTTCCCAGATGCCTTCAAGCCCGAACGTATAGAGCGAACCGATCGACACCGCACCGTACTCTTCCAGATAGCGGAACACTTTCAGAAACGCCCATGGCGGCTGGGTATCAGACATGACGCGGCAGCGTTCGTTGGGCACGGCAGCGATGCCGCGCGCCACACGATCCTTGACCTCATCGCGGCATTCCTCGTAAAAATCGGCGCACCACTTGGACGACTTTGACAGCGTTGCCAACACATACAGTGAGTACATGGTTTTTTCGTCGAGCGGAGCCGGTTTTGCTTTGTTGAGCGTGCAGATTTCAGCCCACAGCGAGGTCGACCGCATCTCGTTCTTGACCGCTTCGATGAACAACTCGTCGTTGTACTTGCGGCCGGTGACTTTTTCCATCCACTCGATAGATTCAAGACCCTGATTGGTCACATACATCAGGCGCTCTTCGGTCAGGTCCTTGTATGGACCGACTGACACGTCAATGAACCTGACCGGTGTATTTTCAATCTTCGATGCATGCTGATACCACTTTGCGTGAGAGCAACATATCTGGGTCTGAAAATTAAAATCGGGCTTCGGGAACGGGCTGCCATCAAGATACTTGTTGAGATACAGCGAGCCCCAGTAAGTACGCATATAGGCACACAGATCACGCGCAAAGCCGGCGGACTCAGCTGCATTCTGGCATTCCTGGTTGAATTTTTTGTCAAGCGCTACCGCAGCGCCATAGGGCTCGCCAGTGAGCGAATAGACGTCGCTGCCAAGGCCAGCGGGAATCGCATCTAGTGCCCACGCCGACCCCGACCATCGGATGCCGCCGGTTTCCTTGCAGCGCGCGAAGTTGATATAGTATTGTTCGCGCAGTTGCTTGGCTTTTTTCCAGCACTTGAGCGGCTCGGTCTTGTAAATTGACATTTCTCGTTGCTCCTTAAGATATATCTCGGTTCTGCCACTTGCCGGTCGTACCTGACCGACTTCAGGTGTCTGACGCCATGCGTTCAGAACAATTCTTCTTCGCTCATCGTCTCAAGGAAAGCCTCGATGCGAATACGGAACGGGCCGATCGGATTTGTGATATCGAACTCGAGGAACAGCGTCGGAATGCCATTTTTCTCAAGGTGTTCCTTCAAGTCCGGATAATCGCCTTCGTGCGGATCGCAGAATTTTTGCTGCAGGAACACTGCGGCGCGTGCGTTGTAATCCTTGGCCAGCTTCAGTACATGATCGAAACGGGTGTGCGCTGGATAATCCTTTGTCGGGCAGGCTGGTCGTTCGCAATAACGGTCGGTGATAGTGGCAATTGGATCATCCTGAATCCGCGCTTCGTTCCAGAAATTACGGGTGCCGGAACACTGGTCATCAATCACGATGGTGGAGCCGACTGACTCGACCATGGCCATGAAGGACACATCGTCGTTCTCGGAACCGATCGTCATGAAACGCACGCCTTCCGGGCGCGCATTGGTCGGCTGGTTTGGCAATTCCGCCAGTACGCGTTTGAGCTCGCGATTGTGGTCTTCCTTGTCAATGAATTGCGCGGTAATCGACGCATAAAGAGCATCAACGCCGGTCACGCGCGGATTGACTTCCTTGCGATACTCGTAGAGCTCGTGCAGCAGACGGCGGTTCTCATTCACGAGTTCCGTGGAACGACGCAGGTCTTCATCTGTAATCGGCTTGCCGANNCCACGAAGGTACGGAATTTCCCGACTTCGGAGTAGTGCAGCACTTTCGCAAACTTTGACTGCACCTCATTAGGCATCGGCAAGTAATAATCCCATTTCACGGTGGGCACATGCAGGCGCCAGGAATTGAAGGTCTGACGATACTGGATACAAGACTGCGTCAGTGTGACACCTTCGCAGTAGTCGTAGCGGCCAAGCAACCCCTGAGCCAGCGAATCGCGGCAGAACGGGCAAAACATCCCGAAAATATGCGGCTCAGTCACATTTTGCGGCTCATGCGCGCCAAGCACACGCACCGGCAACATGCCGGCGGCAATCAAAATTTCCTCAGGGGTATAGGTACACATGGTGGCAACCACTTGCTTGCCTGTTTTCTGTTTCCATGCCTTGGCGTAAGCGTGTCGTTCCTCGTACCAAGACTTGAACTGATCAAATAGTTCGCTCATATATGCTCCTTTGTCGGTCGGTTAGTGGGTTCAGCCCAAAAAATGCAACATGCTGCATTTTTAAATTTTGTTTAATGCATTATAGTGCAATTAAGAAATTCTAAGGTGCAAAAAAATGCTTGTCAACAGAATTTGACAGCTTCCAGTAAAAAGTGAGCAGGCGAGGGGAAAATTTATCTACAGAAAAGAGATGCCCGCCACCAGATGTAGTTGGTGGCAGACAACCCTAGAGGTTCGACGAGAGTGCTGATGACAAGGATTTTTTCGCTGGCGCTGTCAGCGCGCGAAAAAGAGTCAGCTCAGCTTGTGGCGCCCGGCACGGAATGAGAGTTGACAACCCGGCTTAGTTCTTCCAGGCTTTGCTGCACCGTCTTGCCGGTGGTGTTCAGAGTGACATCCGCCTTGCCATACAGCGGTGCACGTCCCTGCAGGATGCGTTGCAAATCTTCCATCGCTTCAGTGTTGTCATCCATCGGGCGATGGTCGCCCTGTGCAATGACGCGTGCCATGTGCTCTTCAGGGGAAGCCGTAAGCCATAACACCATACAGGACGAGAGCAAAAATTCGAACGTGCCTGACTCCGTCACCAAGCCGCCTGGAATTTCAATAACAGCCCGTTTATTCTTGGTCACGACCGCCTCCAGCGCACGTCGTTCATACCGACGATAGCCTGACTGCCCATATAAGGAAAATATTTCGCCCATTGAAATTCCGGCTTCTCGTTCGATTTCCTTGCTCAAACTGATAAAGGGAATACCCATGCGCTTCGCCAGCAGGCCGCCCAAGGTGGACTTGCCGCCGCCGCGCAATCCAATCAGCGCTATCCGCTCACGCTTGCCTTGCGCATGCAGGCCACCGAATTCGACAAACAACAACTCCCATACTTTTTGCAATTGCTGCGGATCCAGCCGCACCAGAAATTCGTGCAGGAGTTTCATCTCGACCGATGTCTCTTCTTCCTGCAACAGTTCAGAGACCGGAGTTGCGAGCGCGAGCGCCACCTGGCGTAGCAGGTTGATCGAGATATTACCCTGCCCCATTTCCAACTGTGCCAGATAGCGCTCTGAAACCTTTGAATCCCGCGCAAGAATCTTGCGCGTCATGCCACGCTGTGCCCGAATGTTACGCACACGCTCGCCCAGTCTGACCAGGAAGTTCCCATCAGGTCTGTCGATTTCATGCTCTGCATCCAAGCCCAAGATAGCGTCTTCGTCCATTGAAGTCCTGATCTCTTGCATCATGGCACATTCTATGTCGACGTCCACCATACCTGCAGTGTCAATACATCCTTATCATAAATATGTATTATTTCGCATATTTACTATTATAA
>DHWX01000092.1 GCA_002413395.1 Polaromonas sp. UBA5171 | reverse complement strand
CGCCCAGCGATTGATCGATGAATGGTCGACAAACACGCCACGCTCTTGCATCATTTCTTCAAGATGGCGATAGCTCAACAGATAAGCCGCGTACCAACGGATGCACACCAGAATGACATCAATCGGGAAACGCCTCCCTTTGGTCGCCACATCTCGTTTCAAGCCTTTTCAGTCAAAGCGCTCAGCATAGTCGAGTGGCCTGACTGTCAACGCGACAGAGCCCTTTCTTCGACCGCACCGGCGACCTGGATGTGAGCCGCTCAAGGCGGCTGTAAAACCAAAAAGTTACGCCGTGCCGTTTTGCTTCCGTTCTCACCACCACACACCGTCAAGCAGAAATTCGCGTTCGCTGCGAACTCACTCCGCCATGCCGACAATTCCACCCCAGACATCTTTCGCAGCAATATTCATAGACAAACAACACGCTTCGGCAAAGTCCATACTCCGGCAAACGTCGAACTTCTACTGTCTCCCCGGCAAAGCCGAGGGGATTTTCCATAGGATTAAGGACAATAACGACATGGTCACACAGGAATTTTCAAGCCAGTCACGGGGCCTTCTCACATAGCGGTTCCGCCGTCGACGTTGTACACATGTCCCGTGACAAATGAGGCGTCTGGTGACGCCAAGAATGCTACTACTGCCGCGATTTCTGACGGTTGCGCAGCCCGCCCGATCGGCGTCATACTGATGATCGCGTCTATATACCCGGGCGGGCGTTTGTCTAGCTGACGTTGTACGAAGTCGGTCATGGTGATGGAAGGCGCTACTGCATTCACCCGGATGCCGGATTTGGCAAACTCTCGTGCCAGCGATTTCGTCAATGCAATCACCGCACCTTTCGATGTCGCATATGCGGCCGTCCCGAGCAAGCCCCCTCCTCTTTGCCCGGCAATAGAACTGATGTTCACAATTGAACCACTTCTCTGCTTAAGCATTAGTGGAATGACCGCCTGGCAGCATAGCCATGTTCCGGTCGTGTTAACCTGCATTACTCTTTCGAACTCCTGAAGAGAGACGTCAAGGAAAGCGCTGGAGCTTTCAAGCCCGGCACTGTTAACAAGGACGTCAATCCGCCCCCATGTCGAAACCACCTGCTCAATCATGCCATTAACGCTCGCGGGATCGGCGACATCTACGGTAACGGCCATCGCCATGAATCCTTGTGCCTTTAGACGCTGCGCGGTTTTTGTGGCGGCATCCTCGCGCAAGTCAGCAATCGCAACGCAATAGCCACGGTTTGCAATAATAGTTGCGGTCGCTTCTCCGATTCCGCCCGCACTCCCCGTTACCACTGCCACTTTCAGATATTTATTCATCGAAGTATGCCTCTCTGTATTTAGGTTGTAGTTAAATGAAACTCTGTACCGCACCGACTGCTGGGCTGGTCGAGGTAGCTGATCGCCACCACCCTTTTTCTAATTCAACGGATATCACTTCAAAAAGAATGTTTTCGACGCGACGTGCTGCGCGAGACAGCGGCCTTCCCGTTACATGGAATATTGATACGACGCGTTGAATAGGTGGATCGATGATGCGTGCAGTGAAAAGCGGCGCACATGTTTCGTCCTGTAGGGCCGCCAGCGAAAGGATAGTAAAGCAACCTGTTCTGCGCACCATCTGCTTCAGTTGTTCCGACGCATCTATCTCGGTTTTAACATGCAGTTTTATTCCTAGAGCGGCCGTCGCACGTTCAATAATGCGGCGCAGGCCGTGTTTGGAACAGGGCAACACCATCGGAATCAAACTTAGCTTGCGCATCTGCAGTTCACCGTTCGCCGTAAGCAAGTGTTCTATGTCTGCCTTTTGACATGCGGCCAGATATAAGTCTTCTACGAACAGATTCTTAATGTCCGCACCGGGAACCGGTCCGTCGGCGTAGAAAAGTCCAAAATCGAGCTCGCCATCCATCACCCATTTTTGTATATGCCCAGACAAGCCCGATACCACCCTAATCTGGACATTGGGAAGTTGACGTTGCACGGCCTCAACCAAGGACACGCTGAGAACTGCGCTGATTGAACCTGGGATGCCGACCGCCACTCGGCCAACTTCGTTGGTTTGATTTGCGCGAATGCTGTCGCGAGCGGCATCAACTGCGCCTAATATCGTGTATGCATGCTGCAGAAAATCTCGGCCCTCTAAGGTGAGCACCACCCCATTCGGGCGCCGCTCCAAAAGTTGGATCCCCAGCTCCTCCTCGAGCAGCTTGATTTGACTGCTAACTGACGGCTGTGAGATATGCAGCGCCGCAGCCCCTTTCACGAAAGAGCCACATGCGGCAATCGCCGTGAAGTAAGACAGCTGTCTAATATTCACTGTATCGCTCGGGTGTCATTATTTCTGAACGTTACGTTATCAAGCTGGTTTATTCCTACCTGACAGGTGCCGTCGGTCCATTGCCTTGACCACCTCATTTTGAGCAAGTACGCGCCTTGCCTGTTCCACCACCGGCAAGTCGACCATCCGGTCCTTATAACGGAATGCAGCCTTCCCATTTTCCCTGCTGCGCTCGTATTCGTCGATCAGCAACTTCGCATGGTGCACTTCGTCCATGCTCGGGGAGAATTCCTCATTGACGATGGCAACCTGACGCGGGTGGATGCAAAATGCAGCGTCAAAACCCAACCTGCGTGCGCGCCGTATTCTTGCGCGGAACGCATCAGCGTCGGCAAAGTCGGCGACCGACCCGACAAAGCCAATTGGAATGATTCCCGCGCGCCGGGCCGCAGCCACTGCAAGAACATTGGGTACATACAAGCCGTCTTCATCCACTGCCATTCTCATCGATACGGCAAGATCTTCGGCACCCACAATAATCCCGCAGAGGCGCTGGTCCGCCGTCGCGATTCGCGCCATATTCTCCAAGCCTTCGGCATCTTCGACCATCGCTATAATACGCGTAAGCCCGATTGCCATACCGGCGGCTGCCTCGAGGTCTGACAATATCTCAGAAACCGCCCGCACATGGCCTACATCGGGCACCTTTGGTAAGGTTACAGCATTCACGGATTGGCATACACTGGCCTCGAGATCGCGCACCAGTAGCCGCCACGGCCGATTGACGCGGACCACGACATCGTAGCCGTAGCGTTTGAATCGGTCCGCGATATCACCAACACGCGTTCGTGCCACTTCCTTTTGCTCGGGCGCGACACTATCCTCGAGATCGATTAGCAATGCGTCAGCCAACTGACGCACCGCGCTCTCGATAAACCGGTCGCTGGTTGCAGGCACAAACAACAGTGATCGCCACTGCGGGAGTCTGTTATCCGAATACATTATTGCCCACCCTGTAATTGGAGTTCGGCCAATATCTCCTCGGTGTGTTCGCCAAGCCGCGGCGCTGGTCGCCTGAATGTGCCAGGATTCTCTGAAAGGCGAGGGATAATGTTATGCATTGGTAGCGAGCCCATATCACGGTCTTCTACTTCAACAATCACTTGTCGTCCGACTACAAACGGATGATCGACTAAGTCGGCGATGGAGCAAACGGGGCCGACCGTGACACCGGTCTTCTCGAAAAGCGCGAGGTTTTCCAACTGCGTTCGCAATTTCACAAAAGCGCCTATTATTTCGTCCAGCTCGTCGCGATGCTTAACACGCGCGTCATTGGTACTGAAGCGGGAATCGTCCTTCAGCTCGGGCCTTCCTATGGTCTCGAAGATCCGTAGGGCCATGGACTGCATCGAGCCTGACAAAGCGACAAACGCCCCATCCGAACATGGATAAATGTTCCGCGGCGCGGTGTGGGTGGACTGGTTTCCTGACCGCATCGTTGGAATACCTGTCAGCCGATACTTGGCAGCCTCGCTGGCGATGAGGGAGAAGATGGGTTCAAACAAAGACAGGTCGATCACCTGACCGACGCCATTGTTTTCTGCAGTCCGTAACGCTGTCAACACGCCTGCTGCGCCGTATATCCCCGCAATCATGTCGGCCATCGCCAACGGCGGCAAGGTCGGCGGCTGGTCTGCAAATCCGTTCAAATGTGCGAAGCCTGACATCGCTTCGACCAGCGTTCCAAACCCGGGCTTATGGCGATATGGACCGGTTTGTCCCCACCCAGAAATCCTTACGATGACGAGCTTTGGGTTAAGCTTTAGCAGCGTCTCCGGTGCTAAGCCCATTTTTTCGAGGCCACCCGGGACGAAGTTTTCAACCAAAATTTGTGCGCCAGCGACTAGGCTTTTGAAATTTTTAAGACCGTTCTCGGCCTTAAGATCGAGGACCATTGAACGCTTGTTGCGCCCATATACCTTCCAGTAAATCTCTTGCCCTTCTGCCCGCCAATTTCGTAGATCGTCTCCGTTGCCGTCGCGCTCGATCTTGATCACATCGGCGCCAAAGTCGGCGAGAAAAAGCGTTAGCATGTTGCCAGCGACCAGCCGCGATAAATCCAGGACCCGTACGCCCGCCAGCGGGCCGGTGGCCTTTTCATCAAACTTTTGCATAATACGGCCTCCCCTATACCAAAATGACCGGCTTTATTTCCTGGAAATTTTTCATTCGCTCCATGGCCACATTCACGTCGTCGAGCTTGTAGCGACCCGTGATCATCTTCTCGAATGGGAAGTTGTGCTGTTGCGCGTTTATAAATTCCAATGCCAAGGAATAACTTCTGGCGTCTCCGGAAAACGAGCCGAATATGGTAAGGTTTTTCTTTACAATCAAGGAAGGCTGAAATTCAAATTTTCCTTCGCCGAGTTGACCGACGACCAAGTAACGTCCGCCCTTGCGCGCAAGCTGAAGTCCTTCCGTAAACGCCGCGGGCACGCCGGTAAATTCCATGACAATATCTGCTCCCCGGCCGCTGGTGACGGCAAGCACCTGTTCCAACCGCTCCGCGGGTGTTGTGGTGTCCACAGGAATGCACAGGTCCGCACCGAATTCAGCCGCCAGTTGTAACCGCGATGCAGGAGAACCGATCACAATGACTTTGCATGCACCCCGCACTCTCACGTTGGCCGCAGCAAGCAATCCGAGCGGCCCGGCACCCTGAATGACAACAACATCCGATGGCTCGATCGCTCCAACTTGCGACAACGCATTCATGACTGACCGTAAGGCACAGCTGGACAAACTGGCGAGTTCACTTGATACGCCGTCGGGTACACGAATACGTCCTGCGTCCGGCATGACATACCCATACTCGGAGAATCCGCCCAGCAAATACGGGTAACGCTCCATGTTCTCGTACATATAAGCACGGCGGTTGTCGCATAGGGTGGGTTTTCGAGCGGTGGTGCAAAAGTAGCACTTGCCACATGCAGTATGGGTGTAGAGTATGCGGTTCCCGACGCGCAGCTCGTTTCCGACGGAATCCCGATCCACGCCGCTCCCCACTGTCATTACCCGTCCTACCATTTCGTGCCCGATGATGACCGGCAAATTGACTTTGAGCGAAAGTGAACCCTGCCACAAGTGGACATCCGTCCCGCAAATGGAGCAGGCTTCGATCCGAACCAATGCGGCGCCCGGCTCTATCTCGGCCGGAATGGGCACTTCTTCGATCGCCAAAGGCTCCTTGAATTTGCGGAGCACGGCGGCACGGGATGCGGTGGGTAAGGCACTCATAGTTTCATTTCCTTAAAAAGCATATCAAAAGCAGCACAGTGAAAGAGGGCTGGATATTTTCATGTCCTCATTAACCGACCTGGATTCTCCTTCCGGCTCATAGCGCGGGAGGTACGGGCGCTTTGCTCGAACCGAATGTGAACATCAGCCCTGCGGTCTGAAAGCCTCCGTCTACGTTCAGGGTATGACCGCAAATGTGTCTGGCTTCCTCAGAACTCAAAAAGACGGCCGCATCGGCGATTTCCTCGGGCCGCCCATAGCGTCGCTGCGGAATAAGATAGTGGTATGCGTCGCGTGTTGCCTGGTCATGCTGTTGAGTCGCCATCTCAGTGGCGATGGCGCCAGGCGCGATGTTGTTGATCGTGATGCCCGACGCGGCAAGTTCGACCGACATCACTTTGGTCAACAGTTCCAGTCCTGCCTTGGACACGCCATAAGCCGCACGCCCCACGCCGCCGCGTTGCCCGGACAAGGAAGCGATGTTGATAATCCGCCCAAAGCCGCGCGGCAGCATACGGCGGACAGCTGCCTGGGCGCAAATGAACGCCCCGACCAGATTGACCTGTAAGATGCGCTCCAGGTCGGCGCGTTCCGTTTCAACAAAGAGTCGCGTCATGCTGATTCCCGCATTGTTGACATGAATGTCCAGACCACCAAAGATATCGATGGCGCATTGCGCCAGTCTCTCGGCATCTTCACTCTTGGTAACGTCGATGCGAATCGCGTACGCGCGACCGCCCTGGCGGATAATGTCGTCGGCGACCCGTTGCGCCCCCTCCTCATTGACGTCACTGATGATGACTGCGGCACCCTCTCGGATAAAGGCCCGCGCGATGGCTTCTCCCATACCTTGAGCCGAACCGGTAACGGTGGCGACACGTCCTTTAAGCCTCATTGTTTTCGCTCCTTAAATGGAAGACCCGCGCTTAGGCGATCTTAATTGTTGAAATTAATAAAGAAATTGAATTGGCCGTTTTAGAAGTGCTAAAACCCGTTCAACATCAGACCATACAAGTCGGGGGTGCCGACCTGCCCTCCTTTAAGCAATACCTCGGTGCCATTGATCGCTTTATCGCTCGCCCGAAGACGGCCAACGTGCGCGTTTTGCTCGAAATGGCTGGCCTGCATCTCCAAGGCATCCGCCCCTATATGGCGCATTGCGAAGCTCGAGGAATCACCTCCAGCGACGACTAGGCGTTGTATGCCTGCCAGTTCGATCGCGCGGCGGGCCAGGCGGGCGAAAATCGCCCCAATTCGGTCAGCCAGATACGCCGGGCTGGAGGCACTCGCGGCAATCAGTTCCTGCATGGCATCGATATTCGGATCGTCAGGACCGCTCGCGGTGTACACGATAACGCTACGTCCCATCTGCAGATTCGTAATCATGCTGTTTTCTATTTCGACGATGCCCGGATGAGCCGGATCCAGGAGAACTTGGGCGTCCAGCTGTACCTCGCGGAATCCGGCCTGTCTCGCCCAATTTATCTGGGCTGCGGATTGCGGCGAACAGCTACCAGAGAGGACCAGCAACCGATCGACACCGGCAAGCCGGTGAACGGGTAGCGGCGTGTCCAGCAATCCGGCCTCGNNACGATAAACCTCACTGCCGAAGCGGGCGAAATGGTGGCCGAACATCGTGTAGCGGCCAAACTCGGGCGTCGCGGCGATTACCGGCACGAAACTATCCGGCCAGCACGACCGCATCAGCCGTATCGCTTCTCCCAAGCTCCCTACCGCTCGCGACGAGTCGAACGTGGAGCAGCATTTATATTGCATGATCGGTGCTCCGAGTTGCTTCAAGCTCTTCAGAATAGGAAGTAACTCGTTCACCATTTTTTCAGTTGCCAGCGAGCGAGCCGTCCCGGCAACGCCGATCACATCGTGCAGCGCAGCGGCGTCGTGCAGCGCAGCCTCGCCCGGGTCCGAAAAAAACAACAGCGATTTCAGTCCATGTCGGTGGTATTGCGCAGAATTGTCCGATGCGCCGGTAAAATCGTCGCCATAAAATGTCACCTTGACCGTCATATTCTTCCTTGCCCGGAACCTAGCACCGACCTCGCCTGATTCGATCGCGATTGTTGTCGTTCGGCCGAAACCCACGCGAGAGCATCACCTACGGCGCGCTCCGCGTTTGTCCGAGCGTCAATCATCCACTCGATCCTGCCAGACCGCGTCACTTCAGAAACCCGATGGAAACCCAAGGTACTGCCGCAACGACCACGATGCCGATGAACAGGGCCACCATATAGCCGACGATCGGCCGTATGCCTTCGTCCGGGTGAATTTTGCTTACAGCACAGGCACCGTAGTACCCGACGCCAAACGGCGGTGAGAACAAGCCCAAGCCCATTGATAGGATAACGGCCATCGCGTACTGCACCTCATTGACCCCGATGTCGCGGGCAATTGGAAACAGCAGCGGACCAAACAGGACGATGGCTGGAATGCCTTCTAACACGCTACCGAGGACGATGAAAGCAAGGACGGACACCGCTAAAAACATCGGTTTACCGCCAGGCAGCTCAGCCATAAAGGTAGCGAGCGACTGAGAGAACCCTGACTGAGTAAGTGCCCAAGCCATTGCTGTCGCAGTGCCGATGATCATTAGAATGGCGCCTGACAAGGCTGCCGTTTCGACGAGAATCGGCCCCAGCCTACGCCAATTGAAGCGGCGATAGATCAATAATCCAACGAGCATCGAATAAACGATTCCGACTGTGGATACCTCCGTGGCGGTGGCAATACCTTCCACTACGGCAAATCGAATGACAAAAGGCAGCGTGAGTGCAGGCAACGCCACGACTAGCGTCTTTCCGACCGTGCTGGGGCTGGCCCGCTGTACGCCCGACATGTTGTCGTTCCGGGAACGCCACCAAACTAAACAACACAACGTAAGTCCCAACACAACGCCCGGCATCAATCCACCGATGAACAACGAGGTAATCGACACACCTGTCACCGAGCCTATCGTGATCAGCACAATACTGGGCGGGATCGTTTCAGTTTGCGCCCCGGTGGCGGACAGGAGGGCAACCAACTCCCCTCGCTTGGCACCGCGCTTGATCATTTCAGGAAAGAGAACCGGTGAGATGGCCGCCATGTCGGCTGCTTTGGAACCGGAAATCCCCGAGACGAGGTACATCGACGCCACAAGTACGTAGGACAGGCCGCCGCGGATATGGCCTAACAGTGACGCCAGAAATGCCACCATAGCTTTGGCCATGCCCGTCATTTCGATGAGCAAACCCAGGAATATAAACATGGGGACGGCGAGCAAGACCAGCTGTGACACGCCTTCATCCATGCGCCCTACGATCACGTTAAGAGGCATGGAGGTCGACAACGACAGATAGGAAAACGTCGCAAGACCGAAGGAGAACGCAATTGGCATACCGCTCAATACCGTGAGGCTCAAAATCCCAACAAAGAAAATCAAAAGGTTGAGGTTGCCAAGGTCCGACAGCAAAGGGCCGGTATATTGCAGCAGCACTGCAATTGCAGCGGCGGTTATGATCCCAATGATTGCTGGCTGGCGACCCGTCATTAATAGCTTCACCGTGCCGATTAGTATCATCAGGACAACCGCAATGGGTATCGCGGCGACGCGCCATGCGTCCAGGATATTCAGGCCGGGCGTGTGTATGGCGCTTTGCTGAATAACGTAACTGAAGCTGGGGAGCGCGAGTAGTCCCAGAAATGCCAGACAGGAGGTGAGCGCGAGCCAGTCCCACGAAGATTTCCAGCGGGTGCCCGTACTGTTGACCAACGCGGTCATCTGCATGTGTGCCCCTCTATGCAAGGCAACTGCCGAACCCATCATCGCCAGCCATAGGAAGAGAATGCTGGACAATTCATCAGCCCAGATGAGCGGCGTGTGGAAGGCGTATCGCCCCACCACGCCGGAGAATAGAATGATGACTTCGGCAACGACCAGAATTGCGGCCGGAATCTGGACGATCATACCGAGAATGTAATCAGCCCTGTAAAGCCACCCACCCGGACCGATCGGTCGCCTTCCGGTCGAATCCAGGGCGGACGGGGTTTCCACCCCGAGGTTCATACCAGTTTTCCGGTAACTTTTTCGAGAAGATCCCATTCTTCATCACCGAATTCCCGCTTCCACCCGGCATAGAATCCATTTTTCCTCAACTTTTCACGGAAAGGCTCCGGTTCCACGGTATTAAAAATCATCCCCTTTTCTTCCAGCGTTTTTTGCAACATCGCATTCAGGTCCGCGACGTCCTTGCGCTCTTTCAATGCAGACGCATCGAAATTGCGGGCGACAATTTCCTGTATCTTGGGTGGCAGCCGATCCCACGCGGCCCGATTGCCGAGCATCCAAAAGCCATCCCACATGTGGTTCGTTAGCGAACAATATTTTTGCACCTCATAAAGCTTCGCAACCGACGTGACGGCGAGTGCATTTTCCTGACCATCGACGACCTTGGTTTGCAGCGCCGAATAGACCTCGTTAAAAGCGATTCCAGATGGCGCCGCTCCCAGCGTCTCAAACAGCGAAATCCACAATTTTCCGATGGGAACCCGGATCTTGAAGCCTTTTAGATCGTCAGGGTTCATGATTGGTTTTGTATTCGTCGTTATTTGACGGAAGCCGTTGTCCCACATCTTCTCCATTACGGCCAACCCAGCGTTTGAGATATGGGACCGCAGAAGCTTGCCGAGGTCGCCGTCCATCACCCTGTAGAGCTGTTCGTAGTTTTTGAAGGCGAACCCGACCCCGGAAATTGCCGTCTTCGGTACGAGCGAAGACAGCACGTTTGCGCCGGACAGCGTGAAAAATTCCAGCGCTCCGTTACGCAGTTGAGTAAACATCGCCGGGTCCCCACCCAACTGATTATTCGGAAATACCCGAATCTCCATCCGCCCCTCGGTCTCTTTCTTGATCGCGTTGGAAGCCTCCTGCAGGCGGATATTTAATGGATGGGTTCCCGGAAGGTCGGTACCGACTTTATAGACGAATTCGGCGGCCGAGGCTGTGGTGATCCATGGCGGGATCACTGATGCCGCTGCAGCAGCGCCAGCTGTCATCAAAAACTTGCGACGCACGATTTGCTTCATAACTGTCTCCTTTGTTAACCTTTTTTGAAGATGCAGATTATTTTCTGCCGCCGTACAACCGATTCTCAAGATACCGCCACAAACAGCGATCACAGTGAATCGAAGTTGTTTTCAAGCAGGCGCGTCAATGGCCGAATTTCTCAAGTGCTTCCCGCAGTTCGCGATGCGTGTTGGCAGCGACGGCGAGCGGCACGCCTGCCATACCTGCGTCACTTGCCTGTCGCAATGCCGAGACACCGGCCACAATCCCACCCGGGTGTGCAAGAATCCCACCGCCCGCAAGATAGATCAAATCAGTAGAGCCAAGCAATTGGAGGGTGCGGGGCACCTGCTTTGCGGATTGGCCTGAAGAAAAAACCGGCATGACGACGCAAGGCTTTTCAGGGGACATAGGTGTCAGGCATTCCCGGGCCGACGCCATCACGCTTTCGTTCGATTCCTTGAATTTGTTATCTAAGCCATTGACATGCATATGGTCCACACCGGCTAGTCGCCATAGTTTCTGCCACGCAATATACGACCATCCTCCGCAGAGGTAGCCCCAACCATTCCGATGAGCGTGTATAGGCAGGCGAGAATGTCGCCGAAAAGCACTAAAACCTGCTAGGCCGACCGAATTCAGGCTGAGCATTACGCAGGTGCCACCGAGCGCATGCACAAGGTCATGCCTGCGTTTCATTTCGTCCAGCTCACCGGTAAGATTGAAGGCGTACATCACCTTGCGACCACATCGATCAGCATGCCGATTGATCACCCGCATGACGGCGCGCGCGCGATCCTCGAATGGACAACCTGGACCGTCCCCTTGCAACTCGTCATCTTTAATGAAATCGACACCGCCTTGGCATAGCTTTTCCACTAGTTCTGCGGTATCGTTGGGATTAAGGCCGACCGACGGCTTGATGATGGTACCAATAAGCGAACGATCATAGACTTGGCTCATAAAACGGGTACCGGCAATGCCATATGCAGGACCGGGATAGGCGTACGAAAATGCCTCTGGAAACTCGATGTCGAGTAAGCGCAGAGCGGCAACGTGCTTCAATTCATAAAGGTTGCCGGTGACCGTCGCGACTAAGTTAGGCAAGGACGTTCCAACATTGTCTAACGGCCATGATAGCTTCAGTCGGTAACTATGCGTTGCTTCACCACGAACGGGTGGTGGTGAAGCGTCAGGCCCGCTCTCCGTGGATATGGGGGAAATTTCGAACCGGGCTGCGGCACGCGCCTTAAGTTCTTCGTCTTCCCCAGGAATCGGGACGAACGTACCCGACGATTGTTCTCCAGCTATGATCGCCGCAGCCTGTTCGGGGGCCATAGCGGTATCGAGCTGATAGGTAGCGGATATTCTTGTTTCTCTCATACGTCTCTCAATTGACAGATATATTTATTTCTTTTTATTTTGTCATCACGTCGATAATATTTTTTCTTGATTGCCGTTGCTACCCCGCCTTTCAACCGTGGTATTGAACGATGGTCTTGGCGACCGTGTATTCGCGCATCGCCTCAAATCCCTTTTCTCTCCCGTGTCCGCTACGTTTGAAGCCGCCGAATGGGAGCTCGATTCCACCTCCCGCGCCGTAGCCATTGATGTAGACCTGCCCCACTCTCAATCTTTTGGCCACGCGCATCTGGCGGCCGCCATTCTCCGTCCACAAACCTGCGATGAGTCCGTATGCGGTCCCGTTTGCAATCCGTATGGCGTCATTTTCGTCATCGAAGGGAATCACCGCCAAGACAGGTCCGAACACTTCTTCTTGCGCTAATTCATGATCAATCGGCACCGGCCCCAATAATGTCGGCAATACGTAGAATCCATCCTTGCTGGAACGACTGTCGAGATGACCTCGACCGATAATGTCAATGCCGTCTTTCTCGGCCCTGTCAAGGAAGCCGCGCACACGATCAAACTGCACTTTGCTGATCACGGGTCCGCAGTCCAAATCAGCGGTTGGGGGACCGATGAGGACGGCATTCATCCGTTTAGCAAGCGCCGCAACAAACTCTTCATAAATAGAGCGTTGTACGAGTACTCGACTGCCCGCCGAGCATGTTTGACCCGCGTTCTGAACGATGGCGCCGATAATTCCGGGTAGGGCCCGATCGACATCCACATCGTCNNGCTCGATAAAGCGGCACCAGCTTCTTCCCCATAGCCGGTTACGAGATTAATGACTCCTGCTGGGAAACCGACTTCAGCCGCCAATTCAGTCAATCGGATACAGCTTAGGCACGCTTCTTCGGCGGGTTTCAACACGACGGCATTACCGGTTGCCAGCGCGGGTCCGAGTGTGCGGCCAAACATTTGCGCTGGGTAGTTCCAAGGAATGATATGTCCGGTTACGCCGCGCGGTTCACGGAGGACGGTGACTTGGTATCCGTTCACGAACGGAATAGTGTCACCATGATGCTTGTCAGCGGCGCCGCCGTAGTATTCGAAATACCGCGCTGCAGCAGTCACATCGGAGCGCGCCAGTTTCATGGTCTTGCCCGTATCAAGCGACTCTATTTCGGTAAGTTCACTCTTGTGTTGTTTGATTTTTTCGCCCAACGCAGTCAGCAGCCGGCCGCGCTCAGTGGCATTGACGCCGCTCCACTCGCCTTCAAACGCCCTTCGCGCCGCGTGTACCGCCGCGTCGATATCTTCTCGTCCACCACGCGCAATGGCGGCTATCTTAGTGCCGTCGCTGGGATTGAATACGTCAATTGACTGATTGGATGCCGGTGCAATCCACTGGCCGTCGATAAAAATCTTTGAGGTTTGCTTCATTTCTGTCTCGTTATATTTGGATGGCGCTTGCTGCTAAATATGTCAAAAGTCAATTCAAAGATCAAATACTATTTTCCGATACCTCGTATAGCACTTGCCAATAGAAGTATTTGTACCGAAGTATTCGTAAGGGAAACTCTGCAAAACTCTCTCGACTGTGTGCTTAATGTATGCCTCGCCTGAGAAGATTTGAACTTGCCCCTGTTGGACGTACCTCATAGCCGCTGCATTATGAGAAGTGGTCGCGCAAATTTGAACAATTTTTTAGGTGGAAACTCTGGGCATAAAGTTCGGCCTTGGACGGCTGGACAGACAGGAGTTTTCGATGGTGAAGAAATCAGCGCGCTGCACCCGCCCGCACACACACGCCCGCGTTCAAGACGCGGGTGGCCCTTGCTGCTTTGCGCGAGGACAAGACCATGGCCGAACTGTGCAAGCAGTTTGAGCTGCAGCCCAACCAGATCAGCGAGTGGAAGAAGCAACTTCTTGAGAACGCCGCCAACGTCTTCGGCGGCGCTGCCGGACAAGAAGCTCCCGTTGACCTGGTGCCGTTGCACGCGAAGATCGGGCAGCAAGCCCTGGAACTGGATTTTTTAAACAGCGCGCTCACCAAAGCGGGATTGCTGAGCGCAAAGCCATGATCGACCGTCATCACGAACTACCCGTCACGCACCAAGCCAAGTTGCTCAAGGTAAGCCGTGGCTCGGTGTACTACCTGCCCAAGCCCGTCAGTCAGGCCGACCTGGCGCTCATGCGCCGCATCGATGAGTTGTACCTGAAACATCCTTTCACGGGTGCGCGCATGCTGCGCGACCAGTTGAACCTAGATCCGGCAGTT
>DHWX01000130.1:79198-102544 GCA_002413395.1 Polaromonas sp. UBA5171 | reverse complement strand
GTTTCTAATGCGAATTAGAATGAGGTGCTTGCACGTGGCGTTTGAACGTGCCCTTGACGCGGCTCCATTTCGTGATGAGGTGTAGCAGTGAGGCTGTATGCGGGCTTGACAATCGAAATGCTGGCCTCTGGTTGAAATGACTTGTTTGTCGAGCTTGGGCAACAGGGTTTGGGTGCGCTGCGTTGGACTGCAAAACCTACGACAGGTTCGACGCCATCGTTACTGGATTCACACAGGATTTCCAGACGGGCAACGAGTGGAGCCATGGCCGTACTCCATTGTGATTGGGTTGTCACTGGAGTGGCTGTGGATATCGAGCGGGTTGACGTTGACGGTCTTTGACAGATGCTGACCAGATCTTCAACAGGAGAACTGCCATGCCAACTCTGCACACCGTTCACGGGCGCATCTTGGATTTGCGCCGCCACACCAATGTTCACCTTCTTTACGGCCACCGTCCGCTCGGGCCTAGCGACCGCTACGAGCTATGGATCCAACCCAGCGACGGACCTGAGCGTAAGTTCATGGTCAACACTCGAATCATGCCTGCACGCCGGGGGCATGTGGTCAGCCTGATCGTTTCCACGCACAAGGTGCCACGGGTGCTGGGGCTGGTCAACGGATCCACCATTGATGGCGTGAACTATGTGCGGACCGATGCGCCGCCCTTGATTCGTGTGTTTGACTTTCTATTGCTGCCACCAAGCTTTTTGCTGATGACAATCCTCTGGGGCAATATCGGCATGGTGTTGTTCATCGTAGCGGTGCTCGCGTACCTGCTGACGGTAAGCCTTTGGCGAGCGATGTGGCAAAGCCGACTGGCCCGGCACGTGGACCGGGTGATCAACGCGCTGGGAAAAGCGGCCCATGGCGGATACGGTGGGTGGATGTCGCCATGACCATTCGATTTGGAGACCGGGTCAAGCTTGGGCCACGTGATCGCGGGCGATCGGCCAATGATCGGGGGCCTTGGAAAGTCAGCACATCAATTGACTTTATCCAGTGACCATCTGTAAAAACCGCTGCCGATGAAAACGCAAATACGAACCGTGCTGAACAGATATCCAGCGCAAACGCATGCCTGCGGTAAGCCCCATCTTTTGTTGGTTACTTGGCGTAACGCTGTCGGAAACCAACATCTCCCCCTCATCCGTAAAGCTGACCAGAAAACTGTCGAACAAGACGTCCAGGTTGGCGCTGAGTAAAAAGCCGTTGTACACATCCAGCCGCTCTGCGTCAGACGCGCATTCGGCCCACGGTTTGGCGTGGCTGGCACGCAGAGCTTGCGACAGGGCCAAGCCCGTCACCGAACAGGCTCCACCCCAGTAATCCAACATGGCATGGCGATAAGCCTGCTGCCCTACGCGCTGGCGCACCATGCGCAACACTTCGGTATTTTGCGCGACGGGTTCGGGCATGGCCGATAGTTCGGCTTGCACTTGCTGCTCAAACGCCGTGACCGCTTGGTTAGGGAGGGCTTGCGACAGCGCGGCGGCACGGCGTAGCCACTGAGCCAGTGCGGCCTCCGTCTGCAACACGAATCCATGCGTTGCCATTCCAGCATTGGGAAAAGTGCGCGCCAATTCCTGCGCGAGCGTGGCCGATCCGGATTGGATAGCCACCTCAAATTCATCCCCCACTGCTGTCACAGCCACCTGGGCAGGGTGTCGGGCTGATGCCAGCGCCACATGGTGCTCATCACCTGGTAACACATGCTCAAAGCCATTGTCATGGCCTGCTTTTTCAATCAAAGTACGTTGCAATGGGTTCATATCAGCAAAGCACCCGACCACGAATCGGATATACGGTTGGATTTCATCCGATTTCATCCGATTTTATCCGATCCGATGCACCGATTCTGTAGAAGGACGCAGGTCCAGCCCCCTCCAAAACCAGTAAATCGGATTGGCACATCCGTTTTAGAAGGCCTTTTACCTGGCCCTCACTCAAACGACATAGCTCCATCGCCTCGGCACGTTTGATGCGGCCATGCTGACGCACATAGCTCAGCACCATTTGTTCATTTTGGATAGGCGCAAACCCAGCCTGGCGGGTGTATGCGGCTTTGTCAGCCACAGCACCATAAACGGCCGCGGACAGCATGTAAGTGCGCCCACGAGTGGCACCGTGTGCCTCTACAAAGCCAGCTTCGGTCAACGCCTGCAGCGTGCGCTTGGCCGAAGTCACATCTCGCTGAATACGCTGGGCCAGCTCCTCAGCAGACAAACGCTTCAGCTGACGTAAAGCGCCCAGAGCAATCAGCGAATCGATGGGCATTTCGGTATTACGGCTGCGCTCTTCGTCCACTACCAGACGGCGAAAGTCCAGGTCGGCGGGCTCCGTGGGCATGCGCAACACCACGTTTTGCGAATCGGTACGGGTGTAGTCCGGCGCGGAGCGGCCAAACTTCAGCATGCCCCGGTAAATCGTGTCCACACCGCGGCCAGAGCGCTCCACCACGCCAATGCGCTTCATGGCATCGGCCAGCGCCCGGTTGCGGGGACGGGGTTCGGTCACCAGAAGGTTCTGCAGCGTCACGCCATCCACCAAGCCGCCAGGGTTGCTCACCACCAAAGCTTCGTCTTCCAGCCGGATGTGCACAGCCCCCAGACGGTGATAGTCGCGGTGGATCAGTGCGTTGGCTACTGCTTCACGGAAGGCCCCCATGTCTACCATGGGCACCGGCACGCGGAATAACCCTACCTGCAGTTCCTCTTCCGGGTTGTAGGGGCGGAAATTAGTTTCCAGCCAGTCCACCGCTTTGAGCAAGGGGTAACGTCGAAACTCATTGAACTTCACCGACTGTTGCGCCATTACCTGAAAGGCGAACTCATGCGTGGGCACCCATTGCTGCAGTGCAGACTCACGACCCACCAAAAGCAAACCGGTCAACGTGGGCAAGCGGCTGCCATCGGGCTGACGGGCTGTCAGACCCAGCGCACCGTCCAAGGCTTCGTCGTCCAGCTCCAGCAACACGCGGTCACCACCGTATTGCTTTATCGCTTGGCGCAAGCGCTCCCGCTCCAATGGGTCGAAGTCAGCCAACGTGGCACCCGCCACCGGCTGGGCAGACACATCGAGCATGCCAAAGCTGCTGGCACGGCTGACACGGTCATGCGGTAGCATGGGCACGCACTCGGGTGTGCCGTCATGCTTGATACGGCGGCGCAAGTACACCCCACCCTGCGTAGCCACCTCACCTCGCGCCTTGGGCACCCTGATGTGGGCCACAGTCACCCCGCCAGCCTCCACCGACGACACGGTGACGCTGACTGATGGCGACGTTCGCGCAGCCACCATGCCCGCCAACCCAGTCAGCATTTGATGATCGGGGTGCAGGCCGGTGGGCGTGCCATCGTCTTCCACACCCAGCCACAAATCACCGCCATCTGCATTGGCTAGGCAGACGACTGCCTCCACCAACTCAACATCTGACAACCGTTTACGGTCGCTTTTAAATTCAACAGTGAGGGTTTCAATCGTAGGCAACATAGCGTGCATCTCAATTCAGCTTTGCAAGGGTCCAGTCCAGACGGTTCCACTCAATTCGGCGGCGGCTCCAGTGCTCGGCAATGGTCTGCGTGAAATCTGGACGCACCAGCTTGGCACGCACATCGCACCACTCTGTGGTTTCACGTCGAATCACCATCCCCTCTAGAGTACCTTGCCTGAACTTGCTGTGTTGGCAGCTCAGCATGTCTTTAAGCTGTTGCAAAGTACATTTCCCTTGCAACAACTGTGGCACTGTGGCTAGGCCCAGGGTTGCAGCCAGCGCATTGCGCCGGGATGCGCACCAGAAGCGGCCCTGCGTGCGGTCGTACACATCAAACAGCAAGAACCAATCGGGCAAGTGGTCGTAGTCCAGCGAATGGCGAGCGGCGCACCACTCGCCAAATAGCATCAGATTTGACTGCGTGTGCTGCGCCAGCTCTGCGCGCAGCTTGTCCGCATGCAAGGCCAGCCAGTCAGGCAATCGCGCAAACTGGCCAGCGTGGGGCGCGTGCAAATACTGGCCACGATTTTGGACACGTAACTCGCCCTCAGGCGACAGCGAAAAACCCAGGTTGGCACCGTCCAGCTTTTCTTCGACCACCATATCCGCACCCAGCAGCTCGGTGGCCTCTTGGGCCGACAGAACCTTGTCATCACGCGGCACGCCCGGTGCCAGCCAGGCGATGTGCGGGGTGTGGGGGAAGCGGAAGAAGTCGGTCATTCTGGGAAAGCAGATCAGCGCAATTTCTTTTCAGCGAATTTCGCGCGCGACCATTGCTCAATGATCGGCTCAAGTTCAACGCCGTGTTGTACGAGCTGGTTTTCCCACTCGTGCCAATCGGTATCACCGGCAAAAGCAACCGGAGCCTGCCCAAAAACTCGCACAGCCTCCAGCGCTGCTGCCACCATTTTTCTGTCCGCCAAATCATGGATGACGGGCACCAGACTGGCGGGTAACACACCATGCCCATCGGGGTCGTATTTCACAAACACATCATCCGTGGCAGCAGTGCTCCATTTGTGCATAACCACCTGAATTCCAAAGTCATTGAAACCCAGCTTATTGGTGTACTCCTCATAAATTTGGTTCTCGGCATCCAGAACCATCCTCGCATCAGAGCTACGAAACCGCTCCAACCACTCCCACACCTGGAGGCGCAAATCGGGGTCCGATGGCGTGGCATCAATATCCTTGGGATGCACAGGATCAGCCGCACTGGCAGCAATCAACACATTGGTATCCACCACGTAGCGGGGCTTCACGTTTGACTCGCTTTTTTACGTTCAAACATCAACCTCGCTTGCTCACGCGTCTCACCCATGGCGTCGCCAAAAAAGTGATCCGGCCAGTTGGTCACTCGTCCATATTCATCCAGATTTAGCAGCCGCAACTGCGCGCCTTTTCTCCCTTTCTCGACAAAGTACATGGCGCAGTCATCCACCTTGGTTTTTTCTTTGGCGACCAAGGTTTGCATTCGACGAAACAGGTGCTCGGAATGAGTTTCCACGATGAACTGAACCTTGCGTTTTTTGCTCACATCCACAAACAGCTCTGCCAGAACCGACTGCGCCAAGGGATGCAAATGAATTTCCGGTTCTTCAAGCAGAATGGTGCTGCCGGGTGGGGCAAAGAAGGCCACCGTCAACACGGGTAACACTTGGGAAATGCCAATCCCCACGTCGCGCAGATTGGCAATCACGCCATCCCGATGAATCACCACCTCGTACCGGGAAGAACGACCAATTTGGCGGACTTCCAGCTTTTCCGCCACTTTCATGCGCTTGAGCCAATACGACACACTATCGGCAATCTCGCTTTTGTCCTGGCCGCGCAACAGCGTGCTGGCCAAAAGCACATCAACCGCCTTGTGCCCATCCACGCCCACCTCTCCGGGTTTGGACTTGTTCCACACGTAATCACGCTCTGGCTTGCGGCGCAGTGGCCCCAAATAAACAATACTTTCCAGTTCGCGCCGAACTGCCAAGCTCATGTCTTCCACCATGGCCCCTTCTGTTCCCAAAGCGGTCAAAGCCTTTGCAGACAACGCAATGGAGCGCTCAGGCGCCAGGTCGCGGCTTTTCATACGCACCTGCGACTCTGCATTCATGACCAATGAATAGGCTCCTTTTTCACGCCGAGTAACTGCAATTTGACGATCGTCTGCTTGCCACAGTCGCAGAGATTGAACCTCAATCGCGCCCGATGAAGTCTGCCCATAGCTGCACTGAAAGCTGCCCGCAGACACTCGACCCTTATTTTCTGGCCGCTGAAAGTCGAACCGTATTTGGAACTGCCGGGGTGTAGCGCCCTGCGTCAAGACGTTGTCAAAATCGCCGAAATTAAAAAAGTCATGCAACTCATCACCCCCCAAATTCAGATGAATCGTCCGGTCGGGCGACTGCACCGTTTGCCGCAACAACAACAGGCTTTGAATCAACGTGGACTTACCGGAAGAATTTGTTCCCAGCAGCATCGTGACAGGCTTGAGTTCAATGTTTCCTGTGTCACTCCAGGCCTTGAAATTTTTCAGTTGTAAATGAGTCAACATGTTTTAGCTCTCTAGTTATCTAGTTATCTAGTAATTTCAGTTTATCTCAGGGTATCTCGACTACCGGCACATCACTGGATACCTACTTGCGCATACGCCGATTGGTTGAACCTGCTTTTGAACAACAACCCATCATCGCGGCTAGGGTCCAAGGTCAAACGCAGGTAGGGAAGTACCTGAAGGGACTCTGGTGGCGGCGTTGTGGTTGTAATGATGTACTGGAACGGCACATCTTGCCCATAGCCCTGGGTTTCGATGCGCTCAATCAAATGCAGAAAATCGGCATAGGGGCGAGGCCCCATATCGGCCTCCCGTGGGCAATCGTGAATCAACATACCCGGGAAGGCACTGGCCGAATTGCTTGCATCCAACAGACACACCAAGTCACCCAGCAAAATTTCCAAGACGCGAAATGCCTCACCACCCCGAAGCGAGAGGCAGAATGGTCGAAGTTCATCACGCACATCCATGGCCCCGAAGGCCTCGTTTGACAACAGCTCTCGTGCCAAGGCATCGGTTAGCTCACCCAGAGCACGTTCACGCGCCGATCTCTCGTGCTGAACAACGGAAAGCTGTGTGCGCGCCGAATCGATGTGTCGTTGAATTTCTGCGCAAAGTTCAGCGGCTTTTACGACCTGTGCGGCAGCCTCTGGCGAACCAGATGCCTGCTCCCAACGAGCGAGCTCTTTCAAAAGACGCTGACCTCGGTCTTTTTCAACCAGCCATGTGTCGCGCCGCAGCTTGGGGGCTTTGAGTGCATTTTCTTTGGCGGCAACCTTCGCCAGCGCTGATTTCAACGGCACATCCAAGTCATTGCGGTACTTCAGCGCTTGCACGGCACGCCCCGTCCAGTCTTCAGCATTCTTGAGCAAAGCGTTTTGATCACGCTTGTCAACAAAACTCACCGTCTGAATTTCTCTCTGTATGTGCTGGCACTGCTGAAACAAAACTTGGCCATGTTCGCAAGGGCCTGTCAGGCTTTTCAAGTCTTCACGCCTTTTGGCCAACTGCTTGTAGGCAGCCTCATCTCCAAGCCGAGCCGCGTCTGCCATCTTGTATTCGACATCAGCAGCGTTAAACGCATCTTTGACTTGTTTGTACTCAATGCGAACTTGCAACAGGGCTTCCTCCAGCACCGCCATTTCGCGATTCAACTGATCTAGCGAGGCTTCGGCTTTCGACTGGGTCTTTGTAATTTCTTGTTCTACGCTGTCTTTAAACAAATCATTGGTAACCATCGGAAGGTCGCGGGGTACTTCCAGCCAAACACGCACCTCCGATTCAATCCGCCCTCGAATCAGGCTTGGTTCTCGCAACAAATTGGTCTGCGCCGTTTGGGCCGCCTCCTGTTCACTTTGCAAGCTACGCAGACGGGCCAGCAAATCCGATTCACGGTTGTCCACCAAACCCAGCACCGCGCGCAAAACGATGGGCGGGTCTTGACGAGAGCGCTGCAGCCCAACGCCTTCACCATCTCGCCAGCTATAAAATCCCTTGAAGCGTGCGGCTTGATCTCTAGCCATCCAGGCTAGCACATGCCGCCACTCAATCACTTGCCCCGTTTCCGGAATCGTTCGGGGTGCAATGCCAGACAGCATGACTCCTGAAAGCAGGGTTTCAAATTCCTTGTAGGCCATTGACCCACCGTTCGCCAACAGCGATGCCAAATCATCCCCTGGCTCGACCATTCCTTCTCGGTGGGCATTAAAGTGGCGAAACAAGGCGTAAGGCTTGCCTTCAACATGCACAACGGCACCAACCCCTCCCTGAGGTAACTCGGATATCAACTCGGCTCTTAGCTCATCAATCGACTTGCTGCTATCTCCCAAACAGTAGCGCAACAAAAGGCAGAGCGATGTCTTTCCCACGCCGTGCCCCGCAGCGTGAATGCCAGCATGCCGACTGGATTCATCCGGTTCGCATGCCCATATCACATTCATTCCACGGCGCAGGGAGATGGTACGAATCAGGTGCTCTGGATCTGGCTCTCGAAATAGCTCAAAACGTTCAACCCAAAGACGGGGCTCCGTTCTCTGTGCTGGCAGGTGCTTGAGTAATTCGTTCATGGGTTACATGTTCCTATGCTGTTATCCAATGCAAGTTCACTTCAGCGGCCACCTCATACCCTGCAGGCTGTTGCAATCCGCTGTCCGCCATGCGTAAAAGCGCTTGGGCCATAGCTGGCATATCAGCCTCTAGCGTCAACTCGGATGGACGTGTACTGTGCGCAACGATTTCAAACACAGCGCCTTGCTGTTGCAGACGCAAAAAGCCCGCTTTCTCAAACCACTGGAGCCACTGAGACACCCGGTCTACACCAATCGAGCGAAGTTGGAGGTGCGCTTCGCTGTACGCCGTGAGCAGCGCTGCATCCTGGGCAATCAGCCCCGTTGCAGGCCACACTCCGCTCCGCATGGCAGCCACGATATAGCTCACATTCAGGCGCGGCAACTTGCCCGCCTGCTCAAGCAAGGTCCACAAGAGCCCCGCGAACCGTGCTTCGTCTTCGCTGCGAATGAGGCCTATTGCCGAATACACGGGCTGCGACTGCTCGCCCGGCGGGGGATTGAGGAGGCTGGTGTACTCCTCGCCGCTTTCTTCGGCAAGAGCCATGCGGTCGAATTCCCGCTGCACCAACTGTTGCGTCCGGTATTGATCCGTACCCGGAATGCGTTCCTTATTCTTGAGCACGCGAAAGGTTTCGCTGGGATAGTCGGCTCCCATCACGTCGGCAGGGTCAAGGATGTAGCGCAACTCGTCACGGTCCAGACCATAGAGACGGGCGTAATACGCATCCAGCTCGGCGCGCAGCTCGGCACGACGGCGGGGGTCGAAGGCGAATGGGGGGCCGTTGTAGCCCAGGTCTTGTGCCCAGCCGGACAGGTCATGCGCGGTGTAGGTGAGTTCGAGTACGCGCGGGACGATGAAGGCCAAGTCGGCTTCGGTATAGTGATCGGGAGCGAAGATGGGAAGCTGTTTTGGAATATAGAAGTTAAAGTTCGCCCCACCAATTTTTTGTCTTGCTACGAAATCGAAAGGCAACACAGAAATGTTGGCAATGAAGGCCGCCACTTTTTTGGTTTCGATTTCATGACTAGGCATTACAAGGTGGCAGCTGTTTCCAACGCCCGCAAGGGGCATCACAGAACCAATAACGCTACGTTCGTCAGTTGCTCTTGCAATTCCCCGCCACCCCATCAACCACTTCGGACAAGACCCTTCCAGCCAACGCTCGGCCAAGTCCAACACATCCTGGGCACTTTGCAGCGCCATCGCGGGTTCATACAGGTCGATGTGCCGGGCGGTGAATGCCAGCATCTGCTCCAGCGCATGCGGGTCCACCGCGTACCAGGCGGTGCTGGCCCGCTCATTGGACATTTCCACCGCAAAACTTCCCTCGGCGGGCAGGTCGTTGTCGCTCAAAGGCTGAAAGCACGGCGGGTTATTGCCGCACAGGCCCAGTGACACCGGAGCCACTTGCTGCGCATAGGGGTGCCGCTGCACAAACGCCAGCCAGGCGGGGTACAAGCCCAGTTGCGGGTTCACGCTGTGTTGCGTTGCCAACCAGTGACCAAACAATAGCTGCGTGGCGCACAACACCGTGGCCGCGTCGTTGCGATCGCGCAGGGTCTTGCGCAAGCCTTCGGGCAGGCTGGTCAGGCGCAACCACACCTCGCGCTGGTCCACCCAGTAGCGCGGAATGGCGCTGCTATGGGGATCTTGCTTTTCAGCCAGCGTCATGTCCCGGCTGTCACCGTTCGGGGTGTAGGTGGCCCAGCGGTGGTCAAACTGGTGGATGAGCTTGGCCTCGTAGAGGGGTAGGCGGTCTGGGGCGGGAGAATCTTGGAACAAGTGACTAGCACTTGTCATATTGAACAGTCCCTGTGAGAAGGTTATTCCCCACGGATTGACCTCAGGGCTTACTGTGCAAGAACCCTCGATTACTGCTTCGCGGATCAGTACAGGCGCGGCACGATAGAGCTTCTTGGTCAACTCGGCATCGCGTTCACTGCGAAACATGGGGCAGGTCAGCGTATTAGGGTTGATGAGTCGGAACTCATTCGGCGTGAGGGCAAAGCGTCGGCGCGTATCTGCCAGCTGAGACACCTGGCTTGCATAGCAGACAAATTCGGCAGCGGGTGCACTACCCAAGGTAATGAGGCAGAACTTGAAGCTGCGATGCACCGATGGGAACACTGCTTCACGGTTTTCAATGTCGTACAGACTCACCAAGCGTCCGCTCTGGGTGATGTGACTGAAGTAGGCCTTGGTGCTGTCGTCTGTAGCAATGCCGGTGGGCACGATGAAACCAGCACGGCCTTGAGGGGCAGTAATTTGCAGAATCGTTTCAGCGAACAAGGGATAGGTATTCAGCTTGCCGACGGCCGTAAGTTCAAACCGACCTGACTCCCGATAAAAAGTGTTGGCAGCAGCAATGCGTTGACTTTCAATAACAAAGGCATCCCACAGAACTGGATTCTGTTTTTCCAATTCATTGATTGCACGTTTGCGCTTATCGCCTTGCAAGGCTGCAATTTCAGGTGCACGGGTCGCAAAATACTCTTCCTCACCCATCTGTGAAACTTCCCACGGCGGGTTGCCCAGCACACAGTCAAAGCCACCCGCTGCAAACACTTGCGGAAACGCCAGCGGCCAGTGCAGCACCTGGGCTTGCTGGCAAGCAGCATGCGCCCCTGCCACAGCCGCCGCATGCGCGGTGCCCTGCTCTTGCAGGGTATGCGGGGCGGTAAGTGCGGCGTGCAGGGTTTCGCTGGTGGGCACCTGTGCGGCGGTGGTAGTGGTTTTGGGCAACAGGTAGGCGCCAAGCATCAAATCGGCTGCCAGCCCAAGTGGACTGTGCGTGGAATGCTCACAAAATTGAATATAGGCCTGCTCTTTGGCGGCTACTTCATCCGGGGTGTCGGCGCTCAAGGCCTCAATCGCACGCAGTGTCTGCAGGCCGGTGGCGTTGTCAAACCCCAGCAGCACCTGGCCGCCTTGCAGATCTTTGGCAATTTGCTTCAGGCCCGCCGCATTGGCCTTGGCCAGCGCTTTGCACACAGCCGCATCGTCGCCCGACAAGGCTTTGAACGCATCCTTGGCGATGCCTTTTTCCAGCGCGTGCAGGTCGGTCAGGCCCAGCAGTGCGTCGCCACATTGCAGGTGATGATCCAGAAAGCCCAGTGGGCGCCCTTCTTCAAAACCCTCCAACCACAGCGCGGTGCGGGCCAGCTCCACGGCCATGGGGTTGCGGTCCACCCCAAAAATGCAACGGGCAATCACCTCGCGCAGGGCATGGCGGTAAGCCAATGGGGTGACCGCGCCATCGGGTGAGCGCAAGCTGGCCAGGCGCTCGGCCAGGCGGCGCGCAGCAGCCAGCAAGAAGTGGCCACTGCCGCAGGCGGGGTCTATCACGCGAATGGCCAGCAGGGCATCGACCGGGTTGGTGGGGTTGGCGGCCAGGCGCTGCTCGATGACCGGGTCCAGCGCGCTCTTGATGAGCTCTTGCACCAGGCTGTCGGGCGTGTAGTAGCTGCCGGTGAGCTTGCGGTCGTTGCCGGCTGTGCTGCCCACGCTGGTCAAGCCCACAAAGCCAAAGCTGCGGGCGTGCAAATCCACCTCGGGCACCAGCTCCAGCAGGCTTTCGTACACGCTGCCGAGTTCTTCAGTGCCCATATTGCGGTAGTCAATGGGTGCCAGACTGGCACCGCTCTGGCGTGCCCAGCGCAGGCTTTGCATGGCGGCCAGCAGGTCTGCGTTGGTGAGCTGTGCGCCATCCAGTGCGGGGCACTGGGCGGGGGCGAACAGGCCGCCCAGGGCAGGCAGGCCCAAGCGGGGCTCGCCAAGGGCCAAGCCTTTGAACACAATCTTCACGCCCAGCCACAGATCATCAAACCGGGTGCGGGCGCGGCGGCGCAAGGCCATGTCGCGCAGGCGGGCCAGGGCATAACCCTGGGCATAGGCTTGAGAGGCGGCCAGCTTGACACGCGCGGTGGTGGAATCGTCGTCGTTCTGGGGAGCGTTGGGCACCAAGCCACGCTCTTCCACATTAAAGATAAAGATGAATCGGTAGATCAGCCGCAGCAGTTGGGCAAAGTAGGCTTCTTTGCTCAGAGTGCCGTCTTGCAAGGCTTGGCGCAGGGCATCGTTGGCGGGGTGCTGCACAAAGCCCTGGCCCAGGGTGATGAGGGCTTCGGTCACGCCCAGGCGCAGGCCATCGCGCACGCGGGTGCCCTCTTCTTGACCAGCTTCGCGCCAGGCTTCCCACACCACGGTGGCGGGTGCATCCGCCGCGCCACCCACCAGACCGGCACGGCTGGCGTGCAGCAAGCGCCAGGCGTAAGCAAACTCGGCAAAGCGCTGGCCGCTGAGCAGGTCTTGGAGGTCAATGTCCAGGTAACTTGGGCGGGTGAGCGTGGCGGCATCGCGCAGCAGGCGCAGGGTTTTGCCGTTGGTGACGATTGCCCACTGGTGGTCCGGGCTGGCGTTGAGCAATTCTTGCGCCAGTTGGAAAGCGGTCTTTTTGCGGCTGCCACTGCCCTGAATGGCAAAGCGCGTGTCTGCTTCGTCCAGGCCCAGTGTGTGCGGGGCCACCACGATGGGCAGCGCGCGCTCTGGATGGAGGGGCGAGCTGGCCAGATGGGTAATGGGGTAGCTGCGCTCCCCCTGGGTGATGCTGGTGATTGCGCCCACGGCAACGTAGCCAAAGGCATCGCGGAGCAGCTCGGTCACAAAGGTGGCGGTGGCGTGCTGGGCATCGTAGTCGGACCGCTCCAGCAGCGGGGCAAAGCTGCGCCACTGGGCACAAGCGATCTGAAAGGCGCGGCTGTATTCGTCTTTGAGTTTGAGGCCCTTGGGAATGCCGTAATCAGCCTCGGTTTGCAGGCGGGCTTGGCCCAGGGCCGCTTTTTCCAGCATATCGGGCAGGAACAAGCCGCCTTCAAGCTTGAGGGTGGGCAGGTTGAGCGTGGCGGTGTGTTTGCGGACGGTTTTCATAGGGAGTCGGGCAGGAGCACGTAAACACCAATCACATCAACCGGCAAACAGGGAGCCACGCTGTACTGGCCCACGTCGCGGGCGGCTTCGCGCACGCGGCGGTGGTCGGCCAGCAACGCCTGCGCGCGCTCATTGGCCAAGGCCTCCAGGCGCTGGGGGTGGGCTTGCAAAAAGTCCAGCGCGTGCGCTACTTCGCGGCTCATGGCCTCACGCGGCAGGTTGCCGGTGGGCTGGCATTCCAGCAGCTGGGCGGTGGCGTCGTCGCTCAGCCACTCGGGGTTGCTGCGACCTTTCACGGCCAGCGCCACAGTCTCTTCGGCCATCATTTGGTAAGGCTGGCGACGGCGCACATAGCCCAGCTGGTGGCGCAAGCGCAGCAGGTAGATGGTGGTGACCACGTCCACCGCATCAGTAATGGTGGCGGCACTACGCGCGGTAATGCTGGATTCGCCCTGCAAGGCGTTTTCAATCAGGTGGTCTGCCAACACGGTCACCAGCGGGTGGCTGCGGTGCAGGTCAGCAAAGTCCAAATTGAGGACGGGTTTGCGGCTATCGGGCACCAAGCCTTCATCCGCCAGGCGCTGGCGCAGGGCTTCAGGCAGGTGCTGGGTGGGCAGGCGGTGGACTTGGCGGCGGGTAGGCTCCAGCGGGGCGTTCAGGCGGGCTGCAGGCGCTTTGCACAAAGCGCTGCACATCGGCACTGCTGCCCAGGGCGGTTTGCTGCTTTTGCCATTCGGGCAGCACTTCATCAGGCCGGATACGTCGCTGGGCAAAGACGGTGCGGTTGGCCTTGGCTTTCTCCAGGGCGTCGGTCCACAGGGTTTGCAAGGGGGCCAGTACCTGCTCGGCCTCGGCAAAATCAAAGCCCAATTGCTGGCTACGCGATGAGTCGCGTTTCATCAGCGCGGCTTTCACCATGGCCTGGTTGATGCGGAGCTTGTCCTCGGGCATGGGCACCAGCACGCCCAGTTCTTTCTGGATGGCCTCGCCCTTGCGCAGGATGACGTTGAGCACAAAGCCATCCACCGGGTTGTCCTGACCATAGAGCATGGTGCATCGCACCTCGGGGGCTTGCTGGCCGAAGCGGTCTACCCGGCCTTCGCGCTGCTCGTGGCGGGTGGGGTTCCAGGCCAGGTCGTAATGCACCACGGCGGTAAAGAGATGTTGCAGGTTGATGCCTTCGGACAGGCAGTCAGTGGCGACCAGGATGCGGCCACCGTTCGTGTCTGCGCCCTCCTCCATGCTCTCGATCTTGTCGCGGCGCTCTTCGGGGCTTAGTTCACCCGTCACCACGTCCACCATTACTTTGGGGAAATGCTTTTTCAGCTCGGCAGCCACATAGTACGCGGTAGCCACGTAGCGGCAGAACACCACGGGGGCGAAACCATCTTTCACCAACCCTTCCATATGTGTGATGAGGGCGGCCAGCTTGGGGTCACCCGCTTTGCCGGACAAGCGCTGGGCTTCAACGATGAGGGCTTGCAAGCGCTGGGCATCTTGTAGACGGTCGCTAATTTGACCTGCGGGCTCCAGGTCGTTGCTGCCCAGGTCGTCGGCTTGGCCGTCGTGCAGGCGGTCGTCTTCAAGTAGGACGTCATCACCTTCGGCAGCCAGGGCTTCGGTCTTGCCTTCCAGGCGGGTGGTCAGCGCCTTGACTGCAGCGGCCGGGCTGGAAGCCACACAGCGCAGCAGGGCCAGCGTGGCGTACCAGATCAGGCGGGCACTGCCTTGCTGGGTGTACTCCACCGATTCGGCCATCTCACGGCAGTAGGCTTGCACTGCATCAAAAAAAGCACCCCAGTCACCGGTAAGTTTGTAGGTGAGCTCGGTTTTCATGCGGCGGGCAAAGCCACGGCCATCATGGGTTTCGACCTGCCATTCCACAATGTCTTTGCGACGGCGTTGCACAAAGTGGCGTGCCAATTGCTGGCGCAATGGGTCATCGGCCGAGGCTCTGGTTTGCAGGCCCAAAAAAGCGGGGTCTAGCAGGGAAAGCAGGTTGTAAAACGCGACCTCATCACCCGAGTGCGGGGTGGCGGTGAGCAACAGCAGGTGGCGTTCAGCATTCTTGGCAAGGCGTTGCAGCAGTTCAAATCGCAATTGCTTTCCAGCACCGCTGCTGGCGCAAGTGTGAGCTTCATCCACGATGATGCATTCAGGAGCGATGGACAAGAAGTGTTCGCGGTGGCGTTCACTTTTGATGTAGTCCAGACTCACCACCACGATGGGGTGCTGGTCAAACAGGCCCACGCCATGGGGCAAATCGCGCTCCACGCGGCTGGCACTGGCAGACGTGAGGGCGATGGCCTGCATATTGAAATGGCCTTGCAACTCCGCTTGCCACTGCTCTACCAGGTGGGGAGGGCAAAGCACGGCCAGGCGGCTGACTTCGCCACGGTCCATCAGCTCGCGCACTATGAGACCGGCCTCAATGGTTTTGCCGATACCCACGTCGTCAGCAATCAATAAACGCACGGTGCTCAGGCGCAGGGCCATGAGCAGGGGCACCAGTTGGTAGGCGCGCGGCTCCACGGCGATATTGCCGAAAGAACGGAAGGGCCCGCCACCAGCGCGCAGTTTCAGCCGCAAGGCATCGCGCAAAAGCAAAGCGGCAGCGTGGTTACCGGGCTGATCAGGGTTGGGCCAGGCAAATGTGGCTGGCTCTACGGATACAAATTCCAGCTCAGGTATCAGGGTGATGATGTCTTCATCCGCACCGCCCAAGGGGCGCAAGCGCAGCAGGCTGCTGCAGTCATCTTGCCGGGTGTCGGCCTGTACCACCCACTCACGCCCGCGCGCGCGCACCAGGTTGCCGGGATGGAAATCAAGGGTGACTGTGGTCATGCGTGAAAAGGTTTGGAATTAACAAAAGACATGAGGATAAGCGGCGAACTGCTCTGACCACTGGGCTGAATTAGACATGTTTATGACGGACCAGCCTTTATCGGTCAGTTCGGCCTGCCATGCAGCTTGCAGAGGCTGCAATATCACCAGGGTGCGGGCAGCTTTGTACTGACCTGCCACGGTAAGCTGGCCACCGAGCACTGGCAACTGGGTTTGATCCGGCACTCTGTAGCCGCCAGCCTGAAGCGCTTGTTGCCATTGGTCAAAAAGTGCGTCATGTGTGCCAGCATCCCCCGCCACGGCGGGCGAGTTAGAAGTGACCGTCTGACTTGGCTCAGCAGGTGCGGCTGCTACCTGGGCATTGGCCAAGGCGACCAACATTTCAATGACCTGCGTGTTGCGGCGGTTGATGTGGTCATGGTCGGGTTGGTTGAAATACGACAATAGGCACTGGTAGCAACCGGCTTCACAAATGCTGTGCCCGTCCTGCGTCTTTTGCTCCAGATCGGGCAAGCCCTCCACCGACCAAGGTCCTGCAGGTTCCCTGTAGTGCATCACTCGCAAGGCCGCAGCGGCTACCTGGGCCATGGCCTGGGGCTCTGTGGCTAACCGGGTCAAAACACCGGCACCGCCTTCAGCCGCTTCGTAAAACAGCAGGGCCTTACGGTCGTCCTGTTTGGGCAAGGGCTCGGCGACCAATTCAGATTCTTCAATCTGGAAAGTCATTTCAATGCCGCGCTTAAGAGCTGCTTGTAAGGTGGCCATAGCTTCCAAATCAAGCGGCACGTTGGGAGCCAGGATGAGGATGTTGCGATGGTCCTCCACGAAGGGAACGATTTGCTGGTTGGGCATCTTGTCCAGCAAGCCATCGTCGCTAGTTCCGTCATCAGTAGCACCTGGCTCGTCTTTCTTGCTCCACTGGCCGGTGATGGGGTTAATGTAGAAACCGAGCTGGTTTTTGTCTTTGCGGCGCCGCCAGCCGCGGTTGATGCGCCAGATTTGCGCCGCAGGGGAATATGTCAGCGCGGCCAAGGCATGTGCATCGTTACCACTGCCACTGCTGATAAGTGACTTGTGCTGAGCGATGTTGCCGTCCAGTCCTGGTAGGAAACGATAGGTGGTTTGCAGCTCGAAGCCCTGACGCTGGCGGTCTTCGTCGTTGATGGAGATGCGCTCGACTGGAATGGTCTCTACGGTTTCGATCCGGTAAAGGTTTTTGACCCAGTCCAGGTCGGTCAGCAAAGCGCCGCAGTTTTCGCAGCAGTTTTGATGCGGCTCGGTGCCATCTTCTGCGCCCATATGGGCATAACCGCACTGACTGCAGACACGGCTGGCCACCGTCGCCAGTGTGCTATTTCCCGAGATGTGGTCAGCCGAGCCGACATTGAGCTTGGCACGCACCACACGGTACATGCGACCCTGGTGGTAAATGAGACTGCGCGGGCCAAATTCGGACAGCGCCAAAAAACGCGGGCGGCTGACCATGCTGCCTTCGTCGTCCTTGCCTTTGACAGTCGTGCCCCCTTTGGCGGGTATCCAGGCCATCAAAGGCAAGCGCGGAAAGTTGTAGCCAGGCAAGAAGCCCTGGCTGGCCAGGTAGCGATAGGTATAAAAATCAGAGTTCTGACCGTTACCGGACTTGAGTAAAACACTGTACTGGCGGGCAGCATCGCCATAACGGCGCTGGGCATTTTGCTTTTCAGCGTGCGAGGTGGTGTAGCTTTTAACCACCTGATCCGCCATGTCCATTTGCTTGCGTGTGGCATCTACCAAAGCACGCCAGCGCTCAAAGGCGGCACTGAAGTCTTGGCCCGCACGCTCGATGGTGGCGGCCACATGGTCGGCTGAGAACCAGGGACTGCTATTGAGCACGGAAGCAAGTTGGGCGACAAAGCCTTGGGAACTCTGCAGAGCGCGGGCGGTGACCTCTGGGGCATTGAGCTTGTCACGCAGGGCGGGCTGTAATGGTTTATCTACCTGCTCCAGATCGAGCAAGGGCGCGATGCTGGTGTCCAACTGTACCTGTGCAGCAGCAAGCCACACAGCATGCAAGTGGCTTTCAATCAAATCACGGTTGGCCAGATCCAGGGTGGGCGGCTTGACGATGCCGTGAACCATTTCGGTGGCATGGTGGAAAAACCATTGGTCATGTGGACTGAGTGCGGCGCAGTAAGTAATAACTAAGGCCTGCTGCCCTGAGCGCCCGGCCCGGCCGCTGCGCTGGGCGTAGTTGGCGGGGGTGGGCGGTACGTTGCGCAGGTAGACCGTGTTCAGGGCCGAGATGTCCACGCCCAGCTCCATGGTGGGTGAACAGAACATGACTGGCAAACGCTCCAGAGGGGATTCATGCGCGGGGTTGTCCAGCCAATCCTTGCGGTCTTTTTCTGTATAGCGAAAGCGTTGCTCCAGCAACTGTCGGCGGGCGGAATCCACTTGCGCGGTGTGCTCCTGGGCCTCAAAGTCAAACAAGGGGTGCCCTTGCTGACGCAGGGTCTGGGCCACCGCCTGGTACAAGTTGCGGAAGAACTGGTTGTGTTTACCGTCTTCCAGGGCCTGCGACTCGTCCACCAGCAACCAGTCCATGGAGGAAGCGTTGAGGCGCCAGCCAATGACTTGGCTGTCAACGTCAAATTTCTGGACGTAGCCATAGTTAGAAGCCGCTTGAAGCAACTGCTCCATCAGCTCAACCCACTGCGGGTCTTTCCAGCCTACAACTTGACCTGATGCTGCGCTGTCTTTCCAAAAGGACGCTGCCTTTAGGCCTTTGAGGAGTCGGGAGCGAGAGCCGCCAGGGATCAGGTCGATACGGGGCTTGCCTTTGTATTCTGGGCGTTTGGTCAGGATCAGGTATTTGGCTGTTTCCAGGTTTTCATCCGACGCAAATGCCCAACGCTCGTTCAGGTACTGGTGCGCTGTCGTCTTGGCTTTATCTTGCTCAACAGCATCCAGGTAACGCGTTTCCAGGCACAGGCTGCGCCGCATGCTGTCGAACAACATTCGGGCCACTACAGCCCGTTGCTCAGTGCTGATCTTGGACAGCACTGGGCTGCCAGTGAACAGTGAGGCTTCCGCCGCAAATTCATCAAGCCCCCGGTAAGCGATGCAAAGTAGATTCAACTGATCCAGATTGGGGTTGTTGAACCGCCAGCCACGCCGCAGGTCGCGCAACAGGCGGTAGCCAATAATGAAACGCATGGTGCGCTGCGCATCCTGGCGTGCCAGGCCCATCAGCTTGGGGGTGCGCAGGTATTCAGCCAGCGTACCAAAGTCAGTCTTATCAAACCCCAGCGCCTTGAAGACGGCATCCGCCAGGGTTTCTTCTGTCAATACTCCTTGGTGGTTCTGCAAAGCGCCAATCAGGGCAGAGCGCAGCGTGAGCAAAAACACAAAGTCGTTGAAATGCCCAGCCTGCAAGGCGGCATCCTGCCGGTTGTCCGTAAAGCCGAGTAGCTTGCGCGGATCAGGCTGATCGGACGGCATGTCCTTCACATCAAATAGCTGCCGGATGGCGCTCAGGGTAAGGATCGTGGTCGCCGACGAACGCCCCTCTCCGGAAAGGCTTGCCAGTCGGTTGATGTCTTTGCCATGAACCTCATGGGTTTGGCCACAGTTCAGGCAGAAGCGGAATTTGCCTGGAATGTACCAATAGGACTCACCACTACCCTGCCAGCCCTGCGGACTGACCTGCACGTCTTCCGGAACATACTTTCTGAAGGTGGTTTTGACTTTGGGCTCGACCCGGGCCAAGTCCAACCAGGATTCCGGCAAGTCCTCAATGCTGCCCTTGTAGGTCTGACGCAGATTGGAGGGACACAAAAAACCGTAGCGGGCGTTCTCATCATCATCGCCCGAGATGTCATCAATCTCACGCGGGGTGTATTCCTGCTGGGCCTGACCAGCGCGCCATACGGGGTGGTATTCCTGCCCGCAGTCGCGACAGAAGTGGACCGGATACAACTGGGCCCCCTCTTCCTGCCGACCCGGGGCGTAGCGTTGGGCATCCAGGGTGATGTGGCGTACACCTTCTGGCTCCAACGTCGCCAGCACCTTGCCGGGGCCACTGATGAATTGGTGCAGCTTGAAAGCAAACGGCTCTCGACCCAGCGGAGTCTTGATGTCATGCGCCGCCAACAAAAACCGCTGCAATCCGATACTTGCCTCTTCCAAGGTACATTGCGCATCGGCCGCCAAACGGCCAGCGGCATCTTTCAGCGTGATGGGCTTTGCACGGCGGGGCGGCTCATCTGTGGGCAGCTCAATGCCCAGAGTCAACTCCACCCAAATGGCCAACGGGTCATTGCTAAAAGCTTCAAAGTCGGCCCAAGCATGGGCATCTTTCAATAGAACAGACTTGAGCAGCGGCTTGATAGCCTGTACGTCCTTGCCGGGGTTGGTGACTCGCTGCAAGGTTTCACCAATCACATCGTGTTCGGTGATAGATGCACCAAACAACAAACTGGCGACACTTGCCACCGTTTGATTGCGGTCGGCTTGCGTTCCGGTGGAGGACATGGTGGCAGATGTACCAATGCAGACCAGTTGCTCGGCCTTCAGTCGTTCGCGCAAACGACGCACCAGCAGGGCCACATCGGCCCCCTGCCGTCCTCGGTAAGTATGGAGCTCATCCAGCACCAGAAATTCAAGCCCCTGGCAATGCTCAACCACCTGGCGGTCTACAGCCTCAAAGCGCGTCAGAATCAACTCCAGCATCATGAAATTAGTAAGCAAGATGTCTGGCGGGTTGTCGGCAATTTCTTGCCGCTGCGCCGCACTTTCTTGCCCCGTGTAACGGGCGACAGTAAAGGGTGCCTCGTCTTCAGGGTAGCCATGCAGGAACTTGTCCAGCTCCTCCAGTTGGCTGTTGGCCAAGGCGTTCATCGGGTAAATAACGATGGCCCGCGTGCGCTTGTGCGGATCAGTCGCCCGGGCTTTGACGATACGGTCGATGATCGGAATGAAAAATGCGAGGGACTTACCGGAACCTGTACCGGTGGTCACAACGTAGCTTTGGTGGTTCTGAGCCTTGGCCAGGGCCTGTAACTGATGGACATAGAGATGCAAGTCCGATGGCTTGCCCTCCGTTTTTCCAGTCTGAAAAATGTGCGCGCAATCAGCGTGCAATATCCCGTCCTTGGCTAACTGCTGAACCGTGCCACTGCGCTTGTAGTTGGGATTAATCTGGATCAGTGGCTCCGGCCAGTAACGGCCACGGGCATATTCTTCTTCTACCTTGGTCAGAATGTCTTGTGCCGCAACCTTGGAAAAGCTGCGAGAAAACGAGCTGTATTCGCCAATGAGCCGGTTGCGAAAGTTGAAAACATCATCCATGCACAAGTCCCTGAATTGTTGGGTGGCTCTGACTCCTCATAAGCCACTCCATTTTGTTCGAATTTCCGTAACTGTAATGTGCATGCCCCAGAGGCAGCGACTCTCTTAAGTCCCTCAGCCATGACTAGCGGCCGATCATCAACTCATCTATGTTTGATTGACCGAATTCGGACCGCGAATTCGATAAGGCTCATGACCGGATTGGGCACGATGCAGAACGCCATGAGCGGCTTCTGAACGCCGTTGAACTGGCCCACCAAATATCAGACTGTCGTGTAGACCCGTTTGCCATTCAGAGACGTTCAAGCACATCAATAGGTCAAATCACTATTGCTGCGTCATTTTCATCCACACTGTGCATCCAGTGCCCACGTTTTTCCTGCACGACGATGCTTTGCTTGACGATGCGCTCCACCGTCTTGATGCGTTCCATTACCCGGCAAATTGGTTCATTGCCCTGGGCGTGTCCGGCATAGAGTAGGCGCACCAGCTTGTCGGCCCAGCGCGGTACCTTGCCCGTCTTCTCCCAACGTGCAATGGATTGCCCGTCGATGCCCATTAACTTACCCAATGCAGGCTGCGAAAGTCCCATGCCGCCACTGCGGATGTAGCGCAACTCCACCCCTGTCAGCACGCCGATTTTCCCGGCCAGTGCTTGGCAAATTGCCTGGGTCAGTCCGTCGCCATCATGAAATGTCACCGCTTCGCCAAATGGCGTCTGCTTGATCTCGTAGCCGTTGGCCAGCCACACATTGCGCAGCCCGCCATCCGTGTAGTGGTACATGTTCAACCTTTCGTTATGTCAATCACCGTGACCACCGTCAGTCCCGGCTCCGGGTACTCAACCGCCACAACCACCGCCACGTTCATGCCTGACACAAATTGTTCCATGCGGCACTTCAGTCCAGTAGAACGGATGTCCGACTCGGGTTAGCTGTACATACGTCCCATACGGAGCACTTCCATCACCATGGCCCGGTTCACATGCATGGCGCGCATCTGACTCCATGCGTGTTTGACAAAAGCCACATTGGCGCTGTCCGATGCTGATTTTCGAATGTGACGCTCAAGCTGGTGGTTGGACGGATTTGCCACGCAGAATCCTATCAAAATGATAGGATTAAGTGTACTTGTGCCGGTGAAGGTAGGGGCACTGTAAGATCGCTGAGTACGCCACATACAATCTGAAGGTGCCGGATGCCAGAAAAAGATGACACTTTGATAAATGATGGTACTTATGGCGGTACTTTGCAAAACATAAATGGCGAAACTCAATATCCATGCGGGTTTCAGGTCGTTTTGTGATGCCCGCCAGTTCTTGAAACCCAGTCCCCGTGCGGCTTCCCAGCCGATTGTGCTCTGGCTATCATCCACTTTTCTCATCCAGTTCTGCCGCGATGATCGTGCTCTCTACCAGCCCGAGCTATTTCCGGCCCGGGCGTGAACACATCGGCGGCGCGTATGAACCGGACAAGGTGAAGGCGTGGGCAGTGGCCTCACTGGCATGGGCCAAACGGCGATGTCCGGATCAACTGGCCTCGGCTGTCCTTCATCTTGACGAACAGACCCCGCACCTGCACCTGCTAGTGGTGCCGCGTGTGAAGTCGGCGGCGGGTGTGTGGAAGCTCAACAGCAAGGCGTTGTTTGATCGTGAGCGGTTGCGCGAACTGCAAACCGGATACGGGGAGGCGTTGGCACCGCTGGGCATCCGGCGCGGTGAACCGGGGAGCAAAGCCAAGCATTCCGAGGTAACGCAGTTCTACGGGGCGTGCAGGGTGCCAAAAGTTTACTGGAGCGTGTGCCCCTGTCATCGCCACCACGGCCGCCAAAGCAACCGGATGGCCTTGGTCAGCGATTGGTCGAGGGCTACTTCAATACATCGTTGAGGCCATCACTTTAGCAAAGCGTTCCTGTTCAGGTTGACCGGCCAAGAACAATATGACCAGTAGACGCCTTCCAGTGCAGTAGGATTCTCGACTGCGCGTTATTGAGGAGTTGGAGGGGGTGGTGATGAATGCAGGGAAATGACCGCAACGAGTTTTTGATGTGGCTGCGCGGTTGTCCACTTTGTGCCCTTGCCAGTCGGTGGCTGATTGGCTGGTGAGTGTCGGCAATGGTCAACTGCATTTCCATCCTG